>NZ_JADAXG010000050.1:0-1135 GCF_019837545.1 Bacillus sp. 17RED48
CCACACATTGATTCAAAACTTTTTTTCAGAAGCAGAGCTCCAGGCGATTTTAATGGAGTTCAACCACACCGATACAGCCCGAAAATGCACGGTTTCTACTGTTATTTCTTATTTGATTAGTGCTGCGACAAATGAATGGAAAAGCTTGCGTCACTCAGCCGATGTTGGTCCGAGTGTTGGACTCATTTCCGTCGATCATTCATCCTTGTCAAAACACATGAAAGCGCTAGATTACGCCATTATGAAACGTATTTTCGAAGTTATTGTTGGCAAGTTAAATCGAGCTACACGTCGAACGCTAAAGATGCCGAGAACGCTTCTTTCAATTGATTCGACGACTATTACTGTCGGTAAAACACGTTTACCATGGGCCGTTTATCACGGCGAACGTTCGGGCATAAAACTGCATGTCAGCTTCACAAACGAAACAGTGATGCCTCTTCAAATCGTTGAAACAACAGGGCTCAAACATGACGGTCCCATCGGCGTAAGCCTTGAGGATAAACGCTTTATTCTCGTTTGTGATCGCGCGTATTTTTCAATTGATAAAGTGGATCGCTACGTGACTGAAAAAGAAAAGCAACATTTTGTTATCCGATTAAAAGACAATGTTCAATTGAATCGCAAGAAATCACTAAAAGGCACACGTCCCACGGATTCAAATGTGACAGCTGATTTCACGTGCATAATCGGTACGCCACAAAAACAGACGAAAAAACGCCATCGTGTCGTGCAATTTACCGACTACGAAGGGAAAGACATGCGTGTCGTGACCAGTTTGATGAACGTGACAGCTGAAGAAATCGCCGCCATGTACAAATCGCGTTGGCCATCGAGTCCTTTTTCCGCTGGATTAAGCAGAATTTGAACGTTCCCGTGCTATTTGGCACAACATCAAATGCGGTGTTCAATCAGTTGTTCGCAGCTATGATTGCCTACGTTTTACTAAAATTTCTTCACGTAAAAGGTAGTAAGAAAAAACATATCAAACCGTTGTCATTCGCAGGTTTCACACGCCTGTTTCTTTGTGATACTCTGCCGTTTGATTGGAGAATTTATTTGACAGAAATACTAGCATTCCATCGGCAAATAAACCAAATAAATACTGTATAATTTTGGTTAATCAACACGTGTG
>NZ_JADAXG010000051.1:0-910 GCF_019837545.1 Bacillus sp. 17RED48
TGTGTTCCCTTGAACGCCCTGAGGTCCGGTAGCACCCGTGTTCCCTTGAACACCCTGAGGTCCAGTAGCACCAGTAGCACCAGTAGCACCCGTGTTCCCTTGAACACCTTGAGGTCCAGTAGCACCAGTAGCGCCTGTGTTCCCTTGAACGCCCTGAGGTCCGGTAGCACCAGTAGCACCCGTGTTCCCTTGAACACCTTGAGGTCCAGTAGCACCAGTAGCACCTGTGTTCCCTTGAACGCCCTGAGGTCCAGTAGCACCTGTGTTCCCTTGAACGCCCTGAGGTCCAGTAGCGCCTGTGTTCCCTTGAACGCCCTGAGGTCCGGTAGCGCCTGTGTTCCCTTGAACGCCCTGAGGTCCAGTAGCGCCTGTGTTCCCTTGAACGCCCTGAGGTCCAGTAGCACCAGTAGCGCCTGTGTTCCCTTGAGGTCCAGTAGCACCGGTAGCACCCGTGTTCCCTTGAACACCTTGAGGTCCAGTAGCACCAGTAGCGCCTGTGTTCCCTTGAACGCCCTGAGGTCCAGTAGCACCTGTGTTCCCTTGAACGCCCTGAGGTCCAGTGGCACCAGTAGCGCCTGTGTTCCCTTGAACGCCCTGAGGTCCAGTAGCGCCTGTGTTCCCTTGAGCACCTTGAGGTCCGGTAGCACCAGTAGCACCCGTGTTCCCTTGAGGTCCAGTAGCGCCTGTGTTCCCTTGAGCACCCTGAGGTCCAGTAGCACCAGTAGCACCCGTGTTCCCTTGAGGTCCAGTAGCGCCTGTGTTCCCTTGAGCACCTTGAGGTCCAGTGGCACCAGTAGCGCCTGTGTTCCCTTGAACGCCCTGAGGTCCAGTGGCACCAGTAGCGCCTGTGTTCCCTTGAACGCCCTGAGGTCCAGTAGCGCCTGTGTTCCCTTGAACGCCCTGAGGTCCG
>NZ_JADAXG010000052.1:0-888 GCF_019837545.1 Bacillus sp. 17RED48
TCCATTGCAAATGGTAATTTTGAAGCCCATTTGAAAAATCTCACAGCATATTTGAATGGAAATGTGGGGGGTACGACTGAAGAAAACTTGAAAAAGAAGCTTGCAGACCCAGTATTTGCAGCAGCTTTAGCTCAGTGGCAATTCATATCACAAACAGGTGCTGTAACAATGGCTACATTTGCAAAAAAAGATGCTGACCATCAGAAATTTCTTGGGTGGGCTATGAAAAATACAGATGTGATGAATACCTATCTTGAAGGTGGTAGTCCAACTGGAAAAAATCCTGTAAATGCACTTGAGATATGGAATACAATCTGGAATGCGGATGCAAATTCTCACGAAGGATTGTATTTAAAATTAGCGATAGCTACATCGTTAGCTCATGCTGAACCTATAAAATATTGGACAAACAATCAACCTATTAATCCATTAACAAGGTACCAACATTATAAATCAGCAGATCAAAATAATGAGTTACTTCCTTGCTTTAGAACATATGATGTTTGGCATTTAAGATTAGTAGTGAATACTTGGTCACCAGAAGAAGATTTAACTTGGGCAAGAAATATGATTAATACGGAACATCCAGAACTTAAAAATCAAGATAAGGTAGGGGAAAGTGCATATTTGGTTAATTATGTAACCCATAACAAAGATGGAGTTAGCATTCACGCTGGAAATGATGCATTCTACGGTTTAGGTTGGAATCTTTCTTCCATTTACAGATTTGGCGGGGTATGCGGTAATATTTCGAAGTTTGGTACGCAAGTAAGTCAAGCATTTGGAGTGGCAGCTATGCCTGTTGGACAACCTGGACATTGTGCACTTATATGGAATAACAAGCCATCTTCTTGGAATTTAGGAAATGATATATCTGGATGGAGTGGA
>NZ_JADAXG010000053.1:0-534 GCF_019837545.1 Bacillus sp. 17RED48
GAAATGCTACGTGAAGCTGGTATTCGCTTACCACAACCAATTGGACAAACAATTGGAATTGTTGGAGGGATTGTAATTGGGCAGGCGGCTGTTCAAGCTGGTCTTGTGAGTAACGTTATGGTTATTATCGTATCTATTACCGCCATTGCATCATTTATTGTTTCTAATTATGACTTATCAAGTTCTATACGCCTTATTCGTTTTCCAATGATGTTATTGGCATACTTTTATGGGATTGTAGGTATTGTTAGTGGATTAATGCTTTTATTTGCTCATTTTGTTTCACTAACTTCGTATGGTTCACCATACGGATTGCCAATAGCACCATTTCGGCTTCAAGAGTTAAAAGACTCTTTTGTAAGATTTCCTATTTCTATGATCACCGCCCGCTCGAGTACAGGACAGCCGAAACAAAAAAAGAAAAAAGAAGGTGGTTCGCATGGGGAATCTTAAATTTCAAAACATAACTTTATTTGAATTTATTGTTTTCATCCATTCACTGCAACTTGCATCAGGTATGTTAATTATGCCAAG
>NZ_JADAXG010000054.1:0-475 GCF_019837545.1 Bacillus sp. 17RED48
AAATCTAACTACCCTGATAATTACAACTCAAACTCTAATAACAACCATAAATCTAGCTACCCTGATAATTACAACTCAAACTCTCATAACAACCATTGATCCAATTATCCTGAAGGTTACGATGTAAATTCTAATCGTAACTATGAATTAAGCGCTCATGGTAAGTGCGAATGTAATCCTAAATAATAATATAAGCATTATGGGATATTCATTTCTGAGCTCAGAGAAAGTGAATATCCCATTCATTCATCAATCTTTGTATGCGCTTATGATTCAAATGAAGGTTATATGTGGCTTTCAGCCACACTTGCACTCTTCTATATCCATAAATCTCTCTTAGTTTTTATGACATTCCAATATCTTTTTCTTGATTTTAGTGTCCTCTAGTTGTTTTTCAGAAGGCACTAAGTGCCGCTTTATTCACTTGTAATACCCACTTCTAGTTATACCAGCAATGGTGCATAATAGGGTGACC
>NZ_JADAXG010000055.1:0-452 GCF_019837545.1 Bacillus sp. 17RED48
AATGGAGGATTAGCTCAGCTGGGAGAGCACCTGCCTTACAAGCAGGGGGTCGGCGGTTCGATCCCGTCATCCTCCACCATATATGTCGGAGGGGTAGCGAAGTGGCTAAACGCGGCGGACTGTAAATCCGCTCCTTCGGGTTCGGCAGTTCGAATCTGCCCCCCTCCACCATTCTTAATTAATGGGCTATAGCCAAGCGGTAAGGCAACGGACTTTGACTCCGTCATGCGCTGGTTCGAATCCAGCTAGCCCAGCCATTAAGAGCCATTAGCTCAGTTGGTAGAGCATCTGACTTTTAATCAGAGGGTCGAAGGTTCGAATCCTTCATGGCTCACCATTTTAACAAAATATGCGGGTGTGGCGGAATTGGCAGACGCACTAGACTTAGGATCTAGCGCCTTTGGCGTGGGGGTTCGACTCCCTTCACCCGCACTTTTAATAAAATAACTCAA
>NZ_JADAXG010000056.1:0-437 GCF_019837545.1 Bacillus sp. 17RED48
GTAGGAATTGCACTTTTAGATCGACAAGGTAAATATTTAAGCCGTATCCCTAAAAAAAATGTTAAGTTCTTCAATCTTTTAAATAAGCCCAAAAATAAAGGCCGGATGATACTACACCTTGTGCTTCCACCTAAAAAATCCAGCCAAAAACCAAACACTTCTATATTAATACAGAATGCGACTAGGAAAATAGAGGTTAATTTTCAAAAAGGAAAGTTTGTATTTAATTTCGATATAAACGCTAATGTAGCTGTAATAGAAAAAACTAATGCACATTTAATTAAGGAGCATTATGATAATAAAAAAAACATACATAATTTAGAAAATGAGGTTCAAAAAGAAATTAATAAGAAATTACAAAATATGTTGTATGAATTACAAAAGAATAAAATTGATCCTATCGGATTATCGTTATATGCTAGAGCTTTTCAATATAA
>NZ_JADAXG010000057.1:0-429 GCF_019837545.1 Bacillus sp. 17RED48
TTTTGTTTTTTCCGCGCGGTCGTGGCGGAACGGCAGACGCGCTAGGTTGAGGGCCTAGTGGGGGAAACCCCGTGGAGGTTCAAGTCCTCTCGGCCGCATCAAAAAATCTTTTTTAAAAAGTACTTGCATTTGAAAATGTAGTATGATAAGATAATTGAGTCGCCAAAATACAACGACGAAAAAACATCATGAATAAGCGCCCGTAGCTCAATTGGATAGAGCGTTTGACTACGGATCAAGAGGTTAGGGGTTCGACTCCTCTCGGGCGCGCCATAACGGGAAGTGGCTCAGCTTGGTAGAGCACCTGGTTTGGGACCAGGGGGTCGCAGGTTCAAATCCTGTCTTCCCGACCACGCGGGTGTAGTTTAGTGGTAAAACAAGAGCCTTCCAAGCTCTGGTCGAGAGTTCGATTCTCTTCACCCGCTTTTA
>NZ_JADAXG010000058.1:0-415 GCF_019837545.1 Bacillus sp. 17RED48
CTGAGGTCCGGTAGCACCCGTGTTCCCTTGAGCACCTTGAGGTCCGGTAGCGCCTGTGTTCCCTTGAACGCCCTGAGGTCCGGTAGCGCCTGTGTTCCCTTGAACACCTTGAGGTCCAGTGGCACCAGTAGCGCCTGTGTTCCCTTGAGCACCCTGAGGTCCAGTAGCACCGGTAGCACCCGTGTTCCCTTGAACACCTTGAGGTCCGGTAGCACCCGTGTTCCCTTGAGCACCTTGAGGTCCGGTAGCACCAGTAGCACCCGTGTTCCCTTGAACACCCTGAGGTCCAGTAGCGCCGGTAGCGCCCGTGTTCCCTTGAACGCCCTGAGGTCCGGTAGCACCAGTGTTCCCTTGAACACCCTGAGGTCCAGTAGCACCAGTAGCGCCTGTGTTCCCTTGAACGCCCTGAGGTCCG
>NZ_JADAXG010000059.1:0-405 GCF_019837545.1 Bacillus sp. 17RED48
TCGAGCCGTCATGATGCAACTGTTATTCCTTGGTCAGATAATAGCCCGACAAATCAAGTGCCGTATATGCTACTATTTGAAAATGCTGAACGTGACCCAGTAAAACTAGATCAATCAGAGCGATTACGCTGGTTAGCGAAAGCGATGACTTCAGCAGATAATAAAATTGCAATTTATAAAATATCCACCAATATTTTACCAATCAATTTTTTAGTATGGGAAGATTACGTTTCTCTTATGTTACAAAATCCAAATGTAACAGATGCTGAGTGGAGAGAATTAAATAACAGTATCATTTCTGCTTTTGCGAATGAACAGCGACCGTTGAAGGATCTTCTTACTCAAATAAAAAGCCATGTACCAAATGCAGATGATATCTTGGAAGGAAAACAGTTTTCATGGTCA
>NZ_JADAXG010000006.1:0-345718 GCF_019837545.1 Bacillus sp. 17RED48
CATAATATATCACAGTATATTATTTTCGTCAACAAGTTTTTTAAGATAATTTGTATCTCTCATTTGCTGACTCTGCCTATTATATAGACTTTCCCATTGCTATGCAAGTATTATTATAAAAAAATAAGAGGAGGAAAAAATCCCCCCTCTTATTCTTCAGAAGAAACCTCTTCATTAGATTCCTCTTCTTCATCTTTCTGTGCTTTTGCTACCGTCGCTACCTCTTGCTCATCCTCTAATCGAATTAGACGAACACCTTGTGTATTACGTCCCATTTGAGAGATTTGATCAACTGGCATACGAATAATAACACCTGCTGCCGTAATTAACATGATATCTTCTTCACCTGTTACAGATTTAACAGCTACTAATTTACCGTTTTTATCTGTAATATTACAAGTCTTCAGACCTTTACCACCACGGCTTTGTAAACGGTATTCATCAATAGGTGTACGTTTTCCATAACCATTTTTCGTTACGATTAGAACATTTACATCCTCTTCGACAATTTCCATGCCTACAACTTGATCTTCATCACCTAATGTAATTGCTTTTACACCAGCCGCATTACGTCCCATAGAACGCACATCTTGCTCGTTAAAGCGAATTAACATACCATTGCTTGTTCCTACAATAATATCCTTATCACCAGATGTTAAACGTACAGATATTACTTCATCCTCTTCACGAAGAGAGATGGCGATTAAACCATTCGTACGTATATTTGCAAATGATGAAAGTGGCGTTCTCTTAGAAATACCTTGTTTTGTTGTGAAGAATAAGAATTCATCATCACCAAATTCACGAATTGGAATAATGGCGTTAATCCATTCACCCTTATCTACACCTAATAAGTTAATAATAGGTATACCTTTTGCTGTACGACTATACTCTGGGATTTCATATCCTTTCGTACGGTATACTTTCCCTTTATTAGTAAAGAATAAAATGTGATCATGCGTAGAAGTAGTTAATAAATGTTCTACGAAATCATCATCATTTGTTCCCATTCCTTGCACACCACGTCCACCACGGTTCTGTGTTTTGTACGTAGAAGCCGGTAACCTCTTAATATAACCATTATGAGTTAACGTAATAGCGATGTTTTGCTCTGGAATCAAATCTTCATCTTCAATAAATTCCATGCCACCAATTGTGATTTCCGTTCGTCTCTTATCATTGAAGCGTTCTTTTACTTCCGTTAATTCTTCACGAATAATTTCAAGAACTTTCTCTTCATCTGCTAAGATTGCTTGTAATTCAGCGATTAACTTCATTAAGTCTTGATATTCTTGCTCAATTTTTTCACGTTCTAATCCTGTTAAACGTTGCAGACGCATATCTAAAATTGCTTGTGCTTGTTTCTCACTTAAACCAAAACGTTCCATTAAGCCCTGTTTTGCAATATCTGCTGTTTTCGAACTACGAATTAACGTAATAACTTCATCTAGATGATCTAGAGCAATTCGTAATCCTTCTAAAATATGAGCACGCGCCTCTGCTTTTTCTAATTCATAAGCAGTACGTCGACGAATTACTACCTTCTGATGCTCCAAGTAATGATATAAATTTTGTTTTAAATTTAGTACTTGTGGCTCTCCATTTACAAGAGACAACATATTAATACCAAAACTCGTTTGAAGTGCTGTATGTTTATATAGATTATTTAATAGTACATTGGCATTGGCATCACGGCGTACTTCCATAACAATACGCATACCGTTTCGATCTGACTCATCACGTAAATCCGTAATACCTTCAATTTTCTTATCACGAACTAATTCTGCAATTTTTTCAATTAATCGCGCCTTATTAACTTGATAAGGTAGTTCAGTTACAAGAATAGATTGTTTACCATTTGACTTCTCTTCAATTTCAACTTTAGCTCGAAGCATAATAGAGCCTCTACCTGTTTCATACGCTCTTCGAATCCCACTTCGTCCCAAAATTAAACCTGCTGTTGGAAAATCTGGTCCTGGAATAAACTCCATTAATTCCGCAATCGTAATGTCGGGATTATGGCTTAGTGCCAATACACCATCAATTACTTCACCAAGTTGATGCGGTGGAATATTCGTTGCCATACCTACCGCAATACCCGTCGTACCATTCACTAATAAATTAGGGAAACGCGCTGGCAATACAATTGGCTCTCTTTCAGAACCATCATAGTTATCTTGATAATCAATCGTATTTTTTGAAATATCACGTATTAATTCCATAGAGATCTTAGACATTCTCGCTTCTGTATAACGCATCGCTGCTGCTGAATCACCATCAACAGAACCAAAGTTACCATGCCCATCAACAAGCATATAACGTTGACTAAAATCTTGCGCCATACGTACCATCGTCTCGTAAACAGCTGAATCACCGTGAGGGTGATACTTACCGATTACTTCACCGACAATACGCGCTGATTTCTTATATGCTTTATCAGCTGTAATTCCTAAATCATTCATCGCATATAAAACCCTACGATGCACAGGTTTTAATCCATCACGAACATCTGGTAATGCACGAGATACGATAACACTCATTGCGTAATCTAAAAACGAGGTACGCATTTCATGACTAATATTAATTTCTCGAATTCGTGCTTGTTGTTGATTGTCTGACATCAACCAGCACCTCCTCTTACATTTCCGTTACACATACATTGATTTATATGTAGAAGACAGGAATACTTAGATTCCTGTCATTACCCATTTAAATATCAAGGTTTTTCACGTATTTTGCATTTTCTTGGATAAAGTTACGACGTGGCTCTACTTTATCTCCCATCAAAATTTCAAATGTTTCATCCGCTTCAATTGCATCTTGAAGTGAAACTTGAAGTAATGAACGTACTTCTGGGTCCATTGTCGTCTCCCATAACTGAGTTGGATTCATTTCCCCTAGACCTTTATAACGCTGAATCCCCGGCTTAGGTTGGGCTGGTAATTCAGCTAAGATTTTTTCAAGTTCCTTATCGTTGTAAGCATATTGAATTTTCTTACCTTGTTGTACTTTAAACAAAGGTGGCTGTGCGATATATATATAACCGCACTCAATTATTTGACGCATATAGCGATAGAAGAACGTTAATAATAGGGTACGAATATGCGCACCATCAACATCGGCATCCGTCATAATAATAACTTTATGATAGCGTGCTTTTTCAATAGCGAAGTCTCCGCCGATATTTGTACCAATCGCCGTAATAATTGTACGAACTTCATCATTTGATAAAATTTTATCTAAGCGCGCCTTTTCAACATTAATAATTTTACCCTTCAGCGGTAAAATTGCTTGGAAATGACGATCGCGCCCTTGTTTTGCAGACCCACCCGCAGAGTCACCCTCTACGATATAGATTTCACTAATTGCTGGATCTTTAGAAGAACAGTCTGCCAATTTCCCTGGTAAACTTGAAACTTCTAAAGCACTCTTTCGGCGAGTTAACTCACGAGCCTTTTTAGCTGCTACACGCGCACGCGCTGCCATCGTCCCTTTATCTATAATTTTACGTGCAACATTGGGATTTTCCAGTAAGAACTTTTCAAATGCCTCTGAGAATACTGACTCTGTAATTGTTCTTGCTTCACTATTTCCAAGTTTTGTCTTCGTTTGTCCTTCGAATTGTGGATTTGGATGTTTAATTGACACAATCGCTGTTAAACCTTCACGAACATCTTCACCAGTTAAATTACTATCCGCATCTTTTAAAATATTATTTTTACGACCATAATCGTTGATCACACGAGTTAAGGCTGTTTTAAATCCTACCTCATGTGTACCACCTTCATACGTATGAATATTATTTGTAAATGAGTAAATATGATTTGTGTATCCTTCGTTATATTGAAGCGCAACTTCAACCTGAATACCATCTTTTGAACCTTCTACATATACAGGTTCTTCATGAATTGGCTGTTTTGAACGATTTAAATGTTCAACATATGATTTAATTCCACCTTCATAATGGAATTCTTTCTTCTGTTTATGTTCACGTTTATCTTCAATTGTTAATTTAATATTACGATTTAAAAATGCTAATTCACGCATACGAGTTGCTAACGTATCAAATTCGTATACTATTGTTTCCTGAAAAATTTCTGGATCTGGTTTAAATCGAGTTATCGTCCCTGTTTGATCTGTGTCACCAATGACTTTTAAATCCGCAACCGGAATACCTCTTTCGTATTTTTGATAATGGATTTTGCCTTCACGATGTACAAATACTTCTAGTTCTGTTGATAGAGCATTTACTACAGATGCCCCAACACCATGCAAACCACCAGAAACTTTATAACCGCCACCGCCAAACTTACCACCAGCATGAAGAACGGTCATTATAACTTCCACAGCAGGACGTCCCATTTTTTCTTGTATACCAACTGGAATACCACGTCCATTATCCGTTACAAGAATACTATTATCTTCTTCGATACTAACGTTAATTTCATCACAATACCCTGCAAGTGCTTCATCAATACTATTATCGACGATTTCCCACACAAGATGGTGAAGTCCTTTTCCACTTGTAGATCCAATATACATCCCAGGGCGTTTTCGAACCGCTTCTAATCCTTCAAGTACCTGTATCTGACTTTCATCATATGAGTTTTCTTCCATTTGCTTTTGTTCCATTGACACAAAGATCACCTACTTTTCCATTTAAATAGGGATTACGCCCTATCTATTTCACAATCTACCGTGCCGTTCGTTACATGAATTGTTTTCGCTTCTTTTAATGTTTCGTGTTCAATTCCGTCGACACTCGTCGTTGTCACAAATGTTTGCACTTTTCCTTGAATTGTATTTAACAGATGCGATTGACGATAATCATCTAATTCTGATAATACATCATCCAATAAAAGAATCGGATATTCCTTAACTTCTGAGTAAATCAATTCAATTTCAGCTAATTTTAGGGACAGTGCGGTCGTTCGTTGTTGTCCTTGCGAACCAAAGACTTGAACATTTTTACTATTAACGAAGAATTGTAAATCATCACGATGAGGACCAATTAAAGTCGTACCACGGAAAATCTCACGTTGTTTCACAGATTGAAAATTTTCATAGTATACTTCTTTTATTTTCGACAAATCCATTGATTCTGATACATCTACACTTGGTTTATAGACAATTTCTAATTCTTCTAATCCACGGCTTATACCGCGATGAATTGGAGCTGCCCATTCTTGTAGTAAATGCAAAAACTCAAACCGTTTTTGCAATATTTTTGCACCATGCTCAATAAGTTGAAGTGTAAATACATCCAACATCGTTTCCTCATTCTTACTATTCCCTTGCATCTTTTTCAGCAAGTGATTTCGTTGCGTGAGCACCTTTTGATATTGACTCAATTCATACAAATAGACTGGAGCTATTTGGCCTAATTCCATATCTAAAAAGCGTCTTCTTACTTGAGGGCTTCCTTTTACAAGATTTAAATCTTCTGGGGCAAACATGACAACATTCATCATGCCAATATATTGACTCAATTTTTGTTGTTCAAGTTGATTTAATTTTGCCTTTTTACCTTTTTTCGAAATATTTAATTCCAAAGACAAAGAACTATTTCTCTTTTGTAATTTCCCTTTAATTTGACCGAAGTCTTCATCCCAACGGATAAGCTCGCGATCATTAGAGGTTCTATGAGATTTCGCCATCGCTAAAACATAAATAGCTTCCATCAAATTCGTTTTCCCTTGTGCGTTTTCACCGATAATCACATTCACTTTATCTTCAAAGGAAAGCTCTAACTTTTCATAATTGCGATAGTTTTTTAATTGTATTTCTGAAATAAACAAAGGGCTCCCCCTTTATGACTGAACTTGGAAACTTCCGCTTCCTGGAATTTCAATAATATCGTTCGCATATAATTTGCGACCTCTTCTATTTTCAAGTTCTTGATTCACGTACACTTCATATTCTTGTAAAAACCATTTTACAGCGCCACCTGTATCAATTACATCAGCTAACTTCAAAAATTGTCCTAGTGTAATATACTCTGTTGAAATTTTAATACGTTTCATAAAATCGCTCACTTTCTGAAAGTGTTCATTCTTTCATTGTACTAAATAAACTAACATTAGGAAAGTAATACCCAAAAATCAAATAAGGGCTACTAGTATCTGAAAACTAGCAACCCTTACTTCTTACTTAGTAAGTACGAACCGGTAAAATTAATTGAATAATGGAATCATCATTTACTGTACGAATTAAGAATGGTCTCATCGCACCAGTAAAGCTAATTTTAATTTCAGTACTATCTAAAGCTTTTAATGCATCCATCATATATTTTGCACTAAAAGATATTTTTAACTCTTCCCCATCTACTTTTTCACATTGAACTTCTTCTACTACTTTCCCAATTTCTGGTGAATTCGAAGAAATTTCTAGCATTTCCTTTTCTAAAGTTGATAATTTTACAACATTATTACGACCATCCCTTGCTAATAGAGATGCACGATCAATTGCTTGTAAAAATTCTTTTGTATTTACAAAAATATCTGTTTTACTTTCGGCTGGAATTAAACGAGTTGTATCCGGATAATTACCTTCTAACAATCTTGAGAAGAATAATAAATGCTTTGTACGGAATAATACTTGATACTCCGTAATAACGATATCTACCATTTCTTCAGACTCATCTAGAATTTTGCTTAATTCATTTAAGCTTTTACCTGGAATAACAACATTCGCTTGAAATTCATCTGCGATTCCTTCGATTTTTGCTTTTCGAAGAGCTAACCTGTGACTATCTGTAGCAATGCAAGTTAATTCGCTGTTATATACTTTCCAGTTTACACCTGTCAAGATCGGTCTTGTTTCAGAAGTGGAAACTGCAAATACAGTTTGTCTGATCATATGTTTCAGTAAATCTGTTGGAATCTTAAAAACATGATGTTCTTCAATTTGTGGTAACAATGGATATTCAGCAGAATCTAAACCATTTAAATTAAACTCTGATTTTCCAGAAATTATTTTCGTCATAAAATGATTTTCCACAGAAATTTCGACAGTCTCTTTAGGTAATTTTTTTACAATCTCACTAAAATATTTTGCTTGTAAAATAATACTTCCTGATTGTGCTACTTCTACGATTTCTTTTCCATTGTCTTCAACTGGGATAAAGGATTCAATAGAAATATCAGCATCGCTTCCTGTTAACGTAACTCCTTCTTCCGTAGCGACAACTTTAATTCCTGTAAGGATCGGAATTGTTGTACGAGAAGAAACAGCCTTCATTACATCTTGTACACTTCTTACAAGATAGTCTTTTTGTATTGTAAAACGCATAAAGAAAAACCTCCGGTAAGTATAATATTTTATTTAATTAATAAAGATAAAAAATAGTAGTAATAGTAATAGGGCCTGTGGATATGTGGATAACCCCGTTAAAGGATGTAAAAACAGTCTATCTACATGTGGATAGACTGTGCGTAAAACAAGGTAAGTTATTCACACTATTCAGCTACTACTTTAAAATATCGTTAATTTCTTCAACTTGTTTTTGTAATTGCGTATCCGTTTTAAGTAGCTTAGAAATTTTTTCATGAGCATGGATAACTGTTGTATGATCACGTCCACCAAATTCTTCACCGATTTTAGGTAAGGAGTAATCTGTAAGTTCGCGTGATAAATACATTGCAATTTGGCGAGGGAAGGCAACTGATTTTGTTCGCTTTTTCGCCTTGAAATCTTCCAGTTTTATTTGATAAACATCCCCGACAGCCTTTTGAATATCATAAATGGAGATAATTTTTGGTTTAGAATTTGGAATAATATTTTTAAGTGCTTCAGCTGCTAAATCAGCATTAATATCTTTGTTAATTAAAGATGAATAAGCTACAACTCGGATAAGTGCACCTTCTAGTTCACGAATGTTTGAATCAATTTGATTTGCAATATAAAGCATAACCTCATTTGGTATATCGAGTCCTTCAGCCTTTGCTTTTTTACGTAAAATTGCAATTCGTGTTTCTAAATCTGGTGGCGTAATATCCGTAATGAGTCCCCATTCAAAGCGAGAACGAAGACGATCTTCTAAAGTTGGAATTTCTTTTGGTGGCCGATCACTTGAAATTACAATTTGTTTACTTTCTTCGTGTAATGCATTGAATGTATGGAAAAACTCTTCTTGAGTTTGTTCTTTTCCTGCTAGAAATTGAATATCATCTATTAATAAAACATCTACATTACGGTATTTATTACGAAAATCGACCGCTTTATTATCACGAATTGAATTAATGAATTCATTTGTAAATTTTTCTGATGATAAATATACAACCTTTGCGTTTGGGTTATGTTCAATTACATAATGACCAATTGCATGCATTAAATGGGTCTTCCCGAGTCCAACTCCCCCGTAAATAAAGAGGGGATTATATGCTTTAGCTGGCGCTTCGGCTACAGCCAATGAAGCAGCGTGAGCAAAACGGTTACCAGAGCCAATAACAAATGTATCAAACGTATATTTTGGATTTAGCATACTCTGTGGTAAATGATTAGAATCATCTTGTGCTGAATTTGGTTTAGAAGGAGGAAGATCAATCTCCTCTTCAGCTTGACTTTGGGGAATAATAAAGCGAATAGCTAATTTTGCCCCCGTTAAATCATAAAGTGTTTCCGAAATTAGCTCTGAATAATGAGATTCTAACCAATCACGAGCGAATTCATTTGGAGCTGTAATTGTTAATACGTCTTTCTTTAAATTATGTGCGGTTGTTGATTTTAACCATGTTTCATAACTTGGTTTACTGACCTTTTTTTCTAGTTCTTTTAAGGCGCTGTTCCATAAATCAGAGATGTTTTCCAAAGGTGTCCCTCCTTTACTAAGATGGTAAAAGAATAAGGTTGCGCAACAAATGTACAACCTAAATAAATATAAAATGTATATTTATACGAAACGTATTTTAAAACCTAAAAACGTCGTTTGTATATGAGATAGGGTTTTCGACAAAAAAAGCAAATGTGGATAAGCATTTACCCACATGTGATTAAAACTGTCCACATGTTATACACAAATTGTGGATAAGATAAAGGTGTGGAAAACTTATTCAAAGTGAAAACACAACTATAATATCAAAAAAAAGTAGCTATAGCAATGAATTTAAGAAAGTTATCCACAAAATCAATACCTTGTGGAATAAACTTGTCCACAACACGATATACTGTGTAAAAGTACGAAAAGGGTTTGTGGATATAAAAACCCAGAAAAAACATTTATCCACAAGGAAATATAGGGTCTGTGAAAAAGTATGTGAATAGGTTCAAAATGAATATTTGATGAAAATTTCGAGAACCATTGACATTTTCCTAGTTGATTAACTATAATTTATAGGACTGTCTTTAACAGATATTCCTCAGGGAGGTGTCATATAATGAAAAGAACTTACCAACCAAATAAACGTAAGCGCAGCAAAGTACATGGTTTCCGCAGCCGTATGAGCACAGCGAACGGACGTAAAGTGCTAGCAGCTCGTCGTCGTAAAGGAAGAAAAGTATTATCTGCGTAGACCACTGATCGTTCAGTGGTCTTTTTTTCTAATAATAGTGAATTTCCACTGATGAACTACAGGAGTGTCAATTGATATGAAGAAAAAATATCGTATAAAAAAGAATGATGAATTCCAGACGGTTTTTCAAAAAGGAAAATCGAATGCTAACCGTCAGCTTGTTGTCTATCAACTAGATAAGGGAGAGCAGCCAAACTTTCGTATTGGCCTTTCTGTCAGCAAGAAAATAGGAAATGCAGTAGTGCGTAATCGAATTAAACGTATGATTCGCCAGTCGATCACAGAATTAAAAGATGAGATAGATTCTGGAAAAGATTTTGTTATAATAGCAAGGAAGCCTTGTGCAGAGATGACATATGAAGAATTAAAGAAAAGCTTAATTCATGTCTTTAAACGCTCTGGTATGAAAAGAATAAAAAAGTAGCGTAAGGAAATGAATTACACTATATACATACCGAAACAAGGAGGAGCAGGCTTTGAAAAAGAAAATAGGTTTACTAGCCATGGTTATTGCATTAATGGCAATTGCTACTGGCTGTAGTGAAGTGAATCAGCCGATTACACCGAAAAGTACTGGAATTTGGAATGAATATTTCGTATATCCGCTTTCTCAGTTAATTACGTATTTTGCCAACTTATTTGGTAGTAATTACGGTTTAGCAATCGTTGTTACAACTCTTATCATTCGTTTTGCATTATTACCATTAATGATTAAACAAACGAAGAGTACGAAAGCAATGCAGGCGTTACAACCAGAAATGGTGAAGTTAAAAGAGAAATATAGTTCTAAAGATCAAGCAACACAGCAAAAACTACAACAAGAAATGATGCAGTTATATCAAAAAAATGGTGTAAACCCATTAGCAGGATGTTTACCGATATTTGTTCAGATGCCTATTTTATTCGCGTTTTACCATGCGATTATGAGAACAGCTGAAATTAGTAAGCATACATTTTTATGGTTCGATTTAGGGCAGGCAGATCCGTACTATATCTTACCGATTGTCGCGGCAATTACGACATTTATTCAGCAAAAGCTTGCAATGGCAGGAACAGCTGGTCAAAATCCGCAAATGGCAATGATGATTTGGCTTATGCCAATTATGATCTTAGTCTTTGCAATTAACTTCCCAGCTGCATTATCACTTTACTGGGTTGTTGGTAATATCTTTGGTATCGCTCAAATGTACTTGATCAAGGGGCCAGAAATTAAGGCTAGTAAGGCAGGAGGATCAAGCAAGTGAGTGTAGTTACTGCTAAAGGACAAACAGTCGAGCTGGCAGTACAAGATGCTTTAAGACAACTAAATGTTCCAAAAGACCGAGTAGATATAAATATTATTGATGAGGGTAAAAGAGGGTTCCTAGGTTTATTTGGGAATCGACCTGCAGTAGTAGAAGTTGTATTGAAGAAAGATCCAATTCAAGAATGTGAAGAATATTTAAAAAATGTTATTTACGATATGGGTGTGGAAGCTGAGATTAGTAAAATTGTAAAAGGACGCGAAGTTGAATTTACAATTTCTGGCGAAAATATAGGTGTTTTGATTGGTAAAAGAGGAAACACCTTGAATTCTTTACAGTATTTAACAAAACTTGTGGCGAATCGTAGTACGAAGCAGTATATTGGTATCACACTAGATGCTGAAAATTATCGTAGTAAAAGAAAAGGTACATTAGAAGCACTTTCTTATCGATTAGCAAAACAAGTAGTAAGTACGAAAAAAAGAGTTGTGTTGGAGCCTATGCCATCTTTTGAACGAAAGATTATCCACCAAGCATTATCTAATCATCAAAATATCATTACAACTTCTGAAGGAAAAGAACCACATCGACATGTTGTAATATCTTCCAAGTGACCGGTTACTCAATTGAGTGCCGGTTTTTTTGAGCGGAAAATAGGTGTGGATAACTAAAAAACACTAAACTTATCCACTGTGAATAAGTTTAGTGTTTTTTACATGAGGACATAATAAAATGAGTTATTATTCTTTTGTAGATAGGTTCGTTATGGTATTCTAATAATTTAGTGAAGAAAATAATCATGTTGAAATAGAGATAAATAAGCAAGTGAGGTGAAAGGACATGGAATTTGATACAATTGCCGCGATTTCCACAGCGCTTGGAGAGGGTGCAATTGCCATTGTTCGAGTAAGTGGGGATGATGCGGTTGAAAAAGTTAATCGTATTTTTAAAGGGAAGGATTTAACAGAAGTTCCTTCTCACACAATTCATTATGGTCATATTGTCGATTTAGATACAAATCAGGTTATTGAAGAAGTGATGGTATCTATTCTGCGTGCACCAAGGACTTTTACACGTGAAAATATAGTGGAAATTAACTGTCACGGCGGACTTGTTTCGGTAAATAAAGTATTGCAGCTTATTTTAGCACAAGGAGTACGATTAGCAGAGCCTGGTGAATTTACAAAACGTGCTTTTTTAAATGGCCGTATTGATTTATCACAAGCAGAAGCTGTTATGGACTTAATCCGTGCAAAAACAGATCGTGCAATGAACGTAGCGATTAACCAAATGGAAGGGCGATTATCTAAATTAATCGGCCGTCTGCGTCAGGACATATTAGAAACGTTGGCTCATGTTGAGGTAAACATAGATTACCCGGAATATGATGATGTGGAAGAAATGACACATAATATTTTAATTGAGAAAGCTACACATGTTCGTACGGAAATTGCAAAAATATTAGAAACATCGAAGCAAGGAAAGATTTTACGTGAAGGTATTGCTACTGCAATCATCGGTAGACCTAACGTTGGGAAGTCATCGCTATTAAATAGTCTTGTTCAGGAGAAAAAGGCAATTGTAACTGATATTGCAGGAACAACTCGTGATGTTATTGAAGAGTACGTTAATGTGCGTGGTGTACCACTTAAACTTATAGATACAGCCGGGATTCGTGAAACAGAAGATGTTGTTGAACGAATTGGTGTAGAGCGTTCAAAAGAAATGATGAGCCAAGCTGATTTAGTTTTAGTTGTCGTTAATTATAGCGAGGCTTTAACGCATGAGGATGAAGATCTATTCCGTGCCGTACAAGGAAAAGATTTCATTATTATTGTAAATAAGACAGATTTATCGCAAGTAATCGATATGGAACGTGTTACAGAATTGGCAGCGGGAAATCGTATTATTACAACATCGTTAATTGAGGAACAAGGAATAGATGAGCTTGAAAAGGCAATAGCTGATTTATTCTTTGAAGGAACAATTGATTCTGCAGATGTGACATATGTTTCTAACGCGAGACATATTGGATTATTAACACAAGCAGGAAAAACAATTGGAGATGCAATTGAGGCAATAGAAAATGGTGTTCCAATTGATATGGTGCAAATTGATTTAACAAGAACGTGGGAAATACTTGGTGAAATTACTGGTGATACCGTCCATGAAAGCCTAATTGACCAGTTGTTCTCTCAATTTTGTTTAGGAAAATAATATAGCGATGTTTTAGAAAGATAGAGATTATTAGGAGGAATAAACAATGGGATACAATGCCGGTTCATACGATGTCATAGTAATCGGTGCAGGTCATGCAGGATGTGAAGCTGGTCTTGCGGCAGCACGAATGGGCTCCAAAACATTAATGTTAACAATTAATTTAGATATGGTAGCGTTTATGCCATGTAACCCTTCTGTTGGTGGACCAGCAAAAGGGATTGTTGTTCGGGAAATTGATGCATTAGGCGGAGAAATGGGACGCAACATTGATAAAACGTATATTCAAATGCGTATGTTAAATACAGGTAAAGGACCAGCTGTACGCGCGCTTCGCGCACAAGCAGATAAGTTCTCTTACCAGCATGAATTAAAGAAAACAATTGAAGAAACACCAAATTTAACGTTGTTCCAAGGAATGGTTGAGCGTTTAATCGTCGAAGATGGCGAATGTAAAGGGGTAGTTACGCAAGCTGGTGCTGAATATACAGCCAAAACAGTTGTAATTACGACTGGAACATTTTTACGCGGTGAGATTATTATGGGAGGTTTAAAATATTCGAGCGGTCCGAATAATCAACAACCATCTATAACTTTATCCGAACATTTAGAGGAGCTTGGATTTGATCTTGTTAGATTTAAAACAGGTACACCTCCGCGTGTAAATAGTAATACGATTGATTACAGTAAAACAGAAATTCAGCCAGGTGATGATAAACCACGAGCTTTCTCTTTTGAAACGACAAAATTTATTATGGATCAAATTCCATGTTGGTTGACGTATACAAGTACGGAAACACATCGTTTAATAGATGAAAACCTACATCGCTCAGCTATGTATTCTGGTATGATTAAGGGAACAGGACCTAGATATTGTCCTTCAATTGAAGACAAAGTAGTAAGATTTAATGATAAACCACGTCATCAAATTTTCTTAGAGCCAGAAGGACGTAATACACAAGAGGTGTATGTACAAGGTTTATCCACAAGCTTACCAGAAGATGTGCAACGTGATATGCTTAGAACAATACCTGGCCTAGAAAACGTTGAAATGATGCGTACAGGTTATGCAATTGAATATGATGCAATTGTGCCAACACAACTATGGCCAACACTTGAAACGAAAAAAATTAAAAATTTATATACAGCAGGACAAATTAACGGAACTTCTGGTTACGAAGAGGCGGCAGGACAAGGGCTTATGGCTGGGATTAATGCAGCATGTCGTTCTTTAGGTAAAAAAGAAGTTATTTTAGGTCGCGCGGATGCTTATATTGGTGTCTTAATTGATGATCTTGTAACGAAAGGTACAAATGAACCATATCGCTTATTAACGTCTCGTGCAGAATATCGCCTATTATTACGCCACGATAATGCTGATCTTCGTTTAACTGAAGTTGGTCGTGAAATTGGATTAATTAAAGAAGAACGCTATGAGCGATTTACAAATAAAAAATTAAAAATTGAACAGGAAAAGGAACGTTTAAGCAGCATTATTATTAAACCACGTCCTGAAGTTCAAGAATTAATTCGTAGTATTGGCGGAAGTGAATTGAAAGATGGAATACGTGCAAGTGACTTATTACGTCGTCCAGAGATGACATATGAGCATATTCATCTTTTAGTACCAAGTGAAGTAGAATTAAGTGATGAAATTACAGAACAAGTTGAAATTCAGATTAAGTACGAAGGATATATCGAAAAATCTTTACAGCAAGTAGAGCGTATGAAGAAAATGGAAAACAAAAAAATCCCTGTGGATATTGATTATGATGCGATTTCTAGCCTTGCCTCAGAAGCGAGACAGAAATTGAAAGATGTTCGTCCACTTTCAATGGGGCAGGCTTCACGTATTTCTGGCGTGAATCCAGCGGATGTTTCTATTTTACTTGTGTATATTGAACAAGGAAAAATTGCGCGAGTATCGAACCAATAAATAGTAAGGAGATATTGTTAGATGAACATAGAACAATTTCAATCTATGCTAGAAGAGAAGGGTATCACCCTCTCTTCTAGACAGTTAGAGCAGTTCGAAATCTACTTTGAAACATTAGTAGATTGGAATGAAAAAATGAACTTAACAGCTATTACGGAGAAAGAGGAAGTATATTTAAAACACTTTTTTGATTCTATTACGGCTGCTTTTTATTATGATTTTTCAGAACCATTCTCAATTTGTGATGTTGGCGCAGGAGCTGGATTTCCAAGTATTCCTTTGAAAATCTGTTTCCCGCACTTAAAAGTAACAATTGTAGACTCATTGCAAAAACGTATTAACTTCTTAAATCATTTAGCACAAAAGTTGGAATTAGGTGACGTTGCGTTTTGTCACGATCGTGCTGAAACATTTGGGAAAAAAGAAGGTGTACGTGAATCGTACGATATTGTAATGGCACGTGCAGTTGCGCGTCTTTCGGTATTGAGTGAGCTATGTTTACCACTTGTAAAAGTTGGGGGAACGTTCATTGCAATGAAAGGTGCCGCAGCAAACGAAGAAATTGAAAATGGCAAGTATGCTTTAGAGGTGCTAGGCGGGAATTTAAAAGAAATGTCTACGTTCCAATTACCGTTTGAAGAAAGTGAACGTAATATTTTATTAATCGAGAAAAAGCGCAAGACACCAAAGAAATATCCACGCAAACCGGGAACACCCAATAAATTACCTATTGAAAAATAAATCTTATTAGACGTAAGATTGAATTATATAAATGAAAACGTAAATGTTTCATAGGAAACATTTTATGGAGAATAGTCAATAGGCCTAAAAGGTGGTGGAATATGTATGAAAAATACGTTTTCTCGTTTATTTGGCTTTGGAGATAAAGAGAGCGAATTCGAATTACAAGACGAAAGCCATGAAGAAATAGATAAAAAGGTATATGAAGAAATACAAGAAATTCCGATAGTAAATATTACCCCTAACCGTTATCAACCACGAACAGTTTTTGATGATGCACGAATTGAAGAGCTAGCACTAACGATTCGTACACATGGACTGATTCAGCCGATTGTTGTGAGGCAATATGAGGATGACAAGTACGAGATTATCGCTGGAGAAAGGCGTTTCCGTGCGGCAACAAAGTTAGGGTGGGAAAAGGTTCCTGCAATTATAAAGAACTTAAATGATACAGAGACAGCTTCTGTAGCTTTAATTGAAAACTTGCAACGTGAGGAACTAACAGCAATCGAGGAAGCTGTGGCATATCAAAAGCTAATTGAGTTACATAATTTAACACAAGAAGCATTGGCACAACGACTTGGAAAAGGACAATCCACAATCGCAAATAAGTTGCGATTGTTAAAGTTGCCTGAAGAAATAAAACGTGCGTTATTAGAAAAAAGTATTACAGAACGTCATGCCCGCGCGCTCATTCCTTTAAAGAATGAGGAATTACAACTGAAGGTTTTACAGGAAATTGTGGAGAAACAACTGAATGTAAAGCAAACAGAGGAACGAATTGCGAAATTACTAGAGGAAGCCAAACCGAAGCGTAAGGCAAAGCAAAAAGCAGTAAGTCGAGATACGAGAATTGCCATGAATACAATTAGGCAGTCATTACAAATGGTTGCTGACAGTGGTTTAAATGTTAATTCTGCGGAAGAAGAATTTGATGAGTACTATCAAATTACAATTAAAATTCCGAAGAAAAAATAATAATGGCGTGTTAGAGACCTTATCCTATTGGATAGGTCTCTTTTACTATATTTTCTTGTTAGATGAAGAAGGAGTTTAGAAATAAATTTTGAAGTTTAATAAGGACGTAAAAGAAAAACTTTTATTTCATGTTACAATAAACGTAATTATTACTAGAATAAGATAGAAAGGTTGAAAGTAGGTGACATCATGGGAAAAATCATTGCTATTGCCAATCAAAAAGGTGGCGTTGGAAAAACAACAACATCTGTTAATTTAGGGGCTGGATTGGCACAAGTAGGTAAAAAAGTCCTTCTTGTAGATATTGACGCTCAAGGAAATGCAACGACTGGTGTGGGAATTGAAAAATCCGAATTAGATCAATGTATTTACAATGTTCTTGTGGAAGATGCAGATGTTCAAGGGGTTATACGTAAAACCGCAACTGAAAACTTAGATGTTCTACCCGCTACAATTCAATTGGCAGGTGCTGAAATTGAATTGGTACCGACTATTTCCCGGGAAGTACGTTTACAAAGGGCATTACAGCCAGTTCGTGATGAATACGACTATATTATTATCGACTGTCCCCCGTCCTTAGGGTTATTAACGATTAATGCATTAACCGCAGCAAATTCTGTTATTATTCCTGTTCAATGCGAATATTACGCACTAGAAGGATTAAGTCAGCTATTAAATACAGTTCGACTTGTGCAAAAGCACTTAAATAAAAATCTAGCAATTCAAGGTGTATTGCTAACGATGTTGGATGCCCGCACGAATTTAGGGATCCAGGTTATAGATGAAGTGAAAAAATACTTTAGGGATAAAGTATACCGTTCGATTATTCCTCGTAATGTTCGTTTAAGTGAAGCACCAAGTCATGGGAAACCAATTATGCAGTATGACGCTAAATCAAGAGGGGCAGAAGTATATATAGATTTAGCAGAGGAAGTGATTGCAGGTGGCTAAAGGATTAGGAAGAGGAATTAATGTGTTTTTTCCTGATTTAGATGTGAAAGAAGAAGAGGCAATTCAGGAGATTGTGATAACTGAATTAAGACCGAATCCATATCAACCACGTAAACACTTTAATAAAGAGGCAATTCAAGAATTATCGGCCTCTATTAAAGAACACGGCATATTGCAACCGTTAATTGCTAGGAAGAGTATTAAAGGATATGAAATTGTTGCAGGTGAAAGAAGATATCGTGCTGCCAAAGAGGCAGGGCTCGAAAAGGTACCTGCTGTTGTAAGACAATTAAATGAGCAGCAAATGATGGAGTTTGCATTGCTTGAAAACTTACAACGAGAAGATTTAAACCCAATGGAAGAAGCAATGGCATATCAAATGTTAATGAATGAGCTAAATGTAACGCAAGAACAATTAGCAAAACGTCTTGGTAAGAGCAGACCTTACATTGCAAATTATACGCGGTTATTAAGCCTCCCTCCATTTGTGCAAGATATGATTGCAAATGGTCAACTTTCAATGGCCCATGGGAGAACTTTGCTTACGATAAAAGATGAAGAACAATTGAAATCTTTATTAAAACGAATCGAAAAAGAAGGATTAAACGTTCGTCAATTAGAGAAAATTGTTCAGGAGATTAATCAACGCGTTTCACGTGAAACAAAACAAGTGAAAAAAGAGAGAAACATATTTTTCGTAGAACGCGAAACGTTCTTAAGAGAAAAGTTTGGCACAGATGTGAAAATTAAAGAAACGAAAAAAGAAAAAGGTAAAATCGAAATTGAATTTTTTAATAAAGAAGATTTAAATCGTATTTTAGAATTATTAGCGCAGAAAAACTAAAAAGCAAACCATCTTATTATTTATAGATGGTTTGCTTTTTTTAATACAGATAATTTTTGGTCTGTTTCTTTTATACTTTGTGCAATTACATCAGCCATTTTCATGACTAAACTTAATCGTGTATTTTGCAGGACGAAAAACTCCATAAAACCATTTAGATTTACGATGCCATGAATATGTAAATCACCAACTGCAGGTAATTTCTTGTTCATCGCAGCTCCAGGTTTACTAGGCCCCATTCCGGTAGTAATGGAACCGATGCTTTGAGACTTTCCTAAACAGGCATCGACCGCAATTATAAATGAAGTAGGATTATCTTTCTGTATATTCCGAATTCTTTCTTCTAAATTTAGCGCATGCACTGGCTCATCTAGTGTGCCGAACACTTGGAAGTTTTTAATTCCTACTTGTTCTAGTTTCGTACCGACTAACGGACCGAGTGCATCGCCTGTAGAACGGTCTGTGCCGATACAAACGAGAATAATCGGTATATTCGTTTTAATAGGGATATGGGAAAGTAAGAAGTTACTAATTGTCTCGGAGGCTTCTACGTCTTGGTGCATAACATTTTGAGTTTCTTTTTCGAAAAAGGGTAAGCGAAAACTTCCAATATTCATGAAGCATCCATCCTTTTAATAAATTTTCAAAATATGTTATATGGTGAGTAAAATGGAAAACTATAAGTGCGTACTTCCTGTAAAATTTGAGTGAAAACGGAAATAATAGTACTAGTATATATATATTCGTTCCATTTTATACCTGCATGGAAGTTAACAAATGCAATTAAAGTCATAAAAATTTTTCAGAAATGAGGGTGACTTCTGATACAATGAGAAGGATAATTAAAAAGAAATTTTAGCTGGAGAGGTAGAGGTACATGGATTTAGCGTTGAAATGGTTTGAGTCCATTGATTGGACGAATATAGGTGTGAAATCACTAAAAATAGTCGTTATTTTAATACTTGGTGCAATTATTGTGCGAGTTGCGCGTGCAATTGTACGAAATGCGTTTCGTATGGGAAGCCGTTCGCCAATTCAAATTTCAGAACGTCGTACAGTTACAGTAGCGAAGTTACTTGAAAATATTGTGGCATACGTTGTTATGTTCATTATGTTAATTGCTATTTTGGGTGTGTTTAATATTAATGCATCTGGTTTATTAGCGGGTGCCGGGGTAATTGGTTTAGCAGTCGGATTTGGTGCTCAAAGTTTAGTGAAAGATGTTATTACGGGGTTATTTATTTTGCTAGAAGATCAATTTTCAGTAGGTGACTATGTAAAAATTGGTCAGTTTGAAGGTGTCGTTCTAGAAATTGGACTTCGTACAACAAAAGTAAAGAGTTGGACAGGCGAAATTCATACTTTACCAAATGGAAGTATCATTCAAGTTACGAACTATTCCGTTAGTAATAGTGTAGCATTTGTTGATGTATCCATTTCGTATGAGGCTGACATAGCGAAAGCGGAGCAAGTTATTGAAGAGTTATTAGAAGAATTACCTGCACAGTATACGCAAATGGTAGCAAAGCCTCAGTTATTAGGTGTGCAAACATTGGCTGCATCAGAAGTTATATTACGTGTTATTGCGGAAGTAGAGCCGATGCAACATGCGGTTGTTGCAAGAGCCCTTCGTAAAGAAATTAAAAATCGTCTAGATTTACATGGGATTGAAATTCCATATCCACGTATGGTTTTATATAATCGTGAAGAATTGGTGAGTGGAAAAGCAATTTAGTATGGAGAGGGGTTTGGAGAATGGAGCAAAAGCAGTATAACTTGTACGATGTTGTGGAAATGAAGAAAGCCCACCCATGTGGTGAGAATCGCTGGAAGATTATTCGTATGGGAATGGATATCCGCATTAAGTGCGAGGGATGTGACCATTCAGTAATGATTCCTCGAAGAGAATTTGATCGTAAGGTGAAAAAAATACTTGTGAAGCACGAAGAATAGAGAGAAAGTAACAGTTGCAATGGGCAGCTGTTACTTTTTTCGTTTGGAGGAAACTTGTCATTTTTTTCGTTACTATCTATAATGATGAAAGATTGAGACATAGGAGTGAAAAATATGGGATTAACGGCTGGGATTGTTGGATTACCTAACGTAGGGAAGTCAACTTTATTTAATGCAATTACACAAGCAGGAGCAGAATCTGCAAACTATCCATTCTGTACAATTGATCCAAACGTAGGGATTGTAGAAGTACCAGATGAGCGTTTAAATAAATTAACGGAATTAGTAGAACCGAAAAAAACTGTTCCGACTGTATTTGAGTTTACTGATATTGCAGGTATCGTAAAAGGTGCTAGTAAAGGTGAAGGTTTAGGAAATAAATTCTTATCTCACATTCGCCAAGTAGATGCAATTTGCCAAGTTGTTCGTTGTTTTGAAGACGAAAATATTACACACGTTTCAGGGAAAGTAGATCCAATCGATGATATTGAAACAATCAACTTAGAGCTAATCTTAGCGGATTTGGAATCTGTTGATAAACGTATCGAACGTGTTGCGAAGTTAGCAAGACAAAAAGATAAAGAAGCTGTATATGAGCATGAAATTTTAGTTCGTTTAAAAGAAGCTTTTGAAGAGGGAAAACCAGCTCGTACTGTTGAATTTGCAGAAGAGCAAATGAAAATTGTTAAAGGCCTTCATTTACTTACAACGAAAGAAATGCTATACGTAGCAAACGTAAGTGAAGATGATATTATGGATCCTTCTGAAAATAAATATGTAAAAATGGTAAAAGAATTTGCTGCAAATGAAAATTCTCAAGTAATCGTTGTATGTGCAAAAATCGAAGAAGAAATCGCTGAGCTAGATGAGGAAGAGAAAAAAGTATTCCTTGAAGAACTAGGCATTGAAGAATCTGGTTTAGATCAATTAATTCGTGCTGCATATGATTTATTAGGACTTGCTACTTACTTCACAGCTGGTGTGCAAGAAGTACGTGCATGGACGTTTAAACAAGGTATGAAAGCACCACAATGTGCTGGCGTAATTCATACAGACTTTGAGCGTGGATTTATTCGTGCGGAAACAGTTTCTTACGAAGACTTAATGACAAACGGTTCTATGACAGCTGCAAAAGAAGCTGGTAAAGTTCGTTTAGAAGGAAAAGAGTATATCGTAAAAGACGGAGACGTTATGCACTTCCGCTTCAACGTTTAATTCAATATTTCCTAGGAAAAATAAAGATATGAGCTTGGCAAATATATTATGTGTTTGCCAAGTTTTTTATGCATGGGTGAGTTGATTCATCTAACTTACTATGATATAATCTAAACTCGTGAGTAATTACTATAAATTAATTGCTCCTTGCTCATTATGGGCCGTTTAGACCAAAAGGAGGTGAAAGTGTAATGAGAAAGTACGAAATTATGTACATCATTCGTCCTGGCGTTGAAGAAGAAGCTCAAAAAGCTTTAGTTGAACGTTTCGCAGGTGTTTTAACAAACAATGGTGCAGAAATCATTAACACGAAAGAGTGGGGTAAGCGTCGTTTAGCTTACGAAATCAACGACTTACGTGAAGGTTTCTACATGATCTTAAACGTGAACTCTAACGCAGAAGCGATTAACGAATTCGACCGTTTAGCTAAGATCAACGAAGACATCCTTCGTCATATCGTTGTTAAAGAAGAAGAAAAATAATTGATATATAAGGGAGAGTGGTTCGATTGATGAATCGTGTTATCCTCGTTGGTCGTTTAACTAAGGACCCTGACTTACGTTACACGCCCAATGGTGTTGCAGTAGCTACTTTTACGTTAGCTGTGAATCGCGCATTTGCGAATCAACAAGGTGAGCGTGAAGCTGACTTTATTAATTGTGTAATATGGCGTAAACAAGCAGAAAACGTAGCAAATTATTTGAAAAAAGGTAGCTTAGCAGGCGTAGATGGACGTCTTCAAACTCGTAATTACGATGGACAAGATGGTAAACGTGTATATGTAACAGAAGTTCTTGCGGAAAGCGTACAATTTTTAGAGCCGCGTAATGGCGGTGGGGAGCAACGTGGTTCATTTAATCAGCAACCATCAGGAGCTGGTTTCGGTAACCAAAGCTCTAACCCATTTGGTCAATCTAGTAATCAAGGCAACCAAGGCAACCAAGGGAACTCTGGATTTACGAAGAATGACGATCCATTTTCAAATGTAGGTCAACCGATCGACATTTCCGACGACGATTTACCGTTCTAATACAGTAAATTAGTTAGTTTTAACAAAGAATGGAGGGAATAGACATGGCAGGACGCAAAGGTGGACGTGCGAAACGTCGTAAGGTGTGTTTCTTCACATCTAACGGCATCACTCGCATTGACTATAAAGATGTTGATTTATTAAAACGTTTCGTTTCTGAGCGTGGTAAAATTTTACCTCGTCGTGTAACAGGAACAAGCGCAAAATACCAACGCAAACTTACAGTTGCAATTAAACGTGCTCGTCAAATGGCACTTTTACCATATGTTGGTGAATAATAGCGTATGAAATGCACAGTAGAGTCGGACTCTACTGTGCATTTTGCTATGCTTTTCTTTTTTTGAAAGAGAGGTTAGATGATGAAGAATACGAAATTTATTACTGAGGGTGCAGCGCTGTTAGCTATATATGCAATGTTATTGCTTATATCTATGTATGTTCCAATTTTAGGTACAGTTGTAACGTTTGCGTTGCCATTGCCGTTTATATTGCTAACGATAAGATATAGATTATCTAACGCCTTTATAGTTTTTACTGCGGCGCTTTTTATTACTGTTATTGTCAGTCAGCCGATGAACCTAGTAAAGACAACTATGTTTGGATTGATAGGTATCGTTTTAGGATATATGTATAAAAAACGAAAAAAGCCGGTAGAAACTTTAATGGCGGGGACGCTTGCGTACTTAATTGGTATTATGCTCATTTATGTTGCGAGTATAAAGTTTTTTAACATAGATTTAATGAAGCAAATGCAAAATATGCTTAATGAAAGTATGGCGCAAAGTGAAAAAATAGTCACTACTGCTGGTATGTCTATTAGTAAAGAGCAAAAAGAATTATTTGCACAATTTAATGATGTGTTACAAACGTTATTCCCAAGTTTGCTTGTAATGGTCTCGGTATGTTTTTCTTGGATTACAGTTATGATATCAGGTAGTGTTTTGAGAAAACTAAAGCATGACGTTATACCTTGGCCTAAATTTAAAGATATACAATTACCAAAGAGTATTGTTTGGTATTACGTTATATTTATTTTGCTATCAACTTTTATAAAAGTAGAACCGACATCATATTTACATATGGTATTTTCTAACCTATATGTCATATTTGCTTTACTACTAGTACTGCAAGGTCTGACATTTATCGCTTTTATAGCGCATAGCAAAGGTTTTACGAAAGGAGTTCCTATTATTAGTTTTATTGTCTGCATGTTTATTCCGATGCTGTTTCCTCTTGTGACAATCTTAGGTATAATTGATTTAGGGATTTCATTGCGTTCTAAAATAGGAGGATAAAGTAATATTCCTTATACTATTTTAATCTGTTTAACTAACTGGAAGGAGAGTTAGTTTTACTTTATAGGAGTTGTATACATGCCTGAATTTTATAAGAAACAGTGGTTTTTATATCCTGTTTATGTATTGGCATTTTTCGTGTTTGTGCTCATTGCGATCCTCTGTTATTTTCATTTAATTATGGGGATATCCACCTTTTTTATCTTTTGCATTGTACTTTTTGTTGTTATACGCTTTGAACTGACCTTTCAAAGGAATTTCGAAAAGTATACGACAGATATGATTACAAGAGTAAAGAAAGTGAGTAATGAGGCGTTTAACCAAATGCCGATTGGTATTTTGTTATACAATAAGGATTATGGGATTGATTGGGCGAATCCTTATTTATCTTCATGTCTAGGACAGCATGCATTAGCTGGATGGCATCTTTATGATGTATCAGAAACGTTACTTCTTTTTATTAAGGGAGAAACTTCCGATGATATAGTCTCTTTAAATAACCGAAAGTTTCGCGTTTTTGTAAGGAAAGAAGAAAAGTTAATTTATTTCTTTGATGTAACGGAACAAACAGAGATTGAAAAGATGTACGAGGATCAACGCACTGTTTTGGCTGTCATTTATTTAGATAATTATGATGAGGTTACACAAGGGTTAGATGATCAATTACGTACGAATATAACAAGTCTTGTAACATCACGACTAAATGAATGGGCCGTTAAGTATGGGGCATATTTAAAACGTGCATCTTCAGAAAGATTCTTCGTTGTACTAAATGAGAGTATTTTAGCACAGATGGAGAAAGGGAAATTTAGCATTTTAGATCAGGTGCGTGAAGAAACATCCAAAAGGAATATACCACTCACCTTAAGTGTAGGTGTTGGATCAGGGGATTTACCTTTATCAGAGCTTGGGGCAATGGCTCAGTCCGGTTTAGACCTTGCGCTTGGCCGTGGTGGAGATCAAGTAGCTATTAAACAAGCGACAGGTAAAGTTAAGTTTTATGGTGGTAAGACAAATCCAGTTGAAAAACGTACTCGTGTACGTGCCAGAGTTATTTCGCATGCATTAAAGGATTTAGTATTAGAAAGTAGTAATGTCATTATAATGGGGCATAGGGCTCCTGATATGGACGCAATTGGTGCTGCGATTGGTATTTTAAAGGTAGCGCAATTAAATGAGCGTAAAGGATATATTGTGTTAGATGAAAATGATTCTGATAAGGGAATTAAGCGTTTGATGGATAAAGTGAAACAAAACGAAGAGTTATGGTCTCACTTTATTACCCCAGGACAAGCGATGGAATTTGCAAATGATGATTCATTACTTGTTGTTGTTGATACGCATAAACCTTCAATGGTGATGGAAGAAAAACTGTTACACAAAATTGAAAATGTAGTTGTTATTGACCATCATCGCCGGGGAGAAGATTTTATTGAAGATCCATTGCTTGTTTACATGGAGCCATACGCTTCCTCCACGGCAGAACTTGTTACAGAATTACTTGAGTACCAACCGAAAAATTTAAAAATGACAATGTTAGAAGCAACGGCATTGTTAGCAGGTATTATTGTTGATACGAAAAGCTTTACATTCCGGACGGGTGCTCGTACGTTTGATGCCGCTTCTTATTTACGCTCACATGGTGCAGATACTGTACTTGTACAAGAGCTTTTAAAAGAAGATATGGATCAGTATTTACGGGTTGCAAAAGCTATTAAAAATGCGTACATTTATACAAATGGAATTGCGATTGCAAAAGTTGATAGTGATGATTACTACGATCAAGTGCTTATTGCGCAATCAGCGGACACATTATTAACAATGACAGGAATTATTGCGTCATTTGTTATTGCAAAACGTGGCGAGAATTTCATTGGAATTAGCGGCAGGTCTTTAGGTGAAGTGAACGTGCAACTAATTATGGAAAATTTAGGCGGTGGTGGGCATTTAACGAATGCAGCCACACAAATGAAAAATGTTACAGTAGATGAAGCTGAGGAGAAGCTTCGATTTGTTATTGATGACTATTTACAGGGAGGCACACAATCATGAAAGTAATTTTTCTAAAAGACGTAAAAGGTAAAGGGAAAAAAGGAGAAATAAAAAACGTACCAGATGGCTATGCAAATAACTTCTTACTAAAACAAGGATTAGCTGCTGAAGCGACAAATAGCAGTATGAAAACTTTAGAAGCTCAAAAGCGAAAAGAAGAAAAAGATGCAGCAGCAGAGGTTGAAAATGCAAAAGAGTTGAAAGAAACGTTAGAGAAACTAACTGTAGAAGTAAAGGCGAAATCTGGAGAAGGTGGCCGTCTATTCGGTTCAATCACAAGTAAACAAATCGTAGATGCAATGCAAAAATCACATAAAATTAAACTTGATAAACGTAAATTTGAAATGGATGATGCGATTCGTGCATTAGGCTATACAAACGTTACTGTGAAGTTGCATCCGCAAGTAACTGCAACAGTAAAAGTTCATGTTAGTGAACAATAAAAATAAGTTAAGCAAGGAGGATTGCGTATGAGTGATGTAATGGCTGATCGTACCCCTCCACATAATATAGAGGCTGAGCAGGCGGTTTTAGGGGCCATATTAATTGATCAAGATGCGTTAACATCAGCATCGGAACTATTGGTACCTGACTCATTTTATCGAACGAAACATCAAAAGATTTTTGAAGTCATGCTTGGGTTATCTGATAAAGGAGAGCCGATTGACTTAGTAATAATGACGTCAGCAATGGCTGATCAAGGATTATTAGAAGAAGTTGGTGGGGTTTCTTACTTAGCAGAATTAGCAGAAGTTGTTCCAACCGCTGCTAACGTAGAATATTATGCACGAATCATCGCTGAAAAAGCGCTATTACGTCGTTTGATTCGAACAGCAACTCATATCGTGTCTGATGGGTATGAGAGAGAAGATGACGTGGATGGTCTTTTAAATGAGGCTGAGAAAAAAATATTAGAAGTATCTCACCAAACGAATGCAAAAGCATTCCAAAACATTAAAGATGTTCTTGTAGATGCTTACGATAAAATTGAACTTTTGCATAATCAAAAAGGTGAAGTTACTGGGATACCAACTGGATTTACAGAATTAGATAAGATGACCGCAGGTTTCCAGCGAAATGATTTAATTATCGTAGCGGCACGTCCATCAGTAGGGAAAACCGCATTTTCATTAAATATCGCACAAAACGTAGCGACGAAAACTGATGAAAATGTAGCGATTTTTAGTCTAGAGATGGGCTCTGATCAGCTTGTTATGCGTATGCTTTGTGCAGAAGGGAATATTGATGCGCAAAGACTGCGTACCGGTTCATTAACTTCTGATGATTGGGCAAAATTAACAATGGCGATGGGTAGCCTTTCTAATGCTGGTATCTATATTGATGATACACCAGGGATTAAAGTAAATGAGATTCGAGCGAAATGCCGTAGATTAAAGCAAGAACAAGGTCTTGGGATGGTTTTGATTGACTATTTACAGCTTATTCAAGGAAGCGGGAAATCAGGAGAAAACCGTCAGCAGGAAGTATCTGAGATTTCTCGTACATTAAAAGGGATTGCGCGTGAATTGCAAGTGCCTGTTATTGCCTTGTCACAGTTATCTCGTGGGGTAGAATCTCGTCAAGATAAACGTCCGATGATGTCTGACATTCGTGAATCAGGAAGTATCGAGCAGGATGCTGATATTGTAGCTTTCTTATATCGTGAAGATTACTATGACCGGGAAACGGAAAATAAAAATACGATTGAAATTATTATTGCAAAGCAGCGTAACGGTCCCGTAGGCTCAGTAGAGCTCGCATTCGTTAAAGAGTTCAATAAGTTCGTTAACTTAGAACGTCGCTTCGAGGATGGACATGCGCCGCCTGCATAAAGAGAGTATAAAAAAGAAACGCATTTCTTATAATAAGATGTGTTTCTTTTTTTTTATAGGAAAGATAAGGCTTTCATAATGTGAAAATATAATTCTTACGAACGAAAATGTTTTTTAATAAAAAAATGTTCGCTTTTTGGTTGACTTCTTTTTCGGTTTTGGTACAATTATATTGTTTGAATAGATCGTTTGAAAATCGCGGAGGTGCTTTAATAATGTCTTCAGTAGTAGTTGTAGGAACACAATGGGGCGACGAAGGAAAAGGTAAAATCACTGATTTTCTTTCTGAGCATGCGGAAGTAGTTGCAAGATATCAAGGTGGAAATAACGCGGGACATACAATTGTTTTCGGCGGAGTTAAATATAAATTACACTTAATTCCATCTGGTATTTTCTATAAAGAGAAAATTTGTGTAATCGGAAATGGCTTAGTAGTAGATCCGAAAGCATTACTTGAAGAGTTAAAATACTTACACGATCGTGGTGTAAGTACTGATAATTTACGTGTAAGTAACCGTGCGCACGTTATTTTACCTTATCACTTAAAACAAGATGAGTTAGAAGAAGCAAGTAAAGGTGATAACAAAATCGGTACAACGAAAAAAGGTATCGGTCCTGCATATATGGATAAAGCTGCTCGTATTGGTATTCGTATGGCTGATCTTTTAGACCGTGAAGCATTTAAAGAAAAGCTTGAGCGCAATTTAGTAGAAAAAAATCGTTTATTTGAAAAAATGTACGATACAGAAGGTTTCAGTGTAGAAGAAATCTTCGAAGAGTACTTCGAGTACGGACAACAAATCGCGCAATATGTATGTGATACATCTGTTGTACTAAATGATGCACTAGATAACAATCACCGTGTATTATTTGAAGGTGCACAAGGTGTTATGCTTGATATCGACCACGGTACGTATCCGTTCGTTACATCTTCTAACCCGATTGCTGGTGGTGTAACAGTTGGAACTGGAGTTGGCCCTGCGAAAGTTACTCGCGTTGTAGGTGTGTGTAAAGCATATACAAGCCGCGTAGGTGATGGTCCGTTCCCTACGGAGCTTCATGATGAAATTGGTCATCAAATTCGTGAAGTTGGTCGTGAGTACGGAACGACAACTGGTCGTCCACGCCGCGTAGGCTGGTTCGATAGCGTTGTTGTAAGACATGCACGTCGTGTTAGTGGTTTAACAGATTTATCATTAAATTCTATCGACGTTCTAACAGGTATTCCGACTCTTAAAATTTGCGTTGCTTACAAATACAATGGCGAAGTTATCGATGAAGTTCCAGCAAACTTAAACATTTTAGCGAAATGTGAGCCTGTATACGAAGAACTTCCAGGTTGGACAGAAGATATTACTGGTGTAAAATCATTAGACGAGCTTCCTGAAAATGCACGAAAATACGTAGAACGTGTTTCTGATTTAACAGGAATTCAATTATCTATGTTCTCAGTTGGACCAGATCGTAACCAAACAAATATCGTTCGTAACGTATACGAAGCTTAATTGATATTTTTGAGAAAAAACTCATGTCCGCATGAGTTTTTTCTTATCTTTTATAAAAAAATAAAAAAAGGTATTGCAAAAAACAAATAAAACATGTTATGATACATCTTGTCGTCACGAAAATATGACGTTGGTGAGTATGAGCCATTAGCTCAGTTGGTAGAGCATCTGACTTTTAATCAGAGGGTCGAAGGTTCGAATCCTTCATGGCTCACCATTTTATTTTTCGTGGCCCGTTGGTCAAGTGGTTAAGACACCGCCCTTTCACGGCGGTAACACGGGTTCGAATCCCGTACGGGTCATGTTTTTTTTATGTTCATTTTTGGTCCCGTGGTGTAGTGGTTAACATGCCTGCCTGTCACGCAGGAGATCGCCGGTTCGACCCCGGTCGGGACCGCCACTTTTGTTTATACCACCATTAGTGGTTTTATATATAGTTTTGGCTCGGTAGCTCAGTCGGTAGAGCAGAGGACTGAAAATCCTCGTGTCGGCGGTTCGATTCCGTCCCGAGCCACTCTCAGGATATTAAGTGGGCCCACTTAATATCCTTTTTATTTGTGTAATTTTACAAAAGTGAGTAGTTATTTTAAAATAGAATGAGAAGCCTCTAGCAGTTGAAGCTAGAGGTTTTTCTATAGATCGTATAGGATTCCGTGTAAAAGTGGATCATACATGAGTCTGTGAGAATAGAGGAGAAAGTACTTAAGCAAAAGATGCGGCCATATAGGGACATACTATGTAGACATCAATGTGTTTAGGGATATTGACCATATTTTTACCCCGCATTAACGGGCAGTAAGACCCACCCCAAAATTCAACGAAGGTAAAGAAGTTAGGTGCGAGATCAACTGCACGTAAATGCCCGATTAAAGTTTCACTTTATAAGGAGGAAATAGACGATGATGGGAAAGAAAATTTTAGTAGTTGATGATGAAAAGCCGATTGCGGATATTTTGAAGTTCAACCTAGAAAAAGAAGGTTTTGAAATTGTAATGGCGCATGATGGTGATGAAGCGATTGAAAAAGCGAATGAAGAGCAGCCAGATATGGTTTTATTAGATATTATGCTACCAGGTAAGGATGGCTTAGAGGTTTGCCGTGAAATACGTAAAAGCTCGGAAATGCCGATTATTATGCTTACAGCAAAGGACTCTGAAATTGATAAAGTATTAGGGCTTGAACTTGGAGCAGATGATTATGTAACGAAGCCATTTAGTACGAGGGAATTACTTGCTCGTGTGAAGGCGAATTTACGTCGCCATCAACAAGGTGGTGCTGCAGAAAAAGAAGAAAATACGGAAATGGTTATTGGACCAATCGTTATCAATTCAAATGCGTATAGTGTAACGAAACGTGAGGAAAATATTGAACTTACACATCGTGAATTTGAGCTACTACATTATTTAGCCAAACATTTAGGACAAGTTATGACTCGTGAGCATTTATTACAAACAGTTTGGGGTTATGACTATTTTGGAGATGTACGTACAGTGGATGTAACAGTGCGTCGTTTACGTGAAAAAATTGAAGATAATCCAAGTCATCCCACTTTAATTGTAACTAGACGTGGAGTAGGGTATTACTTGCGTGACCCAGAGCAGGAATAGTATATGAAGAAAGTTGGTTTTTTTCAATCTATTCATTTAAAATTTGTACTCATATATATGCTATTAATATTAATAGCAATGCAAGTTATTGGAGTATATTTCGTAAGGGAGTTAGAAAAGAGTCTTGTACAAGGCTTTAGAGATTCTTTAACGCAGCAAACGAACTTATTAGCATATAACTTGAAACAAGAGTTTAAAAAAAGTCATACAAAAGCAGAAACAGAATCAACAGATGAAACGATTAAAACTTCAATTCGAAAATTTGCCTCTGATCGAAAGAAAGATATCCAAGAGGTAAGTGTATTTGATTCGAATAGAAAGTTGCTTGCTATTTCAGATGAGTCAAAGCAAAACAAGGTAAATAGAACATCAACTGATATAGCTGTTCAGCGGGTATTGGTACAAAAAAAGCCAGAAATAAAAATTGAGAAGGATGGTCGTACAGGCCATCGTGTACAAGTTATGCTTACTCCTATTCTAGATGACAACGGAAAAGATGCACTTGGTGCTATTTACATTGTTGCATCTATGGAAGATGTTTATAAACAGATGAAGGATATTAATCAAATTTTTGCGACTGGAACCGTTATTGCATTACTCGTAACGGCTGTACTTGGAATTTTGTTAGCTCAAACGATTACGAGGCCAATCTCAGATATGCGAAGACAAGCGATTGAAATGGCAAAAGGAAACTATTCGAGAAAAGTAAAAGTGCATAGCCATGATGAAATTGGACAATTAGCATTATCTTTCAATAATTTATCCAAAAAATTACAACAAGCTCGTTCTTCAACGGAGAGTGAAAGACGTAAATTGTCATCCGTTCTATCACATATGACAGATGGAGTCATTGCTACTGACCGAAAAGGGGACATTATTTTATTAAATGACCCTGCGGAAAAGATGCTAAATGTTTCGCGTGAAACGGCGCTCGATCAATCTGTTTTAGAAGTATTAGGGATACAAGAAGAATTTACGCTCGATCATTTATACGAAGAGCCTGATTCTGTTTTATTAGATTTTAGTACGAGAAATGAGCCATATATTTTACGTGCTAGCTTCTCTGTTATTCAAAAAGAGACAGGGAAAGCAAATGGCTTGATTGCCGTATTATATGATGTAACTGAGCAGGAGCGTATAGAAAGGGAACGCCGCGAGTTTGTGGCAAACGTTTCTCATGAATTAAGAACGCCATTAACAACGATGCGCAGTTACTTAGAGGCACTTACGGACGGTGCGTGGCAAGATCCGAATATTGCACCGCAATTTTTAACCGTTACACAAGAAGAAACAGAAAGAATGATTAGACTTGTAAATGCGTTATTACAACTATCTAAACTTGATAGTACAGAACATCGTTTAATGAAAGAATGGGTCGACTTTACTGACTTCTTTAATAACATTATTGATCGTTTTGAAATGTCTAAAGAGCAAAACGTAAGTTTCAAACGATCTTTCTCTAAAAAATCTCGATTTATTGATATGGATACGGATAAAATTACGCAAGTATTGTATAACATTATTTCGAATGCATTAAAGTATTCACCAGAAGGTGGAACAGTAACATATCGCTTACGTGATCGCGGTGAATTATTAGAGATTAGTGTAAGTGACCAAGGAATGGGTATTCCGAAAGAGAACGTCGATAAAATCTTTGAACGTTTTTATCGCGTAGATAAAGCACGTTCAAGACAAATGGGTGGTACAGGACTTGGATTAGCAATTGCGAAGGAAATGATTGAGGCACATGGTGGCTCAATTTGGGCGAAGAGTGAGGAAGGAAAAGGGACAACTATTTATTTCACATTGCCAATGGCAGCGGATGAAGAGGACGATTGGGAATGAGCATGGAAAATGTTAAAACGATAGTTTTAATTAATTTAGTTGTAATTAGCCTATTTCTTACTTTTAACTTATGGACGTATGTGCCAGATTCCACGTCTATGCAAAACGCAAAATTTGTACAGGGGAATGAAGGAACTACTCAAACTAAAATTGCTGATGTTGTACGCCCTACTTCTATCATCGCGCATAAAGATAAAAATCATTACGGGAGTGAAAGAGAGGGAGATATAGAATCAATCTATAAAACTTTGGAAGCAGGGGAATTACATGGTTTCAAAGAGATATCGATTGCTAAAGCTGATTTCCTTTCTTATGTGCATGGTGAAGGGAAAATTGAACTTGTTTTTCCTACCAATATCCCATTTGATGCCGTTAAATCTATGTTTAATATGAAAGAAAAAAGTATAGATAAGCCTAAACATTTTAATCGAATTATTCTTGACCCTTCTAGAAGTAGGGATCAAGAAATTAAAGTTAATTTTGTTTCTGATGGTGATAACTCTAGAATATATGAAGCAAAATTAAGTGGTGTGTATTTAAAAGATATTGTAAACGCACAAAATCAATTTATAGTATCAGCGAAACCTTATTTTGATTATCAAATTAATGATACGAAAAAGATATTTTTATCAGATGGAACGACGGAATTAAGTAATATAACATATATTTCATCTAATTTAGCGGTTGATACATTTAAGAATGCTCTATTTAGTGACCCGCGTTATTTAAGCCCTATTACCGAGAAATCGAAAGAAACATTTACAGATGGTATTAGGTCTATGGAGATTGAAAATGATCATCATATGCTAAAGTATAAAAACTCTTCTGTTTCAAATGAGAAAACGCCAGATAATTTAATGCTTTTACAAAAAAGCTTTGATTTTGTAAATGGCCACAGCGGGAGTTTGGATTCATATCGTTTGGACTATATGAATAAAGGACAGACCGTATTTCGTTTACATGAAGATGGATATTCCGTATTTAATACAGATGGATTAGCTGAATTGAGACAAGTATGGGGATCAGAAGAAGTAATGGAATATGAAAGACCATTGTTGTCTTTAAATACGAAAGGTATAGAACAGAAGGTTACTCTTCCATCAGGTCACGTTGTAATAGCATCTTTAGAAAATAATGCCGCGGTAGATAAAAGATTTATTAAAGACATTGGTATTGGATACAAATTATCACTAGATGGGCAAGTAGCTCGACTACAGCCAATTTGGTATGTAAAGTTTGTTGAAGATGAAGCTGGTAAACAAAAAATATATGAGTGGAGTGAGGGAGGACTAAATGGATTGGGATCGGATTAAAACCATATTTATTGTGACCTTTTTTGTTTTGGACCTCTTTCTCATTTTTCAATTCATTCAAAAGCAAGATAGTAATCAATTGGAGCTTATTGCAGAAACAAAGATAGATCAAGAATTAAAAGCAAACAAAATTACTATGGGTAATTTCCCTAAAGAACCGAAAAAAGAGGCATTTATTAGGGCGGAAAATAAGGCATTTAAAGAAGAAGATGTACAGTCTTTAAAGAGTCAAACGGCGCATATACAAAATATGTACAAGATAGAAAGTAAGCTAAAAGAGCCCTTTTTAAATACAAAATCATTATCCAAAGATAAGTATAGTGATTTTTTAAAGAACTATGTATTGGATGGACAAAAGTATGAGTTTGGAGCGATGAAAGACTCTAAAATTTACTTCTTCCAAAAATATAAAGATAAGCCTATTTTCTATAACGATCAGGCAATGATTGTTGTGGAATTAAATGAAAAAAATGAACTGGTGTCGTACACGCAGACGATGCTAACTGATTTAAAAGAAATGGGCGAAAGTGAAAAAACGAAACAGCAAGAAATTATTACTGCCCAAACGGCTTTAGAAAATCTGTATTTAAAAAATAAAGTTCATGGGAATACACATGTAAAAGAAGCACAAATTGGTTATGCCAACCTTACCGCATCTACTTCTAATAACCAAGTACTTGCTCCAACATGGAACTTAAAAACGGAGCAGAAGCAGGACTTCTTTGTAAATGCAATTGAAGGACAAGTTATGGAATTAGGGGAAAGGGAAAATCAAGTGGTTGATGAACATACTGGAGTGAGAAAGAATGGGGTTGCATTTTAGCGTACTTGCAAGTGGAAGTACAGGGAATATGCTATATGTAGGAACAGATGAGAAGAAATTACTCGTCGATGCAGGTTTAAGTGGTAAAGCAACAGAGGCTTTATTTAAACAGGCAGAACTAAATATAAATGATGTATCGGGTATTCTTGTAACACATGAACATAGTGATCATATTAAAGGATTAGGTGTATTGGCACGTAAATATGATTTGCCTGTTTATGCAAATGAGAAAACATGGAATGCAATGGAACACTTAATAGGAAATATCCCAACTGAGCAAAAGTTCATTTTCTCAGTTGGGGATGTGAAAACATTCGGTGATATTGAGGTCGAGTCATTTGGGGTTTCTCATGATGCGGCAGAGCCGATGTTCTATGCTTTTCACAACAATAATAGAAAGTTAGCCCTTATTACAGATACGGGATACGTGAGTGACCGTATGAAAGGTGTTATTAAGGGGGCTAATGCTTTCGTGTTTGAAAGTAATCATGACGTGGAAATGCTTCGTATGGGACGTTATCCATGGAGTATTAAGCGACGTATTTTAAGTGATGTAGGGCACGTTTGTAATGAGGACGCTGCATTAGCAATGGCGGATGTAATTACAGATGAGACAAAACATATTTATTTAGCCCATTTAAGTTTAGATAATAACATGAAAGAACTAGCACGTATGTCAGTATCACAAGTACTAGAGGAAAAAGGATTTGGAGTGGGAGAAGCTTTTGAAATTCACGACACAGATCCGAAAATGCCTACAAAAATTCAATACGTATAATTCTTCATTTTAGTAAACAATAAAGGTGAATATAGTTGTTTTCAGGAAGATAGGTGAACAAATATGTCCTTTATTGATGAAGAAAATTACCGTATGAAACGTGCAAGAAAAAAGAAGCATAAAGGTATTGTTATTTCTAGTATAGCAGGAACAATTGTAGGAGCTTCGTTATTTGCATTTGGAGCTCCTTTATTTGCGAATGATGCGGGCGCGCTTCCACAAGCTGAAGCAAGTGGAAGTAATATGGCCGAAGCTCAAGGAATTAAACAGATTAGCTTCGTTGATGCTGTTGATCGTGCGTCTGAAGCTGTTGTTGGTGTTATTAATATTCAACGAGATAATTTTTCAGAGGCAGATTCAGAAGCTGGTACAGGATCGGGTGTAATTTATAAAAAGACAGATGGCCAAGCTTATATCGTAACGAATAATCATGTTGTTGCTGGAGCAAATCGTATTGAAGTAAGTTTAAGTGACGGTAAGAAGGTTCCTGGGAAAGTATTAGGAACCGATGTAGTCACAGATTTAGCTGTACTAGAAATAGATGCAAAGCATGTGAAAAAAATAATTGAGATTGGCGACTCTAATACTGTTCGTAGAGGAGAACCGGTCATTGCGATTGGAAACCCACTCGGGCTGCAATTTTCTGGAACTGTTACACAAGGCATTATTTCGGCTAAGGAACGTATTGTTCCTGTAGATTTGGATCAAGATGGACATTACGATTGGCAAGTAGAAGTATTGCAAACAGACGCAGCAATTAATCCAGGTAATAGTGGTGGTGCGCTTGTAAATGCCGCAGGCCAATTAATTGGCATTAACTCAATGAAAATTGCAGCAAAAGAAGTAGAAGGAATTGGACTAGCTATTCCAGTTACTAGAGCTGTTCCAATTATGAATGAATTAGAGAAGTATGGAAAAGTAAGGAGACCGTATGTTGGAATTGAACTTAGATCGTTAAATGAGATTCCAAACTATCATTGGTCAAAAACATTGCATTTACCAGGTAATGTAACAGAGGGAGTTTGCATTTTAGATGTGAAAAGTCCTTCGCCAGGTATAGATGCTGGTTTACGAGAACACGATGTGATTGTAGCAGTAGATGGAAAACCGGTTCGCGATATTATCGGATTCCGTACGGCCTTATATGATAAAAAAATTAATGATAAAATGACTCTTACGTTTTATCGTGGTACAAAACGAGCAACAACAACGGTTAAACTAGGCATTCAAAAGTATTAAAAACAGGAGGGCCTACCTCCTGTTTTCTATTGTAGAAAAGTGAGGTGAAGAATATGAATTTACCTTGTTGTTTAGAACATGTTGAATTGGCTTTAGATATTATTGTGGATGAGTGTGAAGTTGCACCAGTTATCAACAATGTGGATAACTCGGAAAAAGAGAAAAAAACATGTGAATTTTGTCAAAACGAGGCGACATATGTTGTATCGAACACAGATTCTCACACAATATGTGGGTAATAATTGTGGATATGTGGATAAGTTATGTGGATAACATGTTTGTAAGGTGGGGAATGAGTGTGAATATCTCGATTATTTCAATTGGGAAATTAAAAGAAAAATATTTAAAACAAGGTATAGCAGAATACTTAAAACGATTATCTGCATACGCAAAAGTAGAAGTAATTGAATTGCCAGATGAAAAGGCGCCAGAAAATTTAAGTGAAGCAGAAATGTTAATTGTAAAAGAAAAAGAAGGTATACGTATACTGGATAAAATTTCTGACGATACGCATGTCATTGCGTTAGCAATAGAAGGAAAACAAAAATCATCAGAAGAATTTGCAGTAAGCTTAGATCGTCTTGCTACATATGGAAAGAGTAAAGTTGCTTTTGTAATTGGAGGATCACTTGGACTAAGTTCAGAAGTAATGAAGCGTTCAAATGAATCTCTTTCTTTTTCAAAGATGACATTACCACACCAATTAATGCGATTAGTATTGCTTGAGCAAGTGTATAGAGCATTTCGTATTAATCGTGGGGAACCGTATCATAAATAAAATTACTTTTTGTATTTAAAAAGAGTAAAAAAGACCATTGGACAAAAACCACCGATGGTCTTTTAAACATTAATAGGTAGTACGAAGGTTTCCTAAAATAAGTATGTTTCTATTTCTAAAAAAGTGTGATGTAATATGAAGAGGAAAAAAGTATAAGTAGTCATAGAAGTGAGGAATTAAAGGTGAAGAAGTTTAAAAAGTTTTACTTGGAGATTACGAGTGTATGTAATCTTGCGTGCAGCTTTTGTCCGCCGACGGAAAGGCAGAAGCAGTTCATTTCTGTGGAGGATTTTGCGAAAAGATTAGACCAAATTAAACCTCACACAGACTACATTTATTTGCACGTGAAGGGTGAGCCATTGCTCCATCCAAAAATAGATCAATTGTTAGATTTAAGCCATGAAAAAGGGTTTAAAGTTAATATTACAACGAACGGAACGTTAATTAATAAGAGAAGGCATAGACTGTTAAATAAACCTGCGTTAAGACAAATGAATTTTTCATTGCACAGTTTTGATGGACATCCAGGTTCGCAAGATAAAGAAGGTTATGTAAGAAGTATACTTTCCTTTATTAGAGAGGCGACAAGTCAATCGGATTTAATTGTTTCACTTAGATTATGGAATTTAACTCAGGATAATAAAACGAATGCTGAAATCCAGAAAAATAGAGATTTATTATCTATCATTGAAAATGAGTTTGGTCTATCTTATCAAATCGAAGAGAAGCTTACACCAGGAAAAGGTATAAAAATTGCGGAACGTGTCTTTATTAATCAAGACTATGAATTCCAGTGGCCGGCATTACATGAAGAAGAGGATGACGGAAAAGGATTCTGTCATGGTCTTCGAAATCAAGCAGGTATTTTAGCGAACGGAACGGTTATTCCTTGTTGTTTAGATGGTGAAGGGATTATTAACCTTGGGAATATTAATAATGACTCATTTTCTAACATTATAGAAGGTGAAAGAGCAACAAACATTGTCGATGGATTTTCTAAAAGAGTTGCAGTCGAAGAGCTATGTAGGAAATGTGGATACCGTAAAAGATTTGGAAAATAAATATGAAACAAGCCCTCATAAAGCGAGGGCTTATTTTTTATTCTTGATAAGAACGTTCCAATTCATCAATTAAGGAACCGACGTAAGAAACAGCTTTACGTATTGCATCTGGTTTTGACATATCGACTCCGGCATGTTTCATTAATTCAAGTGGTTTCATCGTACCACCAGCGCGAAGTACATCTAACCAGCGATCAACGGCAGGTTGTCCTTCCTCTTTAATCATTTGAGCTACCGCAGTAGATGCAGTGAGGCCTGCGGAATAGGTGTAAGAATATAAGCCCATATAGTAATGAGGTTGACGCATCCAAGTTAAGCCAGCATCTTCGTCAATTTCTACCGAATTTCCCCAGAATGTCGAAAGTACATCTGTTTTTATTTCAGTTAAAGTTGTAGCTGTAAGTGCTTCTCCTTCTTCTGCTAGCGTATATACTCTTCTTTGATATTCTCCCTCAAGTAAGTGAGTAACAAAGTTATGATAATATGTGCCAAGTAGTTGCAGAACCACCCATCTGCGCATTCTCTTATCGTCAGTAGTCGCTAATAAATGCTGGGCTAATAGTAATTCATTCATGGTAGATGGCGCTTCAACAAAGTACATAGATGGACGTACATTCATAATACGCTGGTTTTTATTTGCTAAATAAAAATGACCAGCATGCCCAAATTCATGGGCTAATGTGAAGCATCCACGCATCGTATTTTGCCATGTAATTAAAATGTATGGATGAGAACCATAGGGGCTTGAACAAAATGCTCCGGTTGATTTTCCTACGTTATCTGCAAGATCAACCCATCTTTCTTGGAATCCTTTTTGGATAATGGAACTATATTCATCGCCTAATACCTTTAAAGAATATTGGATTAATTTACCAGCCTCCTTGTATGTGATGGTTGGATTAAATTCGGGATCTAAAGGTGCATGTAAGTCGCAGAACAGCATTTGATCGAGTCCTAATACTTTCTTTTTTAAACCTGCAAAACGGCGCATATGAGGCGCTAATTCTTTATAAATAATATCAAGTTGATTGTTATACATTTCAAGTGGAACTTGTTGAGGTTCTAAAAGCATATGAGTAACAGATTCAAATTTGCGTAAACGAGAGAGTGTTACTTGTTTTTTTACTTCAGTAGCATATGTTGTTGCCATTGTATTTTTATATCGCTTTAAGGTGGAAACAAATGATGAGTATGCTTTTCTGCGTATGTCTACGCTTGGAGAGAACTCATATTTGCTTTCAAATAATGAAAATGATACAGGGAGTTCGTTTCCTTTTTCGTCTTGTATGGAGGTAAAATCCATATCGGCTAATTTAGTCATACCGTAAATTTTGTATGGGGAACTATGTACTTCGCCAAGTGCAGCAAGAGCTTCTTCTGTTTCAGGAGAGAGCGTGTGCGGCCTTTTTTGTAGTATGTCTAGTAATGATTTACGGAAAGGTTCGAGTTTTGTTTCTTCAGCTAAATATTTTTCAATTGTTCCTTCGTCGAATGAGAGGATTTCATTATGGATAAAGGACAGTGCGGTATGTACTTTCGTCCATAAAGCAGCAATTTTGGAAGAGTTCGCTTGAATAATTGGATTTGTACGATCAGTGGATTCTTTTAAATTTGCATAGGAGTATAGTTTTGTTAACGCCATTAAAAGCTCTTCTTCTAAAAGTAGGCAATGTAAGAAGGTAGTGGCGCTAGTATGTAATTGTCCTTTAAACGCATCCAGTTTTTTTATATCGTTTGTTAATACACGTGATGCAGTTTCCCAATCTTTATCAGATTCGAATAAATCAGAGAGGTCCCATGTTAGTTCAGTAGGGACTTCTGCGCGAATATGGCGTTTCTCAATTACGTGTTTCATTTGTTATATCCCCCTTATTATAAGTATCTAAAAACATGATACTAGAAAATTCAGTAAAATGAAAATATTTTACATTTTTATACATGAAAAAGAAGGACAAGCATAAAAACGCTTGTCCTTCGAGTTAAATTTAAAAATTAATATACTTTATCACCGTTGAAAATAGAGTTTTTCACGACTACATAATCTACAGTACGAATTGAGTCTAATTTTGTTCCACCAGCGTAAGAGATAGAAGATTGAAGATCTTGTTCCATTTCGATTAAAGTGTCTTCTAAAGAACCTTTATGCTCAACGAACATTTTCTTACCTTCAACGTTTTTCTTCTCGCCTTTTTGGAATTCAGAAGCTGAACCGAAGTACTCTTTATAAAGTTTGCCGTCTTTTTCGATTGTTTCCCCTGGAGACTCTTCATGACCAGCAAATAGAGAACCGATCATAACCATAGTCGCTCCAAATCGAATAGATTTAGCTACGTCGCCGTGTGTACGAATACCACCGTCAGCGATAATTGGCTTACTTGCAGCTTTTGCACACCAGCGAAGTGCAGCTAGTTGCCAACCGCCAGTTCCAAAGCCTGTTTTAATTTTAGTAATACAAACTTTACCAGGTCCAATACCGACTTTTGTTGCGTCAGCACCAGCGTTTTCTAATTCTCTTACCGCTTCTGGAGTTCCAACGTTTCCAGCGATAACGAAGCTTTCTGGTAAATGCTTTTTAATATGTTGAATCATGTTGATTACAGCATTAGAATGTCCGTGTGCAATATCAATCGTGATGTATTCAGGTGTAAGTTGCTCAGCAGCTAATTGTTGTACGAATTCATACTCGTCCTCTTTTACACCAACGCTAATAGAAGCGATTAATCCACGTGATTGCATATCTCTAATGAATGAGATACGTTTCTCTGGTTGGAAGCGATGCATGATATAGAAGTAATTGTTTTCAGCTAAATAAGTTGCAATTCTTTCATCAATAATCGTTTGCATATTCGCAGGTACGACAGGTAATTTAAATTTATGTTTACCTAAAGTGACAGTTGTATCACATTCAGAGCGGCTGTTTACAATACATTTTGCAGGAATTAATTGAATATCTTCATAGTCGAATACGTTTTCCATCATTTACACCCCTAAAATACGAATATTTTATTCGTTTTGTTTAAAAATGTTCGTCCAAAAGATAATTTACATTATTTTCACTCATAAGTCAAAGGTTTTCATGTTTATATTTAAAAATTAAGGTTTAACTACGTATGTTGTAAGTTCATGTAATTAAAATGTGTTTAAACATAGTATTATTTGATGTAAAATTATGTTTGGGAAATAAAAGTTAAAGAGGTAAATTTAGGAGGGGTGCTAATGAAGCGCTTAGTATATATGGATTGGTTGCGTGTATTAGCAACAATCGCAGTGGTTACAATTCACGTTTCTGCTGGTTATGTTTCTATGTTAGATGCAAATAACGTATCACGCTGGATGGCTGGTAACTTGTTTGAATCGATTTCACGTGCGAGTGTTCCGATTTTTGTAATGATTAGTGGAGCGTTATTGTTAAAGGGGACAAAAGATATTTCAGTCGGGGAATTTTTACAGAAGCGTGCAAGTAAAGTAATTATACCTTTTGTAGCTTGGAGCGCTATATTTTATGCATATGGAGCATATGCAGGATATTTCCCGGCATCTTTAAAGCAAGGAATAAAGCACTTTTTAACGGATACTATTGGGGGACATTTATGGTTCTTATACATGATTGTAGGGATATATTTAATTACCCCGCTACTGAAAATCTTTGTGAAGAATGCTAAAAAAAGAGAGATAGAATACTTTTTAATTTTATGGATATATGCATCTGTAGTAGTCAATTTAGCGAAATATTATTATCCTATCAACTTTAATATTGAATTATTTTACGTTACAAACTATGTAGGGTATTTCTTACTTGGTTATTATTTATCCAATTACGATATTTCGAAAAAATGGAGAAATATCTCTTATATTGGAGGACTTGTAGGATTTATTAGCACATTCTTTATTACATATTACTATACAGTAAAAGCAAATGGACAGTTAGACCAGTTTTGGTACGGATATTTTGCGCCAGGTGTTGTATTGATGGCGATTGGATTATTTATATTTTTCAAATATGCTTTCCAAAAATCAGAACGAGAATTACCATTGTTATTCCGTTTTATAAATCAAGCAAGCCTTGGAATCTATATTCTTCACTTCTTCTTATTAAATAACTTGTTGTACATGGTTTTCCCAAAAGTAAATGAACGTGTACATGCAATATTGGCAATACCTATTAATGTAACGATTGCAATTGTTCTTAGTCTGGTAATTACGTTAGTATTACAAAGAATACCAGTCGTGAAAAAATTGGTTCCGTAAAAATGAATATAGTATAGATAGGGCAGACTTATTATTAAGGCTGCCCTTTCCTATTTTAAAATTATACTTAGATAAATTTAGGTTGAAACGAATTGAAAACAGTGGATTAATATAGTATCTTACTATAGTCTAAAGTGAGGTATGAAGAACATAATAGTTTAAATATAAAATCAAATGAGGTTAATATATGAGTGAAAAAAGCTTTAGTAATTATGCATTAAGTAAAGAAGTAAGACGAGCACTTACTGGTTTAGGATATGAGCATCCGACAGAAGTGCAAGGAGAGGTTATTCCAGTTGCATTGCAAAAGAAGGATCTTGTTGTAAAGTCGCAAACGGGAAGTGGAAAAACGGCTTCGTTCGGAATACCACTTTGTGAAATGGTAGAGTGGGAAGAGAATAAACCACAAGCATTAGTTTTAACACCAACGAGGGAACTTGCTGTTCAAGTGAAAGAAGATATTACGAATATAGGGCGATTCAAAAGAATTAAAGCTGCTGCAATTTATGGTAAATCTCCATTTGCACGTCAAAAATTAGAGTTAAAGCAAAAGACGCATATTGTAGTGGGGACCCCAGGACGTGTGTTGGATCATATTGAAAAAGGGACCCTTTCTTTAGATCGATTGAAATATTTAGTGATTGATGAAGCAGATGAAATGCTAAATATGGGCTTTATCGATCAAGTAGAGGCCATTATTGATGAATTACCTACAAAAAGAATGACAATGCTATTTTCAGCAACCCTACCGGAAGATGTTGAAAAGTTATCCCGTACATATATGAATGCACCAACTCATATTGAAATTAAAGCAGCTGGGATTACAACAGATAAAATTGAACATACCCTTTTTGAAGTAAGGGAAGAAGAGAAGCTTTCACTTCTTAAGGATGTAACTATGATTGAAAATCCAGACAGTTGCATTATTTTTTGTCGTACACAAGAAAACGTAGACCATGTATATAGACAGCTAAAACGAGTTAATTATCCTTGTGACAAAATACACGGTGGTATGGTGCAGGAAGATCGTTTTGAAGTTATGGATGATTTTAGAAAAGGAAAGTTCCGTTATTTAGTAGCAACTGATGTAGCTGCGAGAGGAATTGATATTGATAATATTACACATGTTATTAATTACGATATTCCATTAGAAAAAGAAAGCTATGTACACCGTACTGGAAGGACGGGACGAGCTGGTAATAATGGAAAAGCTATTACATTTATAACGCCTTATGAAAATAGATTTTTAGAAGAGATTGAGGAATATATCGGATTTGAAATCCCAAAGGAACTGGCACCTTCAAAAGAAGAAGTTATAAAAGTGAAAGCAGTATTTGAAGAAAAAATATATGCTAAACCAATTATAAAGAAAGATAAAAATGCAGACCTAAACAAAGGAATTATGAAATTGTACTTTAATGGCGGAAAGAAAAAGAAAATTAGGGCGGTAGATTTCGTTGGTACAATTGCTAAAATTCAAGGTGTTTCTGCTGATGATATAGGTATTATTACAATACAAGATAATGTTTCGTATGTTGAAATATTAAACGGAAAAGGACCACTTGTTTTAAAGGTTATGAGAAATACAACGATAAAAGGTAAACAATTAAAAGTTCATGAGGCAATTAAGTAAACAAAAAAACTATCCACTTTAACAGGTGGATAGTTTTTTTATTTAAGATTCTTTTAAATCATCAATCAACTTCTCAGCTAAGCGTCTATACATATTACTCATTGACACAAATGATGTTAGTAATAAAAATTTCTCTAGATTCGGATCTTCTAAGGAAGAAATTTCACTTACTTCTGAAACACGGTTATTTACGTCTTGTGTAAAGCTTTCGACGTTGTTTTCGGTAAGAGAAAGATAATCTTTATATAGTATATTTAATTCGAATGAATCATCGTTTAATAAGGATTCATTTATATTTTCTAAGGAGCTTTTTATGTCATTAATGGAAAGGGCTCCTTTTAATTGATAAATTAAGCTGATTAAAATCATATGTTCTTTTGAGTATTTTTTATTTTTGATTGGAATAAACAGTTTTCCTTTTGCGTAATTGTTAATCATTGTTTTTGTTAATACTTTTTCATCATCGGTTCTTGTTGTATCCGCATAAGTATTTTCAAATAATTGGACAACCTGGTCTACATACAAATCGACATTTGGAATATCCTCAAGCGTAATGTTTTTTTCTAAATGTAATGTTTCAAGCAATTTATTTATATTTTCCACGTAGAACCCCTCACTTTTATAACTTAGTGGAGCATAATGTTTAGTTTATCTCTAAATATGGTATTACGAAACAAATGAATTGTAAATGTTGACCTCTAATAATAATGCGTATATAATTACATGTAGTTATAAAAACTACATGTAATTATATGAGGGGTGTATATATGAATGCTTATGTAAGAGAACCGGTTAATGCTTTTACCCACTTGGGAGGAGCTGTATTATCATTTATTGCATTATTAGCTATGCTTGTAAAAGTTTCTATTAAGATGCCATCTTTTGCGGCAATTACAGCTGTTATTTTGTTTGGCATCGGAATGATGGTTCTGTATACAGCATCAGCTGTATATCATAGTGTTGTAGCCAGTGAACGTGTTATTTATTTCTTTCGGAAGCTTGATCACTCTATGATTTTTATATTGATTGCAGGTACATATGCACCATTTTGTTTAATTACATTACATTCCGCAAACGGTTTATTATTATTTTGTTTAGTTTATGCAACTGCCATTTGTGGTATTGTTTTTAAAATGTTTTGGTTTAGTTGCCCGAGATGGTTATCAACAGCAATTTATATTACAATGGGCTGGTTAATTGTTCTGTTCTTTGCACCGTTAGCTGCTAACTTAAGTGCAGGAGGTATCGTGCTTCTAGTGCTTGGAGGCATTCTTTATACAATCGGTGGATTTATTTATGGAACAAAGCCAAAGTGGTTAGAGTTTAAACATATGGGGCATCATGAAATTTTTCACGTTTTCGTGTTATTGGGAAGCCTTGCCCATTTTTTAAGTGTATATTGCTACGTAATTTAACAATATGAAATTTTCGAGTGATTATTATTTTTCTTGATTAATAAAAAAGATATAAACACATACGTATGTTGAAGAGCTGCATAACTTAAAAGTTATGTGGCTCTTTTTTATATAAATAATAATTTAAAATAAATATTCTAAATTATCAGTCTTTTGTGGTAGGATAGATGTGTATTTAGGTTATAAAATTTTATAATTAATAATAAGTGGGGGACTATATATATGGCGATACTTATAACAGGTGGAGCAGGATATATTGGTAGTCATACGTGTATAGAATTATTAAATAATAATTATAAAATTATAGTCGTAGATAATCTTTCAAATAGTTCAATCGAGTCCTTAAATCGAGTAAAAGAAATAACAGGAAAACAATTTGAATTTTATAAAGAAAGTGTTTTAAATCGTGAAAAAATGAATGAGATTTTTTTGGAAAATAACATTGAAGCGGTTATACATTTTGCTGGATTTAAAGCAGTGGGGGAATCTACTACAATTCCACTTACGTATTATTATAATAATATAATAAGTACAATCATACTATGTGATGTGATGCAGAAACATAATGTTAAAAAATTTATTTTTAGTTCATCTGCAACTGTATATGGAATTCCAAAAACATCACCGATTACAGAAGAATTTCCGCTGAGTGTGACAAACCCGTATGGGCAAACAAAACTAATGATTGAGCAGATTATGCGTGATGTAGCAAAAGCTGATGATGAATGGAGTATTGCGTTACTCCGTTATTTCAATCCCTTCGGAGCACATAAAAGTGGTCGTATTGGAGAAGATCCAAATGGGATTCCGAATAATTTAATGCCATATGTAACGCAGGTGGCGGTAGGTAAGTTAAAGGAACTAAATATATTCGGAAACGATTATCCAACAAAAGACGGGACAGGTGTCCGTGATTATATTCACGTTGTTGACCTTGCAAAAGGACATGTAAAGGCACTTGAGAAAGTACTTGAGACGAAAGGAATAGAGGCATATAATCTTGGCACAGGTAAAGGGTATAGTGTGTTGGAGATGATAAAGGCTTTTGAGGAGGTTTCAGGTAAAAAAATACCTTATAAAGTGATAGGGCGTCGTCCTGGTGATGTAGCAGTATGTTTTGCTGATGTATCTAAAGCGAAACGAGAATTAGGATGGGAAGCGGAATATGGGTTAGAAGAGATGTGTGTAGATTCTTGGAGATGGCAGGTAAATAATAAAAATGGCTATCAAATGATTTAAGGTAGTTAGTAAAGCATTCTCTTATTATTTTGTAGGATATGTTATGTATATAATAAATTGTATTCTTTATTATGTTGCTTGAGGTCAGTAATATGTTCAATTTAGGAAAGCGAATGTAATAAAATATTACTGACCATAGCATTTGAATAGCAACTGGTTCTATAGAGGAAAGAACTCTTAATGAATGCGAACAAGTTGTTTATGATATACAGTATTACCTTCTTGGCTTGTATAAGGCGGCAAGCTTCTTCCGAAACAATTTGCAATAATATTGGAGTGAGGGGGGTAAGAAATACGAATTTCATACAAATTAATAGCTTCATCTAAATTAGCATAAAATACTGCTAGGTTGTTACCTTGTAAAAGGTATGGGAATTCTACCACTGTATCTTCACCAATGAGCACAGGTAATTTTACAGGATTAGAATAGTTAGACCAATCCCACACTTCTATATTTACATAGTGTGCGTAATATGCATCTAAATTTACAATATTTATTACTGCTGAAACTGTTGCAGGCTCTCTTGTTAATACACCTGTTGAATGAATAACAGATTGGTTTGGATAATGAAGAGGCATAAATATCAGACCTTTCTAATTTAATATGATTGTACAATATTCTATGCAGATCATTGATAGAAGGAGATAGGGAAAATGCATTATTATATCAACTTTTCATAGAAATAAAAAATGTAATATGGAAGAGTATTCTAATACTTGTATCATTGTTAAAGTGCGTTTATAATCAAATAATCCTATTAGCTTTTAATTAAGTTGTGTATTATTGAAAGCGTTTTTATTATATGATACATTTCGATTGACATCATTACTGTATGACATGTATGAAAAGGTTTTTTTTATTGTTTTTTAAGGTAGGAAGTCTGACTTGTTTTCAAAAAAACTTTGTATGTAGTTGTAAGTAAGAAGGAGAATAAGGAATAATATAATTTTTACAAGACGGGGAGGGTACAGTGTGAAAATGTAAGGTTTTCACATGAGGATATATGGGGTACGTAGGATTATTACTTTCGGGTGCAGCTTTATTTTTAAATAGTCTTGTTATATTAGGGAAAGCAGAGATGAAAAGTGCGGGTGTTTTTAATTTATTTGTGGGTGCACTACAAATTATTATTCCGTTCTATTTGATCATGATTTCTGACCAAAGCAATTGGACAGTGTATTCATATGCAGCTACTTTCTTATTTGGATTAACCTATTTATATGTAGGTGTTACCTTTATAAAAGGAATGGATAGTAGCGGTTTAGGTTGGTTTTGTATTTGGGTAGCAATTATAGCTTTATTCTATATGGTTGTTTCATTTGTTCAATTTCACGATGTTGTTAATGCATTAACGTGGTTTATGTGGGCATTACTTTGGTATTTATTCTTTGTATTAAATACACAAAAGAAGAATATCAATCAATATCTTGGAAGAATTGCCTTCGTACAATCATGGGTAACATTGACGTTGCCTTCACTCTTTTACTTTATGGGAGTATGGGGAGAGGGATTCGTATATGAACTATGGGTTTATGTATCCGTAATTTCTATTTTATACTTCTGTTATTGTATTTATAAATATCGAGTACGTTAATATATTTTCTGTAGAAAGGCATGGAATCGTTAAACGAATTCCATGCTTTTTCTATATTAGCATTTATAATAGAGAGGTAGTATTTTACAATTTATCAAAGTGGGGATGATGAAGTTGAAAAAAGTATTGGTGCTAGGGGGAACAAGATTTTTTGGTAAACATTTAGTAGAAGCACTTTTGCAAGATGGACACGATGTAACAATTGCGACGAGAGGGGTTACCGAAGATCCTTTCGGTAGTGCAGTGAAAAGGCTGATTGTAGATAGAGAAGATGAAAAACAATTAGCAGAGCGTCTAGAAGATAAAAGTTATGATATCGTATACGATAATTTATGCTATAGCTCGAATGCAGCGAAGATAATATGTGAAGTGTTACAAGGAAAAACGAAGAAATACGTTATGACATCTTCAATGGCTGTTTACGAACCAGCAATAGGCTTGTTAGAAGAGAACTTTAATCCGTACGAGTATGCCATTACATATGGTAGTAGGAAGGACTTTACTTATAGTGAAGGCAAGCGATTAGCCGAAGCTGTTTTACTTCAACAAGCAATATTCCCAGTTGTTGCAGTACGTTTTCCAGTTGTTATTGGAGAAAACGATTATACGAAAAGGTTACAATTTTACGTTGAACATATTGTGAGGCAAGAACCTGTCGCCGTGAATGATCTAGATGGTGAGTTGTCATTTATACATGAAAAAGAAGCAGGAGAATTTTTAGCTTGGTGCGGGATGACGGATATAGAAGGGCCAATTAATGCTTGTAGCAATGGGGTAGTTTCTACTCGAGAAGTTATTCATTTCATAGAAGAAAATATAGGAATAAAAGCACTCGTTCAAGAAGTAGGAGATAATGTAGCGCCTTATAATGGAGTGAGTAATTGTACATTACATAATGGAAAAGCTAGTGAATTAGGATTCCGGTTCCGGGAGTTGAAAATAGAAATAGAAAAAGTATTACGGTATTACATACATGCAATGAAATAATCATAAATCCCCCGGTGGCAATCCGGGGGATTCTGGAGGATTTCGACAATACTAATTTTACATTACCAAATTTACCTTATGCGCACGACTAATGTGTTTGTGATTGAATTGCTTGTAAATACTTTTCATTTACCCGGTCCCAGTTCACCGTATGCCACCAGTTGGTAACAAATTCTGGACGCCGATTTTGATACTTTAAATAATAGGCGTGTTCCCATACATCGATGACGAGTAATGGAATTTTACCTTCTTGCAAAGGTGTATCTTGATTGGGTGTACTCATAACGGAAAGTTCCTCACCGTCCAGAACAAGCCATCCATAGCCACTTCCAAAACGACTAATAGCTGCTTTGGAAAGTTGATCTTTTAAGTTGTCAAAGGTATTGAAATAATAATCAATTACTTTTGCAACGTCTCCATTAGGCTCACCGCCACCTCGCGGGCTCATTAATTCCCAAAAAAGACTATGACAATAATGTCCACCACCGTTATTTCTGACAGCTGTAACAATTTCTTTTGGTAAAGTTTCTAAATTACATAGTAACTCTTCTAAAGATTTATTATGTAATTCCGTATAGTTTTCTAAAGTGGCATTCAAGTTATTTACGTATGTTGCATGGTGCTTTCCATGATGAATAGAAAGCGTGTTGCTATCGATATATGGCTCTAGTTCATCATAGTCATATGAAAGCTTTGGCAATTGAAATGAAGACATAACATTCCCTCCTTTCTTATTAAAAAGTTGGTCTAGGTAAAAACAATTTACCTGAGTCAAAAATACACCTATTTTTTATACAAGTCAATAGTAATCTCTTTAATTTTCTGAAAAATATTACAATAAAAGTAACACTTCGACTTTCATTTGTGACTCTTATTCTTTTTGCTTATACTGTAAAGTAGTAACGTTTTGTTGAAATAGAAGGAGATCGTTTATGAGTAAAACGAAACAATTAATAGAGGAAGCGAGTCATTTTATTACGGTTTGCTATAAAGAGCTTAATAAAGAACAATTCATAGAAGAGAGAATAAAAGAAATTCAAGTTGAGATAGAGAAGACGGGGACGTATGAGCATACATTTGAAGAACTTGTTCATGGATCACGAATGGCATGGCGCAATAGTAATCGATGTATCGGAAGACTATTTTGGAGTAAGATGCACATATTAGATGCACGTGAAGTAAATGATGAGGAAGGTGTATACAATGCATTAATTCATCATATTAAATATGCAACGAACGATGGGAAAGTTAAACCGACAATTACAATTTTTAAGCAATATCAAGGTGAAGAAAATAATATACGAATTTATAATCACCAATTGATTCGGTATGCAGGATATAAAACAGAAATGGGAGTGATTGGTGACTCTCATTCCACTGCGTTTACGGATTTTTGCCAGGAACTTGGATGGCAGGGAGAAGGTACGAATTTCGATGTATTGCCACTTGTTTTTTCTATAAACGGGAAGGCACCTATATATAAAGAAATTCCGAGAGAAGAAGTAAAAGAAGTGCCAATTGAACATCCAGAATACCCGATTTCGTCACTTGGAGCAAAATGGTATGGGGTTCCAATGATTTCAGATATGCGCTTAGAAATTGGCGGTATTTCTTATAAGGCAGCTCCGTTCAATGGATGGTATATGGGAACGGAGATTGGGGCTCGTAACTTAGCGGATCATGATCGCTATAATTTACTTCCGGCTGTTGCGGAGATGATGAAGCTCGATACATCGAGAAACGGTACGTTATGGAAAGACAAGGCACTAATTGAGTTGAATATTGCTGTATTACATTCCTTCAAAAAACAAGGAGTTAGTATTGTGGATCACCATACTGCTGCACAACAATTTCAACAATTTGAGAAGCAAGAAGCAGCATGTGGACGGGTTGTAACAGGCAATTGGGTGTGGCTCATTCCACCGTTATCTCCAGCTACTACTCATATTTATCATAAACCGTATCCGAATGAAATTTTGAAGCCGAATTTCTTTCATAAATAAAATTTAGTATAGTTTTTTTATGCAAATTATAATTTTTTTAATTACTGTTACGTAGCAAATGGAAGCCTTTACTCTCGGTTATTTTTGGAAGGAGCTTTTTGAACCAAGGAGTTCCTTATGTTATAATCAAATTTCTGTTTCGAAGACCTTATAGAAATATAAGGTCTTTTGTTTTGCTTTTTTATGTAATAGGAATAGAAATTTCTTTTAAATAAGGGATTTAGCATATTTTTAGGGACAACATAAGTGTGTAGAAAATTGATGAATTATTATGCTTATATAATCATTGTGTTTTGGGTGTAAACAATAAAACATAATAAAGTTGTTTTTTTAGATTGCTGAGGAAGGAGGAAGTGTAAATGAGGATGAAGAGTCGAAAAACGGATTGGCCTGTATTTCTTATTAGTGGTGGCTCACTTTTATTATTTGTAATTGCAGTTATTTTAAATAAAAGTTACGTAGAGGGAGCCATTAATAGAAGTTTTGCAGCTTCAATTAAATATTTTGGTGCCTTTTGGCAGGTTTTATTAATTGGTACATTTGTTGTTGCAATGTGTATGGCGTTTTCAAAATATGGGAGAGTTAAACTTGGGGGGCTAGAAAAACCTGAGATTAGTACGACAAAATGGCTCGCTATTATTATGTCTACATTACTTGCTGGAGGTGGCGTTTTTTGGGCAGCCGCAGAGCCGATGTACCATTTGATGACGGTGCCACCAATACATGAAGGTATAACTGCTGGAACGAAAGAAGCGGTAATGCCTGCTTTAGCACAAAGTTATATGCACTGGGGTTTCCTGGCTTGGACGATTTTAGGTACAATTAGTGCGGTAGTTATGATGTACGGACATTATCATAAAGGTATGCCGTTAAAACCTCGAACGCTTTTATATCCTATTTTTGGAGAGAAATTGCGAAAGAGTTGGCTTGGAACAATGATTGATGTGTTTGCCATTATTGCGGTAGCTGCAGGGACAATTGGTCCAATTGGATTTTTAGGACTACAAGCAAGTTATGGGTTACAAGCATTGTTTGACATTCCTGATGTGTTTACTACTCAATTAGCCATTATTGTTTGTGTAGTAGCTGTTTCTACTATATCTGCGGTAACAGGAATTGATAAAGGGATTCAAATTATAAGTAATTTAAATGTTAGATTAGCAGTTCTATTAATGGTATTTGTATTACTATTTGGACCAGGTGGATTTATTATCGATTCATTTGTTTCTTCGTTTGGATTTTATATAAATGAATTTATTCCAATGAGCACATATCGTGGTGATACAGCTTGGTTAGGATCGTGGACAATCTTTTTCTGGGGATGGTTTATTGGATATGGACCGATGATGGCAATTTTAGTGAGCCGAATTTCAAGAGGAAGAACAATCCGAGAAATCATCGTTGCAATTGGAGTTATTGCACCTATTATTACAACGTTTTGGTTTACTATACTAGGGGGATCAGGTGTGTTTTATGAGTTAATGAATCCTGGTTCTATCTCGACCGCATTAAGTGAATCTGGTATGCCAGCGGCTATGATTGCAATTACAAAGCAACTGCCACTATCTAATATTATTGGACCTGCATTTCTTTTATTAACAATTTTATTTGTAGTGACAACAGGAGATTCAATGGCTTATTCGATTTCAATGGCAGTGACTGGAGATGGAGATCCTAGAATTAGCTTACGAGTTTTTTGGTCGCTTATTATGGGTGCAGTTGCAGCGATTCTTTTATACATGGGTGAGGGAAGTATTAACGCCTTACAATCCTTCATTGTAGTGACGGCTGTTCCGGTATCTATTCTGTTATTCCCAATGCTATGGTTAGCGCCTAAAGTTGCAGGGGAATTAGCCTTAAAACAAGGTATTGTAAAAGAAGAAGAGAAAACTTCCTTCTTGTTCCAAAAAGCTAGTAAATCAAAATAAATAATTGTATTTATATAAGAAGAGGAAGCATTTCATTTGAGATGCTTCCTCTTTACTATTTATTTAACTACTTTTCTCGAAGGGGATAGTACCCTGTACAGTTTCAATCTATTCTAATACTTTATCTTTCGTCTCTGGGACACATAATAGCATTGTAACTAAACCGATTGGATAGATAATGAAGATGAGAGATAATGCTCCCATTAAATTACCACCTGCAGCAAGTAAGCCGATAATAACAGGTCCAAATCCAGCTAACCCACGTCCTGTACCGAAAATAAAGTTCTCTGCTGTCGAGCGAGCTTCAGCAGGATAGTTTTCAGCTAAAACTGCTCCAAATCCCCCCATCATGCCATTGGCAAAGAATCCAAGTAGTGCACTTCCCCATAACAATGATGTTGAGTTTGTGAATAAGAAGAAGTAAATGAGACAGTATATAGTACCACCGACATAATAGATTGTAAAAGTTTTACGGCGGCCAATTTTATCGGCTAGAATACCAAAAGTTGCAATTCCAATTAACATGCCGATTGTAGAGATGAACATCCAACCGCTCGCTTTTGCTAGCGTGTAATTATATTTATTTGCTAAAATAGTTGGCATCCAAGTAAAAATCCCATAATATCCGAAGTTCTGGATGAATGACATAATAATAAGACCAATGGTTGTTATCGTTACTTTTTTATTGGCAAATAACTTTCGAAGTGGGAACTTTTTTATTTGCTTTAGCTGTTCTGCCTCAGCGGTTGTTAAATGACCTTCAGCTTCTTTTTGTAACAATTCTTTTTTGTATCGTTGTTTTTGTTCCCATATTTTCGGTTCACTTAAACTTTTGCGAACATAGACAGCTAGTAGAGCGGGAATGAGTCCAAATAAGAAAACCGCTCTCCATCCGAAATGTGGGACGATAAATGCTGGAAGGAGTGAAGCGACTAGTACGCCAAATTGCCATCCAAGTGCAACTACGGATGTCGCCTTAGCGCGCATTTCTTTAGACCATGTTTCAGTTACGATGGCCATTCCAATCCCAAATTCACCACCAACTCCCATTCCAACTAAAAAGCGAAGAATTAATAATTGCCAATAATCTGTTGCGAAATAAATAAGTGCTGTTGCTAGTGAGAATAGTAAGATTGTAAAGGCCATCGTACGGATACGCCCAAATAAATCAGCAATAAATCCAAATAAATAAGACCCGATTAACATTCCTATTGTGGTAGCTAATGTTAAGTTTCCACCTTCCACAGGGCTTAAATGAAATTCTTTTAAAATGTAGACGAGTACGAAAGATAAGAGCAACATATCTAAGCCTTCTGCTGCATATCCTAGCGCAGAACCAAACAATGTTTTATATCTTTTTTCCTTCGTTTCCTCTGTTGTTGATTGTACATCAGTAGTGACGTTCATCATTACTCCTCCTTATTTTCTTCTACAGTCGCTATGGAAGAATAACAAAAGGCCTTCTCACCTGATATGATGAGAAGGCCAAAAAAGCATACGTATCCCTAAAAAAGACCATACGTATAGTATATTCCGACTTCCTTCTCAACCTCACGGGGTTGGGTTAAAGGACTGTATTATATTACTTTATTTTTAGCACTCTTCTATTAGATTGTCAAATAAAGAGTGAATTGTTATGTGTAAAATATTTCAAAAGATACTTCATTCTCCTTGACGCCCACTTCATTATTTTCCCATAATAAAACTAACTCATATAAAAAGGAATGAATCACAGATGCTAAATTTAGTACTTATGATGATTGAACGTGTCGGACTTATTGTTATTTTAGGATTTTTACTTTCTCATATTAAAACGTTCAGGCGCCTTCTTCATAGACAAGATGGGTATGCAGATAAGCTTAAGCTTATTTGTATTTTTTCAGTGTTTACAATTGTCAGCAATTACACGGGAATTGAAATTGCAGGGAATACAATTATGAATGAAAATTGGCTACAAGGTGTTTCTTCATCGAGTACAATCGCGAATACACGTATTATGGGTGTTGGAATTAGTGGGTTACTTGGTGGGCCTATCGTTGGAATTGGAGTAGGATCGATTGCGGGTATTCATCGTTATATGCTTGGCGGGACGACAGCGCTAAGTTGTGCAATTTCATCAATTTTAGCAGGTGTTATAACGGGGTATATTGGATACATTTTCAAAAAATATAATCGTGCAACTACGCCTAAATTTTCAGCAGTTTTAAGTGTGTTTATCGTTTCTTTAGAGATGATTATGATTTTATTAATTGTAGAGGATGGGATTAGTATCGTGAAAACAATTGCGATACCAATGATTCTTGTGAATAGTTTCGGGAGTTTTATTTTACTTTCTATGATACAAGCTATTTTGCGCCAGGAAGAAAATGCGAAAGCTTTGCAAACACATAAGGTATTACGAATTGCTGATAAGACATTACCATATTTTCGCCAAGGATTAACAGAAGAGTCTTGTAAACATGTGGCACAAATTATTCACCGTTTTACGGGAACGGATGCGGTATCCTTAACAGATACAGAGAAAATATTAGCTCACGTTGGATTAGCATCAGATCATCATATTCCTTCACACAGTTTAATAACAGGTTTATCGAAAGAGGTTTTACATACAGGGAAAATAATGAAAGCGAAATCACGTGAGGTTATTAATTGCCAACATGAAGGCTGTCCTCTGCAAGCAGCTATTGTTATTCCATTAACTTCACATGAAAATACGATAGGGACATTAAAACTGTATTTCAAGAACCCTAACCAGTTAAGTCGTGTTGAAGAGGAACTAGCAGAAGGGTTAGCAAAAATATTTTCCACGCAGCTTGAATTAGGTGAAGCTGAGTTGCAAAGCAAATTATTACAAGATGCAGAGATAAAGGCATTACAAGCACAAATTAACCCGCACTTTTTATTTAATGCGATTAATACAGTATCAGCTTTATGCCGAACAGATGTAGAAAAAGCAAGGAAGTTATTATTACAGCTTAGCGTGTATTTTCGTTGTAATTTGCAAGGGGCACGTCAGTTATTGATTCCGCTAGAACAAGAATTAAACCATGTACATGCATATTTATCATTAGAACAAGCACGGTTCCCAAATAAGTATGAAGTGAAGATGTACATGGAGGAAGGGTTAAAGACGACTTTAGTTCCACCATTTGTACTTCAGCTATTAGTTGAAAATGCATTGCGCCATGCTTTTCCGAAGAAACAGCCAGTATGCGAAGTGGAAGTGCATGTTTTTGAAAAAGAGGGCATGGTTCACTTTGAAGTAAAAGACAATGGACAAGGAATTGAGGAAAAACGTTTAGAACAATTAGGAAAGATGGTAGTTTCGTCAAAGAAAGGGACTGGAACGGCTTTATATAATATTAATGAACGTCTAATTGGGTTATTTGGGAAAGAAACGATGCTTCATATTGAAAGTGAATTAAATGAGGGGACAGAGATTACTTTTGTTATTCCCAAAAAAGCAGGGGAGGAAGAGCGGATTGTTAAAGGTATTAGTAGTTGACGACGAAATGTTAGCACGTGACGAACTAAAGTATTTATTAGAGAGAACGAAAGAAGTTGAGATAATTGGTGAGGCGGATTGTGTAGAGGAGGCATTAGAAGAGCTAATGAAAAACAAACCAGATATTGTTTTTCTAGACATTCAATTATCTGATGATAACGGATTTGAAATCGCAAATATATTAAAGAAGATGAAAAATCCCCCTGCAATTGTTTTTGCTACTGCCTATGATCAATATGCATTGCAAGCATTTGAAGTAGATGCGTTAGACTATATTTTAAAGCCATTTGATGAAGAACGTATCGTACAGACATTAAAGAAATATAAAAAGCAAAAACAAATAAAATTAGAAACGAAACAAGAAGTAAAGAGTGTAGACGTAACGACCGAGATGCATAAATTAGCATTACCAATTGAAGAATCGATTGTACTCGTGAATATTGAAGATATTATATATGTAGGACTTGTGGACGGAAAGGTGACAGTAAAAACGACGAGAGAAACATATGTAACACACGATACACTTGTAATTTTGGAAAAGAAGTTGCCGCAAGCAAGTTTTATGCGTGTCCATCGCAGTTTTATTGCAAATATTAATCATATTACAGAAATACAACCATGGTTCAATTCTACATATAATTTAATTATGAAAGAAGGATCGAAAGTACCTGTTAGCCGTACATATGCAAAAGAACTCAAAAAGCTGCTTCGTATTTAAGAAGTAGCTTTTTGTATTTCATCTGCCTATTTTTGTAACTAATTTTGTATATTTGACGTTCTATTGTGTAAACGCTTACAAATTTGTTTGTATCTTATACAATTAAGGTACCAAATCGAAAGAGGTGGCCAAAATGAGTACGAAAAAAGTATATAGTTTCTTATCACAAGCATTCATATTTTCAGCTATTATGTTAGTTTCTAATATTATTGCAACGCATTTACCAATTCCGATGCCTTCATCGGTGATCGGATTAGTTATTTTATTTAGCCTATTATGTTTAAAAGTTATTAAATTGGAACAAGTTGAATCACTCGGAACGGCTTTAACAGGTATTATCGGATTCCTTTTCGTTCCATCAGGTATTTCAGTTATTAATTCTCTCGGTGTAATGGGACAATATTTTGTACAAATTCTAACTGTAATCGTTGTAGCAACAATTATTTTACTCGCTGTAACAGGGTTATTTGCACAATTCATTTTAGGAAAAGATGACAAAGAAACAAAAGATACAAAAGAATTGAAAGTAGTAAATAAAGGACGCAAGCACGGAAAAGTTGCGTAACTAATTTAGTATATATTGTTAGGAGGGAATGAACATGGCAAGTACAATGACTCCATATTTCGGAATCGTCGTTTCATTAGTCGCATACGGAATCGGAACATTATTATTTAAGCATTCAAAAGGATTCTTCTTATTCACACCATTATTCGTAGCGATGGTATTAGGGATTGTCTTTCTAAAAGTAGGTAAATTTACTTTTGAAGAATATAATACTGGCGGAAAAATGATTAGCTTCTTCTTAGAACCAGCAACAATCGCCTTTGCTATTCCATTATATAAACAAGTGGATAAGTTGAAAAAATATTGGTGGCAAATTTTATCGGCTATCGTGGTTGGATCTATTTGCTCAGTAATTGTCGTGTTCATTGTTGCAAAAGCAATTGGTCTAGATACAGCGGTAATGAATTCAATGTTACCACAAGCAGCAACAACAGCAATCGCGTTACCGATCTCTGAAAGTATTGGTGGTATACCAGCAATTACATCGTTTGCAGTTATTTTTAACGCGGTTATTGTATACGCATTAGGAGCATTATTCTTAAAAACATTTAGAGTAAAACATCCAATTGCAAAAGGTTTAGCACTTGGAACAGCAGGTCACGCATTAGGAGTGGCAGTAGGAATTGAAATGGGTGAAGTAGAGGCAGCTATGGCAAGTATTGCTGTAACAGTAGTGGGAGTTGTAACTGTAGTTGTCATACCGATGTTTATGCCATTCATTGGCTAGTAAAACTTACTTAAAAAATGAGAAAAGCAAGCTATTTGTAGGACAGATTTCTACTGATAGCTTGCTTTTTATGTTACAGTAGTGGTAAGACCTATCTTAACAAAATGTAAGTTTCCTTAAATCTTCATTAATACTGTGTAGAATACGTTTTGAATTAGGTCATTGTATTGTAAAATAAGAAGTAAGCTACTATAGGATCTGCTAAGGGAGACATATAATAAGCTTATAAAAATCTTCATATGAATGAATAATTAAAAGTAGAAAAGAGAGAAAAATCTACTTATTAACGTTTTACTTTATAGGACAGGAGAGAGTACTCGTCGATTATGCAAATAAAAAACCTGTTTCAAAGCAAAGGATTTCAGAGGTTTCTCGTATTAGTAATACTTGCTCTCGTGTTATACGGGCTGCAAAGTATGTTGAATTTAATTTTAATTACGTTTATTCTCACATATTTAATGGATCGATTCCAAAAGTTTATTTCTCGCAAATTAGATCATTTCATGCCCATTAACCGAAAAATTATTATAGCGTTTCTATATGTAATGTTAATTGGTGGAATTGCCATTACGCTATTTAAATATTTACCAGTATTAACGATACAAATTTCACAATTAATTTATCAATTTAACGTATTTTTAAGAAACCCACCAGATAGTGAATTAATTAAATATGCAGTTAATGCTGTCAATCATATGGAACTTTCGAAATATGTAGGACAAGGCGTTGACATTTTGTATAAATCGATTACGAATGTTGGGAAATTTGGCCTTCAAGTGTTACTTTCTTTAATTTTGAGTTTATTTTTCTTATTGGAGAAAGCTCGGATCGTTGCTTTTACTGCAAAATTTAAAGAAAGCCGACTTGCAATTTTCTATACTGAAATTGAGTACTTCGGTAAGAAATTTGCACGTTCATTTGGAAAAGTAATCGAAGCACAATTTTTAATTGCAGTTGTTAACTGTGTTTTATCCGTTATTGCACTATGGATATTAGGATTCCCGCAATTATTAGGTTTAGCGTTAATGATCTTCTTACTCGGTTTAATTCCAGTAGCTGGGGTTATCATTTCGTTATTCCCGCTTTGTATGATTGCTTACAATATTGGCGGTATTATGTACGTTGTTTATATTTTAATTATCGTAACAGTAATTCATGCGCTTGAAAGTTACGTGTTAAATCCGAAGTTCATGTCGCAAAAAACAAACTTACCGATTTTCTATACATTTATGGTATTAATCTTCTCAGAACACTTCTTAGGTGTATGGGGGTTAATTATCGGTATTCCAATCTTCATTTTCTTATTAGATGTCTTAGATGTGACAAGTGATGAAATGGAGCATGAAGCCAGAAAAAATAAGGTGAAGTAAAGAAAAAGCATCGATGTTCGATGCTTTTTCTTTTATAACATGATGTTTTTTATGCCATACTGTAAGCAGAAGATAAAATAGGGGTGAAATAATGGCTGTAAATGAAAAGGTAGAGTTAGCTACATTTGCTGGAGGGTGCTTCTGGTGTATGGTTTCGCCATTTGAAGAGATGGAAGGAATTATAAAGGTTGTTTCTGGTTATACAGGTGGTCATAAAGAGAGTCCAACATATAAAGAAGTATGTTCAGAAACGACGGGACATTATGAGGCAGTACAAATTACATTTGATGCAAATAAAATGCCGTATGAGGAGTTATTAAATATATATTGGAGACAAATTGATCCGACTGATATAGGTGGGCAATTCCACGACCGCGGACAGTCTTACGAAACAGTGATTTTTTATCATAATGAAGAACAACATAAAAAAGCAAATGCTTCAAAAGAAGAGCTTGCAAAGAGTGGACGCTTTTCAAAACCAATTGCGACAAAAATATTACCAGCAGCTACGTTTTATCCAGCTGAAGACTATCACCAAGGATATCATAAGAAAAATACATTCCGCTATGAGTTATACCGTAAAGGGTCAGGGCGAGATGCGTTTATTAAACAACATTGGCAAAAAGATAATGCTCATTTAAAAGAAAAACTAAATGAGATGCAATTTTATGTAACACAGGAAAATGGAACTGAGCCACCCTTTCAAAATGAATATTGGAATCATAAAGAAGAAGGACTTTATGTAGATATCGTCTCAGGTGAACCATTATTTACTTCTTTAGATAAATTTGATAGCGGGTGTGGATGGCCTAGCTTTACGAAGCCAGTTATGTCAGCAAGTGTGAAAGAAAAAATGGATGTCAGTCATAATATGACGCGTACGGAAGTGAGAAGTAAAGAGGGAGATTCACATCTAGGCCATGTATTCCCGGATGGCCCAGGACCAAATGGTCTTCGTTACTGTATTAATTCCGCAGCCCTTCGATTTATCCGAAAAGAGGAATTAGAGAAAGAAGGATATGGTGATTTTTTAGTCGTATTTGGGAATAAAAAATAACCTCGCAATTAGCGAGGTTATTTTTTTATTTTACTTTTTTCTTTTTGAACTTGCTTAATACTTCATAAACGATTGGAACAATAAGAAGTGTTAATAGCGTTGAACTTGTTAATCCACCAATTACTGTTACACCAAGTCCTTTAGAAATTAAGCCGCTACCTTCAAATCCTAATGCAAGCGGGATAAGAGCCCCAATTGTTGCAATTGCAGTCATTAAAATAGGACGAAGGCGTGTTGCACCGGCTTCCAATAAGGCTTCACGTGTTGATAGCCCTTCATTTTCCTTATGAATAACGCGGTCGATAAGTACGATAGCGTTTGTTACAACGATACCGATTAACATAAGTGCACCAATCATTGCAGAGACACTTAACGTTTCACCAGAGATTAATAAGGCAACAAGAGCTCCGATAATTGTGAATGGTAGCGAGAATAAAATTGCGAATGGTGCAAGGGCACCGCCAAATGTAACGACAAGAACGAAGTATACAATGGCAATTGCAGCTAACATCGCTAAGCCAAGTTGCTTGAATGATTCTTCAATATCTTTTGTCACGCCGCCCATAGAAACATCTACGCCAGAAGGAAGATCCATTTTATCTACTTCTTTTTGAACCGCGGCAGATGCTTTTGAAACGTCATCAGATGTTAGTTTTGCACTTACTTCCGCATAAACACGGCCATCGCGGTGTTTCACTGTATTCGAAGTTTCCCCTTCTTTTACAGTCATAACATCTTTCACAGCCACTTCAGTACCAAGTGGCGTTGTAATTTTACGATTTGTTAAGTCATCGATTGTTTCATAATTTTGTTTTTCAGCTTCGACATATACATTGATATCTTTACCGTCTTTTTTAATTGTTGTCAGAACAGGTCGATCATGTTGATTAGAAAGTCCCATTCCGATTTGTGCAGCCGTTAGACCCATTTTACTTAGTTTTTCCTGATCTGCGACTAAAGTATACTCTGCATACGTTTTTGCAATACTAGAGTCTATATCCTTTAAGTCTTTATTTTTCTTCATGATATTTTGAATATCTTTTACAATAGGTTTAATGTCTTCCGAGCTATCTCCGTAAACGTATAGTTTAATTTCATTACTACCGCCACTCGCTCCGAAGTCTTGGTTTTTCCATTCGCCTTTTCCAGACATCTTCTGTAAATCTTTAACGACTTGCTCTTTTTCTTTTTCGAAGTTTTTCGTGTCGTTATCATATTGCACGAAGAACATTGCTTGATTTGATTGACCAGGACTCATTGGGTTTTCGCCACCTAATGAGAATTGAATTGTTTTGACGTCTTTATTATCTTGGAAGTGCTTCTCAGCTTTCGTTGCAATTTTTTCAACGTCTTCTAACGTTTGACCTGGTTCAGGGTTGTACGTTGTAATGATCATTTTTTCTTCTTCAGATGGTAAGAAACTTACGCCGATAATTGGAACAAGTGCAAGACTACCAACTAATAGAAGGAGAGCGATACTTGATGTAATGATTTTATGATTTAAAGCCCATGCAAGTATGCGTTTATACCGGTTTGCTAATTTACTTGGTTTTTCTTCATGATGTACTTCTTTTTCCCTCATGCTCTCTTTTTTAAATAAAGAGTGAGCTAACATCGGCACGATTGTAACAGCTACTAGTAACGATGCTAATAAAGCGAAGACGATAGTTAAGGCAAATGGTAAGAACATTTCACCAATCATACCTTTTACTAGTCCAAGCGGTAAGAATACAGCAATTGTTACAATGGTAGAAGACATAATTGGGATAAACATTTCCTTCGTAGCTTCACGAATTAAATCTTTTCCGCGCAGTTTCTCTTCTGATAACGACATTCGTCGGTAAATATTTTCAATAACAACAATGGAGTCATCAACAACGCGTCCAATAGCGACTGTCATTGCTCCAAGTGTCATAATGTTAAGCGTAATATCCATTTGCTTTATGACTAATACAGCAATTAATAAAGAAAGTGGTATGGAAACGACAGAGATTAATGTTGTTCGGATATTTCGTAGGAACAGCATAATAATAACAATCGCAAAGATAGCGCCAAAAATGGCTTTGCTCAGCATTGTTTCTACTGATTTCTCAATTGGTGCACCTTGGTCGAATGTTGAAATAATCTCTAAGTCTTTATATTTTTTCTCAAGGTCTTTTACTTTATCTTTCACTGCATTTACAACATCAACAGTATTCGCGTCAGCAGCTTTTACAATTTGAATTCCAATTGCTTCTTTTCCATTTGTTCGAGAAATAGATTCTGCTTTTCCGACTTCTTTAATGTCAGCAATTTCGTCTAATGTAACTGTTGGAATCCCGTTCATAGCCGCTGGATTCATTTGCGGTGTTTGTGTACCGGATCCAGCATTTTGACTACCTTGACCGCTCGGTGATGAAGGTATAGCCGGGATTTTTAACTCTTTTAATGCTTTAATTGTTGTAATATTTCCATCTACAACAACTGATTTTTCTGTGTCTTTAAATGTATATAAGCCAAGTGGTAAAGATACGTCCGATCCTTTAATTACATTTTTTACAGTATCTTCACTTAAACCTAATTCTTTCATCTTATCTTTCTTGAAGACAAGTTGTACTTCATCTACTTGTTGACCTGAAATTTGAACAGATGCAACACCATCAAGTCCTTTTAATCCTGGAACAACATTTTTTTCTACATTTTCAGTTAAGGTAGCTAAAGATTCATTTTTACTTGCTACGCTTAATGAAATAACAGGAAAGGCATTGAAGTTTACACGTGAAACTTTCGGGTCTTTTACACCTTCTGGAAATTTCACATTTGCGAGAGCTTCTTTAATTTCTGTTTCAGCCTTTTCCATATTTTTATCAAAATCATATTCTACCTGAATAGAAGATGCGTTTTGAAAAGATGATGAACTAACAACGTTTACACCACTTAAATTTTGCAGTTGCTCTTCCATCGGTTTTGAAACTTTGTCAGCTACTTCTTCTGGTGTAGCACCAGGATAAACCGTGGTTACCGTTACAATCGGTGTTGTAATATCAGGAATTGTTTCCAGCTTCATGTTCAGCCCAGAATAAATACCTGCAATGGTAACAATAATGGTTAGTAGCCAAACTGCGAACTTATTTTTTAACGAGAAATTAATGAATTTGTTCATGTTTGCGCTCCCTTTTGTATTGTATTGACCAACTGGTCAGTCTAATACATAATATAACTGACTGATTGGTCAGTCGTCAATGAAAAGGGATGGTATAATAAATTCATAATAAGATGCGAGATTAAATTTAGGAGAGACATGATATGAAAGAAAAAGAGCGTTTAATTATAGAGATGGCTATGAAGTTATTTGCGACTAAGGGTGTAAATGCGACATCAGTACAGGAAATTGTTACAGCTTGTGGCATATCTAAGGGAGCTTTCTATTTATACTTTAAATCGAAAGAGGAGCTTTTATTAGCAACACTTCGATATTACTATGACAAGATTCAAAATAAAATGATGGATATTGAAAAAGAATCATTATTACCGCGTGAAAAATTTGCAAAACAATTGCATTGCCAGTTTAACGATATAAAAAAGCATAAAGAATTTATTATTATGCATGCGAGGGAAAATGCTATACCTTTTAATAAAGAAGTAGAAGAGTTTATGATGCGGATGAAGTTAGAGTCTCACGCATTTTATCGGAATAGTTTACTGTCTATTTATGGTGAGAAGGTTATGCCTTATTTATTAGATTTAGTCATTATGGTAGAAGGCATATGCCGTGGATATTTAGAGTTAATTATTTTACAAGCGTCAGAAATTGAATTATCTTATGTTTCTGCTTTTATTTTGAAAAGAGTAGATGATTTAGTAGATGGATTGGTAGGATCTTCGGAAGAACCTGTGTTACATGAAGAAAAGCTTGGAGAATTTCTTTGCAAATCAGAGCTTATTAAGGAGCAGGTTAAGGAACACCTTTTAAAAGAAATTATCATTTTTAAACGTACATTAGCTGATCAATTAGAAGATGAGGAATTGCTTGTGACATTAGATGTTTTGGAGGCAGAAATGAGGTTGCAAAATCCAAGAATCCCGGTCATTCAAGGGATGTTATCTAATTTAGAGATATATCCAAATTTAAAAGAATTTCGTTTGAGGCTTATGGGGTATTACAATATAAAAAGGTAACAATGAGAGTTTTCATTGTTACCTTTTTATTATGCATTCACTTTTTCTTTTGTTTGTGTAGTCTCTTCTTGCTCAATATTGATTGTTTCTTTTACGATATAAATCGGACGGTTTTTACTCTCGTCATAAATACGAGCAATATATTGGCCAACGATTCCAAGACCAAGTAACTGAATACCGCTAAAGAATGTAATAGCAACCATAATAGATGCCCAACCTGTTTGCGTACCAGTACCAATAATTTTTACAGTAATTGTATATAGTAAGACGATTATTGAAATAAGAACTGATAATAAACCTAAAGTCATAACGATACGTAATGGTTTTGTTGAAAATGCAATAATGCCATCTGATGCAAATTTAATCATTTTCTTTAATGGATATTTTGTTTCACCAGCAAAGCGCTCATCGCGTTCATATTCAACATACGTTTGACGGAAGCCAACCCAAGACATCATACCGCGGATGAAGCGATTTCGTTCAGTCATTTGATTGAAAACATCAGCTACTTTGCGATCGATGATTCGGAAATCACCAGTATCTTTTGGGATATCGATATCAGACATGTAGTTTAAGAATTTATAGAAATATTTAGCTGTTAAAAGTTTAAACCAAGTCTCACCTTTACGTTGTTTACGTTTCGCATAAACAACTTCATATCCTTCTTCCCATTTTGCAATAAGTTCAGGAATAACTTCAGGTGGATCTTGTAAGTCTGCATCGATAATTACAATAGCGTCACCTTTTGCAGCAGCAATACCAGCTGTAACAGCTATTTGGTGTCCAAAGTTACGTGCGAAATTAACGATTTTTGTACGGTAATCATTTGCTGCAATCTCAGATAAGATTTCCATTGTACGGTCTGTGCTACCGTCGTTTACAAAGACAAACTCGTAATTAATATCATTTTGAAGCATAACGGACTTTAAACGGTTATAACATTCCTGTGCTACTTCTTCCTCGAAGTACATAGGAACTACAACCGAAATTAATTTTTGCATGTTGTATCCTCCGTATTTTTAATAAGTTGTTCAAGTTTAATTAGTAGCCTTTTCAGTTTGGTTGAATGTCCAAATTTTATTAAGGACAAAGTTTATAACCATTCCGACACCAATTGCGAAGATCTGTGCAATTAATGCATTAAAAGTAAGTTTATCTACCAATATAAATAAACATAATGTATTAAAAGCCAATACAATTAAATTTACAGTTAGAAATTTAAAGAACATTGACGTGCTTTTATTATTAGGTTTAAACACCCAATTTTTATTCCAATAATAGCTATTGGCAACACCAATTAAATAGGCAATGGTATTCGCAATCAGGTAGTTCATCCCGAATTTTAATAATATCCAAAAGCTAATAATTGTAATGAGTGTATTAAAGATCCCTACTAAACCAAACTTTAAGAGTTTCTCCATAATAGTATCCTCAACTTTATAAAATGTATAAATAAAACAGGAATGTAAAAAGGTTATTCGTACATAACAACTATCAATTATATCATAGTTTATGCTAAGATGTTATATGTTTTGGGTAGATATCATTTTAGGATATAAAATAAATCTGTTCATAATAAAATGATTATTTTAAATTGGTATACTAGGAAATATAAAAGCAAACATAGAAATCATGATAATATTAATGTATAGTAGCTGGTAGTGTGATTTTTTTAGGAAATATAATGTTTTCCCATATAAATATGTTAAGGAGTGAGTTTTTTTGGAACGTTTTTCTGGATTGTTTTCAACCTTTTCTACACGTGCCATATACGGCATTTATAGCTTTTTCGTTGCAATATTAATTTTTGATTATTTTTCAGATACTCAAAAATATAATTATGTAATGATATTAGTTGGAGTTTTATTATTATGTACAATTGGAAACTTTATACTTAGCAGTGGATCGCTATACCTTGAAAGAGTAAATGAAAAAATATGTTTTTTTGTACTGCTAATTATTTGTGTAGCAGTGAAAACAGCGTGGATTCTTACATACAAGATTGATCCGATTGGTGATTATGAAGCGTTTTTTAATACGGCAAAAGCATTAGGTGACAACTTTGTTATTCATGATAGATATGTTGCATTATTTCCACATATTTTTGGGTATGCTTCATTCTTAAGTATCTTCCTAAAAATATTTGGGGCAAACTTTATGATTCCACCAATTATTAATGTTGTTTTAACTACAATATCGATGGGATTAATATATTTTATAGCTAGAAGAATTGGTGGAGTGAGAACAGCGATAACAGCAAGTGTTTTATGGATTCTCTTGCCATCACAAACGATGTATAACATGTTTGCACTTTCAGAACCGTTGTATTGTACAATACTGTTATTAGCCTGGGCAATTATGATAATTGTTTATGATAAAATTGCAAATATAACGATTGCAAAGGTTCTTATGTATTCAATTCTAGTAGCTGCATTACTTGTATTAATAAATATGGCAAGGCCAATTGCAGCAGTGCCAATTATAGCCCTAGCAATATGGATGTTTATTATAGATACAAAGCATATTGGGAATAAAAAGCTACTTATTAACAAGGTGGCATATGTAGGGGTTATCATTATTGGATACTTAATGATGTCTTCGGCGGTAAATCATTATGTAACATTACGTTTAGGTGAAGAGATAGCAACAGTGCCGGGATACAATATTCATGTAGGATTTAATAAGGGAGCTTCAGGAACATGGAATCCAGGGGATTCAGCATTACTATATCATTATAGTGGTCAACCAGGATGGAGTGCTCAGGACGTTCAAAAGCAAATGCTTGAAGAAGCGAAAAAGAGAATAAAAAACGATGATATAGATTTCGGGAAACTAATGTATGATAAATTTATTATCTTTTTAGGGAACGATGATCAAGCTGTTAAATATGCAGATCCAATTATGGATCATAAAGTACGATATACTATAATTTCTAATGTTTTCTATTACTTTTTACTAGCTACTTCACTGTTCGGGGCGTTAGTAGCTATAAAAAATAAAAATAAATCTTCACTTCTCATTATTTGTTTATACACGATTGGGCTAACAATGGCACAAATGATAGTAGAAGTAGCACCGAGATATCATTATTCGGCTACAATACCTATGATCTTTTTAGCTGCTTTTGGCATTAATCATATTTACAATAAAAAAGAATATAAATAAAAAGGCATGAGCTCGGTATTGCATCGAGCTCATGCCTTTTTTATTTGGCCTTATCTTATATTTTTGTAGTCTTTCTTTTAGACATGAGACGATAAACTACATATAGTCCAGAACTTTGAATGATTGTAAAGCTAGGGATGATAAAGTATCGGTATCTTGTTTGATATTCGATTAAGAAGTGAATCGTTATATATCCAATTATTAATAATAAAAATAGTGTGTAATGTGTGTTGTTTTGCTTGGTTAGTATGAGATAAAAAGTTGCTAACGTACCAAATAACATAGTTGTAATATATATATATTTATCGTATGTCTTAAGGTCGTCTTGTAAGGTAACCATATCATTCTCTGTGTTACTTAGTGTTGCCAGACTCCATACTGGGGCGGAATCATAATCTGCCCACATAATCGTGAATTTATCACTAAATAAAGATAAAACCTTTTGTGGATCAGCTAGTCGCTCTTGAATCAATTTCTTCTCAACGGCTTCTCGTTCTTTTCCAAGCTTAAAGGACATAACATATTCTACATCTGCTGAAGAATATCCACCTCTTGTTTCGTGATTAAGTCCTACGGTGAATTTCCAGAGAGGATCCCTGTTAGATAGCGGATATTGGGTAATTCCGGCAGATATAAATGAAGAACTTATAATGTAATGAACAAGGTAAAAAATGATGAAAATCCCAGATAATTTTTTTATAGAAGTTAAAATATCCTGTTTTGATTTTCCTAATATACCTTGTAAAAAGACATAAAGAGCTACTGCAATCAAAACTAAAGCGCCAAGTGGACGCATAATATCTCCTAAAGCTAGGGAGATCCCTATAAAAATCCACATATATTTATGGGTTAGGCCTTTTGTAATTAATAAATAAAACCCAAGATAAAATAGGAATGTGGCAATATGTTGATTCGTTAGTAATGAGCTCATTACAATGCTTGGAATATATAATGCATATAGTAATCCAGCCATTCTTCCAGACCATTCATTAAAAACATATGAAGTTATTTTGTAAATTAGCAAGGTTGTTCCTGTGCAATACATTATATTTAAAAGTTTTAGAAGGAAAGGCCCTTCACCGAATAAATTAATAATGAGGGCTTGGTACATTGTAAATCCAAGTTGATAAACCCATGAAGTATAATAGTCATCTTGTGCAAAACTAAAATCGCCTTTAGTAGCTTGAATAGCACTATTGTACATCACTGAAAAATCTGATTCGATAGGAGTTGGAACGTAGAGAACCCAAATTAATCGAACAGAAAAAGCTAAAACAATAAGTGAAACGGTAAATGTAAATGTAGACATATACTTATTAGAAATATAGCCAATAAGCAAAAATAGAAGGCCTATTAGAATAATAATCGGGATGATAATAAAGGAATGTGTGTCAGTTTTTTCTTGAATTACGACTATTGATTGCCACGTTATAGCAGCAGAAATAATTAGACATAGTACTAATAAGCACTTTACAAAAAATATATTAAGCTTTAGGGGGAATGTACGTTGCATTACTAAAAACTCCTTATCAAACTGTATGGTTATTTTAAATCGAAATCCCTTTACACGCTAAATAGTAGTGTAAAGGGATTTTTTTTAGGGGATTAAGAATTTTCTTGGGCCCATTTCTCTACATCCCAAGTTTTTGTTATCCACTCTTCATAAAAGTCTGGTTCGTGGCATACAAGAAGAATTGTTCCTTTGTATGCTTTCATCGCTTTTTTCAACTCTTCTTTTGCTGTAACATCAAGGTGGTTTGTTGGCTCATCAAAGAGTAGCCAGTTACTTTCTTCACCCATTAGTTTACATAAACGAACTTTTGCTTGTTCGCCACCGCTTAATTGATTCAGTGGACGAGAGATGTGTTCGTTTTTTAAACCGCATTTCGCTAACATTGCACGTACTTGATGCTGGTCTAAGCTAGGGAATGTATTCCAAACATCATCAATCGGTGTTATATTATCAGCTTTTACTTCTTGCTCGAAGTATGATGGGTTTAAGAAGTCACCAAGACTTGTTTTTCCGCTTAATGGTTTAATCTTACCTAAAATCGTTTTTAACAGTGTTGACTTACCGACACCATTACATCCAACAATTGCAATTTTTTCACCACGTTCAATTGTCATCGTTAATTTTGGTAATAACGGATGTGTATATCCAATCTCTACATTTTCTCCTTCGAAGACGAATCGACTACTCGCACGACTTTCTTTAAACGAGAATTCAGGTTTAATAGCTGTTTCAGGACGATCGATACGTTCCATACGATCAAGTTGTTTTTGACGACTCTTTGCACGGCCAGTCGTTGAGTAACGAGCTTTATTTTTCGCAATAAAATCTTCCTGCTTTTTAATAAACTCTCGTTGCTTTTCATAAGCGTTTATATGTTGGTTCTTATTCATCTCCGCTAGTTCTAAGAATTTTTCATATGTCGCTGTATAACGCGTCATTTTTGTAAATTCGAGATGGAAAATAATATCAACACATTTATTCATAAACTCCGTATCATGGGAAATTAATAGGAATGCGTGTGGATATTCTTTTAAATAAGTTGTTAACCAATGAATATGTTCAACGTCTAAATAGTTGGTCGGCTCATCTAATAGTAATACTTCTGGTTGCTCAAGTAGTAACTTTGCAAGTAATACTTTTGTACGTTGTCCACCACTTAATGCAGCAACATCACGATCTAGACCGATTGCGTCAATTCCAAGTCCACGTGCTGCTTCTTCAATTTTAATATCTAATAAATAGAAACCGCCGGCTTCAAGAGCATCTTGAATTTCTGCCATTTGTTCAAGAAGTTCTTCTAATTCTTCTGGTGTAGCAGTTCCCATTTTTTCTGCAACTTCATTTAATGCTTTTTCTTTTTCAAATAAAGGTAAAAATGCATCTGCTAATACATCACGAATTGTGCGACCGGGTGTTAAAATTGTATGTTGGTCTAAGTAACCGTAATTTGTGCCAGGTGTCCATTCAACACGACCTTCATCATGGATAAGCTGACCAGTAATTATATTCATAAATGTTGATTTCCCAACACCGTTTGCTCCAACTAATCCAACGTGCTCTCCTGCGAGTAAGCGCATGGATACATCTTTAAATAATGTTCGATCACCAAATGTATGACCTAATTTTTCAACAGTTAATAAGCTCATAATGTCCTCCGTTCATTTCTAAATAGTGTCTTGAATCATGATACTAAATTCTTGGATATAATGCTATCATTTCAAAAATATATAATATAATTGACCAGTGAGGGATGCGATTATAAAAGAATGATGGGTTACTTTGCAAGAAATAAGAGATGCAAGAGAAATAAAAAAACAAGGTGTAACCATTTAATAAAAGTGGTTACACCTTGTTTTTTATTTTAAATATCCACGAACAATTCCGCGTAAGCGATTTGCGTGGAATTTGCGCTTATCATTAGAAATATTTTGTGTCATACGGAATGTTGCCGCAGCGACAGCACGTAAGAAATAAGGGAATCCATAGTGTAGGCGAATAACCCTACCAAAACCACCAGCATAAGAAATGGCACGTTTTAATGATTGTTCATTAATAATTTCCTCTTTTACAGGATGGTATACGAACAGATCTTTTCTAAATAAACCAGTATAATTTTGTTTCATACCACGTAGTACAAAGTCAGTTTCTTCACCAGCTCCATAAATCGTGCCAGAACCAACACCTAAATCTTCATCAAATGTACCTACATCTTGTACAAATTGCTTTGTGAAGAATAGTGTGAAAGAAGGTCCCATGAATCCATACTTATTATTTAAAATAATGTCTGTATTCGGTGCGTGTATTAAAGAACCTGTTCCTTCAACATTTGTAGTGTTTGTTGAGATGAAATGAACATCTTTATTAGAGTTGAAAGTTTCTAATATACTCTCTAAAACATTTGTTTCATAAATACAATCATCATCTGGAAAAGCGATGACATCGCCATCCGCTACTTTTAATCCTGCATTTCGCGCTCTCGATAGTCCTTTAATAGGTGTATAAATGTAATGAATAGAAAATTTTTCTTTATATTCATCAAATAAATCAGAGATTGGTGTATCATTTTGATCTACTACGATAAGTTCGAAGTTTTTGTAAGTTTGTTGTTCAAGTGATTTTAGTAAGTCAAGAATATCATCACGTCTGCCACAAGTAGCCATGATTAAAGAAAATTTCAAGTTTAACAGCTCCTTTTAGAGATTGCGTTTAAGCTTTTTTGAATCGTGCCAGTATCTTTTCAAGTAGTGAAAATAGAATTTCATCCTTTGTTATAAAGAGGATAAGGGCATATGTTAATCCACATGTCATTATTACTAGGATAACTTGTAGTATTTGCCCAGATACGAGCATATCAATAACGAATGCTATTGGTACAAATGTTAGTGAATAAAATAGATATTTAAGTTTGTGTATATCGAATAACGTATAATTCACTTTTAGTTTCTTTTTCACATAAATATATTCAAATGTGATTAAGAAACAATTCGCAATTGTTGTTGTGAAAATTGCGGTTGTTGGTGTAAGCACATGTAAGTATATTAGTGCAATATTGGATGTTAAGTTGATAAATCCGCAAATAAATAAAAATCGCACTAAAATGCTTTCTTTCTTTTTCACATAGATAATTTGATTCGATAAAATGGACTCAATACCGACTGTAATCATATAAAAAGCAAAAACAATTAGTGTATTACCAGCCCCAGCGAATTCTTGTCCACCGTAAATAACAACAGCTCCATGAGCAATGAGCATTAAACCAATTGCAGCAGGGAATAGGGTAATGAAATATACTTTTGAAATTTTGTTTAATAATGATTCGTATTCCATTTCAGATGCGTTCCCTGATAAATAAGACAGTCTTGGAACGGTTACTTGTACAACACTTAACATAAGTGTATTAATAATCATCATAATTTGAAAAGCCATTACGTAATATGCAACTTCTATCTTTCCAACATATACCCCTAAAACAAGACGATCTAATTGAGTATATAAAATATTAGCATTTGAAAAAATCACGACTAATAGTAACGGTTTTAAATGAGGAATAATAGTTAAGTCCGAAAAATCAAATTTAACTTGGCGTTTCACATATACAAAGCTAATAGAGTGGTTTAAAAATGTTGATAATACTAATAAACCAGCAAATGTTTTGTAATCGTCGGCCCCATGAATGAAAGAGAAAAGAAGCACAACATAGATTAATCGAACGATAACTGTTTTTTTAGTGATGAAGTCATAATTTTCATATGCTTCATTGAACCATTCCACATAAAACATGTTAGAAATAAAATTGAAACCGAAAATAAGAAGAACAGGAAATAGACTTTCATGTCCATACCCAATATAACTAAAGAGCACAAAGGCTGATAAAGCCAAAATACTAGTTGTGAAATTAATTACATAGAGACTTGTAAATAACTTAGAAACTTTCTTTTTATCATTTTTAATTAAGCTAATTTCACGTAAACCATATTGATATACACCAAATACGGCGAACACGAAGAAGTAATTGAAAAAAGTTTCAGCAACGTTAACGGTTCCAATTGAATTTGCTCCTAATGTTCGATATGCGTAAGGACCAACTAAAATTGGCAGTATAATATTAAACGTGTTGAGTAGTATTTTATAAAAAATATTTGAAGCAATTGATTTCTGCATAATTTCACCTTTCCATTAAAATAATCCAGTTTCATTAAAACACTTGCTATGTCATAGTAAGTGTTTTTACTAGAGTTAATTCTCTCAATATAATGGAAGTGTAAGGTGTTTTCTACACTGTTTACAAATCCTTAAATTGTTTTGTTAACCACCCGTATAAGTGTACCCTACATAAACTTTGTAAAGCAACTGTTGATGGGATCGAACCGTATTATAAAGTGAAACTTTTATCAGTGGGGGATGTACATTCCCGATTGATTATCAGTCCTCATCAATCGGGCGTTTACGGGAAACAAGGCTCCCGCCTAACGTCTTTGCTCCAGACGAATTTTGACGCGGGAGTTTTACAGCCCGTAAATAGCAGGATAAATGAGATTTTATTAATTAGAAGAAGTTAATAGTGAACGGATATGTATAAAAATATTACATAATATGTATGAAAAGGGGTAATGGTTGTATGAAGGTGTGAAATTGTTTATAAAAAATGAGCGAATATGTGATAGCTATTCGCTCAAAAGATGTTTTAATGGTGAAGGTCTATATACTCCAAGGTTTACTTAAAGTTAGAACTTCAGCCATTTCCTTGCTTTTTATACGCCCCTTTTTTCTACTTTCTGCACGCTCAGAACCAGTTGTGTGTAGCCAATGTTCTTCTTCCGTTTCAGGTAGTACTTGTGGAACAGATGAAGGTTTTCCATCTTTTAATGCAACGAATGTAATGAAACATGTTGCAGCTATTCTACGTTCGCCTGCTAATAAATTCTCTGCAATTACTTTTACGAACACTTCCATTGAAGATTTTCCTGTATAACATACGAATGCTTCGTAACAAACGGAATCTGCTTGGTGAATTGGAGTTAAAAAATCAACAGAATCGATAGATGCCGTTACGCAATGTTTACGGCTATGTCTTGCAGCTGCAATTGAAGCGATACTATCAATTTCCGCTAATAATTTTCCTCCGAAAAGTGTTTGATGATTATTTAAATCATTCGGAAAAACACGTGTTGTTTTAATTGCTTTGGATTCTCGCATGAATTTCTTTTCCATATGGTCAGCCCCTATTTTCTGTTTTCAATCAGAATGACATGTATTGTAAGTGGAGTACAAAAAATTAAAAATCGATAGATATTTAATGAAGTAAAGAATTCCAGAAGAGGGTTAGTAAAACTTCTGTATTTGTATTCATGTAACTGAAAGAAAATTTATTACTATATAAAGTGTAGTGTAAAAGAGGATTCGCTTACATTGCAAGTGAAAAAATTAGGACCCTGTATTTGTCATAGAAATTCCCTATCAGCTGTGTACCTATTCATGATAGAATCGTTTTGTTATGAATGGAAATAGAGGTGCAATGGACATATGAATCATATACAAACAAATTTTTCGTCTTTTTTTAGTAAAATAATGATTGGTGCGATGCTCGCATTTTTTGTTTATAGTTGTTGGTCAGCGTTTGAAACCAGTAAACAATTTTTTGGCGACAGTACGACAAGTGTACCAATCGTATTAGTTATTTTTGTTATTCTCATGCTGTTAGTGGCATCGATTTTACAGTATCGTTTTACAGATAAACAATTTCTTGTTTTTCTTATAAGTACATCTATAATTGTGAGACTTAGTATGGTTCTATTTGTAGACGTTCCGATAATTGGTGATATGAAAGCTATGTTTGAGTCTGCAAAGCAGATTGCAATTGGTAATAACGTAGAGAACATAGCGCAGTTACCTTTTATTATTTATGAATCAATTATTATTCGTGTATTTGGTGATACAGTATTGGTATTGCAGTTATTCAATATTTTATTTTGCACAGGGACTGCATTTTTCATTTATCGTATTGCAGCAATGGTTTTCGGAGAAGAATGCGGCCGTATTGCGTCTGTATTTTACGCTTTATATATTCCGAATATATTTATGAGTTCCTTATTAACATCAGAATCGCTCGCAATATTTTTATTTTATTTGGCTTGCTACATACTTTTATATAAAGGTTTAGATCATCCTTATATGTGGGTACTTTCAGCAATTTTATTTGCATGCAGTAATATGATTTTCCCAATGGGATTATTTCTTCCTATTTTTATTGCTGTATATGTGTTGTTAATTGAACTCTTTCAATCAGCAATGAAGCAAAAAGTATTATTAAAGATGATAGGGATACTTATTCTATTTTATAGTGCTCATTTTGGTGTGAGTTATGGAATTCAGACAATGGGAATGTCACAATATACAATTTCAAATGAGACGTATGTTCAATCTGTTTTAATTGGAAAAGGTAAAAATGAGGAAAAAGTAACAAAGAATCAAAACGTAACAGAGCATATTGATCAAAAGCTAAAAGAGATTGAAGAAGAAAGATTTAAACTTTTAAAGCCAGTAATTAATCAATTCTCAGGTGAGGGAATACATTCTATTCTATTTAAATGTGAAAAACTTATATACATAGCGGTAACATTATTTATGTCGATAGCTTTATTACACTTTCTTATTAAGAAACAACAAAACGAAGGATATATGTTGTTCGTTTTGTTAATTGGCGGATACGTATTGTTAAGGCTCTTCCAAGTAGATATGGCATATTACAATCTTATAGTGCCAGCTTTGTTTATTTTGCAAAGCTTTGGTGTTTATATGAGTTATGTGTATTGTCAAAAAATATTCTTCAGAAAATAAAAAGAATCCAGTTTGGATTCTTTTTTTATGGGTGGAAGATGAGGACTATGAGTCAGCGGAGATGAAGAACCTCTACTGACATAAGCTTCACCTTAGCGGTTCAGTTCTAGTTGTAAACTATCAGCTGTTAGAGCCATTTTTGAGGAATCGTCTTGAATTCCTTTCACTACTTGTGAAATGGTTTCTAACTCATTTTCAATTTTTTTATTCTGTTCTTTCGAGTTAGACATGTCTTTTACAATTTCTTGGAAGTATTGATCTGTCTCAGACATACCATCCGTTCCTTCAGATACGAGGGAGCTAATTTGTTTCACGGAAGAAGAGACACGAATAATTTGTTCATTTGTTTTTTCAACGAGCTTTGTAACGTTAAATATAGATTCTTTCGTTTGCTCTGATAACTTGCGAATTTCTCCAGCTACAACAGAAAAGCCTTTGCCAAATTCCCCAGCACGTGCAGATTCAATAGCCGCATTTAGTGCGAGCAAATTTGTTTGCTCTGCAATTGATTTTACAATATCTATAATCTCGTTAATTTTGTTAGAAATATCGAGAAGTTCATGAGTATCTGTAATAATCGTTTCCATGTTTGTTTGAATATATTCCATTCGTTTATTTTGCTGATTTAATTGTTCTTTCCCTTTATTCGCTTTTTCTTCTGATTTTGTAGCTAATGATGTACCTGTTTTGGCAATTTCTACAATCGTTTCAGATTTAGCGGTTAACTGTTGAATAGAAGCGCTCGTTTTTTCAGATACAGATGCTAGTTCTGTTGCAATATGCGTAATGGTCATAGCTGTTATTTCTTTTTCTTTTTCATGTTCTTTTTGTATTCTTTCATATTCAGATTCATAAGCCGCAATAACGAGTTCTTGTTCAAGAGTAAATAATTTGTTTATTACGTTTATAGAATAAGAAAAATCGTCAATTGTTGTAATTTTTGTTTGCAAAATCTTCATGATAGAGCGGAATAATTCTTGATAAGCGGCAGTATACCATTTTCTATGTAAACCAATTTGTACATGTCTTTTGGCAATTCTAACACGTTGTTCAATAAAATCTTCATGCATATCGCCGCTGAATAATTCTTTTATATGTGTTTTTAAAGTTTGCTTTAGTTTTGGAATAGAGCTATAACGTTCAATAATAGTAGTTAAATTAGGCTGCTTTGTAATATTGGCATAGAATTTTTCCGTAATCCAATCAATTTCTTCATAAATAAAGGGCTGTAGTACCTTTACGATTTGTAAATCTTCTTTTGAAATATGTAGCATATCCATTTGAATTTTCAGTTCAGAATTAGTAGGCACGTTAAAAGTGATTTTTTGATCCTTACTTAATTCAAGTATACTGGCGTTTGTTTTATTTGTATGTTTTTTAAAAACCCCAAGCATCGTTCTTCCCCCCTGTGTATAAAGCGTTTTCATTTTTAGTCCTAATATAATTATATATTTTTATATACAATTACTCTATATTAGTGTGTAGAATAGTATATAAATTAAGAGAATTCTATGTAGAATTCTCTTAATGGCCTTTATTAATTTTAGCATGTGTTTTAAAGAAAACTGGGAAATGTACATTATATATTACAGTGACAACACGAATAATGAATGTTACTAATAAACAAACATAGAAAGCTAATACGTGTGCCCCCATTGCATATGTGATTAGGAAACTAATTGCTCCTAAGATAGAAGCGATTGCGTAAATCTCTTTTCGGAATACGTAAGGGATATCTTGAGCGCAAATGTCACGCAAAATACCGCCTCCAATACCTGTAATGACTCCCATTGAAACAACTAAAAATGAGGCGTCAACATGATGTGACATTGCCGCATTTGCACCAATAGCTGTAAAAACACCTAAGCCAACAGCATCAGAAAGCATGATAACGACTTGCAGTTTATTGATACGCTCAAAAAACATACAAGTAAATAATGCTGATAATACACTTACGAAAAAGTAAATGGGTTTAACAAATGCGACAGGAGGCAGGTTACCGATCATAATATCACGAATAATACCGCCGCCGAGCGCAGTGGCTACAGCTAAACAAAGGACACCAAATAAATCTAAATCTTTTTTTAAACCAACTAATGTACCAGAAATAGCAGCGGCGATAATGCCAAGAAACGTAAATATGTCGATTAATAACATTGCTGTAATCCCTTCCTCCTAAAGATGTTCCAGAGAAAAAATATACACTAAAGTTATGTAAATAACAATGCATTTTCTTTACATGTAGAAAAAAAGAAAAAATGAGGAAAGAAAGCGCTTGAAAATGCAAATATGCTTTTTTCTATAAGGTAAGGTTGGGGAGAAATGTGAGGCGTTTAATTAAAAAATATATGTTATAATAAATATTTGAGATAAGAAAAAAATATTAACAGTATAGATTGAAATTAGGTAATAGTTATGGAGGTTCTAGATGTTAAGCGAAAATAGTAAAAGTAATAAATTTGAAAATTTTCTATTAATCTTTATTTTGTTGCAACCAATTTTAGATTTGCTCACGGCATTCTGTATAATGGTTTTAAAAATTGATACGACCATTGGAGTTATTACACGCTTATTCGTTATGTTCCTAAGCGGGATATATATTTTAATTCAAACGAAGAAACAAGGAAATATAAAATATATATTGTATATAATCTTAGTAGGAATAGTCTTCACCATCGGATTGGTAAATAACAAGCTTACAAAAGATCCTATGGTACTTTCAGAGGAAATTAAGTTTATAGCAAAAGCATTATATCCGTTTGTTATGCTTACTTGTTATGTGTTTGTATTTAAGTCTTTAAAAGAGAAAAGCCATTCAAATTCAAAAATGCGTGACTATATTACGTATGCATCGCTAATTATAGGAGTAGTCATGGTAGCTTCGATTACTACTGGAACAGATTATAATAGTTATGAATGGGTAAAGTTAGGATCACGCGGTTGGTTTTATGCAGGTAACGAGCTAGGATCTATTTTAGCCATCATGTGTCCAATTGTTATTTTGTATTCAATTGAAAGAACAAAAAGTATAGGTAAAGCGTACTATTGGATTCCTTCAATTTTAGTTGTTTATTCACTATTTGCAATTGGGACAAAGGTTGGCGTAGGAGCAATCTTTGGATCAATGGCTATCGCAGTTGTTATGTGCTTTATTCAGGCATTTACACAGCGTAAAGATAAAAAGAAACATGCCTATTTATTAAATGGTTTTCTTGCAATAACTGTATTTGTAGGCATATTGGCATATACACCTTTTTCACCGTTTATGAAAAATATGGGATTTCATTTCCAATTAATTGAACAAGAGCAGAGTGCGAAAAAGGAAGAGAAAAAGAAGGAGGAAGCTAAAGAGCACAAACCTCCTGTGACAGAGCAAGAAAAAGAGAAAGAAAAAGCAAAAGAAAAAGTAGCGGAGAAGAAAGAAGAAACGCAAGCTCTTATTTTTAGTGGGCGTCAATTATTTGAACAGATGTATAAAGATTTCTATAATGAAGCCCCAATGTCTCAAAAATTATTAGGAATGGGTTATGCTGGTAACTATAAAGAACAGCCGAAATTAATTGAACGTGACTTCCACGATTGGTTCTATTCTTTCGGAATCATAGGGTTCATTTTACTTGTAATTCCATTCTTATACTTTGGTATTAAATTTATTGCATGTATATTTACTAAATTTAAACAAATATTCACAGTGAAATATGCAATGATGATTGCAGCAATATTTCTCGGATTAGGTATCTCATTCATGGCTGGTCATATTTTAATTGCACCTGGAGTGAGTTTCTACTTAGTATTAATCATGGCATATTTAATAGTTGACTTGGAAATTGAATGATAGAAAAATAAAAGCTAGCATATGTTAGCTTTTATTTTGTTATAGTAAATAAAAAGAAAAAAAATGGGGGATGTAAGAAATGAAAGTGTTGCATATGAATGCTGGTGCAGAAGAAGGTGGGGGGAAAACGCATATTATTTCACTTTTATCTCAATTTTCAAAGGAAGAAGTGGAATTAATGGTATTTGAAGAAGGTGCGATTGCTAGAGAGGCGAGAAACCTTGGTATTCAAGTGCATGTTTTTACCCAATCATCTCGGTACGACCTATCAATTCTTTCAAAAATAAAAGCATTTATTAATGAAAATCAATTTGACATTGTGCATACACATGGCGCACGAGCAAATTTCTATCTCTCCCTCTTGAAAAAAGGTATAAAAGCGAAATGGATAATGACTGTCCACAGTGATCCAACTTTGGATTTTATGAAGAGGGGATTAAAAGGATGGGTATTTACAAAGTTAAATTTACGTTCTTTCAGGAAGGTAGATTTATTCTTTGCAATTACAGAGAATTTTAAGAGAAACATAATAAAACTAGGTGTACCAGAAGAGAAAATTTGTACGGTTTATAATGGAATTGAGTATGATAGTACTCCAGTAAAACCTTATGATAAGAGTGAATTTGGCATCGATGAAGGAGTATTTACAGCCATTCAAGTAGCACGTCTTCATCCTGTTAAAGGTCATGATATTTTATTTGAAGCGTTACAAAAAATTAAAATTCAAAATATAAAGGTGCTCTTGCTTGGTGATGGACCTATAGAAGCAGAATTAAAAGAGATGGTGAAACAAAAGGGCTTAGAGGATAAGGTGATGTTTCTAGGTTTTCGTACAGATTCCAAAGAATTATATGCATCTGCAAACATTAATTTGTTAACCTCTTATAGCGAAAGCTTTCCTCTTGTTTTATTAGAAGCGGCTAATCAGCGCTTAACATCTATTGCAACAAATGTAGGTGATATGAGAAAGTTAATAGTTGATGATACGTATGGATGGGTTGTACCAATTGGTGATGCAGACTCGTTAGCAAACGCGTTAGAAAATGCTTATGAAAAATGGTTGAATGGTGAATTAGAAGCGATGGGAAATCGTTTATATAATCATGCATCTACTCATTTCTCGCTAAAAAATTTGTATGAAGATACTTATAATGCATATAAAAAACTTTTACTGAAATAGAGAGGATAGTTAATCATGGAAGTAAAAACGGTTGATATTCTAGGTGTTCCTTTTTCTACAATGACAATGGATGAAACAATCCAATATTTGAAGGGACAACTAGAATTGGAGCGAACTCATACTTTTCAGGTAGTAACAGCAAATCCTGAAATTGTTATGTGTGCAAAAAAGGATGAAGCATTCCATAAAACATTATTAAATACAGATTTAATTACACCTGATGGTATTGGAGTTGTAAAAGCAAGCGGTATACTTGGTACACCTGTAAAGGAACGTGTAGCAGGTTTTGATTTAATGTGTAATCTACTTGCAAAGTTATCAGAGGAGAATAAACCGGTATCTGTTTTCTTACTTGGTGCAAAACCGCATGTTGTACAAGCTGCAGCAGAGCATTTAACGAAGACATATTCAGCTGTATCTATTGTAGGTACACAAGATGGGTACTTTAAACAAGAAGAAGAAGAGAGTATCGTTTCTCGTATTCAAGAAGCAAAACCAGATTTATTACTTGTCGCGCTTGGTTTCCCAAGACAAGAGAACTTTATCCAAACTAATAAGCGTCGTTTAGAAACGAAGATGGCTGTTGGAGTGGGCGGAAGTTTAGATGTATGGGCTGGAGAGGTAAAACGTGCACCAAAATGGATTCAAGCGATTAACTTAGAGTGGTTTTATAGATTGTGTAGTAATCCAACGCGCTGGCGTCGTCAGTTAGTATTAGCGGAATTTTTAAAAGAAGTCATGCGTTCGAAAAAGTAGCGGAATATCGCTACTTTTTTATTTGGTCATTTTTAATAAAGTGAGGTTTTACTCATCCACCACTGATGGTTAATCCTCACCAATCGGACGTTTAACGGCAGTTGATTTTCCATCTAACCTCTTTGCTTCAGCTGAATTTTGAGGTGAGAGTCTTACTGCCCTCAAATAGTGGGATGAGTATTTTACTTTTTGGGCATGATGAAGGAGAATTTTTTGTACGAAAGTATTTTACTTATACAATTCACACATGTAAAATGATGTGTAAAGACAGCTGTGTAAGGAGGACTTCTTATGGGCAAGGGGAAAGAAATTTCGAAGCGAAAGCTACTTGGTATAGCAGGGCTTGGATGGTTATTTGATGCAATGGATGTTGGAATGCTTTCATTCGTAATGGTAGCATTGCAAAAAGATTGGGGATTAAGTACGCAAGAAATGGGCTGGATAGGCAGCATTAATTCAATTGGTATGGCAGTCGGAGCACTTGTTTTTGGAATACTATCAGATAAAATAGGACGTAAATCAGTCTTTATTATTACATTATTACTATTTTCTATCGGTAGTGGTTTAACTGCTTTAACGACAACACTTGCGATGTTCCTTGTTTTACGATTTTTAATTGGTATGGGGCTTGGCGGAGAACTTCCAGTTGCTTCTACATTAGTATCAGAGAGCGTTGAAGCGCATGAACGTGGCAAAATAGTTGTGCTATTAGAAAGCTTTTGGGCAGGTGGATGGTTAATTGCAGCTCTTATCTCGTATTTTGTTATTCCGAAATATGGTTGGGAAGTTGCAATGGTATTGAGCGCGGTTCCGGCACTATATGCTTTATATTTAAGATGGAATTTACCGGATTCTCCGAGATTTCAAAAGGCTGAAAAAAGACCATCTGTTATCGAAAATGTAAAGTTGGTTTGGTCTGGTGAATATCGTAAGGCAACAATTATGTTATGGATTCTATGGTTTTCTGTTGTCTTTTCTTACTATGGGATGTTCCTTTGGTTACCTAGTGTAATGGTATTAAAAGGATTTAGTTTAATAAAAAGTTTCCAGTACGTACTTATTATGACGTTAGCTCAATTGCCAGGATATTTCACGGCTGCTTGGTTTATTGAACGACTTGGTCGTAAGTTCGTTTTAGTTACGTATTTGATCGGTACAGCATGTAGTGCTTACTTGTTTGGAGTGGCGGAGTCATTAACCGTATTAATCGTAGCAGGCATGTTACTATCCTTCTTTAATTTAGGTGCTTGGGGTGCATTATACGCTTATACACCGGAACAGTATCCAACGGTTATTCGTGGTACAGGTGCAGGGATGGCAGCAGCATTCGGCCGTATTGGTGGTATTCTTGGTCCGCTATTAGTAGGATATTTAGTTACTTCACAGGCTTCACTATCACTAATATTTACGATTTTCTGTGGATCAATTTTGATTGGCGTAGTTGCTGTAATTGTACTTGGGCAAGAAACGAAGCAACGAGAATTAGTATAAGGTGAAACTTTAATCGGTGAGGGATTTATCCCCCACTGATTATTAGCCAGCACCAATTGCGTTTTCGGGGAAGTAACAATTCAGTGAGTGTTACTTCCTACAAATAATGGAATAAAAGGGCAGGGGAACCGTCGTGGTTTCCTTTTTTCTGTTTTTTTAGATAAATAATGGTATAGTAAGAAAAAGGGAATGTTTCTTATAAAAGCGAATGTATACAACAAGACATATGGACAAAAGAATTAGGTGGTTGAAGAAATGAAAATTTTACTGATCATGGAAGAAGCAGAAGAGCGAAGAAGTTTAGCGGACAAATTTACTGAAAATATAAGGAATGTAGAATGTTTTGAAGCGAATACGGGAACAGAATCATTATTTATTATGAAAAAGCATACACCAGATTTTGTTTTCTTGAATTCAAAATTACTAGATGGAACTGGTTTTGAATATGCGAGTTTATTACGGGAAGTAAATTGTTATACGAAATTGATTTTTATGGGTGAAGATATAGAAGAGTCGATTACGGCATTTCGTTTTCAAGCATTCTATTATTTACTACGCCCATTTCGTGAAGAAGATTTGCAATTCCTTTTATATAGAATGTGTAAAGAGCAAGGCGAGAAAGCAAAGAGTTATTTGCGAAAGCTACCAATAGAAGGTCAAGAGGGAATTCGGTATATTTTCCCTGAAGATATTGTATATGTAAGCAAAAATAAGGAAAACAAAACGGTTTCAATTTATACAACAAATAATCAGTATATTTCAACATATACACTTCAGGAGCTGGAAAATAAGCTAAATGCATATGATTTTTTACGTGTGCATAAAAGTTATTTAATTAATATGTCATATGTACAAGAACTAAAACCCTATTATAATGGCACATATAATCTGTATTTAGATAAATATGATGAGCAACCGATTCCAGTTAGTCGTAATTATGTGAAACGACTTCGAAATAAGATTGAATTATAGTAGGTAATGCGAGTTTTTTAACATGATAAACTAAAAATCCTTCATGATAAGGAGGATTCAAATTAAATATTCAGAAAATTTAGTACAATCCCACTAAGCAATAGTATTGGGGGGATTGTATGTGAAAACATTGAAGTCGATTTTACTATGGGGGGTTATTGCAGCAGTAGGCGCAGGTGCATTTGGTGTAATAGCTTTATCACAAGGTGAAACTATTAATGCCGTGTGGCTCTTAGTAGCTGCGGTATGTGTGTATGCAGTTGCTTACCGCTTTTATAGTAAATTTATAGCGAGAAAGGTATTTGGTTTAGATAATAATCGGCAAACGCCAGCCCATACATTAAACGATGGAAAAGATTATGTTCCGACAAATAAGTGGGTATTATTTGGGCACCATTTTGCAGCAATTGCTGGGGCAGGCCCTTTAGTAGGACCGATTTTGGCAGCGCAAATGGGATATTTACCAGGGACAATATGGATTATTGTTGGGGTAGTTGTCGCTGGAGCTGTACAAGATTTTGTAATTTTATTTGCTTCGATGAGACGGAATGGTAAATCTTTAGGAGAAATGATTAAAGATGAGATCGGTCCTGTTACAGGGCTTATTGCAATGATAGGCATTTTAGGTATTATGATTATTTTATTAGCAGTATTAGCATTAGTAGTAGTAAAGGCGCTTGTCGGAAGTCCTTGGGGAATGTTTACAATAGCAGCAACGATTCCTATCGCTATTTTAATGGGAGTGTACATGCGCTACATTAGACCTGGCCGGGTTGGTGAAGGGTCAGTGATCGGAATTATTCTACTTATACTGTCTCTTATTGGAGGACAGTATGTAGCAGAACATCCAACGCTTGCAAGCATGTTCACGTTTAGCGGTGAAACGATTGCTATTATGCTTATTGTATATGGATTTATCGCATCGGCCTTACCAGTTTGGATGCTTTTAGCACCACGTGATTATTTAAGCACATTTTTAAAAGTCGGAACAATTGTTGGATTAGCAATTGGTATTTTAATTGTAGCACCAGATTTACAAATGCCAGCAGTTTCGAAATTTATCGATGGAACAGGTCCTGTTTTCTCTGGAAACCTATTCCCATTCTTATTTATTACAATTGCTTGTGGTGCGGTGTCAGGATTCCATGCTCTCGTTTCATCAGGTACGACGCCAAAAATGATTGAACAAGAGGGACACGCACAGCCAATCGGTTATGGGGCAATGTTAATGGAATCATTTGTAGCGGCGATGGCGATGATTGCAGCTTGTGTATTAACACCAGGAACGTATTTTGCGATTAATAGTCCCGCAGCACTTATCGGTACGGATGTCTCGCAGGCAGCTCAAGTTATTTCTTCATGGGGATTTGCTATTACACCAAATGAACTAAAAGATCTTGCTGTAAACGTTGGAGAGCAAACGATTTTATCACGTACAGGTGGTGCACCAACGTTAGCGATAGGTATGGCATATATTTTCTCACAAGTAATAGGTGGAACGGCCATGATGGCCTTTTGGTATCATTTTGCGATTCTCTTTGAAGCGCTATTTATTTTAACAACGATTGATGCTGGAACACGTGTAGGCCGATTTATGATTCAAGATATTTTAGGACATGTATATAAGCCATTTGGGAAAACGGATTCTACATTAGCGAATGTGATAGCTACAACGTTATGCGTATTAGGATGGGGTTATTTCTTATACCAAGGGGTAGTAGATCCGCTTGGTGGAATTAATACGTTATGGCCACTTTTCGGTATTGCAAATCAAATGTTAGCAGGTATTGCATTATTACTTGGAACGACAATTTTGTTCAAAATGGGGAAAAAGGCATATGTTTGGGTCACAATTATTCCAACTGTTGGATTGCTTATTGTAACGATGACGGCGGGTTATCAAAAGTTATTTCATGAAAACCCTAAAATAGGATTTCTATCTCACGCAAAGGTGTTCCAAGGAGCATTAGATGAGGGGAAAGTGTTAGCACCAGCTAAAAATGTTGCTCAAATGAAGCAAATTATTTTCAATGATTATATTGATGCAGCGCTTTGCGGGATTTTTATGATAGTTGTAATCGCTGTATTAATTTCTGCAATTCGAATTTGGATTCAAGTATTAAGAAATAAGCCGATGCCGCTAAAAGAGGCGCCATATATTTCTAGAGATGAAAGTGAGTCGAGGAACTATTATGCTTAAACGACTACGGAAAGTATGGGGACAAAGAAAACACTTTATTAGTTTACTGGTTGGGGTACCAAGTTATGAAACATATGTAGAGCATATGAAAAAGCATCATCCAGAAGAAGAGGTTGTATGTCAAAAACAATTTTTTGCAGAAGCGCAAGAGGCTAGATTTAATGCAAAGGGCGGAAAGATATCACGCTGTTGTTAATGAAAAGGGCGAATTTTCGTCCTTTTTTATTTTTGCTGTTTCACGTGGAACAGCAAAAATAAATAAAAAACTTTGGGAATTATAGGTATCTCGTATACAATAAAATAAGGAAAGGGATAGATAGACAAGTTGGGAGATTATTTTATGTTAAGGGACTTATTTGTAAACACAACCATTATTCTTTCCTTTATTTTTGTTGGAGGTCAGCTTTTAAGAGATAGGCCGTTAAAAGAAGAGTTTTCTCTTTGGCAGAAATGTGTAGTAGGTATTCTTACTGGAATATTAAGTGTACTGTTGATGCATTTTGGTGTACATATTGAAGATATTATGTTGGATCTACGTTATTTAGCTGTTATTTTGGCAATTATAATTGGAGGTCCGATAGCTAGTAGCATAACAGTTACTATTATATTAATTACCCGATTATTTCTTACTGAGTACTCTTTAGCCTCTGAATTGGCTTGTTATACAATTGTATTGATAGGTTTTGGAATTATTTTCATTTGGCGGATGAAAGCTTCTATATTTAAAAGGTGGATCTGGTTTAATGTATATAGTTTATCTATTTTAACGGTGCCACTTTCTATTTTATTTAAGGATATTTCTATAGTAGCATTATATTTAGTTTGTAGTGGTGTTGCAGCATATATCACATTTATAAGCGCAAATTATGTATTACAATCCAATGAGTTATTTCAAACGATGAAGCAATACGCAACGATAGATGCACTGACAGGTTTAGGGAACGTAAGACAGTTTGATTTAGAGATGAATCGTCATATTGGTAATAAGCGCATGAAAAATGATTCACTTTGTTTACTACTTATAGATATTGATCATTTTAAGTGTGTAAATGATACGTATGGGCATCCTGCGGGAGATGAAGTATTAAAACAAATGGGGCATATTTTACGAGAAGTTTCAACGTTTCCAGATTTGGCTTTTCGAAAGGGTGGGGAAGAGTTCGCGCTTTTGATACCGCAGAAAGAATTAGCTTGTGGAATGCGTATGGGGGAACAAGTTCGCACGGCTGTTGAAAACCATCCATTTCAATTGCTAAATGGAACAAAAATAAAAATTACAGTTTCAGTAGGAATTTCAGTGTATGAAGAATCACCAGAGCGATTTATTCAAGCTGCTGATGATGCATTATATTACTCCAAAAGAAATGGTAGAAATCAGGTTAGTTCTGCATCTTAAAGATAAGATGACCAGAAGAGCTTATAAAAAACACCCACAGAGAGGTAATATATATACTCTGTGGGTGTTTTCATTTATATGTTAGACAAGTTCTTTTGATGCAACGAATTTACGATATGCACCGTGATGTGTTGGGCCTACGTATTCGTTGATCTTGAATGAATAACGGATAGCAGCTGTGATAAATTCTTTAGCAGTTTTTACTGCTTCTTTCACAGTTTTTCCTTTTGCAAGTTCTGCTGTAATTGCAGCAGAATATGTGCAACCTGCGCCGTGTGTATTTGTCGTATCAATTTTTTCTGATTCTAGAAGATCGAATGTTTTTCCATCATATAGGACGTCGATTGCAGTTTCCGTACCAAGCTTGCTACCGCCTTTAATTAGGACGTATTTCGCACCTAAAGCGTGGATTTTTTTTGCTGCTTCTTTCATGTCTTCAAGAGAATTAATCTTTACGCCACTTAATTGGTAAGCTTCAAATAAGTTGGGTGTTACAACTAATGCCTTTGGAACAAGAACGTCACGTAAGCAATCGTTCGTTTCAGGATGTAATGCTTCATCAGCACCTTTACATACCATAACAGGGTCAACTACTACATTTTTGAAATTATGTTTTTCGATTGTTTCAGCAACCATTTCAATAATTTCTACTGATCCAAGCATACCTGTTTTTAAAGCATCTACTCCAACACCTTCAATTGTCGTTTCTAATTGTGGTTTTAATGTAGAAGCTGGGATTGGGAATACGTTATGTGCCCAACCGTTATGTGGATCCATCGTTACGATTGTCGTAAGAGATGTCATTCCGTATACACCAAGTTCTTGGAATGTTTTTAAATCTGCTTGTATACCAGCACCGCCACTTGTGTCAGAACCAGCGATAGTAAGTGCTTTATTTAATGTCATTATGAAGTCCCCCTCAAGTGATATAATGAAAACTATGTTTTCACCATTATATCAATGTTACGAATAAGTACAAAGTGAAAAGTAGATGATTTACTTTAGGGGCGATTTAAAATCTTGTATGTAGGAGACGAATTATGTTTCAAGAGAATCGTACGAATGAATTAGTTATATTAAAAGAGATTGCAGAGACGTTGAACACCTCAAATGATACATATCATGTGCTGCAAGCTGTGTTGGAAAAACTGTTGAATGTAACAGGTTTAACGACAGGATGGATATTTCTTGCGGATGAAAATGGTAGATATACAAAATTAATTGATTATCAATTACCAGAGGGATTAAGATTTGAAAATAAACGACCGATGTGTGAGGGGAATTGTTGGTGTTTACACCGATTTGTGGAAGGGAAACTAGAGAAAGCCGTTAATATTATTGAATGTAAGAGAATTAATAATGCGATTGAATATAACTGGGGAGATACAGAAGGGATTGTGCATCATGCGACAGTGCCACTAAAAGCGGGTGGAGATGAATTTGGCGTATTAAATGTGGCTAGTCCAGGTAAAACGCATTTTTCTGAAGAAGAGTTAGTGCTATTACAATCAGTTGCTTTCCAAATTGGAACAGCATTAAAACGCACAAAATTGTATGAAAATGAAAAGAGAAGGGCTCATTATTATGTAAAGTTAGACCGCTTTATTCAAGCTTTAAGGACGATTCATAAATTTAATGAATTGCCTGAGGAGATTGTAAAGCAAATTGGGAAGTTATTTCTATGGGAGCAAGTTGTATTCTTTATTAGAGAAGAAAATGAACTTGCTGTAAGGGCCTCATATAAGATAGATGAGCTACAAGAGGATTTGAAGTCAGCGGCACAGGAAGCTCTGAAAAAAGAAGAGTCTGTTTTGTTAAAGAGTCAGGTTGGGAATATCGTACATCCTAATCGTGCAGTTATTGCCATTCCCATACATATTCAAGATCATATATTTGGCGTACTAAGTGTAAGTTCGAATAATGGAGAATTTGATATAAATACGATAGATGTAGTACAGGCGTTAGCCAATCATATATCGTTAATGATAGAGAACTTAAGGTTAAATGAAAAGCGCCGAGAACTTGTACGAATGGAAGAACGTAATCGTTTAGCTAGAGATTTGCATGATTCTGTTTCACAAAAGTTGTTTTCATTAACTTTCATGACGAAAGGTGCCGAAGCCGTCTTAAAGGGGAAAAACGAAAAGGTAGATCAGTCTTTGCATGAGATACGTGAGTTATCGCAAGGTGCTTTAAAAGAAATGAGGACGTTAATTTGGCAACTACGTCCAGCAGGATTAGAGAAAGGACTATTACCAGCTTTAAAACAATATGGTGAAAGTTTGGGATTGAAAATTCGGGAACAAGTTACAGGTGTGCGTGATTTACCGCGCGTAGTAGAGGAAGCACTATGGCGAATTGGACAAGAAGCTTTAAATAACGTAAGTAAACATGCGAATGTCAGAGAAGCGGCGATTTATTTCAAAGTGACGGAGAAGAATGTATCATTAGAAATAGTCGATCAAGGAAACGGCTTTGTAGAAAAGGATATAAAAGAGAAGAAATCACTCGGTATGACTACGATGCGAGAAAGAGTAGAATTAGTCGGTGGAACAATTAAAATTGTAAGTGATAAGAAAAGAACAAGTGTAAAAGTAAAAGTACCATTATGATGTGAAAATGAGGGAAGTTTGTGAAAATAAAAGTATTGTTAGTTGATGACCATACAGTCGTTTTAAAAGGATTAGCATTTTTCTTAAGTACACAGGAAGATTTAGCGTTAGTTGGAGAAGCAAATAATGGGAAAGAAGCGTTAGTGAAAGTAGGGGAAACGAATCCTGATGTTGTATTAATGGATTTATATATGCCCGAAATGGATGGTGTCGAGGCGACGGCGTGCATCAAAAAAGAATATCCGAATGTGAAAGTAATTGTATTAACTAGCTTTTCTGATCAGGCGCATGTTTTACCAGCGTTAAGGGCGGGGGCAAGTGGGTATATTTTAAAAGATGTAGAACCGGATCAGCTTGTTGAAGCTATTCGAAGCGCATATAAAGGTAATATTCAATTACATCCGGATATAGCAAATACTCTTCTCTCTCAAACATTACCTGTGGAAGAAAAGGAAGAAGAACCTTCTATTCAAGTGGATGTGCTAACGGCGAGAGAAAATGAAGTGTTGCAGCTATTAGCGAAAGGGATGAGTAATAAAGAGATCGCTTCTGTTTTAGTTATTACAGAAAAAACGGTAAAAGCGCATGTAAGTAGTATTTTGAGTAAGTTGAATTTATCTGATCGCACGCAAGCAGCATTATATGCAGTGAAAAATGGAATTGTATAAGACAAAAGTCGTAAGACTAGTTCGCCTTTAGAAGGTGGACTTTTTTTATAGAAAAATACGTCTATGTGAGGACGAAATTGTCTTGATATAAAGATAAAATATGTTTGTAAGCAACAAAACAACAATTACAAGGGATACCTTTTTTGAAAGCATATAACAACAGAAGAGTGAGTACTAGGAGGAAAAACAATGGCAACAGTTTTATTTGTAAAAGCAAACAACCGCCCAGCGGAACAAGCAGTTAGTGTGAAATTATACGAGGCATTTTTAGCAAACTATAAAGAAGCACATCCAAATGATACAGTAGTAGAACTTGATTTATATAAAGAAGAATTACCATATGTAGGCGTAGATATGATTAATGGTACATTCAAAGCAGGTAAAGGGTTTGATTTAACGGAAGAGGAAGCAAAAGCAGTAGCAGTTGCTGATAAGTATTTAAATCAATTTTTAGAAGCTGATAAAGTCGTTTTCGGTTTCCCATTATGGAACTTAACGATTCCAGCAGTGCTACACACATATATTGATTATTTAAACCGAGCTGGCAAAACGTTTAAATATACGCCAGAAGGTCCAGTTGGTCTAATTGGAGATAAGAAGATTGCATTATTAAACGCGCGCGGCGGCGTATATTCTGAAGGTCCAGCAGCTGAAGTAGAAATGGCTGTTAAATATGTAGCAAGCATGATGGGCTTCTTCGGTGCAACAAATATGGAAACAGTAGTTATTGAAGGACATAACCAATTCCCAGATAAAGCAGAAGAGATCATTACAGCTGGTCTTGAAGAAGCAGCTAAAGTAGCAAGCAAATTTTAATTGAAAATAGAATCGTCACTCGAAAAAAAGTAGCATTAACAGGTAAACGTTAATGCTACTTTTTTTATATTTTAAGTTCGTCAGCCAGTTTTTCTAATTGAATTCGATCTAGTATGTAATAGGTTCTTCCGTCTTTTTTTAAGTAATTTTGCTGGCAAAACTGGTTTAATACATATAAAAGATGGCGGTAGCTGACATTTAGGTATTCCGAAGCTTCGGTATGTTTTTCTGTATAACTGTTATTTTGTCCTGTTAATAGAATAAACGCCGCTAATCGATTTTCGAACGGATAACTATTGTTTTTGGCGTAACTTTCTGTTCGGGTAATTGTTTTTTCACCGATAAATTTGCATAGTTTCTGTAGAAAGGTAGCATCTTGCAATAAAAGATGCTGACAATTTTTAAGGGGGAGCGCCAAGCACATACAATCTTCAAGTACTTCCACCGTTTTCGTAACGGATTCAACGCCGATTAAGCCTAATTCCCCAATGAACGAAGGGGCTTGAATAAAGTTAATTAAGGAGACCCTCCCATTTTTGTGGCTCATATATATTTTTGCTTTTCCGGAAATTAAGTAATAAAGATAAGGAACATCAACGCCTTCATTACATATCCTTTCTTTCTTTTGAAAAGAATGTAGTTCAGCATATGATAAGACATCAAAAGAAAAAAGAGTATGGAAGTTGGAAGTTTGCACGTAATGAGAGATTTCCTTGCTATTTTTGCTAACTTTCATGTTTTCACCTCATGTTTAGTATGAGATATCTCCTATTATGTTTACAAGAAGGAATGATACGATTTACGTAAATTTATTTTGTAGAAAAGAGAGTGTGAAGGGATTATGAAAAAATATAAAACATTGTTATTTGATGTAGATGATACATTGTTAGATTTTCAAAAAGCGGAGAAAATGGCGTTACGTATGCTGTTCGAAGAGAACGAGATCCCTCTAACTAGAGAGGTTGAAGCGCAGTATAAAAAAATTAATAAACACCTTTGGGAGGCTTTTGAAGAAGGGGAAATAAATCGTGATGAAGTCTTAAATACACGATTTTCGATTTTGTTTAAAGAATACGGGGAAGAGGTAGATGGGATATTATTCGAAAATAATTATCGTAGTTACTTAGAAGAAGGAAATCAGCTCATGCAAGGTGCATTTGAATTCATAAGTCAAATTCAAAGTGAGTACGATTTATATATAGTGACAAACGGTATTTCTCAGACGCAAGATAAACGTTTACGTAATGCAGGATTACATGCCTTGTTTCAAGATATTTTCGTTTCTGAAGATACAGGATTCCAAAAGCCGATGAAAGAGTACTTTGATTATGTTTTTGAACGAATTCCTAATTTTGCTCCTGAAGAAGGGCTTATTATTGGAGATTCGTTAAGTGCTGATATGAAAGGCGGATATGTAGCAGGAATTGATACTTGTTGGTTTAATCCAGAAATGAAATCAAATCATAGCGAGATTGTGCCAACATATGAAGTGCAAAATTTTGAAGAGTTATATGCATTATTGAAGCAACGTGTGTAATAAAAATAGGCAGTGGAACTTTTGTCCCTACTGCCTATTTTTATTCGTTTGTAGCTTCGTTGTTTTTAGGAAGTGGAAATGCATTACCAATCGCTGCTGCTCCAAGCATCGGTAATAGTAAATTGAGCGGGAAAAACATGAGTAATAGTAATGTGATAGCAATTGGTTTTCTTAATGCATAGCTTGAAATTGCTGTCGTGACGATGGCTACCGAAGCGATTGGATCTATCGGGATAATGGAAGCTATAGCATATCCGATACTAGATCCGGCAAATATAATTGGGAAAATATGTCCACCGCGCCAACCTGTATTTAAACAAACGGCAGTAATACATAATTTTAAAACACCTGAAAGAAGTAGTACCCAGAAGGATAAATGACTCCATTCAACGACTAAATCTTTTAATTGGTGTTCTCCTGAGAATAACGTGTACGGGAGAACAGTTCCTGTAATTCCTAATAAAATACCACCGATAATTCCAAGTGATAGTTTGTATTCCCTGAAGGGATGGATTAATTTCTCTAATGTGAATTCAAATTTGAAATAAAAGAAACCAACTATAGCACCAATACTAGCAAGTGGTAGAAAGGCAATCCATTCATTAAGAGAAAGGGAACCTTCCCCAAAATCAACGATAAAGGATCCGCGATTATCGAATTTACTAAGTAATAAATAAATGGAAAAGCCAGCGAAAGTAGTAGCTAAATATACAATTGCTTTTTTTCCTTTAGAAAATTCGTTAATTTGCTCACCCTCATTTTCATTTGGAGCTAAATAACCGAATAATGGCGCGTTAAAAATTACACTTAAAGTAGCACCAATTCCAACCTCTGTTAGTTCATTCATTCCTTTTAATGCGAATGTAAAGCGATCCCCTACCCATGTACAAAGTCCACCGATAATTCCAACAAGTGCTGCTTCGGGACCTAAGCTAGCTCCAAATATTAAAACGATAATTGCAGTTAAAGTAGCTTTATGTACAAAACGGTATTCAATTCTACCTGTTTTTTTATATTCACTCATCACTTCCGGCATAAGACGTGGATATGTGCCGAAGTATTTTTGGGTTAAACCAACGAGAATACCACCGATAGTTGTTACACAAATAGTGTAATACGGGGGAGAAGAGAAAATAGTAGGTAAGTATCCCCAAATAAAGTGAATGCCGATATTTATTGTAACTAAAAATAGCCAGACTGTAGCTCCCACTATAGAGCCTAAAAGAATGCCGTATAGGACGAGTATATAGTGCATGTCCTTTGTGTTTGTCATGTTATACCTCCGTTATGTAAGTTTCAATGTCGAAAGGATTAAATATGCTACTGTGAAAGGAATATGTATAGTATCTTTTTGAGAGGTGGGCTTATTCAATATATTGAGGTCTCGTGAGAATTTGAAATGTATACAGTTAAACTACGTACTTAATTTTATATAGTAATCGTGGGTTTTAAAAGGTCTTTTTCAAATGAATATGGAATATATTTCTTTTGTTATGCATGTTGAATTTTTTTGTATTTAATTTAGAACATTCAGAAAAACTGATTGACATTAGGAAATTATTGCTATAAAATCAACGGTAATTGCATAGTCTTATCAAGAAAAGGTGGAGGGACAGGCCCGATGAAACCTTGGCAACAGCCGTATAACGGAATTGTGCCAAATCCTGCAGGTAATAATCCTGAAAGATAAGAAAGAGCCTTTAGAGCGTGTTTTCAAACTGCTCCTTTCTTGTTTTCAGGAAAGGAGCAGTTTTTTTATTTTGTATAAAAGAAAGGAGAATGAGAGATGGGAGAATCATGGGGAAAAGGAACAATTTGTGTGCAAGGTGGCTATACACCAAAGAATGGTGAACCGCGTGTTTTGCCACTTTATCAAAGTACAACGTATAAATACGATACTTCAGATGATTTAGCAGCGCTATTTAATTTAGAGGCAGAAGGATATATATATACGCGTATTGGAAATCCTACTTTAGCTGCATTTGAGCAAAAGTTAGCGGATTTAGAGGGTGGTGTAGGAGCTGTTGCAACGGCTTCTGGGCAGGCTGCTATTATGCTTGCTGTTTTAAATATTTGTAGTAGCGGAGACCACTTGCTTTGTTCTTCCACAGTTTATGGCGGAACGTTTAATTTATTTGGAGTGAGTTTGCGTAAGCTTGGTATTGACGTTACGTTCTTTAATCCGAATTTAAGTGCTGATGAAATTGTGGCCCTTGCTAATGATAAGACGAAACTTGTTTATGCAGAGTCGTTAGGAAATCCAGCGATGAACGTTTTAAATTTCAAAGAATTTTCAGATGCAGCGAAAGAGTTAGAAGTACCTTTTATCGTGGATAATACATTAGCAACTCCTTATTTATGCCAAGCATTTGAGCACGGAGCAAATATTATCGTTCATTCTACGACGAAATATATTGATGGTCATGCAAGCTCTTTAGGCGGCATTGTCATTGACGGAGGGAACTTCGATTGGACAAATGGGAAATATCCTGAACTTGTTGAACCGGATCCAAGTTATCACGGCGTAAGTTACGTTCAAAATTTTGGTGCAGCAGCTTATATTGTGAAGGCGCGTGTTCAATTATTAAGAGACTACGGAAATTGTATGAGCCCATTCAATGCGTATATTAGCAATATCGGCTTAGAAACGCTGCATTTAAGAATGGAGCGTCATAGTGAAAATGCTCTCGCAGTTGCTAAGTGGCTTGCTAACCATGAACGTATTGAATGGGTGAATTATCCTGGATTAGATAGCAATGAAAATTACTCGTTAGCACAAACGTATTTGAAAAAAGGTGCTAGTGGTGTTTTAACATTCGGCATTAAGGGCGGATTAGAAGCAGCGAAAGAATTTATCGCAAATGTAAAACTAGCAACTCTCGTAACGCATGTAGCGGATGCACGAACTTGCGTTATACATCCTGCTAGCACAACGCATAGACAATTAAGTGCTGAAGATCAGCGTCTAGCTGGCGTTACATCAGATTTAATTCGTTTATCGGTTGGTATAGAAGATGTTTCTGATATTATTGCAGATTTAGAAGCAGCGCTAGTCGGAGGCAAAGAACATGCCGATCATAATTGATAAAGATTTACCAGCTCGCAAAGTGTTGCAGAAGGAAAATATTTTTGTAATGACGAAGGAGCGAGCAGAAACACAAGATATCCGGGCATTGAAAATTGCTATCTTAAATTTAATGCCTACAAAGCAAGAAACAGAAGCGCAATTACTTCGTTTAATTGGCAACACACCGTTGCAATTAGATGTTCACTTACTTCATATGGAATCACATTTGTCTCGCAATGTAGCGCAGGACCATTTAACGAGTTTCTATAAAACATTTCGTGATATTGAGAATGAGAAATTTGATGGACTTATTATTACAGGAGCACCAGTTGAAACTCTTTCTTTTGAAGAGGTAGATTATTGGGAAGAGCTTAAACGTATTATGGAGTATTCAAAAAAGAATGTAACATCTACGCTTCATATTTGCTGGGGGGCACAGGCTGGCTTGTATCATCATTATGGTGTTCCAAAGCATCCTCTTAAGGAAAAAATGTTCGGTGTATTTGAACATGAAGTCTGTGAGCAACATGTGAAATTGTTACAAGGGTTTGATGAATTGTTTTTTGCCCCGCATTCTCGTCATACAGAAGTACGAGAGAGTGATATTAGAGAGGTGACAGACTTAACATTATTAGCAAATTCTGAGGAAGCGGGTGTTCACCTTGTCATTGGGCAAGAAGGAAGGCAAGTGTTTGCGCTCGGGCATAGTGAATATAGTTGTGATACGTTAAAGCAAGAATACGAACGGGACCGCCAAAAAGGGTTAAATATTGATGTGCCGAAAAATTATTTTAAGCATAATAATCCAAATGAGAAACCACTTGTAAGGTGGAGAAGCCATGGGAATCTATTATTCTCTAATTGGCTGAATTATTACGTGTATCAAGAAACCCCTTATGTATTATAAAAAAAGATTGTGTAACACGTGGCAACGTTTTCTTTGTAAAGATTAACTTATATTTTTCCGAATGTTCAAAAAACATTGTTTTTCAGATTTTTTACTCATATAATTTCATCTAAACACAATTTTTGAGGGGTGGACAGGATTATGAAAGAAATTCAAATTGGTTTATTAGGTCTTGGGACAGTTGGTAGCGGTGTAGTTCGTATCATTACAGATCATCAAGAGCGACTTATCCACCAAGTAGGTTGTCCTGTAAAAGTAACGAAAGTACTAGTACAAAATATTGAAAAAGAGAGAGAAGTAGAGGTACCTTCTACTCTATTAACACAAGATGCAAATGAAATTTTAGATAATCCAAATATTGACGTTGTCATCGAAGTGATGGGTGGCATTGATGATGCAAAAGCATATATTTTGCAAGCCTTACAAAGTGGGAAGCATGTTGTGACTGCCAATAAAGATTTAATGGCGTTACATGGGGCGGAACTGTTAGCGGTAGCAAAAGATAATAAAGCAGATTTGTTTTATGAAGCGAGTGTAGCCGGAGGGATTCCGATTTTACGAAGTATCGTAGAAGGACTTTCTTCAGATCTTATTACGAAAGTAATGGGAATTGTAAATGGAACGACAAATTTTATTTTGACGAAAATGTCAGATGAAGGGAGAGCATATAACGAAGTGTTAAAAGAAGCCCAACAACTTGGATTTGCAGAAGCAGATCCAACATCAGATGTGGAAGGTTTAGATGCAGCGAGAAAAATGACGATTTTGGCTACCCTTGGTTTTTCTACAAATGTAGAGCTTGGAGATGTAAAGGTAAAAGGGATTACTTCTATTACAGAAGAAGATATTGAATACAGTAAGAGTTTAGGATACACGATTAAATTAATCGGTCTTGCGAAGCGAGATGGTGAAAAATTAGAGGTGACAGTTGAACCGACACTACTTCCAAATACACATCCTCTTGCGGCTGTGCAAAACGAATATAACGCTGTATATGTGTATGGTGAAGCGGTCGGAGAAACGATGTTTTATGGGCCAGGTGCAGGAAGTTTACCGACAGCAACAGCTGTTGTTTCAGATTTAGTAGCTGTAATGCAAAATATTCGATTAGGTGTAAACGGAAATAGTGCGGTATCCCCGCAGTATAAAAAAGTATTAAAAGAGCCAGACGAAATTGTTGTGAAGAAATTTTTAAGACTTCATGTAAAAGATGAAATTGGTGTATTTGCAAAAATTACTTCATTATTCTCTGAGCGTGGCGTTAGCTTTGAAAAGATTATTCAAATGCCGCTTGAAGAGAAAGGGAAGGCTGAAATTGTAATCGTGACGCATCGTGCGTCTCTTGCTGATTATGATTATATTCTACATACGTTGCAAGGGTATGAAGAAATAGATTGTTTGAAAGCAAACTATCGAATTGAAGGGGATGCTAAGTAGTATCCCTTATCATAAAACAGAAAGAGCCTGTTAAGCAGCTTGCTTAACAGGCTCTTTTCTATTTAAAATCTGCGTACCAATTTGAATAAATGCTTGGATAATCCAGCCTGTTGTAAAGGATAAGATGATTGTTCCAAAATAGATAGGTCCATCTAATAAAAAACTTAATGTTAAAAATAAAAACGCTAATGAAATTTCTGTTCTTCTAAATGTCCATTTCTTTTTCTCAGCAACGGTTAAAACGAAAGCTTCTTGAGGTGCTGCGCAAAGGTTTGTAGAGACGTAAAGACCAATCCCAGCTCCAACGAATAGATTTCCGCAAATAAGTGTTATATATTTTGGAAGAGAACGGATAGTGTCCATAATAGTTGTAATGGAACCAATCCAATCAACAAAAAGAGAAATAAGAACCATCGTTACGATTGTACCAATTGTTATTTGTTTTTTATTCCAAAAGAGAACGATAAGGGTAAAAGCAAAATTAATCATGAAAATCCAAAAACCGATACTTACCCCGAAATTTTGATATAGTGCAATAAAGAAGGAATCATAAGGGCTAAGTCCAAAAGAAGTAATTGTCGTCATCATATTAATACCGATGGCGAGAATGAGTAGACCGCCAATGAAAAATATATATTCTAATTTGAATCGAAGCATAGTTGTATATCCTTTCAAAATGTATTTGCTAGGAAAGGATATATTGTGGAAAGCTTACCAGGTCAAGGGAGAATTTTTTCGAGAAGGGGAAAATGAGATGACGAATATAAGGAAGATTGCTGAACTTGCTGGAGTATCTGTTTCAACTGTTTCACGTGTATTGAATAATCATCCATATGTGAATGAACAGAAACGAAAAGAAATTTTAACAATTATAGAAGAATTAAATTATACGCAAAATGTGAATGCAATTCATTTAGTGAAAGGAAAAACGAATGTCATTGGTGTTTTATTACCGCACGTAAATGATCAATATTATAGCGCTATTATCGAGGGAATATCAAAGGAAACAGCAAAGAATAACTATAATATGATGCTTTGTCAGACGAATTATAGTGAGGAAAGAGAATTAGAAATTTTGAATATGTTAAAAATGAAAAAGCTTGATGGGGTTATTATATGTTCCCGAGCAAATAGTAAGGAAAAGCTTGAAGAATATACGAAATTTGGTCCAATTGTTATGTGTGAAGAAATAGACTCGAATTTCATTTCGAGTGTGCATATTGATTACTATAAAGTCTTTTCGCGCGGCATGAAGAGCTTAATAGATGCCGGCCATACAAGTATTGGGTATTGCATTGGAAGAAGTAATAGCATTAATAGTCAGAGAAGAAAACAAGCGTATGAGGATTCGCTTCAACAGATTGCTGTAACACCGATAGAGGCCTGGAAGTTTAAGGGCTGTTTTACAGTGGAAGATGGACGTAATGTAATCAGGGAATGGGTCTGTATGTCAGTGAAACCAACTGCGTTTCTTGTATCTTGCAACCATATTGCAGCGGGAATGGTAACGGAAGCAAAAAAACAAGGAATTCGTATTCCAGAAGATATTACGATTATCGGTTGTGATGATCAAGATGTCGCAGATATTTTAGGCATTACGACGATTTCGTATTCTAGTAAAAATGTTGGCGTGAAGGCATTTGAATTATTATATGAAAAGATTAATGATGAGAAAATAGATGTAAAGCACGTAGAGTTATTGCCAGAACTAGTACATAGGGAAACAACATAATAGATAAGGTGTGAAAATCGCTTTTCAAAATTGCGTTTGGTATAATTATGGACAATCTATGAGGGCTAAAAGGGGTTTTGATATGAGATCAAAAGTAGTAAAAGTAATTCTACTCATTACAATTGCATCTTTCTGTTTATTTGCATATGGCTTTGTTTCAGGTGTAAATGATATGTTAAATCCGAAAGCTTCAAATTTAATTAAAAAGACCGATGTAGTGGCAAAAGAGAAAAAGAAAACGGGAACGTTACAAATCGTTAGTTTAGGTGATTCATTAACACGTGGTGTTGGTGATAAAGAAGGAATTGGCTATATTGGGCGTATGAAAGAGGATTTACAAAAAGATTATAAGCAAAAGGTTGCATTAACAAACTTAGCTGTTAGTGGTGCAAAAATGCCCGATCTATTAAAACAAATTGAGAGTAGTGGCGCTCAATATTCAATTAAGCAAGCAGATGTAATCGTTTTAACAATTGGAGGAAATGATTTATTTCCAGGTTGGGAATCGCTTGGAAAGATAGATTTAGAAACATACCGTCCGGATACGGCGACGTTCCAAAATGAAGCGAAGAAAATAATAGAAGAAATTCGTAAGTTAAATACAGGTAGCCCTATTTTTTGGCTTGGTTTATACAATCCTTTTGAAGATGTAGAAGATTTAAAAGGTTCTTCAAACATCGTTGTAGACTGGAATGCATCTTTAGAAAAATTAGCGCTAAATGATAAAAATGTGTATATTACACCGACATTTGATTTATTCCAAAATCGTGGGAAAGAATTATTATACTCCGATCATTTTCATCCGAATGAAGTAGGGTATACATATATGGCAGACCGATTAGTTCAAAATGTTGTGAGTAAATTAAAACTAGAACAAGGAGGGGTAAAATGACGACGATACTTTCCGTACGAGACGTGAAGAAGGTAATTGGAAAGAAGACAATTGTAGAGAATATTTCCTTCGATGTAAAACAAGGGGAAGTGTTTGGCTTCCTAGGGCCGAATGGTGCCGGAAAAACAACTACAATTCGAATGTTAGTTGGATTGATTAAAGAAACAGAAGGTACGATTTCTATCGGTGGTTATTCAATTAAGGAAAATTTCAGAGAAGCGATGCGTCAAATAGGGAGTATCGTTGAAAACCCAGAACTGTATACATATTTAACTGGATGGGAAAATTTAAAGCAATTTGCCCGTATGCTAGGTGATATATCAGATGAACGTATTATTGAAATTGCTCAAATGGTTCATTTAGATGAAAGAATTCACGATAAGGTAAAAACGTACTCACTTGGTATGAAACAGCGCCTCGGCATTGCGCAAGCGCTTCTTGGAAATCCAAAATTGCTCATATTAGATGAGCCGACAAATGGTTTAGACCCAGCTGGAATTAGAGAACTTAGGGAATTTATACATAAGCTTGTGAAAGAAGAAAATATGAGTGTGTTTATTTCAAGTCACTTGCTAAGTGAAGTACAAATGATATGCGATCGGGTTGCGATTATTCATAAAGGAAAAATGATAACAGTTGCCAAGATTGAGGATTTAATTAAAACAGCAAGTGATCGTGTAGAATGGATTGTTACACCGATTTCTAAAGCGAAAGATATGCTAGAAGATGCTAAGGAAGTAAGAGAAGTGAGTATAGAAGATAATCGATTACTATGCCGCATGGATATTGCATCTATAAGTAGTTGGAATAAAAACTTTGTAGAAAATGGGATAGATGTGCATAGCGTTAAGGAGCTTGTATTTACGCTAGAAGATTTATTTATTGAACTCACAAGGGGTGAGCAGCATGCGTGAATTTGCGAATCTAGTTTTAAATGAATCGGAGAAAATTTATCGTAAGAAACGTATTTTTGTTGTCATGCTTATTTTAGCAATCTTGATCCCACTTTTTGTGTATGCGCAGTATCGTGAAGTAGAAACGACACAAAAAAGGCTAGGTACAACGGATTGGAAAGTTTCGCTGCAACAACAAATTGTTGATTCTCAAAACCGCTTGAACAATTCTAGACTACCAGAAGAATGGCGTGATTGGCTAAAGGTAAGAGTGGAGCAGCAACAATATTATTTAGATCATGATATTAACCCGATGGCACCGGGCGCACCCACTTTTGTAAGGGCGTTTATTGAGCAAGGAATTACATTGTTTATTCCGCTTCTTGTAATGATTGTAGCTATTGATATTGTTTCAGGAGAACGAAGTGATGGAACGATGAAGATGTTACTTACGCGGCCGATTCGGCGCTGGAAAATACTCCTTAGTAAGTACTTGACGATGTTATTTTTCATTTCACTCATACTGCTCCTTGTCGGTTTGTTTGCTTACGTATTATCAGGGCTTGTATTTGGATACTCAGGATGGAATTTACCCGTTTTAACTGGGTTTGTTATTGATAAGGAAACGTTAAATACGAATTTTGTACATCTTATTCCGCAGTGGCAATATATTTTGATGGCGTATGGATTAGCTTGGTTTGTTGCTATCGTTGTCGGAACTATATCATTTATGGTTTCCGTTTTAATTCGAAATACACCAGCTGGTATGGGCGTTATGTTAGCCGCACTAATTGCAGGTGGTATTTTAAGCTCATTCGCAACATCTTGGGAAGGTGCGAAATATATTTTTAGTGTGAATTTATCATTAACAGATTATCTATCAGGAAAATTACCTGCATTACAAGGGTTATCGATGGGGTTTTCTTTAATGAATTTAACTGTATGGGCCGTTGTGTCCCTTATTATTTCGTTTGTAGTATTTACAAAGCAGGATATGGTGAATTAATTGGACGGGAAGTGAAAGCATGAAAAATGTTTTAAAAAATGATTGGGGGCCATTATTGGCACTGGAATTTGAGAAAGAATACTATCGCAAACTAGCTGATTTTTTGAAAGAAGAGTACAGCACACATGTTGTTTATCCGAAAGTAGAAGATATTTTTAATGCTCTAGAATATACAAGTTATGAAAATGCAAAGGTCGTTATTTTAGGACAAGACCCATATCACGGACCGGATCAAGCGCATGGTTTAAGCTTTTCAGTACAACCTGGTATTAAAACGCCGCCGTCATTGCTAAATATGTATAAAGAACTTCGGGATGAATATGGTTATGAAATCCCGAATAACGGTTATTTAGTAAAGTGGGCAGAGCAAGGAGTTTTATTATTAAATACTGTACTAACAGTTCGACAAGGTGAAGCAAATTCTCATAAAGGGAAAGGATGGGAGCATTTCACAGATCGCGTAATTGAGCTATTAAATGAACGTGAAAAGCCGGTTATTTTCATATTGTGGGGACGCCATGCACAGGCGAAGAAAAAGTTAATTACGAATAAGAAGCACCATATTATCGAATCTGTACATCCAAGTCCACTATCAGCAAGACGTGGTTTCTTTGGTAGTAAACCATATTCTAAAGTAAATACGATTTTAGCTAATATGGGCGAGAGAGAAATTGATTGGGAAATTCCAAATCTATAAATAGAAAAGGTAGTTAACAGTCGTTAACTACCTTTTTGTTATTATTGTTGTTCGTTCTTTAATTTTGCATCTAGTACAAACGTACCGAATGGGATAATTGATGAAACGAATGCTCCAAGTGCCCATAAAATTGATTTACGGTGTACGATTGTTACTTGAATTACCGCAAAGATGAATAGAATAAATAAAACACCATGAGCCATGCCTGTAATTTTAACGGCTGTAGCAAATCCTGCAAAATATTTTAATGGCATTGCTACAAATAATAGTAGTAGGAAAGAAATCCCCTCAACAAGTCCAATTGCTCTTAATCGTCCGATTGGTGTAGATAACATGAAGTAGCCTCCTTTAATGTATGCTTGTATATAGTAAATTTGTATTCTTTTTCAAAATAAAATAGTTTATTTTGTTTCATTATATACAAAAAGAAAGTTTACACTACGAGAATAGTGCAAAGTTCAAAATATAGTCACAAAAGCGTGGTAATTTAAATAAAAACCTATTTGAAGTATTTGACTTCAAATAGGTTTTGTGAATGAAAATATTAAACAAGTACTTCGTTTTTTAGTACAAATTTCTCTACGACTTTTGCAACGCCATCGTTCATATTTGTATCTGTTACGTAGTTGGCAATTTCCTTAATATCATCTGGTGCATTGCCCATTGCAATGCCAAGACCAGCAAATTCAATCATTGCTTGGTCGTTATAGCTATCGCCCATTGCGATAACTTCTTCACGCTTAATGCCAAGCTTTTGGATCAGTTTGTTTAAGCTCGTTCCTTTTGTAACACCGGCTTCAGTAAATTCTAAGAAGAATGGTTTCGAACGCATCACGCTTAATTGACCTTCTAGTTGTTGTTGTAGTTTTGATTCTACCGTTTGTAAATGTTCTGGATTTTCTACCATTAACACTTTTACAACTGGTTGTTGTACAGATTCTTTCAGGTTATTTACTTCTACGATTGGCATACCCGTAATTTGACCTTCAATTTCTGTATAAGAGTTGTTTTTTTCAGTGATAATATCGTCACCAATGTATGTGTGAATCCATACATTTTCTTCTTTACTAATATCGTAAAGACTGTGAACGATTTCAGGGGATAATGTACTACTGAATAACTCTTCATCTGTTTTACAGTTAATAATTTTTGCACCATTAAATGAAAGAATAAAGCTACCGTACTCCTCTAATTGCAATTCTTTTGCGATTGCACGCATTGCGAATGTTGGACGCCCAGAAGCAAGTACAACTTTTACACCTTGCTCTTGTGCAGTCATTAGAGCCTCTTTCGTACGGGGTGAAATAGTATGGTCGTCACGTAATAAAGTATCATCTAAATCTAAAACAATCATTTTATAAGTCATATTGAAAATTCCTCTCTTTGTTGAAATAGAAATAAAGTTTTATGAAGATATTGGGGAATATATAGTAAGACATCGAACTTCTTTATGTGAAGTTAGGAAAATTCCTATATTGTTAGTATAAATTACCATGAGCGTGTTGCCCACGATAATTTATACCGCTAACGCCTGATTAGCTTGCACTTTATCATTATCGTAACAACTCTAAAGGTAGAGTGCAATAATGGAAGTTTTCCAATTTACGATGGTTGTTTTTCTGTTGAACGAGAAAATAGTATTTCGAGCAAAATTGCCATTACAGATCCAAGAACGAGACCGTTACTTAAAAACGATGCTAAAAATGGTGGGAGCGTAGAAAATGCTTCTGCTGGAACAAACATAACCCCGACTCCTGTAAAGATCGAAAGACCCGCCACTTTAAATAATCGTTCTTTATCTTGTACTGTTTCGTATTCGCGAAAGGCAAGACCAATCATGCTTGCAAATACAGGATAAATGGCAGCATATCCGACTGCGACAGGTATCGCCGCAAAGAATGAAGTAATCTTTGGGAATATACTAACGAAAATAATAAAGCTTGAACCTAACATAAATGGGAGTCGTTTATAAATATTAGTCGTTGCAATAAATCCTGCTGATCCAGAAATCGCGACAGGTCCAATAGCTGAAAAAAGGCCTCCTAGCAATTGATTGATTCCTGTTATAATGCCGGCTTGTTTAAAACGATCTGGTGCTGCATTCTTTTCATACTTAGAGACAATCCTTTGCACAACGCGAATACTTGCTAACATATTTGTTAGAAGTAATAGTGTAACGAAAACGACTGTAATTGCCATGTTCCATTCAATACGAGGCATTCCGAAAACAAATAGAGACGGAAAACGGATTATATCTGTCACAGGCGTTACTGGATTTGATAATCCGAAGCATGCGAATAATATCCAGCCGCAGACGATACTGAAAAGAACGGAATATTGTCCAATAATAGGTAGCTTCATGATGAAAAAGGATAGTAAAATAACAATGAGTGAAAGAATAAATACGTCAGCTTGTACTTCTGTATGTTGTCCGTCAAGGCCGAACATTCCCTTTAAGAAGGACCCGCTAAGTTGCGCGACAAGAAGAAATAAATATATTCCAATGACTGTCGGTGTAAAATAGCGAACTAGTTTATCGATGATTCCAAAAATGCTAAGAATAATACAAATGATACCACTTAATAGGAAAGCATACTGAAGGACTTTAAGCGTTTCATTGCTGGATCCAAATAATACGACACCTAAACTTGCATAAAGGGAGAAAATCCCCCACCAAAGTCCAGCAGGACCTTCTTGAATAGGAAGTTTATGCCCAAATATGGCTTGCAGTAGGCCAGCAAAGCCAAGAACAAATAATGTTCTTTGTACAAATGCAATAGCTTCAGCGCCATCGAGACCATAACTAGTTGCGACGCTAATTGGTACGATAAGGCTTCCAGCTAAAATAAATAGCGCCCATTGTAAGGCGGAAAGAAATGTTTTCATTATATCAACCTCTTTCATAGATTCCGTATCTAGTATATATGTATTTCATTTCCGCTGGCAAAGATTGTAGATAGAGAAAAGAGTTGAAACACGATATGAATGCACGTAAGCAATTATGGATAGCAGTTATATGTATGACCTTTGTTGTAATTCTAGGAACGGTAGGATTTATGACGATTGAAGAGATTAGTTTGTTTCAAGCATTTTGGATGACGATGATTACTGTATTAACTGTTGGATACGGAGATGCCGTTCCTGTAACACAGGCAGGAAAAGTTTTTGCGCTTCTTATCATACCGGTCGGGGTCGGTATCGTTACGTATGCAATTGGTGTAGTGGCAGCTATGATTATTGAAGGGAATTTATTTCATGCAGTGCGGAGGAAGAAGATGGATAAACAAATAGCGCAGTTACAAAATCATATTATCGTATGTGGTTGTGGTAGAGTAGGGCTTCAAGTTGTACATGAATTGCAAGAAAAGAAAATTCCATTTGTCGTTGTGGATAAAGATGAAAGCATATTAGAGAAGGAAAAACTTTTGTATATACACGGAGATGCAACGGAAGACCAAGTGTTACATCATGCTGGAATTTCAAAGGCAGCTGGTTTAGTTGCCATCGTAGCAAATGATGCTGAAAATGTATTTATTACATTAACGGCTAGAGGATTAAACGATGCAATTAAAATTGTGGCAAGAGCAGAAAAACCAGAAACTGAAGACAAATTAAAGCGGGCTGGGGCGAATAAGGTGATTAATCCATCTAGCATGGCAGGAATTCATATTGCAAAAGGTATTGCGAATCCGCTAACAGTTCATTATATTGATACAGTACTGTATGGCGTGGAGCAGTCATTTGTAATTGAAGAGATTGCAGTAGGAAAGGGCTCTATTTTAGCTAGTAAATCATTACTCGAGAGTGATGTGAGAAATCAATTTGATGTAACAATTTTAGCGATTTTGAGAAATGGGAATGTTATACATAATCCAACGGGGCAGGAAAAACTACAAGAACATGATATGATAATAGTGTTTGGTTCAGTAGAGAAGCTAGGACAATTTGAGAAAGAACTACAAAGTAAGAGGTGACAAGGAATGCAAATATCGAGCGATAAGATTTTAAATAAAATGGCGAATGAAATTGCAAAGGCAAAAAGCAGTGAAGGGCAACAATCAAAAGCGCATTTATTAGTTGTGCGAGCGTTATGTGATTTATTATTAGATGAACAAGCTGAGCCTTCTATGTATAGAGAACCTGAGATTCCATCACAAGTAATTGGATCTCAGCCTATGACGACAGTTCAACCAGTTATGCCGGTTTCTGGAGAACCTGTTTATATAAAAGAAGAAGGCGCAAACGGTAATTCTTTATTTGATTTTTAGAAGATAAATCGTTTGGCTTATATGAAAAAATTGCTTATGATAAAGGTAAAAAAAGGGGAATTAAGATGAAAATTTTCTTTTTACTAGGTTGTATTGCGGCAGGGCTATCTGTTGCGCTAGGGGCTTTTGGAGCACACGGTTTAGAAAATAAAGTTTCTGCAAAAATGTTAGAAGTTTGGAAAACAGGCGTTACATATCAAATGTTTCATGCAGGTGGACTATTCGTAGTTGCTTTATTAATGGATAAAATTCAATCATCACTTTTAACTACTGCTGGCTGGCTTATGGTAGCTGGGATTATTATGTTTTCAGGTAGTTTGTATGCATTAAGTACGACAGGTATTAAGTTCTTTGGCCCAATTACACCTCTTGGTGGTGTAGCGTTTATCGTGGCATGGATCTTAGTCGGAACTGCAGTTGTAAAAGGGTTATAAAAAACAAAAGCTGGCATATGCCAGCTTTTTTTTATGGTCTTGGAGCATAAGTTGCTTGTTGACTAGGTAAATACGTAATTTCTTCTGGGAATTCTACATAATCTAAGTAAATCATTAATAGTAAATAGCGTTTCCCAGATTGGGGCTCACTAATTACGATATGGTCACGGCCAGCTGCCTCAATAATACCTGTATAAGATTGTGTACCGAGTGAACTACCACGCTCATAAGTCATTACAACGGTGGCTTGCTTGCCTTTGTTCAAGCGAAGAATATTTTCAATATACGACTGTTCTAATGGTAACATGCCTTGAGAAACGGCATATTGAGCTTGCGCAGCTTGTTGTTGCATCGCTTGCTGTTGTTGCTGTTGTTGTTGGGTCATTTGTTGCGGTTGTACATAAGTTCCAGATGGTTGATAGAAACCTGTTCCGTAATACGGGTTTTGTTGCTGTGCCATCCAAAAATCCCTCCTCATTATCAATCCTTAATATACGCCAGGACAATCCTCGCCAGATGGCTGGAAGAAGCAGTGCTTTTTGAAGCGACCAGAGTTTTGTTGATTATACCAAGTTGGTGGACAAGGGCCTTCCGGTCTAAAAAACCATAAGGAAAAGTTGGCGGGCCAAAAACGTTGTCCTTGAATCGTTCGCCTTGCTAATGCGATATCTTGTTCTCTTGCACGCTGATAAAAATACCCTTTTTGCGTTGCTTCAAAACCGCCAGGATTTTGATAAACCATTTGACGTAAATTACGTATTTTTTTAAAATCTAAACAATTTCCGCGGACACGATTTACTCCTACGTTTCCGACCATTAACATTCCTTGTTGTCCTTCTCCTTCGGCTTCAGCACGCATCAGTCTAGCTAATAACTTTACATCTTCTTCGTTATAAGCAATAACACCCATTATGTGTCACCTCTCTTTTTGGAATACCTTGTGGAAAGAGGTTTATTTCTAGATGAAGTGTGTAACGATTACTAGTTCATACGTATGAGAAAAAGGACTCAGATATGACAACCAAACGAAGTTTTACATGGAGAGAGGAAAATAAAAAAGCTAGCGTGAGCTAGCTTTCCATCATTAAAATACTTTAGACCATAAGTTTGAGAAGAAATCTCCGATAGAGCGCATTGTTAATACGAACCAATTTGCCTTTTCAACTTCTTCTGTCGTTTTTGCAGTAACTTTCATGTTTTTATTTCCATCTAAAAATCCATATTTATCAGTTGGTTCTAGAACGATGGAACCTACCTTTGCATCCTTTTTAACAGGAGCGACTAAATGTCCATCTTCAGCAAGGGATTTATCTACTTCAGTCCCAATTTTATAAGGATCTTTGCTACCTTTTTTCGCAATTACTGTTATTTCTTTTTCAGGTGCAATAGTTACTTGATCTTCTTTACCTTTTACTACAGAGATTGTGTTGTTTTTATCTACTTTTAATTTTTGTTTTTCAAAGTTATTAAATCCATATTCAATTAATGCACGAGATTCAGTGAAACGCTCGTCCATTGATTTTGTTTTAATAATTACTGAAATAAGGCGTAAGTCACCACGTTTTGCTGTAATGGTGAATCCGTATCCAGCCGTATCAGAACTACCAGTTTTTAAACCATCTGTTCCTTCATAAGAAAAAGCAGCACCTGGTAACATCCAGTTCCAGTTTTCCATACGAATTGGTTTCGGATGATTATCTGGGAAGTTTCTAAATCTTTGTTTTGTATCCTCTAGCATTTCTGGATACTTTGTAATCATTGCTTTTGAAAGCATACCCATATCGCGAGCTGACATGGAATTTTCTCCATTCGGATCCGTTCCCTCAGGGTGTTTTCCCTTTAAGTCAGCGTTATTTAACCCAGTAGCGTTTACAAATTTATATTTCTTTAACCCTAGTTTTTTTGCATGTTCATTTGCAAGATTTAAGAAGTTTTTCTCACTTCCTGCAAGAAGTTCTGCTAAGGCAATACTAGATCCGTTTGCAGAGAAGATAACGATAGAATGATATAATTCTCTTACAGTATATTGACGTCCCTTTTCAAACGGAACGTTAGAGAATTCATTATTACGTGAAACTTCATAAGCGTAATCAGAAATGTTTACCTTTGTATCCCAAGTGATTTTTCCTTCTTTAATTGCTTCTAATACAGCATAAACAACAATTAGTTTTGACATACTAGCGATAGCTAGTAATTCATCTGGATTTTGTTCATGCAGTATTTTTCCTGTATCTGCATCAAATAGAAGTGCAGCAGCTGCCTCAATGTGTATTTTTTCTTCCGCATGGGATGTTGTTACTCCTAAGGAAGAAATTGACAATAAAAGCACTAGTAAAATAGACAAGATTTTCTTCATATAGATTATCACCTTCGCATCGTTATTAGCATGTAGCTCGTACCATTTTAGCATAAATTTGGATATAGAAAGGTTACAATTTTGTAAGGGATTTGAAAGGAATTTGTCGATTTTTGTTCAAATTTGCGGAGAAAAGAAGTTTTTTGAAGAGAAATATAGAGGGTAATAAAAAAAAAGAACGAATTTCGTTCCTTTTTCACGATTTGCCCCGCTATTTGCCGGGCAGTAAGATCCCCACCTCAAAATTAAGCGAAAGCAAAGAAGTTAGGTGGGCGATCAACTGCTCGTAAAAGCCCGATTGGTGAGGGCTGATTAAAGTTTCACTTTATATGTGTAAAAATTTCTCTACCTTTTCGTCTGGTAAAATGTTTCCAACGAAAAATGTTCCGAATTCACCATAACGAGCACTTACTTCATCGAAGCGCATTTCATATATAAGTTTTTTAAATTGAAGAACATCGTCAGCGAATAATGTTACGCCCCACTCAAAATCGTCGAATCCAACTGATCCTGAAATAACTTGGCGTACTTTACCTGCGTACTGGCGACCGATTTTACTATGACTGTACATCATTTTTTTGCGTTCTTCCATAGGAAGCATGTACCAGTTGTCATCACCTTGGCGACGCTTGTCCATTGGGTAGAAGCAAATGTGATTTGCTTTTGGTAGTTCTGGATATAAGCGAGCTAAGATTTGTGGGTTTTGATATGGATCTTCATCAGCTGGAAGGTAGTTGCTTAGTTCAACAACAGATACGTAAGAGTATGCAGGAACCATATATTCAGCTAATGTTGTTTTATTCAATTCTGTCTCAATTTCATTCAACTCTTCCATTGTTGGACGTAAAATCATAAGCATGATATCAGCTTTTTGGCCAACAACTGTATACATTGCATGACTACCTTTTTTCCCGGTAGCTACTTCATTCCATTTTTCAACGACATTTAAAAATTCAGACACAGCTTGTCCGCGTTCGTCGCTAGATAATGTTTTCCATGCAGCCCAATCAATAGAACGTAAATCATGTAAACAATACCAGCCATCTAACGTTGTTGTTGCTTCACTCATTCTATTCACCTCAGTTAATGATAGTTTTACACGTTAACTATAGCATATATAGTTTTAAAATCATCTATATAAAGCCTTAGCGCATAAAATTGTCACATTTAAATTTACTTGAAAATAGGAGAAGATAAGGCTTAAAGGGGATTTATTTCTAGGCTGAATTTTATGAAAATATAATCATTTTCATTTTATCTATTTTTTGGGAGCTATAAGTTTAAAATATAGAGGAAAAGCAGTATTCTTAAAGATAGAGTTTTTTAACATATGTAGGAGGGTTTATTCGTGAGCAACTTATTTACAACAGTAAAAGAAAAAGTTCAAGGAAAAGGCATTTCTATCGTACTTCCTGAAGGAACTGATGAAAGAATTTTAGGCGCTGCAGAGCGTTTAGCAAAAGAAGAGTTAGTACAACCAATTTTAGTTGGTAATAAAGAAGAAATTAGCGCAAAAGCTGCTAGCATGAATTTAACATTAGCAGGCGTTGATATTTATGACCCAGCTACATACGAAGAAATGGATGCAATGGTAGCATCTTTCGTTGAACGCCGTAAAGGTAAAGCAACTGAAGAAGACGCTCGTAAAATCCTTAAAGACGAAAACTACTTCGGTACAATGCTTGTATACATGGGTAAAGCACACGGCTTAGTAAGTGGTGCAGCTCACTCTACAGCTGATACAGTTCGTCCAGCACTTCAAATTATCAAAACAAAACCAGGCGTTACAAAAACTTCTGGCGTATTCATCATGGTACGTGAAGAAGAGAAATATGTATTCGCTGATTGCGCAATTAACATTGCACCAAACAGCCAAGATTTAGCTGAAATTGGTATCGAGAGTGCGAAAACTGCTGAACTATTCGGTATTGATCCACGCGTTGCTATGTTAAGCTTCTCTACAAAAGGTTCTGCGAAATCTCCAGAAACAGAAAAAGTTGTAGAAGCAACTCGCATTGCGAAAGAAATGGCTCCTGAATTAACTTTAGATGGAGAATTCCAATTCGATGCTGCATTCGTACCGTCTGTAGCTGAGAAAAAAGCTCCAGGTTCTACAATTAAAGGTGATGCTAACGTATTCGTATTCCCAAGCTTAGAAGCTGGTAATATTGGCTACAAAATCGCTCAACGTTTAGGTAACTTCGAAGCAGTAGGACCAATCTTACAAGGTTTAAATATGCCTGTAAATGATCTATCTCGCGGATGTAACGAAGAAGAAGTGTACAAGTTAGCTTTAATTACAGCAGCTCAAGCACTTTAATTCTATAATGAATTGAAATAAAGACCGTCGCTATTATAGCGACGGTCTTTATTTTTCTAAGCCAAGTGCTTTATTGTTACGATCAATAATACGTTGTAAATTCGTCTCATATAAAGGTATTTCATCTATTGTTAATTGAGATGGTGTTAACTTTGGAGCGAATTGCTGCAATGTTTTTAAAAGGCGCATCATTAAATCTTGTACTGTAATGGTTTCGCCAAGTAATTCTGAAAGTGAAGCCATCGTACTCGGTACAATTTCAGGATACGTAAAGCGTGTTTCTTCTCCTTGAATGGCTAGGTTGTAGAAATCACGAACGAGTGCGGCACGCTCAGAGCCACTTCCTGTAGCGCAGAGATAAATTTGGACAGCGACACCACCGCGAATACGGCGCTGTGAAATGCCAGCAAATTTTTGATTGCGAATACTTAAGTCATAGCTACCAGGACAGTAAGAACCAACAATTTCTTTTGCCTCGATTGTAACATCGTAATCGTTTAACATTTCCTTAATTAAATGCCACATTGTATCGTATCCAAGATCAATATCGATACCTTTTTCGGTCTCTTGGAATAAAAGTGATACGTTTAAAACACCTTCATCAAGTACGACTGCAAGTCCACCGGAATTACGAACGATAACATTGAAGTTGTTTTCTTGTAAAAAGGAAATACCTTCTTCCAAGTGTGGTAGGCGTGAATCTTGAATGCCAAGAACAATTGTATTGTGATGAACCCAAGAACGCATTGTTGCAGCTGATTGACCATTTCCAATGCTTGTGCACAGTGTGTCATCCATTGCGAATGACTGCAATGCATGGAATGTTGGTCCCAAACTAGACTGATCTACAATACGCCACTCTGGCTGAGATAAAATGGAACGGGAATTGCTCATATAACTAACCCCTTATCTTTAAAATGACAATCTCTATTATAGCAAAAAATGTAGAAAGTAGTTTTAGGAAGAAATCTTACTAAATTGTAATATTGTTGTAAGGAAAGTGAATTGGTTAAACGAGCTGCAATAGTTAAACTAAGAGATGCAATTATGCTTTTAGGAGGAATACAAATGAAAAAAGTTAAATTAGGAATCGTAGCAATTATGTCCGCTGCTGTATTTAGCGGTTGTTCTATTATGGATATAATCGCACCACAAGCAACAGGAGTTGTTATGTACGGAGATGAAGCAGGCGTTCAAAAAACAATGGATCAATATAAAGATAAAATTGAATCCCAAAATACATTTGAAGCAAAATTAGGAACTGTTAATGAGAAAAAGGTTTTAATTATGAATAAAACAACAGCTGAAAAGATGATAAAAGAAAACATGCTGAAAAAAGTAGTGAAAGAAGATGTAGAACCTATTAAAGTATTGCCGTCTGTTTCAGGTGAAGTGGGAATAGTGTTTGCTAAAGATACACAAAATGATGTAGTAATTGATGGAAAGAAAATGAAGTATGAGGGTAATATAGTAATCGGTGATGCTCGTAAATATGCGGATATGTATGCAGTTGTTAGTGATGCCGAATATACAAAGATAAATGAACCGGTAAAAACGATTGGATTAGCAGCTTTTAAAGAGAATCCAAAGGAAAAGATTTTCCCAGATATAAAGAAAGGTTCTAACGTAGAAGAAGTGCATATGGTGGAAGTGAAATAATAAAAAAGGATGCATTGCATGCATCCTTTTTATTCTGCAATCTTTTCTAAATTACCATTTCGATCCATTCGGAAAGATGTTTGTGAGCGTTCCTCATCATCCATTACTGCTAATTTACGAGCACGGTTCATAATATTCATAAGTGTTTCGTAATCCTCTTGTACAGTATGAGATTGTTGTTCTAATTTTTCTAGTTTCTTTTCTAGTTCTTCATTTCGCAAGATTTGCGCTTTAATTTCTTGCTTCAATCTCGTATTCTCGTTTTCAAGAGCTGTTACTTTTATATTTGAAGATCCGACTGTTTGTAAAAAATAAATAACATCTTGCATGGTCATAGAGCTTTTTGCAGCAGGAACAGTAGATTCTTGATATGGAATAACTTCTTTATATTGTACAATTGATTCTTCTTGTACGAATTCTTCGTAATCAGTTATCGAATCTGAAGCTGGTGGTGTATAAAGTAAACGTTTTTTCGCTTGTTCACCGCTTGCAGCGCGCATTTTATCTTTACGATGTTTTTTTGCTAGTTGAAGAGCTTGTTCATAACTATAGCGAACAACAGCATTCCAACGGAAACCACAGGCAGCCGATGTACGATTTAATTGATCACCCACTTCTTCAAATGCATTTAATTGAGTACTTCCTTCTCGAACGTGACGAAGTACAGTTTCAGCAAGTAATAAATCATCCTCATCCGTCCAAGCATCTTGTCTTACTTTCATAGATTCAACTCCCTTTCTTTTTATGAACTTCCTATTTTTATAATGGGCAAAAAAATGAGCTTTTATACAAAGCTTTTAAAAATATGGTAGATTTCGATGAAAGGTATAAATTTTGCCAAGAATGACGTAAGCTTCTGTAGGAGAACATATAAATATGTAGCATTAATATGAAGAAAGAGCTTTATAGGGAAACTTGCAACGAGCTTCAAAGAGCGGTAAAATACCATTTAGTGTTTATTTTTAAATGTACTTGAGAAAAGTTTAAAATAGAGGAAGTGTTATATAATGGGGAACGAATTTCGTGTGTGTGATGATTGTCAGGCAACGAACGTTAAAACGTTGATTCCAAAGTTAAAAAAAGTAGATTCATGTGCAACGATTGAAGTTGCGTGTCAGTCTTACTGTGGCCCTGGCCGTAAAAAATCATTCGCATTTGTAAATAATCGTCCAGTCGCGGCTCCAACAGAAGATGAATTAATTATAAAAATTGAAGCAAAGTTAAATAAGTAAGAAAAAGAAGAGTGAATAGATTACTCTTCTTTTTTATGCCCATAAGAGGAATGAGTTATTCTACGAAAATACAATTGAGTAGATTAACATTCAATGAAGGAGAGGCATCATCTGTTCATTCAAATTTCAATTTATATAAATTTGTATTTCAAAATAATGGTTGACAGTCTTTTGAAGCGATAGGTAGAATAGAAAGTGTCTGATTCTGAGAATCATTATCAGGAAAAGATCAATTAACCTAATTTTTTTATTACTATTTGAGAATAAATTTCATTTTATTAAATATATGTTGTTGGTTAGGATGGTTGAGGTATGGAAGCGAGCGCAAGGAGTATAGAACATCAAGATGTGAATGTTAAAGAGATTAAGAGCAGACCGCTCGTTGCTTCTATTATTTTAGTAGCAGGTACAGTTTTGTTAGCTTTAAGCATGGCAGTTTCTATTTCGTTTGGTGCTGCAGATATTAGTTTAAAGACTGTATGGCAAGCTGTGTTTCAGTTTGACGGTTCTATTACGCATCATAACGTAATTCAAGAACTTCGCATGCCTAGAGCAATAGGGGGCGTAGTTGCAGGTGCCTTTTTAGCGGTATCAGGGGCAATTATGCAAGGTATGACGCGAAATCCACTTGCTTCACCATCGTTAATGGGAATTACAGATGGAGCTGTATTTGGAATTGCAATTATGTATGCATTCTTCCCTAATTCACCTTATTTAATGTTCGTTATCGCATCTTTTATTGGAGCTGCGTTTGGAGCGAGCATTGTATATGGAATTGGGTCTTCTTCACCAGGTGGATTAACACCTGTGAAGTTAGCTTTAGCCGGTGCAGCAATTAGTGCTTTATTAGGGGCCATTTCATCTGGAATTGCGCTATATTTCAACCTTGCCCAAGAGGTGAGTATGTGGAATGCAGGCGGAGTTGCGGGAGTGAAATGGGAAAGTATTAATATGTTAGTACCGATTGGCCTTGTTTGTCTCTTTATTGCAATTATGATGTCGAGGTATATTACAATTTTAAGCTTCGGTGAAGAAATTGCGATTGGACTTGGTCAAAATACGACATTAATTAAATTTATCGGAACAGTACTTGTTCTCGTGTTAACAGGTTCTGCGGTTTCTATGGCAGGATCGGTTGGATTTGTTGGTCTTGTAATCCCGCATATGACTCGTTTCCTCGTAGGCTCAGACTATAGATGGGTTATTCCATGTTCTGCGGTCTTAGGTGGGCTGTTAATTGAATGTGCAGATATGTTATCTCGCGTTATTAATCCACCGTTTGAAACGCCAATTGGAGCAATTACAGCGCTAATTGGGGTCCCATTCTTCCTCTACTTAGCACGTAACGAAGGGAGAGGGAAAATGTGAGGACAAGTGTCTTAACAAAAAAGAACGTTTCTGTTTTAACAATCTTAGTAGGATTAATCATTACTGTATTTTTAGTAAGTTTAAATACAGGGACATTTAAAATCCCGCCAATGGACGTATTAAAGTCATTGGTTGGACTTGGGGCTGAAGATCAGTCTGTTATTTTATTTGAATTCCGTATGCCGCGTATGGTTATTGCTATATTAGTCGGATCTGCTTTAGCGATGTCAGGTGCGATTTTGCAAGGATTATCACGAAATCCACTTGCTGATCCAGGTATTATCGGTATTAACGCTGGAGCGGGATTAACAGTTGTTATATTCGTCTACTTTTTCTTCGGAAAAGTTGGGACTGGTACATTTTTATCTGTATTTATCCTTCCATTCTTCGCGTTAGTTGGTGCAATATTAGCGGCGGTTATTATTTATTTACTAGCATGGAAAGACGGCGTTTCATCAACGAGATTAATACTAGTTGGTATCGCTGTTGCAGCCGGGTTTGGTGCTGTTAGTTTAATTTTTTCTATGAAGATGACATCTAACGATTTCCGTTTTGCTACGATTTGGTTAGCAGGAAGTCTGTGGGGCACAGATTGGAAGTTCGTGCTAAGTGTACTTCCATGGATGGTTATTTTCTTGCCACTTGCTATTAGTAAGGCGCACATATTAAATGTAATGAACCTAGGCGACTCGACAGCTGTTGGTCTTGGTTTAAATGTAGAAAAAGAAAGACGTAAATTATTATTTATTGCAGTGTGTTTAGCTGGCGCATCTGTCGCTGTTGCCGGAGGAATTGGTTTTATCGGTTTAATGGCTCCGCATTTAGCGAGGCGCCTTGTTGGTGGTAAACATCAAATTATGCTGCCTACTGCTGCACTAATAGGGACGTTTTTACTTTTATTCGCAGATGTAATTTCAAGAAGTGTGTTAACAACTTCAGAAATACCGGTCGGTCTTGTTATTTCTGTAATTGGTGCACCATATTTCATATACTTACTTATGAGGACAAAATAAAGGGAGGCTTTTTGTATGGCAACTTTAGCAGTTGATGCGGTATCTGTTGGATATAATGAAGGGTTAATTATTGATGGATTAACAGTTGAAATTCCGGAAGGGAAAATTACAACAATTATTGGACCAAATGGTTGTGGGAAGTCCACATTATTAAAAACGGCTTCTCGTATTTTGAAGGCGAAAAAAGGTACTGTTTATCTTGACGGAAAAGCAATCGAGAAACAACCAACGAAAGAAATCGCAAAGAAAATGGCGATTTTACCACAGACTGCAGAAGTGCCAACTGGCCTTACTGTGTTTGAACTTGTTTCATATGGACGTTTTCCTCATCAAAAAGGATTTGGAACGTTGAAAGAAGAGGATTATCGTTACATTCATTGGGCACTTGAAGTGACTGGAATGACAGAATTCGCAAATCGTTCAGCGGAGGCGTTATCAGGCGGGCAACGTCAACGTGTATGGATTGCGATGGCCCTTGCACAAGGAACAGAATTACTCGTATTAGATGAACCAACAACGTACTTAGATATGGCGCATCAATTAGAAGTATTAAATTTATTGAAAAAGTTAAATGAAGAAGAAGGTAGAACGATTGTTATGGTTATCCATGACTTAAACCATGCTTCTCGTTTCTCAGATCATATGATTGCATTAAAAGCAGGTAAGTTAATGAAACAAGGAACGCCAGATGAAGTGATGACAAGTGAAACACTTCGTAACGTATTTGAGATTGAAGCTCAAATCGTTCCATGTCCAGTAAACTGTAAACCGATTTGTTTAACATACGATCTAATGATGATTAATAATCAATTACGTAAAAAAGCATAAATAGAACCCCCTCTAGAGAGGGGGGACTTCTAATGGACGTTGAGCTTCTTATATATGAATGGGAAGTTGAACGCCCGTTAGAATGGGTTATTAACAACAGTTAATAAACATATATTGATTGATTGTTATACTCGTTTCTTATAGTTCATTGTAACTTATAAGAGAAATACAGCTAGAAGGAGTGGGAACATGAAGAATTTTAAAATGGCACTATTAGCAATGGTACTAGTCGTTACTTCTGTACTATTTGCAGCTTGTTCTAACAAAGAAGAAGAGAAGAAAGCAGATGCGAAGGATGCGAAGACTGAAGAGCGCACTGTACAACACGCAAAAGGGGAAATTAAAATCCCTGCAAATCCAAAGAAAATTGCTGACCTTAGTGGTTCAACAGAAGAATTATTAATTTTTGGTATGAAACCAATTATTACTGCTAATACATCTCAAGAAAAAATTGATACACATATTGAAAAGAAATTAAAAGACGTAAAACCAGTTGGTTCTGCTTGGGGCGATAAAATTAACATCGAAGCAGTGGCTGCTGCAAAACCAGACTTAATTCTTGTAAACAATCGTCAAGAAAAGATTTATGATCAATTATCTAAAATTGCACCAACAGTTATGTTAAAAACTCCATTAGATCAATGGCGTCCAAAATTCGAAGAAGTAGGTCAAATCTTCGGTAAAGAGAAAGAAACAAAAGAATGGTTCAAACAGTATGATGAAAAAGCAAGCAAATTACATGATAAAATCGTTGCGAAAACTGGCGATGCTAAATTTATGAAAATGGCTGCATATCCAAATGCTTTCCGCGTATACGGTGACTACGGTTACGGTAGCGTAATCTTTAATGATTTAAAATTACCAGCAGTTAAAGGTACACCAACGGATAAACCACTAGTACAAGTACAAAAAGAAGCTTTAATCGATTACAACCCGGATTACTTATTCGTATTTACAACTGGTGACGGTTCTCAACGTCTAAAAGAATTCCAAGAAGAATCAATTTGGAAAAACATGAACGCTGTTAAAAACAACCACGTATTTACAATTAAAAACGAAGACGTAAACAAAGGTTACTTCCCTCTAGGTAAAGAAATGATCTTAGATGAAGTTGCTGAATTCGTTTTAGGGAAATAATGTATAAACAGAAATCACTTTTACTTCGGTAAAAGTGATTTTTTCTTTATATAAGGGCAATTAATATAGTCTTTCATTTCTTTCTGTTTCCTATTTCGTTTATAATATATAGTAAGAATGCAGTAAAGAAAGGGGGATGTCGGAAGGTGGTATATTTAAACGACAAACTCAGCGAAACAAAAGTGTTTAAAGACCCGGTACATAAATATGTGCACGTACGCGATCGTGTTATTTGGGATTTAATCGGAACGAAAGAATTTCAACGCTTGCGCCGTATTAAGCAGCTTGGAACGACATTTTTTACATTTCACGGTGCAGAGCATAGTCGCTTTACTCATTCGTTAGGTGTATATGAAATTATTCGTCGTATGATTGATGATGTGTTTGATGGCAGACCGAACTGGAATGCTGAAGATAGATTGTTATGTTTATGTGCGTCATTACTTCATGATGTCGGTCACGGCCCATTTTCTCACTCGTTTGAAAAAGTATTTTCATTAGATCATGAGAAATTTACGCAAAAGATTATCGTTGGAGATACGGAAATTAATCGCATATTAAGTCGTGTGGATAAAGACTTTCCGCAAAAGGTAGCCGATGTAATCGCGAAAACATCTACTAATAAATTAGCGATTAGCATGATTTCCAGTCAAATTGATGCAGATCGTATGGACTATTTATTAAGAGATGCGTATTTCACTGGCGTAAAGTATGGAAACTTTGATATGGAACGTATACTACGTGTCATGCGTCCATATGGAAATCAAGTAGTCATTAAAAATAGTGGTATGCATGCTGTTGAGCATTATATTATGAGTCGTTATCAAATGTATTGGCAAGTATATTTCCATCCGGTAACGCGCAGTGCCGAAGTTATTTTAACGAAGATTTTACACCGTGCAAAATCATTGCATGAGAAGTATTATACATTTAAAAATCATCCGGTTCATTTCTATTCTTTATTTGAAGAAGAAGTAACAGTAGAGGATTATTTAAAGTTAGACGAGAACGTTATGTATTATTACTTCCAAGTATGGCAAGACGAAGAAGATCCAATTTTAAGTGATTTATGCCGTCGTTTTATGAATCGAAACCTATTTAAATATGTAGAGTTTACAGATAAGCACGGTTTAGATAATTGGATGGAATTAAGTAGCTTATTTAAAAAGATTGGACTTGATCCAGAATACTATTTAGTAGTTGATTCAACATCAGACTTGCCGTACGACTTTTACCGTGCTGGTGAAGAAGAAGAGCGTCTGCCAATCTTACTCCTTATGCCAAATGGAGAGCTTAGAGAGCTTTCGCGTGAATCGGATATTGTTGAGGCAATTACTGGTAAGAAGAGAAGGGATCAAAAACTATTCTATCCGCATGATTTAATCTATGAAGATGGAAGAAAAGGAAAATATAAAGAGAGAATCATCGAGTTACTAGAAGGAAAAAAATAAGAAGCAGCTAAGAGCTGCTTCTTATGAAAGAACTTGAAATTATTTGTCGCTTAAGCGTTTTCCGCCAACTGCATAATGGTTTTTAGACATTTCTTCGATGAAAACAACGATGTTTTCTTCAGGAGCACCAGTTGTTTCGCTTACTGCTGCTGTTACTTTCTCAGCAAGAGCTTTCTTTTGTTCCTCTGTGCGTCCTTCTAGCATTTTCACTGTTACGTATGGCATATATAATCGCTCCTTTTATGTAAGTTACACTCTTATTATAGCGGATTATGGGGAAGAACAATCGAAAAAACAAATATTTTCTTTTTTGACAGATTGAAGAGGAGATGAATCATGGATCAGTTATTTAGATACCCATTGCAACAAATTCCGTTGGTAGCAATGGCCATTATTATTGCGTTATCAGTGCATGAATTTGCGCATGCATATGTTGCATATAAATTTGGAGACGATACAGCAAAGAAGCAAGGCCGTTTAACATTATCACCGATGGCGCACTTAGACCCTATTGGGATGATCGCTGTATTAATTCTTGGTTTTGGTTGGGCAAGACCTGTTCCTGTTAACCCATATAACTTTAAACGGCCGCGTCTTGCAGGTATATTAGTTTCAATTGCAGGCCCAATTAGTAACTTAATTTTAAGTGCAATTGGTTTAATTATTTGGTATAGCCTATTAACATTTGGTGTATTAGACTCAATTCCATTTGCAGTAGCAGATACATTGGCTCAATTCTTCCGGATTTTTATTATGCTTAATATCGTATTACTTGTATTTAACTTATTGCCAATTCCGCCACTTGATGGGTATCGAGTTGTGGAAGATCTAGCACCAACAAATATTCGTGCGAAAATGACACAGTATGAAAAGTATGGAGCAATAGCGTTATTAATTCTTGTTATTACACCGCTTAGCAATTATACAATTCAACCTATTTTTAATGTTGTCATTCCATATGTATTTGTATTTTTAGACAGTATCATTGCGCCTATTTTTGGCCTTTTATAATCATTAAGTGAGGAGGAATTTTCATATGACAGAGAAAAAGAAAAAAATCGGTTTTAATATCGTGAAAAATGATTCAACAGATGGACATGGTGGTTTTGGTGTTGGAGCATTAAGTCTAGAAAACATTTCACCTGTATTTGTCGATGTACTAGAGAAAACAGCATTTGTCGATATCGGTGCAATGCATGCACGTAGTACAGTCGAAAAAGGTATTAAGTTTTTAACAAATAAAGATGAAGTTCCAAACGGAAAACCATTTTGGCTTGTGTGGGTAACGATTGAAAGAACGGCGACAGGTGCTTATTATGCAGGTGTAACAGCTTGTGAAATGACAGTTGACCGTGAAATTCGTCGCGGATATAAATCACTTCCAGAGCACGTAAACAAAATGGATAAATCAATGAAGCGTTACATTATGGTTGACCATATGGATGAAGTATCTAAAAAAGTACTTGGTACGTTCTTGAAAGAACATAATGAAGCGATTTGGAACGAATCTAGTGAAGAATTGCGCCGTGCATTATTAAGTGAATAAAAAATAGCTGACGGATGCCCGTCAGCTATTTTTTTTACCAAGGAAGATATTTTTTCCACCAACTTGTTTTTTTCTTTTCTTCAGTTGTCTTTTCAAATTCTTCTTTATCATCAACATGATCCATACAATATTCAGTCGGTTCTGTACCTTTTGCGAAATACATTTTCACTGAAATTGGACAATTTTTTGTAGCGATTTTTCCGTTTTCAGGGTTAATATCGACTGCAACGACGTCACTTGGTTGTTTAAACTCTTTTTTAGGCTGTCCATCTAATCCCTTTTCCATCGTATCGGTCCATATTCTTTTTGCATATCCTTGTTCTGCTACGTTTGAAATCGATTTAGGTTGATCGTATCCAACCCATACACCCGTTACGATTTGCGGGGTAAATCCAATCATCCAACTATCTGTTTCAGTAGAACCGGATTTTCCGGCATATGTTCTTGATAGTTTAGATAACATCGATTGACCAGTTACAGCAGCATAGCTGCTCAGTTTTTTATTAAACATGCCCGTCATCATTTCTTCCATCACAAACGCTTTGCTTTTATCGAGAACTTGTTTACTCTCCAGATGAGCATCGTATAACATGTTTCCTTCCTGGTCCATAATGCGGCGAATAAACATCGGTTTTACTTCTTTTCCACCGTTTGCGAACATGCTATAAGCATTCGCCATTTCAATTGGTTTTACAGGAGATGTGCCAAGAGCAAGAGATGGAACATCTTTTAATGCGCTCGTAATTCCGAATTGTTTCGCTGTTTTTGTAAGGATATCTTCACCTAAAAACAAATTCGTTTTCACAGCATATATGTTATCAGAAACTGCGAGAGCTTGTGCCATCGTTACGAAATCATCTGCATAATAATCTTTATAGTTTTTTGGTTTATACTTTGAAACACCGTCGCCTAAAGTAAATACCGTATATTCGCTTTTTAAGCGCGTAGCAGGGGTGAATCCTCGTTCTAGTGCCGCATAGTATAGAAATGGCTTAAATGTAGAACCAGGCTGACGAACGGCTTGTGTAGCCCTGTTAAATTGACTCTTATTATAATCGGTTCCTCCCACAAGGGCAGCCACTTCACCTGTTTTTGGATTCATAGAGACGAGTGCGGTTTGTATGTTTGTTGTGTCAGGTATGTGATCTTTTACAGCTTGCTCTGCAACAGATTGTAATTTAGGGTCTAGTGTTGTATAAATACGCAGGCCACCCTTTTGTAAGGCTTGTTCATCTAATCCGATATCACGAAGAAGAGAAGCTTGTACAGCATCTTGAAAATAAGGTGCAATCTCTGCCACTTTTTTTGTATCTAATGAGGCAAAAGTTAGTGGCTCTTTTTTTGCTGATATTGCTTGTTGCTTCGTAATATAACCTTGTTCTACCATTTCGTCTAATATGAGAGATTGTCGTCCTTTCGCACGATCCTCTTTTAAAAAGGGAGAGTAGACACTAGGTCCTTTCGGAATGCCTGCGAGCATACTAGCTTCCGCTAATGTTAATTCTTTTGCTGTTTTATCGAAATATAGACGGGACGCAGCTTCGATACCATAAGCACCATGTCCGTAATAAATTGTATTTAAATATCCTTCTAAAATATGATTTTTATTATAGTTCACTTCAAGGCGGATTGTGTACATCGCTTCTAATAGTTTACGTTTCCACGTTTTATCATGATCTAAGTATAGGTTACGAGCATACTGTTGTGTAATCGTACTAGCACCTTGGACTTTTGCCATCGCTTTTAAATCGGCAACAATAGCACCAGCAATACGTTTCATATCAAAGCCATGATGTTTGTAGAATCGTTGATCTTCTATAGATAGTGTCGCCTCTTTTACATAAGGAGAGATTTCATTGAGAGATACATTGTAACGTTTTTGCATTTCATTATTTTGTCCGATAACAGTGTCATCATTAGCGTAAAAGACACTCGTTTGCGGGACAGCAACAGGAGGAGGTCCCATAATTTTTGCAACTATAATAATAACAAAAAAGGAAAAAACGAAAAAAAGAACAGAAGAAAACATTACGGTGAAGAAAAGACGTTTATATTTTTTAAGTTTCGGATTCATAGTTTGATCCATCTTTTTCAGCCCCTCAATACTAATACAAACATTATTGTATTAGTATTGAGGGTTTTCGGTTATTTTAAACAATGAAATTTCGAAAACAAAAAGCTCCTTCAATTAAGAAAGGAGCTCAAAGGCACGTGCTGGCCAATCGGTAATAATAACATCTACGCCATAGTCAATCATAATTTGTAAATCTTTGTATTCGTTAATTGTATAAGGGCGGAAAGCGTACCCTTGATTTTGTGCAAATTGGACAAATTCTTTTGTTAATAATTGAAAGTTTGGGTGTAAACCAGTTGCGTTTCTATTTTTTGCTTCAGCAATCGGATCAGCAAGTGGTGTGTCATATAAAATTGCTCTTGGGATTTCAGGAGCTATTTCTGCTAATAATGAAATAGAGTCGTGGTTAAATGATGAGAATACAATTTGATTAGATAGATGATATTCACGAACGAGAGCGATAGCTTTTTCTTCAATAGTTGGATAGTGAATGACATCTGTTTTTAACTCAATGTTGAGCTGTAACTTTGTTGTAGATAGCCAAATGAATACTTCGCGTAACGTTGGGATTTTTGCTTCATGGAAAGAAGGGTCTTTATGGCTGCCAGCATCTAAAGCTTGTAATTCCGCTACCGTTTTTTCAGAAACAAGACCGATACCATTTGTTGTGCGATCTACTGTTTCATCGTGAATCACGACAAGTTCACCATCTTTTGATAGGTGGACATCAAGCTCGATGCCATGGGCTCCAATGCGTTCGGCTTCTTGGAAAGCAATCATCGTATTTTCAGGATGTGTTCCTTTTACCCCGCGGTGGGCGAAAATAAGTGGTTTATTCATAGGGAAATCTCCTTATCGTTTCTTTTCTTTCATTATGAAACTGCTTTTGGAAAAATACAATTGAATGGGAAAAACATTTACAAAAGTCTAACAGTTGCACAAAAGTTAACGTTAACGTAAAATGTAATAATTGAGTGAAGGGAGGAATAAACATGTATAAAATTGATGAAGTCACAAAGCAAGTTGGTTTAACAAAACGTACACTTCGTTATTATGAGGAAATTGGTTTAATTCATCCCCCTGAACGTAGTGAGGGGAACATTCGCCTGTATACAGACGAGGATATCGCCAGAATTAAAAGAATTGTGGAAGCGAAAGAAGTGTTAGGAATTACGCTTCAAGAAATGCAACATTTCTTATCGTTAAAAGAACGAATGGAGCAAAGAAGAAATAGTGAGAACCCTCGTGACCGCGAAGTGATTCAAGAAATTAAAGAGATGCTTGAAAAACAAGTGCAAACGCTAGACGAGAAAATGGAGCAAATGCAGCGCGTAAAGGCGGAACTCGAGGATAGTTTACATCGCGCAGCGACATTTTTAGAGAATACAAAAGGAGAGTAATCAAAATGGAGAGCAAACAAAAACTAGGGAGATTGATTACAGTGGTGGCTACCTTTCTTGCCTTTTCGGGTATAGGGGTAGTCGATCCAATCTTGCCAAGCATCGCTGAGCAAATTGGTGCATCGCATTGGCAAGTAGAGATGTTATTTACAGCATATATTTTAACGATGGCAATTATGATGTTACCAGCTGGAATATTCGCATCGAGATTTGGTGATAAACGAATGATGACGATCGGTCTTGCGATCGTGACTGTATTTGCGTTTATATGCGGTATATCGCAAACGATTGCTCAATTATCTCTTTTCCGCGCTGGATGGGGATTAGGAAATGCGATGTTCTTTGCAACGGCGATGACATTATTGATTGCATTAAGTAAAGAAGTTCATGAAGCGGTAGGGTTATATGAAGCAGCTATCGGTTTAGGGATGGCAGGCGGACCGTTATTAGGCGGTATATTAGGTGGACATTCTTGGCGTTACCCATTTTTTGCGACGAGTATTTTAATTTTCTTAGCATTTATTTTAGTTTTCTTTTTTGTAAAAGAACCGGAGCGAAAAGTGAAGCGTAAAGCGGCAGGCGTAGGAGAATTACTTAACCTAGTGAAATATAAACCGTTTATGCAAGGTGCGATTTCAGGAATGTTATACTACTACGGATTTTTCGTTGTATTGGCATATTCACCACTTATTATGCATTTATCTGCTATTCAATTAGGGTTTGTATTTTGCGGATGGGGATTAGCGTTAGCTTACGGTTCAGCAATTTTAGCTCATAAGCTGGAAGGTAAATATGAGCCGAAAGCATTGTTGAAAGGCAGTTTACTCGTATTTGCGCTTTTCTTAATCGCGCTATTCTTCGTGAAAGTTATGTGGTTACAAATTGTATTAATTGTTCTATCAGGATTAGCATCTGGATTAAATAATGCATTATTTACAAGTTATGTAATGGATATTTCACCTTATGAAAGATCTGTTACATCAGGTGTTTATAACTTCGTTCGTTGGTTGGGTGGCGCAATTGCTCCAATCTTATCAGGAATCATCGGCCACACTGTTTCACCACAAAGTCCGTTTTTAGTCGGTGGAATTGTTGTGTTAGTCGGTTGTGTAATGATTTTAATTCCGGTTCGAAAACCGGTAGAAGTAGAGAGAAAAGCCCTTTCTTAAGAAAGGGTTTTCTTTCCTATTACAGGGCAATCCCTTTTCGTATATATGTTAGAACCCTCTGACTAAAATATATTTTCGGTATTTTTGTACTTTTAACTATACTTTTTGGATGTTTTGTTTTATTTTTGTTAGGGGACATTAATGATGTCCCTATTATAAATTTGCATTGAAAGGCGTGATTGTACGATGGAACTATGGTTCACTGAAAAACAAACAAAACATTTTGGGATTACGGCGCGTATTAACCGCACATTACATACGGAGCAAACAGAATTCCAAAAACTTGATATGGTTGAAACGGAAGAGTTCGGAAACATGCTTATTTTAGATGGCATGGTTATGACAACAGAAAAAGATGAGTTCGTTTATCATGAAATGGTAGCGCACGTACCTTTATTTACACATCCAAACCCTGAAAACGTATTAGTTGTAGGTGGTGGCGATGGTGGTGTTATTCGTGAAGTGTTAAAACACCCAAGTGTAAAGAAAGCAACTCTTGTTGAAATCGATGGAAAAGTAATTGAGTACTCTAAACAATACTTACCATCAATTGCAGGTGCATTAGATAATGAGCGTGTAGAAGTAAAAGTAGGAGACGGTTTCCTACACATCGCAGAAAGCGAAAATGAATATGACGTAATTATGGTAGATTCTACTGAGCCAGTAGGACCAGCAGTAAACCTATTTACAAAAGGCTTCTACGCTGGAATTTCAAAAGCGTTAAAAGAAGATGGTATTTTCGTTGCACAAACGGACAACCCTTGGTTCACACCAGAACTAATTACAACTGTGTTTAAAGACGTAAAAGAAATCTTCCCAATTACTCGTTTATACACAGCGAACATTCCAACTTACCCAAGTGGACTTTGGACATTCACAATCGGATCTAAACAACATGATCCACTAGAAGTAAGTGAAGAGCGTTTCCACGAAATCGAAACGAAATACTACACAAAAGAATTACACAATGCAGCATTCGCATTACCGAAATTTGTTGGCGATTTAATTAAGTAAGAAATCGAGTTTGAACAAATAAAGTGTAGGTAGCTCATTTAAGGTGTTTGTCCAGAAGACTTGAACATGCTAGCTACTTACACTCCTGTAAAGAAAATCGTCTTCTTATTGTTAAAAAAGAAGACACCGGTAAATCGAGAAAGAGGAGCAGCTCGCTCCAAATTTGAGAAATAATGAAAGGTTGGGATACCTTAAGTTCCACATAAGGAGGAAAAGAGTATGCGTTTTGATGAAGCTTATTCAGGTAAAGTATTTATTAAAAGTCATCCAAGTTTTGAAGAGTCAGAGGCAGTTATTTACGGGATGCCAATGGATTGGACAGTAAGCTACCGTCCAGGTTCTCGTTTTGGCCCTGCACGTATTCGTGAAGTATCAATTGGTCTTGAAGAATATAGCCCATATTTAGATCGTGAACTAGAAGAGGTAAAATATTTTGATGCGGGTGATATTCCATTACCATTTGGAAATCCACAGCGTAGCATAGACATGATTGAAGAGTATGTATCAAAACTTTTAGATGCCGATAAGTTTCCACTAGGTCTCGGCGGTGAGCACTTAGTGTCTTGGCCAATTTTTAAGGCAATGGCAAAAAAATATCCGGATTTAGCAATCATCCATATGGATGCTCATACTGATTTACGTGAATCGTATGAAGGGGAGCCTTTATCGCACTCTACACCTATTCGTAAAGTGTGCGATTTAATTGGTCCGGAAAACGTATATTCTTTCGGTATTCGTTCTGGAATGAAGGAAGAATTCGAATGGGCAAAAGAAGTAGGTATGAACTTATATAAATTTGACGTATTAGAACCGTTAAAAGAAGTATTACCGAAACTTGCAGGACGCCCAGTTTATGTCACAATCGACATTGACGTATTAGACCCAGCTCACGCTCCAGGAACAGGAACGTTAGAAGCTGGAGGTATCACATCTAAAGAATTATTAGATTCCATCGTGGCAATTGCAAATTCAAATATAAATGTAGTTGGAGCAGACTTAGTAGAAGTAGCTCCTGTCTACGACCATAGTGATCAAACACCAGTCGCAGCAAGCAAATTCGTGCGGGAAATGCTGCTCGGTTGGGTGAAGTAAAAGTGAAGCCGACTGTTTAGATCCGGTGAATAAGGTTCTTAGACGCAAGGGTCTAGGAGGCGTAACTGGATAAAAAAAGAGCTATTCTCATCGTTTGAGAATAGCTCTTTTTCTTATGCAACCTTCTCTTCCGAAGTAATGCCGCGAATTTCATCAGCAGAACGAATTGGATATTTGCGGAATACGATTGATCCGATGTATCCAACAATAGTGGTAACGATTCCACATAATACAGCAGCAATTGTTACTTTTACAACGTCATTAAATCCGAATAAGACAAGAAGTCCTGGGATTGGTGATGCTGTTCCTGGCGCATTATTAACGAGCTGGAACAGAGATGTAATAATACCAGCAAGCGCACCGCCAACGAAGTTTGTCGCATAAATTGGAATTGGATTTGCTGAAACAACATCGGCTTGTGTTAAAGGCTCGATTGCTACAGCAATTGTATCTTTCTTTGAACAAATCTTTAGTCGTTTAAAGAAAATAAAGTTCATTGGGGCTGAGGCTGCTACGGCAAGACTACCAATTGCCATTGGTAAACCTGTTAATCCAAGCATTGCAGTTAGTGCCATAGAACTTAATGGAGAGGTAGAAATAACTGTTATTAATCCACCAAGCATAATACCCATAATGATAGGACTTTCTGTAGTTGCAACTGAAATCATAGAACCGATTTTACCGAGTGTTGCGTTCACGAGCGGATCCATAAGCATGGCCATGCCGCGCGAGATTGGTGCAGCAATAAATAAAATTGCTAAGAATTCTACACCAGCCGGTAATTTCTTTTCGAGAAATTTCACGACGAAAGCGCAAATGTATCCAGCGAAAAATCCTGGTAAAATACCGAATCCACTAGTAGCGATACCGATTAAAACAGCATATACGGGTGAAACACCGATTGCTAATGCGACTAAAATTGCCGCTGCGACACCGCTCATACTACCAGAAGCTTCTCCTACTGATTGTAAAAAGTCATTATGAAACATTTCTCCACCGATATAACGGTGAAATGCTTCAATAAGAAAACTTGCGATTGCTGCATTAGCTAAAGCACCCATTGCTTTCATGCCGTAAGGAGCACGGTAACTAAAAAGTGTAAATAGACAAAGTACAACAAGTAATAGTGCTAAACCTTGCAAGATAGCCATTTGAAAACTGTCTCCTTTGATTTTTGTAATAAAAATTCGTATCATTCAATAATAATATAAAAGTTTGGTAAACGGAAAATTTTTTTGATGGGAATTTGCTATAAAGGGAAAAACTCTTACAATAATGTAAGGAAAGTGTAAGGCGTTTCGATAGAGTATAGTATGTTGTTTTTCGTATAATACATGTATAGACATAAGGTTAGTGAGAAAGAAGTGCAAACAGGAGGCGCATTTATGAAATTGGTAATTAAAGTTTTAGCTGTGTTCGCCATTATTTTAGGGGGAACAGCATATTATTTAAACACAAAAACAGAAGGTGTACATGCTTTTGTAGACAACTTCTTTTCAAATAAAGAAATACAAGATTATTATGCGGTTATAGATAAAGGTGAGAAAAAAGCCGGTGAATACTTGTATACATTTAAAGGGTATACAGAAGACGGAAAGTTACAAGTTGTGAAAAGAATGATGAACCGTGAATTGCATACGGGGGAATTTATAAAAATTTATGCAAAAGGTACGCAAGGAAAAGGATGGGCTGAAATCTCAAAAGAATCAATTCCGCAAAAAGCATTGGAGAAAATAGAAAAACCATAAAAGGAGCGACTCATTCGCTCCTTTTATGGTGCGTTAAAATGGTGATCGATGTCTTTTCTTTGTTAGAAATGATTTTTGCACGTCCACCAATTGGGAAAGTGAAAATCGGGGTTGTATGCCCGAAACTTGCGTTTGCAATGATAGGGGTATGTGCAAGTTCAGGTTTTGAAGCGATCATTTCTTGAATGTCTTCTATCGTACATTGTGCACCTTTTTGCATCTTTCCTATGACGATGCCTTTTATATGTTCAAAGTTAGGTTGCTGCATAAGAGAATGTAAATAACGATCAAAAGTGTTAAGGGTAGCTTTTCCAGTTAAACTATCCTCCTCAAGAAATAATATTTTATCCTGTAAGTTTGGCATATATGGTGTACCTTGTAGTAAATTCAATGTGCTCATATTACCACCGATAATCTCTCCAGTTGCTTCGCCTTCATGAATTGAAACATAACCTTCATTTTTAATAAATTCTCGATTTTCTTGATCGATGTACCAAGAATCATCGCTCCATGTTTCAGATGGCAGGACTTCAATAGGTTCATTAGAAGTTAAGCATTTTAAAAAATAATCAGTCGTATATTCGAGACCTTTCTCCATTCCAAATGAAGAGAAATGGGGGCCTGAATATGTAACAAGTCCTGTTTTTGTGTAAATTGCATTATTTAAAGCGGTAATATCAGAATAGCCACAGAAAAACTTCGGGTTTTCTCGAATTAAGTCATAATCGAGATGTTTCAATAAACCATTAGAGTTATATCCGCCAAGTGTCGTCAAAACGGCTTTTACATTAGGGTCTCTAAATGCATCATGAAGATCTTGAACACGTGAAGAAATAGAAGAGGAAGCAAATCGATCGATCTCATCAGCATATGTTGAGAATGTAACTTGAAAGCCCATGTCGGTTAATCTTTTTATTGCAAGCTCTTGGTTCGTATTTGAGACAATACTTAAACTACAAGAGGGTGAAATAACTCTAATTTCATCACCTTTTTTCAATTTTGTCGGTAGCACATAACTCACCTCTTTAAATAAAAGAATATTTAGATTTAAAAAACATTTTATCATATGAAATAAAGTGGAAGTGAATTATTTTTTGAAATAGAGTTTTCCTGATTTTTCAGCAGACAGACAGAGGTTTTTTTTGATATGATAGGAAAAGTGATTTATTATAAGTAGTATTTAATATCTATAACATTTGAAAGGTGTGCAAGACGTGGAGAAACAACTTGCAGGCTTGCCGGTACACGTTCATTTCGTAACAGAAATCCGTGAAGGGGCGAGGAAGGAAACCGTTGCTTTTGAAGCAAATGGTCAATACTATGTAAAAGGTCAAGGTACATATGTAACATTCCAAGAGCCGAACGAACAGGGCGAAGTGAAAACAATTATTAAAATTCAAGGTGAACAAGTTCTCATTATGCGTTCAGGTGCTGTTTCAATGCGTCAAACGCATGTGAAAGGTGAATGGACAACTGGTACGTATACGAGTGAACTTGGTACGTTTGCATTGCAAACGAAAACTGATAACGTTCTTTTTAAATGGTCGGATGAAAAGAAAAAAGGACAACTCTTCTTAACGTACGCATTGCTTCTAAGTGAACAAGAAGCTGGCAGATATACAATTACACTTAATTTGAAGGAGGCAAAATAATGAATTCTTTAGAACAAGTAAAAGGATTAATTAAAGAAGAAATTCAAGCTGCTGTATTAAAGGCAGAATTAGCGACAGAAGAACAGATTCCAAACGTTGTATTAGAATCTCCAAAAGATAAAACAAATGGTGACTTCTCTACAAATATGGCAATGCAACTTGCACGTGTTGCGAAAAAAGCACCTCGTATGATTGCAGAAGAATTAGTTGCAAACTTCGATAAAGCAAAAGCTTCTATTGAAAAAATTGAAATCGCAGGACCTGGTTTCATTAACTTCTACATGGATAATAGCTATTTAATAGACTTAATCCCAACAATCGTTAACGCTGGCGAAGCTTACGGTGAAACGAATACTGGTAAAGGTGAAAAAGTACAAATTGAGTTCGTATCTGCGAATCCAACAGGTGACCTTCACTTAGGACATGCACGTGGTGCGGCAGTAGGTGACACTTTATGTAACGTATTAGCAAAAGCAGGATACGATGTATCTCGTGAATACTACATTAATGACGCTGGTAACCAAATTCATAACTTAGCTCTTTCTGTTGAAGCTCGTTACATGCAAGCTTTAGGCCTAGAGAAAGAAATGCCAGAAGACGGATACCATGGTGCGGACATCATTGGAATCGGTAAGCGTTTAGCTGAAGAGTTTGGCGATCGTTATGCAAAAGCTGATGCTGAAGAAAGCTATGAGTTCTATCGTTCATACGGTTTAAAATATGAGTTAGCAAAACTTCAAAAAGACTTAGAAAGCTTCCGTGTTAAATTCGATGTATGGTTCTCAGAAACATCATTATATAAAAACGGAAAAATCGATGCTGCACTTGCAGTATTAAAAGAGCGTGACGAGATCTTTGAAGAAGGCGGTGCAACTTGGTTCCGTTCTATGACTTACGGTGACGACAAAAACCGTGTATTAATTAAAAACGACGGTTCTTACACATACTTAACGCCAGATATCGCTTACCACCGTGATAAATTAGAGCGTGGTTTCGATAAGTTAATCAACATTTGGGGTGCTGATCACCACGGTTACATTCCTCGTATGAAAGCTGCTATTCAAGCACTTGGTTACGATAAAGAAACACTTGAAGTAGAAATCATCCAAATGGTACAACTGTACCAAAATGGTGAAAAAATGAAGATGAGTAAGCGTACAGGTAAAGCAGTTACACTTCGTGAGCTTATGGAAGAAGTAGGCGTGGACGCAATGCGTTACTTCTTCGCAATGCGTAGCGGTGATTCTCATTTAGACTTTGATATGGACTTAGCCGTATCAAAATCTAATGAAAATCCAGTATACTATGCACAGTATGCTCATGCTCGCGTATGCAGTATCCTTCGTCAAGGTGAAGAGTTAGGATTAGCTGCAGGCGGAGACGTGAATTACAAGCTTGTTACTTCGGAGAAAGAAGTAGAGTTACTGAAAAAACTTGGTGAATTCCCAGCTGTAGTTGCGGATGCAGCACAAAAACGTCTGCCACACCGCATTACAAGCTATGCATTTGAATTAGCAGCAGCATTACACAGCTTCTACAATGCAGAAAAAGTATTAAACCAAGATAACTTAGAATTAAGTAAAGCTCGCTATGAGTTAATGAAAGCAGTACGCACTACACTTCAAAATGCATTAGCAATCGTAGGAGTATCTGCACCAGAAAAAATGTAATAAAGAAAAGCGGAAGCGACTCGTTCAGAATAGGAGGGGGATGGAGCTCCTGACAGAGAGGCGTACTTTACCTCGGAGGAAGGCGCGAAGCCACCGAGTATTCTAGCCGATTTTTCGTTTTCAGTAAAAGGCAATCACACGATGTTGTGATTGCCTTTTTGTATGGAGATAATAAAAAAATAAAATTTTATCAAACAAAGGGAGAAATTGCGTCGTCTTATATAAATGACAGGAGGTTTAAGATGGAAGAAAAGGTAGAAGAATTAATTGATATATATAAGCAGCAAATATATTCCTTATGCTATAAATTAGCGAAAACGAAAGAAGATGCAGAAGATATTTTTCAAGAGACTTGGATAAAAGTTTTTTCCTCTAGGCACCAACTTTCTTGTGTGGAAAATTATAAAAAATGGATTACTACAATTTGTGTTCGTACATTTTATGACTTTTATCGTAAGAAGAAAAGGTGGAAAGATCGCGTATTGGATTTATTTCATAAAGAGGATGGGAGAGAAATAGATTTCGCAGATGAAGTGAATATATCAGAAGAATTTATTCAAAAAGTGGAAGTGGAAATGATACGGGAAGTTATACAGCTATTGAATGAAAAATATAAAACCGTGCTCGTACTCTACTATTATGAACAATACTCTTATAAAGAAATGAGCGAAATATTAAATATACCGATTGGTACGGTGAAATACCGCCTTAATTATGCGAAGAAGCAAATGCGGGAACATTTGGAGGGGTTCGTTTATGACAGAAGATAAGTTTGATCAGAAGATAAGGAGCAGCTTAGCTGAAGACACGATTCCAAGCGAAGAGCTGATAAATAATACGAAACAGAGCGTACGAAATGCTCGAAAATTAGAGAAGAGATGGGTTATTTGTATTCATGTTATTTGGATTATTTTATTAACAGTTGTTATGGAGCAGTTTGTCACTCATTTGAATCATAAAGTCCCTATGTTGATAGCAAGTGTGATTATGATGCATCTATACGTTCCTATATATGTTGTCATACAGTCATTTTTAAAGAAGGAGTATAAATTACATGATAGAGTTCGCTAATCCATTTGTAGTATTTGAGATAGCTGGGATTACAATGCTTTTGACTTTTATAGCACTTTTAGTATGTGTAGCATCATGGGTGTATACAGATGCGAAAACGCGTGGAATAAGTAAGTGGTGGAGTGTTATAGCGATTGTATTGCCATTTTTTATTGGAGTTTTGTTATATATGATAAGAAGAAGTACCAAGAAAATAGAAGGACAACATACGATGAAGGCTATGAAAAAACAAAAGATAACATTAGTTGTCATATTTGCAAGTGCGATGTTTGTATTACTGAGCGGCTTTGCTTTCGTTCAAACGTTAGATGATATGTGGAGAGCTGGTGATATATATTTAGAAAATGAGAAGAAAGGGGAGACCAGTTACGAGGCAAAATTTTCATCATGGGATATCGCTGGGAAAGATATTGAACTTGAGTATGCAAAAGATACAGAAGTAACATTTTCTTATGAGACAGATGCAAAACGTGGGAGTTTATGTTTTAGCTTGTATGAAAGGCAAGGAGAAGGTATAAGAGAATTAAAAGAGATCTGTGAATCGAAAAAAGGTACTTTCAAAGCTACATTAAAAGCAAATGAAAAGTATGTATTTAATATAAGTGGTTTAATGGTGAAAGATGGTTTTGTAAAAGTGAATTGGGAAATAAAATAAAGGGCCTTGAGAAAGGCCCTTTATTTTATCCCGCTTTAATGGGCAGTAAGACCCCCACCTCAAAATTTAGCGAAAGCAAAGAATTTAGGTGGGGGATCAACTGCCCATAAAAGTCCGATTGGTTCAACTAATAATCAGTGGGGGATGAAGAAAACCCCCACTGATTAAAGTTTCACTTTATTGGATTGTATACGTAACGGAAAAGCTAACAGGACTATAGTAAACGAAAGGTGCATGAAATTGAACATACATATTTCCATCTGTTTTTGCAGTGAAAATTCGGCCGTAACCATCAGAATAGCGTCCAATAAGGTTATGATTTGAGTCATAAACACTGTAACTAGGAGTTTTACTGTTAGGTTGAATTGTTAGTTCCTGTCCTTTTTGAAGGAAAATAGGTTCTTGTTCAGAACTACTTCCAGTTTGCAAAGAATAAAATTTTGTAAAGCTTTGTTCTTGAGTGGCAGCAGCGACTTTTGTTTCAGGAATAAAAGCGGTAGCGCCAGTAATTCCTGCTAAAGTTAAAGCACTGGCTAAAATCATTTTTTTCATAGTAGAAAAGGCCTCCTTATTAGTTGTAATCATTTTTATTACACTTAATATTGTATAGGATAATGAGCAGGAGGAAATATGCTTTTATGCATATATATATTTTCTCAATAAAAGACCACTGATAAAAATCAGTGGTCTTTTAAATGATTAAGCAGCTTTCTGTTCAGTTTGAGCAACAGATTTTTGAAGTGTATTATAAACTCCTGTCCCGATAACTTCTAATGCCATTTTCATACGTTCAGGCGAAATGTTTTCTAACACATTATCTTGAGGCGTATGGTATACCTTCTCAATATGATAGATTAATGGATTCCAACTATCGACACCCATCCAAATAAATAGGGCGGCAGGAATACCAACTTCAGCAAATGGTACGTGATCACTAGAGCCGAATTTACCTTGTAGTATGAGGTCATTATTTAATTGTTTACCTGCTTGTAAGGCTGCGTCTGTTACAAGGTTTGGAGAACCGTTAGGGGTCATAGCATATAAATTCTTTGCTTTATCGTAATTTGTTGCAACCATGTCTGCGTTAAAGACACCTAAAATTCGATCGCGTTCTTTTTGGGATAGACTATTAACGTAATAATCGGAGCCAAGTAAGCCAGTCTCTTCAGAACCGAAAGCAATAAAACGAATTTCTTTATCAGTTTCTACATTTTGAAAAGCACGAGCCAGTTCTAATACTAACCCTGTACCAGAAGCATTATCGTTTGCTCCAGGTGCTCCAACGACACTATCATAGTGCGAACTTACAACGACAGCTTTTTCATTACCTGTGCTGTTTTTTGGTTTCTTTTTAGCGATGACATTAAGTGATGTTAAGCTAGATTCATGTCTCGCTTTTAGAGAAAGAAGAGTGGTCCCTTTTTTAGTGATTTCCTCTTTAAATGCATTTCCTTGCGCATAAGCAAGACCAAAGACAGGGATAGACTGCTTTTTCGTTAGGCGGGGATTGAAGGTTTGTCCATAATTTCCACGTCCGCCAATTAAACTGTATAAAAGGACACCTTTTGCTCCTTTGCTAACAGCATTTTCAACTTGTTTATTATAGTCTGCGACTGTTATTCCTCTTTCAAACAGAACAATTTTTCCGTTTACTTCATTTGGGATATCCTCTAATTTTGTTCCACCTTGAACAAAGATAAGAGGAGCTGTAACAGCTTCTGTAGAAATTAGTGCGTTAGGGGCAGCGCCGACTTGCCAATTACGTTTTGTGGATAATGGTGATTCAATAAATCCAACGTATTGATCCGGCACTTGAAATGGTTGATATTCTACTTCATAGCCCATTGATTTAAGCTGCATACCAACGTAGCGAGAAGCCCATTCTTCTGATTTCGTCCCACCAGGGCGAGGACCAATTGTTTCGGATAAGAAACGGATGTGTTCGATGGCGCGGCTTGCATCAACTTGTTTTGTGATAGGTGAAGTCTGTGTGATTTCTGACGTGGAATCAGCTTTGGCTTGTCCAATTGGAGCTAAGCTAACAGCGAGTGATACAGCAAGCAAAGAGCTTACTATTTTTTGTTTCAAAGATTTTTTCATTTTTTCCTCTCCTATTCTTCTATTCTCTCTGACTGACAAAAGAAGACGGATAATGACTTTATTTTATCTTTATCTTCTTTATTTTTCAATATTCTGACATCGATAAATAAAAAACTCTATATGCATATTTGCATATTTTTGACGGAGATATGTATGCTATCATTTTAAATGAAGGTTCGCTTTCTGATTGGAAAGCTCCTACATTGCATGAATCTAGTGTACCCAAACTTTAGATTATGTAGAGAAAAGAATCCTATAGGGTTTCTTTTCTCATGTTTGAATCATGTGATGATAAATATGTTTCCGCATTTCATACTTATTATCAGTGATATATGTAAGGCATCCATATGAAAATACGAGGCTGTTCAAAGGTTTTCCGTACTTTTGGGCAGCCTCACCCCGTTAAAAGGACGATACTCTATGTATCGTCCTTTTTTGCATAAAAAAACACCTAATCAAATGTTCATTTGATTAGGTGTGAAAAACTATTAATAATATTTTTTTCGTTTTGTAGCTAAAATACTTAACAAACCAGCTAGTAGAAGTAAGATGCCTACTGTTTGAGTAGGATCATTTTTGTGACCTGTATTTGGAAGTTCTTTACCCTTATTTCGGTCATCTTGCTGTTTGTTTATTTGTGTTTCAGGGTTTTCTTTTTCTAGTTCTTCAGAAGTTCCTTTACCATGTGTGTCAGGATTTCCTTTTTCTAGTTCTTCGGAAGTTTCTTTACCATGTGTGTCAGGATTTCCTTTTTCTAGTTCTTCAGAAGTTTCTTTACCTGTTTCCTCTTCTTTATTAGGAGGAGTAATCGGTTTATCATCTCCACCTGATGAAGAATCGATTTTTTTATTTGAAACTGTAATTTGTAGTGGTGTAGCTTGAGCTTTTTCAATTGTAAAGTTTATTGGTGATGCATTTAATTGATAGCCTGTAGGAGCCTTTGTTTCCACTAATTGATAATTACCAGGTTTCAAATCATTTACGATTAATTTACCATGCCCGTCTGTTTGTAGACCTTCTCGTACTACTTTTCCGTCGTGATCTAAAATATTGAAAATGGCACCTTCAAGTGTTCCATGGTGATCAATATCAATTTTAGTTAACTCCATTGAACCTGTTGTTAAACTATTTAAAGCTGTAACAGAAGTAACTTGAGATTGTCCTTTCGTAATTGTGAAAGGAATTGGCTTAGCACTTAAATCGTATCCAGTAGGGGCTTTCGTTTCAATAAACTGATAGTCCCCAGGACGTAAATCAGAAACAGAAATTTTTCCATCTTTATCAGTAGTTAAATTAGAACGAACGTCGTGCCCGTTCATATCGACGATTTTAAATACTGCATCTTTAAGGACCGAACCGTCAACGTCATCCACTTTAGAAAGTTCAACCGCGCCTTTCGTTAAGCTATTCGTAGCAGTAACGGAAGCGATTTTTTCTTGTCCTTTTTTAACTGTGAACTTAATAGGTGTTTCGTTTAAGTCATAGTGATTAGGAGCCTTTGTTTCGATAAACTCATAGTCTCCTGGTGGTAATTCATCCACAACTAAACGGCCGTTTTTATCAGTAGTTAAATCAGTACGGACGTCGTGTCCATCCTTATTAACAATTTTAAATACTGCACCTTCAAGTGTTGTGTTTTCTTCAATGTCGTCAACTTTAATTAACTCCACACTACCTTTCGTTAAGCTGTTAGTAGCTGTAACGAAGACATGTTTTGTTTGACTTCTTTCAATTGTGAACTTAATTGGATCTTCATTTAATTCATAATGTTTCGGAGCTTTCGTTTCAATAAATTGATAGTCTCCAGGTTGTAAGTCTTTAGCGATGATTTTTCCGTCTTTATTGGTAACTAAATTCGTACGAATGTCGTTACCGTTCATATCAGTAATTTTAAATACCGCACCTTCCAGCGTTTCTTTCGCATCTAAAGAGTCAACTTTCGTTAATTCCACGCCACCCTTAGTTAAGCCATTTTTAGCAGTAACAGAAATATGAGTTGGCTGGCTTTTCTCGATAGTGAAAGGAATCGGCTTTTTATTTAAATCATAATCTTTTGGAGCTTTCGTTTCAACGAATTGATAATCTCCTGGACGTAAATTAAAAGCAGAAACTGTCCCGTCTTTATCAGTAGTTAAATCCGTGCGAACAACTTTACCTTTCGCATCAATGATGTTAAATACCGCATCAGAAAGTTTTGTGTCTGGATTTATATCATCAACTTTAATTAACTCTACCGCACCTTCAATTAAGCTGTTAGTGGCAGTGACTTGTAGCTTCTCTGCTTGGCTTTTATTAATTGTAAATTTAAGCGGTGTACTGTCTAATTTATAATGTTCAGGAGCTTTCGTTTCAATAAACTGATAGTCCCCTGGACGTAAATCAGGAACAGAGATTTTTCCATGTACATCTGTTGTAAGCTCAGTGCGAATGTCATTACCATTCATATCAGTAATTTTAAATATCGCATCTTTAAGAGCGGTACCATCAACATCATCCACTTTAGAAAGCTCCACAGTGCCTTTCGTTAAGCTATTTGTAGCTGTAACAGAGATAGGCTCAGCTTGGCTCTTTGTGATTGTGAATGGAATTGGCTCTTTGTTTAAATCGTAGTGTTTCGGAGCCGTTGTTTCGATGAATTGATAATCACCCGGACGTAAGTCAGAAACGTTAATTTTACCTCTTGAATTTGTAGTAAGCTTCTCGCGAATTACAGTACCCTTCATATCAACAATGTTAAATACTGCGCCTTCAAGAGTAGTACCATCGACGTCGTCCACTTTAGTAAGGTCCACGCCGCCTTTTGTTAAACTATTTTTCATAGTAATAGTAGCAATATCTTTCTGGCTTTTTTCAACTGTAACTACAATTGGCTTTTTGTCTAAATCATAATGTTTAGGAGCCGTTGTTTCGACAAATTGATACGTACCAGGACGTAAGTTTTCAACAATGATTTTTCCTTCACTGTTCGTTTTTAAATCCGTTTTAAGTACTTTCCCGTTTTGATCTAGTAAATTAAACACAGCATCGGCAAGTTTTGTTTGATCGTTTAAATCATCAACTTTAATTAATTCGATACTACCTTGTTTTAAACTATTTTTAGCAGTTAAAGAAATAGTTTTTTTCTGTCCTTTTTCAATAGTGAAATTGATTGGTGTTTCATCTAAAACGTAATGCTTAGGAGCTTTCGTTTCGATGAATTGGTAATCACCAGGACGTAGGTCGTTAATTTCGATCTTCCCTTTACCATTTGTAACAAGGCCTTTATGAATTACAGTACCCTTCATATCAACAATGTTAAATACTGCGCCTTCAAGTTTAGTGTCATCGATGTCATCTACTTTAGAAAGTTCCACTGCACCTTTTGTTAGAGCGTTTTTAGCCGTAACGTGAAGAGTTTCAGTTTGGCTTTTCTTAATTGTAAATTCAATCGGTGTTTTATCTAAATCGTAATGTTCAGGAGCAATTGTTTCAACGAATTGATACGTACCAGGACGTAGATTTTCAACAACAATTTTACCTTCATCATTTGTTTTTAAGCCTTCTTCAACTAGCTCTCCGTCTGCATCTAATAAATTAAATACGGCGTTAGCAAGTTTTGTATTTATATCAATATCGTCAATCTTTGTTAGTTCAACGCTACCTTTTTTCAAAGCATTTTTACCTGTAACATTGATCTCTTTCGTTTGACTTCTTTCAATTGTAAATGGAATTTGTGTTTCTTCTAATACATAGTGCTCAGGAGCTTTTGTTTCAATGAACTGATAGTCTCCAGGGCGTAAATCAGAAACGGAAATTTTTCCATTTTTATCTGTAACAAGATTCGTATGAACTTCCTTACCGTCCATATCAACAATCTTAAAGATTGCACCTTCGAGCATCGTACGATCGATGTCATCGATTTTTGTTAATGTTACTGCACCTTTCTTTAAACTGTTAGTAGCAGTAACAGTAATATTCTCTTTTTGACTTTTTTCGATAGTGAACGGAATAGGCTCTTTGCTTAAGGTATAGTCTTTTGGAGCTTTTACTTCAACAAATTGATAGTCTCCAGGACGTAAATCAGAAGCAGTAATTTTACCGTTTTTATCAGTCGTTAAACCTTTGCGAATTACCTTTTTAGTATCATGAGCGTCAACGATTATAAATTCTGCACCTTCAAGAGTAGTGCCATCAACATCATCAACTTTTGTTAAAGTGACGCCACCTGTAAGTAAACTGTTTTTTACAGTAACAGGGATAGGAAGATCTTCCTTACTACCTTTTTTAATTGTGAACTTAATAGGTGTTTGATCTAATTTATAATGTTCAGGAGCTTTCACTTCAATAAATTGATAATCACCTGGTGCTAAATCAGGGATGACTAATACTCCGTGTGCATCTGTTGTTAAATCTTTCATAATTTCTTTGCCAGTTGCGTCTTGTAATGTGAATACAGCGCCAGCAAGAGCTTTCGCGCTCTCCAGGTCATCTTCTTTAATTAATTTGACCTTTCCTTTCGTCAAACTATTTTTGAAAGTAATAGGGATGAGTTTTTGTTGACTCTTTTCAATCGTAAATTCGATTGGCTCTTCATTTACATCGTAATAAGTAGGAGCCTTCGTCTCGATTAGCTTATAATTACCCGGACGTAAGTCTTGTACTACTAATTTACCGTCTTTATCAGTAGTAAGTTCCGTACGAACATCCTCACCTTTGTCATTAACAATTTTAAATACTGCACCTTCAAGGGTTTCCTTAGCATTTACAGAATCAACTTTTGTTAATTCAATACCGCCTTTTATTAAGCTATTAGTAGCTGTAACGTTAATAGCAGTCGATTGGCTCTCCTTAATTGTAAATTCAATCGGTGTTTTATTTAAGGTATAATGCTCAGGAGCTTTCATTTCGATAAATTTATAGTTACCTGGACGTAAACCAGTAGCAATAATTTTACCTTCCTGATTCGTAACTAATTCTGTACGGACATCTTCATTTTTGTTATTAACAATTTTGAATACGGCACCTATAAGTGCAGTGCCATCAGTATCATCGAGTTTTGTTAGTTCAACATCGCCTGGTAATAGACCATTTTCAGCTGTAATAACAATCGGTGTTTTTTGACCTTTCTCAATTGTAAATTCAATTGGTGTTGATCGCAGTTCATAATGTTCAGGAGCTTTCGTTTCAATAAATTTGTATTTGCCTGGACGTAAGTCAGAAGCTTTAACAGTTCCGTTTGTATCGGTAGTTAATTCTGTACGAACGTCTTCGTTCTTATCATTCACGATTTTGAACATAGCTCCAGCAAGAAGAGTCTTTTTATCAAATTCGTCGACTTTTAATAGCTCAACAGCACCTGTTGTTAAACTGTTTTTTGCAGTAATTGAGATAATGCTTGTTTGACTTTTCTCAATTGTAAACGGAATTGGTTCTTTATTTAAGTCATAGTATTTAGGTGGTGTTGTTTCAATAAATTGATAATCACCAGGATCTAAATCTTTAACGGTCAAAGTTCCATCTTTTTCTGTTTTTAAGTTTGTACGGACATCTTCATTTTTGTCGTTAACAATTTTGAATACCGCACCTTCAAGGGTAGTGCCATCAATATCATCCACTTTTGTTAACGTAACGCCACCTTTAATTAAAGCGTTTTTTGCTGTAATAGAAGCGGCTGTAGTTTGGCTTTTTTCTATTTCAAATAGAATAGGCGTTTTGTCTAATTCATAATGCTCAGGAGCTTTTGTTTCGACAAACTGGTATTTACCCGGACGTAAATCTTTTGCTTCTATTTGTCCATGTTCATTTGTTGTTAATTTCTCATATCCAGGAATATTTTTTCCGTTGCGATCCTGAACAGTAAACTCTGCCCCTGCTAAAGTTTTATTATAATTATCCACTTTTGTTAAAAGAGCAGATCCTTTAGTTAAAATATTTGTCGCAGTTCGGTTTACTACTGTTGTTTGATCTTCAGAGATAGTAAACGTAATAAGTTTACTATCTAATTGATAATGCTCAGGAGCCTTCGTTTCTTGTAAGTAGTAAGTTCCTGGTTTTAGTTTATCTATAATAATTTGTCCGTTATTATTTGTTGTTAATTCTTCATGTTCTGGAATTACTTTTTTGTCTTTATCTAGTAGTGTGAAAACGGCGCCTTGTAGTGTTGCGTTTTTGTTCAGGTCATCAGATTTTGTTAAAACTACTTTCCCGACAAACTTCTTATTTGCAAGTTTATATGTTGTAGTCTCTTGTGTACCAAGTTCAACAATTTTCCCTTGTTTTAAATCCCAGCTAATTACATAGCCTTCAGGAGCCTTTGTTTCTTTTAATAAATATTTATCGCGTTTTAAATTATTAAATTTAGCGATACCGTCTTTGTCTGTTGTAATTTTACGGATAACAGTTTTACCTGTACGATCGTATAAAGTAAATTCTGTCCCAGCTAATAGTACGTTCTTATTGTCGTTATCTACCTTTATAATTTCAAGGTTTCCACGACCTTTGGTAGCAGATCCTCCGCCTGAACCAGAAGACATTCTCACTTCAATCGTTTCAGTAGTTTCTGTGTTTTTAACTGTCAACTTATTGCCTGTGATTTTCGCTTTATTACTTACTTTCTCTTTATCGTCTGCATTAATAAGTGAGCGATATTCTAAAATATAAGCTCGATCAATTTTTTTCAAGAAGGCAATTTCGAAATGTTGCTTTCCAGTATTATTGTCTGTTGTTATTTTGAGTTTATAGTCTGTTCCTTCTTTTAATTCGTTTACTGTATCTTTTGTTAAATTTCCATATGGATCAACAGTTGTAGGATATAAGTGGAATGAATCTTCTACAATTACCTGATTTTCGGTTGGGTCATCTGTTACAACCGCATCTGCAATGGTTGATTGGCTTTCGTTAATTGCGATACTCCAATTAATATAGTTGTCGTCTTGCACAGCTTTTTTAGTAACGAAGCTGCCACCTTTATTTACTTGAGTGTCACCTGTAAGGGTGTTAACAATTTTAGAGCCATCTTTTAAATCTGCCTCGTTTTTGTAGGTGCCTTGGATAAGTTCACCATCAAGGCTTGTTTTAAAGATAATATAGTAAGGTGAATTAATTGATTGTTTGAAATGAACCTTTAGGGTGTTTTTATTTTTCTCTGTAGGTTCTTCAAGTTCATATTTCTCAGTTGGTACAGCATTACCAGGTTGTGCATTATCAGGATTTCCATTTAAAATCATATCGCGCACTTCAATGGATCCAGGAACTAACTTTTGTTTATCTTGTATTACGTCTATAACATAAGGATCTTTAATCTCAACATTATTATAGTTAAAGCCTATTATCCAAGTAATTTCCTTCGTTTGGGCGTTATAAGAACCGTATTTATAACCATTTGCCTTTGTGAAAGTATCAGGATCGAAATTAGCTTCAACTTTATTTGATTGTGGCTTAGAATCCGTATCTATCCAAGATAGGTTACCTGTATTTTTAAATGAAGTTTTACCACTTTCTAGCTTTGTATAATCAAAGTCTGTCGTATATTTTACGACTAGTGTCTTTGTCATATTAGACTGATATGTACCTATAAGAGTAATTTTGAAGCCTTTATCTGTTGCATCTAAAACATAGTCAGTCCCAGCTTGAAGGGTATAATTTCCGTCTTTAATTTCTAGTTTTTTATCTTTTAATTGTAATCCACCATGATCAAAGGTGTCCGTAATGATCGCGTTGTTTAATGGATAGTTGTTATTATTTACTATAATTGTCCAAGTTGTTGTTTTGTCTTTATAATTTGTTTCAGCTTTATTATTAGATTTAATAATATTTTGCTGCTTGAAGCTAGCTTCATTTTCTTTACTTGAATCATTATCAGCTGTAACTTTATTTTTTACTTTTCCATCTTCTATAACTTTATTAGTTGGCTTGGTTTTATAGGTAATCACATAAGCACTATTAATATCATCATTAAACTGTAAATCGAATCCATTCTTCTTGTTACTTACAGTGTAATTATTAACAGCGTCTCCTGTTACAAGCGTTCCCTTTTCATTATATGAAGCGTTTTTCACAACAATAGAATTTGCATCTAGTTCGTGTGTATCGTCAAAAATATCTTTTAAAATCGCATCTGCTTTTTTGATTTCTCTTTGATCACCATTGTAAGTAATTGTCCACTCAATTGTTTGCGTTTTTGGATCATATTTACTTGTTTTATTTAAGTGTGTACCACGAGAAACCGTTACAGTAGAGCTTGCGTTTTGTTGCTTTTGATTATCACTCGTTATCGTAACGTTATTTCGGAAACTTTTAATATTTTCATCAGTAATTTTTGTGGCATATTCGATTTGATATGCTCTATTGATAGAATCTTTAAAAGCAATCTCCAATTTGGATCCATCTGATGAAATAATATTGTAATCTGTTGGCTCAGCTTCTGTACCACGCGTTACATTCCCATTAACATCAACTTCTAAATAATAAACTTTAATAGAATCTTTATTTAAGCTTGTACCTTGTGGGATGTTATCTTTAAAAACAGCATTTTTAAGGGTGTCTTTCGTTTTGTTCATCTCTACTTTCCAATTAATTTCATTTGTATTAATTGGTCTATCAGGTAACCCTTTTTTATTCGTAGCTGTTTGTACATTAGGCTTAAAGTCAACTGTAATAGAAACATCCTTATCTTTAATTGGGAAAGGAATTTCTTGTGTTGTTGTACCTTTAATTTCAGCTTTATTAAATTCTGTCTTTAATTGTAGGTTACCAGCAACATCTGGATGCTCTTCAACATAATCGTTGAATGTCATCGTGACTTTTCCGTCTTTTGTAACAGTAAAATTACCAATTTGATTGTTTTCACTATCATATAAAGGACTGTTAATTGTATTGTAAATCTTAAAATGTTTAGGAAGATCAAAGATATAGTAATCTCCGCTTTTCACATTCATTGATTTTAAAAGCTCCCATGTAAATTCAATATTGGCAGGGGAATCTGTACTTGGACGGTTATCCTCTGTAAATGGTTTTCCGTCTTTATCCGTCAACTTTACACCGGTTAAAATGTTTGTTGTTATTTGCTTTGGACCTGAATTTGTATTTTCAGCAGGGTCGCTTGCTAGCTTTCGTTCTGGATTGTCAGTAGCAATTTTAGCTGCTGGGTTTTGTTCTGGATTATCAGTAACAGGTTTAGTTGCTGTGCTTTGTTCCGGATTATCAGTAACAGGTTTAGTTGCTGTGTTTTGTTCCGGATTGTCAGTAACAGGTTTAGTTGCTGTGTTTTGTTCCGGATTATCAGTAACAGGCTTAGTTGCTGGATCTTGCTCCGGATTGTCAGTAACAGGTTTAGCTACTGGATCTTGCGTTTGTTTATTAGTATCCTGTTTGGTGCCATCTTCTTTAGAGTCTTCTACCTGAACAGGAACTGATATAGGCTGAACCATTGTTCCTAAAGGAAAAGCGATTTGAACTGATTTTTCTCCAGTTTTTAAAGTTGAGTTAAACACGGTATCAACTTTAATTTTTCCTTTAGCGTCTTTCAAATTTTCTACTTGATCATTAAATATTAATTTTAATTTATTATCTTTAGCTGTTATAAAATATTGACCAATATTTTTTTGATCTGTTACTAAATCCCCTTGCAAATCTTTAGATACTTTTAATGCAAGTGGTATTTGAACTACTGCTGTATCATTTGCATGTGCAACTTGTTGATCCTTTATTGACCAAGCGTATTCTAATTGAATGGTTGATCCTATCTTTATTAAGTTGGTAGGATTTTTTGCTTCGTCAATAATATGATTCGTTGCATCTTTCATTTCAACAGTGTCAAATAAGGAATCTCCTGTTAAGGTTTCCGCTTTTACTTGATTGTATGGAAAACTAGCAAGTTGCGAAAATAGTACGAATACAATTAAACATACATTGAAAAGTTTTTTCATTTTTCCTCCTCTGAACATTCATTTGTCCATTGGGGACTTATTCCACATGAACAAATGGAATATTAAAAGTATTTGTTATAAGCTATTTGTTTTTGCTATCCCTCCGTTTCTATACGCGTTCTCAGACAAACTGGATTATGTTCAAAGTAATATTATTTAACGTAAAACAAAATGTATATTTACACAGTTATTTGGAAATATACACAATTCGACAAAAAATGTCGAAAAAAATACTGATATAAAGAATGATATCAGACCTTTATATGTGAGATAGTTTTCATGTATATCTAGTAAAAAAGAATGGTTATAAAGGTAAGTTTTACGATACATACTAACCAAGGTAGTGTATCCCCTTGTGAAGGCTTATTTTTGCCTTAAAGTTATGTGGAAATAAAAATCTAGATAGGGTTGTTTTTGGTCAGAATGAAGACAATATGTACTTTGAAAATAGTCATCTATTTTGTCTAAAGAGAGTTGTACGATTAGTGGACCGAAGTTGAAAGACGATAGTTTCTTACATTGTTAGAGGAATATAAGAATTACAGAATATTCGACTAATCCGTTACTACGGTCATTTTTGATACTGTTTAAACAATAAAAAAGAAGGTGTTTTCCTCCTTAGCTACAATATCTTTTTAGTAAAGATAAGCTGAAGTAACCTTCGCTAAAGATTATATACTTAAATGTTAAAGAGTTCAACAGCAGTTTAACAAATATTTTCCAAAAATTAAAAATGACCGTTTTAGTAGAAAAATTCTAAAAAACGGTCATTTTTAATTTTATATTTCTGTTAAGATTATCGGCTCGCCGCGCGTTACGACAACTGTATGTTCACATTGTGCAACAAGGCTTTTATCAGGTGTAACGAATGTCCAACCATCATCGCCACGTTCGATAATGTGATCAGCTTTCATAGAAATGAATGGTTCTACAGCGATAACAAGACCGTCTTTTAGAAGCGCATTATCCATTGGGTCAAAGTAGCTTAAAATGTGGTTTGGTGCTTCGTGTAAGCTAAGACCAATACCGTGACCAGTTAAGTTTTGAATCACATTATATCCATTTTTATGTGCAAAGTTTGAAACAGCACGACCAATTTGGTTTTGTTTGGAACCAGCTTTCACCTTTTTCATTGCTGCCCAAAATGCATCAACCGCTGCTTGGCAAAGCTTTTCTTTTGCTTCATCTTCTCCAAGTACAAATGAAATACCTGTATCTGCATAATAGCCATCAAGTGCAGCAGATACGTCGACATTTACTAAATCGCCTTCTTTTAATACGCGATCTCCTGGAATACCGTGAGCAACTTCTTCGTTTACACTAATACAAGTTACACCTGGGAAATCATATTCTTTTTCAGGTGCAGAAATAGCACCATGCTCATCTAATACTTTTTTACCGATCAAATCAAGCTCTTTCGTTGTCATACCTGGCTTCGCTTCTTTTTTCATTTCTTCACGTGCAAGTGCAACGATGCGGCCGATTTTTCGTAAGCCTTCTAAATCTTGTTCATTACGAATAATCATGAAAACCACTGTCCTTCCTCGAATATATATCTTACCCGATTGTATCATGTTTATTTTCGTCCTGCTACTCGCTTGCGGTATGTAGGTTGATTCCTCTCATAAGGAATACATGACAATTGTCATATCGATGTCATGACGCATCATACTGTTTCCTAAGTTTTCCAACACATACAATGTAAATATAAGAAACAGCGGGGGTGGAGAGATGGAAAAGATTATAGAAGTAAATGGTGTTTCTAAAACATTTAAATATAAAAAGGCAGTAAATAACGTCTCATTTTATGTGAATAAAGGAGAAATTGTAGCACTACTTGGACCGAATGGTGCAGGGAAAACGACGACGATGTCGATGATGCTTGGATTAAAGGATCCGACGGAAGGAACTGTTTCTATATTTGGAAAGAGTCCCAAGCATAGAGATGTTCGTAATAGCCTCGGTGCGATGCTACAAGAAGTAAGTGTGATTGATAGTATTACAGTAGAAGAGGCAATTGAGTTATTCCGTAGTTATTATACGAATCCGGTAGCGAAAGAAACGTTGCTACAGTTATCAAATTTAAAATCGGAGCGAAAGCAAAGATGTGAGAAATTATCAGGTGGGCAAAAAAGAAGGTTAAACTTTGCACTTGCACTTGCAGGAAATCCTGATTTGTTATTTTTAGATGAGCCGACAGTTGGAATGGATATTACGTCTCGAAGAACGTTTTGGGAAACAATTCGAAAGTTAGCAAGTGAAGGAAAAACAATTATCTTAACAACGCACTATTTAGAAGAAGCGGATGCATTGGCGAATCGCATTTTATTATTTGCGAATGGAAAGATTATCGCAGATGGTACACCAGATGAGATGAAGGCGACGATTTCGCGAAAAACAATCAAGTTTTATTCCAAGGAAAGTATTCCTGCAAAATTACTAAAAGAATTACCAAACGTAACAGAAGTACAGTCAAACGCAGGGCACTTCACTTTAACAACTGAAGATACAGATGCAACTTTAAAAGCGATTTATCAAAAGAACTTACCTGTAACAGATGTTTCAGTTGAACGTGGAAGTCTTGATGAAGCATTTGAACAGTTTGTCGCAAATCAGGAGGAGGGAATCGCATGAGAGCTTTATGGATGCAATGCAAAATAGAAATTTTACGTACGTTTCGTAATAAATTGTTTATCTTTTTCTCATTACTAATGCCAGTTATGTTTTACTACATTTTCACAAATGTTATCCAAGTGCCACAAAACGGAGATGCTTGGAAAGCGCATTATTTAATCTCAATGGCGACATTTAGTATTGTAGGGACGGCACTTTTTAGTTTCGGTGTAAGGATTTCTCAGGAAAAGGGGCAAGGGTGGACACATTTGTTAAAAATTACACCACTTCCAGAGGGGGCATATATAACAGCCAAAATCATCGCTCAAACTGTAGTGAATGCTTTTTCAATCTTAGTTATCTTTATCGCAGGAATATTAATTAATCATGTCGAGTTAACAGTAGGACAATGGGTTGGCGCTGGATTATGGTTGTTGTTAGGTGTAACACCATTTTTAGCGTTAGGAACAGTAATAGGTTCTATTAAAAAGGCAGATGCAGCAGCGGGTTTAGCGAATATTTTAAATATGAGTCTAGCTGTGATTGGCGGGCTATGGATGCCAATTGAAGTATTCCCAAAAATATTAAGAACGATTGGTGAATGGACACCAACATATCACTTCGGGAGCGGTGCATGGGATATTGTAGCTGGGAAATCAGTTGGTTGGGAAAATATCGCGGTATTAGGAGGTTATTTCCTTATATTTGTTGTAGTATCAATATATATAAGAAAAAGACAGGAAGCGGTATAAATGATAGAGAAGAAGAGGATTGAGATTTTTCCGAAACATATGGGTTTCTTCCCGTATATGTGGCTTGTGTATCTAGCATTCCCAATTTATGCACTTGTACAAGAGGAAGGTTCGAGGTTAATGTTTGGGGCTGGTATGCTAATACTGTTTATACTAGCATATCGGCAGTTGTATTTTGTTACAAAAATGTTTGCAATGTGGGCTTGTATGCAAATGATTATTGCTTTAGTATTTAGTTTTTTCTATAGCCCGTATCTTATTTTTTTATGCTTCTTTACATCAAACGCCATAGCGTTCGCACCGACGAAAAAAATATTTCGTATATTATTGGGCCTATTAGTTGTAACGCTTATAACATTTGTATATGGTGCGGGTTTTTCATTTACAAGCTTTATAAATACTGTCCCGATGCTTATTTTGATGCTTGTTGCGCCTTTTGGTATGCGTAATTTTAATCAAAAAAAGATATTAAGAAATCAATTAAACGAAGCAAACGAGCAAATTAAAGACTTAGTAAAACGTGAAGAACGGCAGCGGATTGCAAGAGATCTTCATGATACGTTAGGGCATACGTTATCACTCATTACTTTAAAAAGTCAGCTCGTGGAAAAGTTAATTGTAAAAAATCCGGAGCGTGCAAGTGTGGAAGCAAAGGAAATTACACAAACATCTCGTACCGCTTTAAAGCAGTTAAGGGAATTAATTTCTGATATGCGTATGATTACAGTGGAAGAAGAGCTTGAGCAAATAAAAGCGATCTTACAAGCTGCTACTATTGAATTAGCAATAAAACAAGAAACGAATGCAAGTTCGTTATCACCCATTGAACAAAATATTTTAGGAATGTGTTTACGTGAGGCTGTGACAAATGTTGTAAAGCATAGTCAGGCGACGCGTTGTACAGTTTCTGTACTAGAATCACAAGGTGAATTAATTTTGACAGTAGAAGATAATGGAATTGGTTTAGCGGATCAAAACCATGATGGAAATGGCATTCGTGGTATGAAAGAGCGCATCGCTCTTATTGATGGGTTTGTTGAACTGGGCACAATCAATCCAGGGACACTATTAATAGTAAAAGTACCAGTTGTCATTAGAACAGGAAAAGATGAGGTGAGGGCATGATTCGAATTATTATTGCAGAAGATCAGCGGATGCTTCGTGGTGCATTAGGGGCCCTACTTGATCTAGAAGATGATATTGAAGTAATTGGACAAGCTGCCAATGGGGAAGAAGCGTTAAAACTAATTGAATCGCTACAACCTGATGTAAGCATTATGGATATTGAAATGCCAATTCAAACCGGATTAGATGTTGCGGAAACGTTACAGAAAGAAAAATCAGCATGCAAAGTAATGATTTTAACAACATTTGCACGCCCTGGATATTTTGAACGAGCAATGAAAGCTGGCGTGCACGGATATTTATTAAAAGATAGCCCAAGTGAAGATTTAGCTGCATCGATTCGTAATGTAATGAAAGGAAAGCGAGAGATCTCTCAAGATTTAATGTTCGGCTTATGGCAGGAGCAAAATCCGTTATCAGATCGTGAAAAAGAAGTATTGCTACTTGCGAAAGAAGGAAAGACGGCAAATGAAATTGCGAAGGCACTTTATCTTTCGCCTGGTACAGTACGTAATTATATTTCTGAAGTATTAACGAAGCTAGATGCGAAAAATAGAATTGAGGCAATTACAATTGCGGAAGAAAAGGGATGGATATGAAAAGAAGTTTACCTATGAGTGGTAAACTTCTTTTTTCTTATAAACAACGGTTTCGTTAGAGAATTCTGTCTCAGTCGCATCGCTCGGAATTTAAAGTATATCGCGTAATTTAGATTTTACTTCATTTTTCGACAAAAAATTTGTTATAGTAAGATTAGGTTGTTGGTCTAAACTTTGGACAACTTTACCACTAACAGTTGTAATTACTCCATTTTTATCTACTTTTACAATAAGATCTTGGCCATATACTTTATAATTTTTGTAAGTTTGTGCAAGGCGAACTTCGGTTTGATTTTCTTTTGTTTTTTTATTTGTAGGTTGAAAATCAATATTTTTTTCAGTTGTAACTTGCTCTTGTTGAGCTTTAGCCCCGTTTACCTCACCTTTTAAATATTTTTAGCAATATTCTCTTTCGAATCACTTTGAGGTTCTGTTAATTTTCCAATTGTTAAACCAGGCTGAGCAATTTCAACTTTTACTTCATTTCTGTCTAATTCTTGGGTGTGAATAGCTTCTGCAGATAAAGGATAAAGAAGACCGAATGTAAAGAAAAGCACGGGCAAGTTTTCTATAATTTATCTATAAAACTTTTAATCTATTATTGTATGTGAGATGAATTTTATGAAAAATTTGCCGAATTTTATATATATTATGCATTATTTCATATCAAAAATTGTCGAATTCACATTATTGTAGTGGTATGACAACTCAAAAAATTAGATTGTTATAATGGGATGGTGAGTAAGTATGCACGCAGAAAAACTAGGAAGTGAAATTAAAAAAATTAGGGTAATGAGGGGATTAACACAAAAACAGTTATCCGAGAACATATGTCATCAATCGGAAGTGAGCCGAATTGAATCGGGCGCAGTATACCCAAGTATGGATATATTGCAAGGTATTGCAGCAAAGTTACAAGTTCCCATTATTCATTTTTATGAGGTACTCATTTATTCTGATATTGAGAGGAATAAGCAGTTAAAAGATCGAATTATTATGCTTTGTAAGCAAAAGAAATATAAAGAAATTTATAATAAAGTATGGAATGAGTTGAAAAAGGAAGAATATCATCCCGAGCTTCAGCAATTTCTTCAATGGCAATATTATGTCGCTGCCTACATATTGAAAAAAATCGATTACGAATATTGTATTTTAGAATTAAAGAAATTGCTTAATCAACAATTGGCAGGGATAGATGTATATCAGAACCTTTATATTGAAAACGCAATTGCAAATATTTACGCTGAAAATGGCTATTTTAAGAAGAGTATTGAGTTATTTGAAAATATATTAAAACAATTAGAGGCATTACATGATAATAAAGAGTTTGATGTGAAGGTGAGACATAATCATGCAAAAGCATTATACTTAGACAATCAATACGAAGAAGCGCTTTGTCACGCAAATAAAGCCATTGAACTATCGTGCCAAATTAATAGTATGACATTGATTGGACAGTTATACTATCGAAAAGGTGAATGCCTAGAAAAGCTAGAGTGTGATAGAGCAGAAATTGAAGATGCTTACGAAAAAGCGTGCTTCTTTTTCGATATATTAGGAAACCATGCGTTAAAAGAATCAATTATAAAAAAAATGAAGAAATAAAAAATCCAAAAAATAAATATGCATAATTGCATAAAATGTGGATAAATTTTCATGATATATTTAAAGAAAAAATGTGGGTGATGGAATATGAAGAAACTACTTATTGGTAGTCTATTAACGTTAGCGATGGCATGGGGTATTTCATTAGGAGATACAGTTTTAGAGAAAAATCAAGTAATTTCTCATAATGATCAAGAGATACAATTAGCTTCAGATGTACCTTTTGAGTACTAAAAAACAACCGTCTTACTTAGACGGTTGTTTTTTTGTGGAGTAACATCCAAACGTCTTTACTAGAAACAGGCTTGCTAATAAGGAATCCTTGAATGTGGTCACAGTTTTGTTCATATAAAAACTTCCATTGTTCTTCCGTCTCTACACCTTCTGCAATAACTTCTAAATTTAGTTCTTTAGATAGTGTAATGATGGAGGAGATAATCGCTTCCTCTAAAGGACTATTTGTAATTCCACAAATAAACTCTCGAGCAATTTTTAATGTGTTGATTGGATATTTTGTTAAATAAGCTAAAGAACTATAACCAGTTCCAAAGTCATCGATTGAAATTTGAATACCGAGATTTTGAAGCTGTTCTAGTTTGGAAATGACAGACTGATTTTGATTAATTGCGATACTTTCTGTGATTTCGATATCTAGTGCTTCTGATTTTAGTTCGGTTTCTTCTAACACTTTTGAAATAGTAGGGATTAAATCTGCATGGTTAAATTGAACAACAGATAAATTCACACCAACTTTTAAGTGAGAAAACCCTTGATTATGCCATCTTTTTGCCTCTAAGCAAGCGGTACGTAAAATCCAATTTCCAAGTTCAATAATAAATCCGGTTTCCTCCGCTAGAGGAATGAATTGGGCAGGAGACACGATACCGAGTTTTGGGTGCTTCCAACGAATTAATGCTTCAAAACCGATAATTTGTTTTGTTTTTGTGCTTACTTGTGGCTGATATTCTAGGAAAAATTCATTTTGTTGTAATGCTTTTGTAAGTTCACCTTCTAAGAATTGGATTTCATTTTGGGCGATACTTATTTCTTTTGAGAAGAAAAAAAATCTGTTTTTTCCATTTGCTTTCGCGCGATACATAGCCATATCAGCATTTTTCATTAATTCAGTAACATCGGTCCCGTAATCAGGATACATGGCAATTCCGATACTCGGTGTAATAGACAGTTCTTCGTCTTTAATGAAGAATGGTTTGTTTAAAACGGTTAAAATTTGTTCAGCTATAAAAGCCGCACTTTTTTCTGAGTACATATCTGGTAATAGAATTGTAAACTCATCTCCACCTTGGCGAGCAACGATATCTTTTGAACGCAAGCAACCACGTAATCTTTTTGCTACTTCAATTAATAATAGATCTCCGACATCGTGACCAAGTCTATCGTTAATTTTTTTGAATCGATCTAAATCAAGGAACATAACGGCAACATCATTCACGCTAGTTTGAGCTGTATTTAAAATGTTTTTTAAATCTTTTTCAAACTTTCGGCGATTTGGTAATCCAGTCAGTGCATCATGAAAGGCTAAATGTTCTACTTGTTTTTGTTTTTCATATAAAGTTGTAATATCACGTGCTATGCCGAACATCCCAACAACTTCTTTGTTTATGAAAGTAGGGATGAGTGTAACGTGAAGGTAATAGTAATAGCCTTCTTTTTCTTTTGTGCGAACTTCTAAAGTTTGTGGTCTACCTTCTTTTGTTATTTGTAAAGCTTTCTTTAGTAGATCATGGTCTTTTGAGTCAATAAAGTGTAGAAGAGAATAGCTTTCTACTTCACAATAGTAGGCAGTAAATAAGCTTTCACAAGCTGTATTAGATTGTTGGAAAATACCATCCATATTTAAAGAGAAAACGGCATCAGGATGATCTTCGAATAACGATTTATAGCGTTGTTCACTCTTTGATAACGCAGATGCACCCTCTTCTACTTTGCCTTCTAGTTGTGTAGTCAACTGTTCGTATGTATCGATTAGTGCTTGATTATCTTTCCACATGTAAAGTTGTCGTAGGAATAATAAGGTGAGTGATAATACTAGACCGATTAGCATGAACTTATCATCCCAAGGTTGAATAAGAATAAAGGAAAAAGTAATGATTATACTGAAATAGGGTAATATAAAGCGCACATAATCAAATCGATAATACTTTGTTTTCGTTTCATGCTGCATTGGTTTGTCCAAAATGTATAGTATGGAAGATAAACCAATTAATAAAATTGAAGCAGTATGTACTAAATAAGAGACTTCAGAAGAAGTTTTCATCCCCATGTTTAGTTGGAACAGATGTATATACCCGTACACAAGTATGATAGTAAAACCGATAATTAATGAAATTCTGCTAGCAGAATATTGTTCTCGTCTATATAGGCTAATAACGGCGTAAATTACTAATGCTTGTGCAATAAAGTATCCAATTAAAACCCAGTGATCTGTTGTTAACATACGAAAGCTTGAGAGGTCCAAAATAAAAGTTAAGGTAAAATAAATATTCATAATAACAATAAAGATGCTATCGAATGAAAATTGAGCAAGGCCTCTAATAGAATAATGTTTTATGAATTTGATAGCAAACCCAGAAAAGAGCAAAATATATTGTATGATGAAAAAGGGCAATGCCTTATATGAGAATATGACTTGATCATATATAGAAAGTGAATGAAGGAATAAAGTTATTTCCATAGTTAGTCCGCATATGCAAGTGCAGAGTAATAAAACCCAAAATAATTTATCACTACGCTTCATTTTCTTAATAGCTTTATATAAGCAATAGCAAGAAAAGAGTGCAGCAAAACAAAATAAGAAGAGAATTCCAATTTCTTTTATATTCAAGTCCTTAGGGATAAGAAATATCCAAAGGGAAAATATAATTATATACATCGTGACAAAGTGTACATATTTTTTTTGATTAATCATATTATGGCTCCGTTTCAATAAAGTTGAATCGCAGGTGGAAAATGCTAATTCCAATCATAGCATATACAATAGGTTGTTTTTTACTATAAAAATTACTTTTTTTGAAAAAAATAGCTCAACATTACAATTTACCATTGTAATGTTGAGCCATTTATTCTTTTTATCCCTCTTATAGAGGATAATTCATGTATGAATTGCAGCATTGCTAAATCTTTTTGTTTACTTTCAATCATAATATCGAAATTATGGTTGATTTTTTTTGCAATGTGTAAGAAAGGCTTAATAAACTCTAAATCAATATATTCAGAGTGAGCCCTAAATTCTTTTTTTGATTTAGGGGAGGAAATGTGAACTTTAGGAGGGACATTTGTATGTGACCAAGTTTCAAAAATTGCAGGGAGTAATACTTCTAGCGGTTCTTCGCAAAGGTTTGCCATGTGATGATGATAATCAAATACGAATGGAATCTTTTCTTTTTGGCAAATCGATAAAGTTTCAGCAGTTGTATATGTTTTATCATCATTTTCAAGCGTCATTTGCTCTTTTATATGTGCAGGAAGTTTTTTTATGTTTTCATGGAAACGTCCAACCGCTTGTTCTTTATTTCCATAGGCACCACCTACATGGATGTTAATATAAGAAGAATCTGCAATTCCTATTGCATCTAATACTTTATAATGATAGGCCATATCTGTAATAGCGTTAGTTGTAATATGTGGCTTGTCGCTTGTAAATAGCGTAAATTGATTTGGATGAAAGCTTACTCGTAAATTGTGTTCTTTAATTAATGCCCCGATTTTACGCCAAAGCGGTGTAAATGCCCCGATATAATCAAACTCGACTTCGGGATGTGTTGCAAGTGGGACGATGGAAGAGGATAAACGATATAACGGAATTTCATGCGCTATATTGTAATGAAGAATACGTATTGTATGCTCAAGGTTTTGCCTCGTAACATCGTACAATTTATCTTCTCGTTCTTGTTTACTGAGCTTTTGAAAGCTTGTAAATGTCATCGTTTTGGCAGGAGAGCAGTCCCAGAGTGCCATTGCATGTGAAACATATCCGAATCGCATAATCATATGTGATACACCTCTTTTTACTCATTATCTTTCCTATAAGAAGAAAGAAAGTATCGTTCCTAGCCATTCTTTCCCTCTATCAATAAGAGAAAGGGGGCTAACATCTTTAAAGGAAAGTAAGGACGCGTTTTCTAAATCTTTATGGAATCTGTTTTTTACTGTTTGTATAAAATGTTTATCATATAAAAGGCAGTTGATTTCATGATTAATATATAAACTTCTCATATCAAAGTTTGCAGTTCCGATATCACAAATATAATCGTCCGCTATAATAACTTTAGCGTGAAAAAACCCTCGTTGAAATGCGTAAATATTACATCCGGCTTGTATTAACTTTCGGCAATATGGAAATTTTGCTTCTCGAACAAGGGAGTGATCAGCTTTTTCTGGAACGAGAATCGTTATTTGAACCCCACGTTTTCGTGCTTTTAATAATGCGTGCATAATTTTTTTCCCAGGAATGAAATATGGTGTACCGATAAAGAGTTCTTGTTTCGCGCTTTCGATTAAATATAAAAAAGTATGTTGCAAATAGGCACCATCAGTAGGGATAAATTGATGTAGAATGGTTCCTGGTTGTTGCTTAGGAAAATAAAGAGATGAATCTAATAAATTTTGATCCGTATCGTCGAGCCAATCATGTAAAAATTGCTTTTGTAAATCCTGTATTCCTTCCCCAGTAAGACGCAAATGATAGTCGCGCCATAATCCTAATTTTTGATTATGTCCTAAATATTCTTCTCCAATATTAAATCCACCAATATAACCAATTTCCCCATCAATAACTGTAATTTTCCTATGGTTTCTTTGATTTGCAGAAAAGAACGGAAAAGGAAATTTCACTTTATGACAAAATGAAAAAGAGACACCGTGTTTTTGTAGGGAACGAATTGCCTCGTTTGATAAATAATGGCTTCCCAATCGATCGAGTAAAAGTCTTACTTCAATTCCTTCCTGTGCCTTATCGATAAGTAACTTTAAAAATTCACGACTGATTTTATCGTTTTTTACAATGAAGAACAAAACGTGTACATGGTGCCTTGCTTGTTGTATATCAGTAAATAAAGCATCATATAAATCTTGCCCGTATGTATAAAGGTGAAAATTACTTTGACGTAAAGGGAAAGTACGAGAGCGCACACGCTTTAAGTGAAGAATCCTCCCATATAAAAGGTCAATTGTGATCCAAAGAGTAACGCATATTAACAAGAGAGATAAGAAGAACATAAGTGGATTCCCTCCTTTGCATTCTTTTCACCTTCATTTTGCTGGTTGCCTGGAAAAGCCCGATTGGTGAAGCTAATAATCAGTAGGGAATAAACAGCTCTCCACTGATTAAAATTTCACTTTATCCGATATTAATGGGAGGTAAGCCACCTACTTAAAAATTAGGCTTACTTAAAGGAATCAGGCGGGAGGAAACAATCCCCTACTGATTAAAGTTTCACTTTATAGTTTCACCGAAATAAACAGCTTTATTAAAAAATATGTTGTTGTATAACAAAAAACTGTTGACTGAATGCTCACTCATTATATAATGAAGATAGGGGAAAAAATTCAGAAAATTATATGTTTTTGAAGATTCTAAAAAAGAAAGAGGGCTTACAAAGAGAGGGGTAGCATAAAAATGAATAGCTTACTGATCATTAATTGGCTGGCTGCCATTGCTGTTATTGCTTATGCGGGATATTTGTTTGTGTATCTTATACGGACGAGGATGGCCTACATACAGTTAGGAAAAAAGATTGAATTTGACCGTCGTTTTAAAGAGCGTTGGGATCTCCTTAAGGTCAATGTTTTCGGTCAGAAAAAGCTGCTGAAAGATAAGAAGAGCGGCATTATTCACGTTATGTTCTTTTACGGATTTATTCTTGTCCAATTTGGAGCAATTGACTTCGTTTGGAAAGGACTCGCACCAGGATCACATCTTCCACTTGGACCACTATACCCTGCATTTACATTCTTCCAGGAAATTGTCACACTTGTTATTTTAATTGCAGTCTTTTGGGCTTTTCATAGACGTTATGTTGAGAAGCTAGTTCGTTTAAAACGTAATTTCAAATCAGGCCTTGTTCTTATCTTTATTGGTGGCTTAATGATTTCTGTGCTACTCGGTAATGGGATGGGAATTATATGGCACGGCGAGGAGCTTTCATGGAGTGAACCAATTGCTTCTGCAATCGCTTACGTTTTCTCGGGAATAAATGAAACCGCAGCCATTTCTGTGTTCTATTTCTCTTGGTGGGTGCATCTACTAATTTTGTTAACGTTTTTAGTGTATGTTCCACAATCAAAACACGCGCATTTAATTGCGGGACCAGTTAACGTTTTCTTCGGTCGTCTTTCAAATCCAGGGAAACTTGAAAAGATTGACTTTGAAGATGAAACGCAAGAAACATTTGGTGTTGGTAAAATCGAAGACTTTAGACAAAATCAGCTTATTGATTTATACGCTTGCGTAGAGTGTGGTCGCTGTACAAATATGTGCCCGGCAACAGGGACAGGGAAAATGTTATCGCCGATGGATTTAATTTTAAAACTTCGTGATCATTTAACTGATAAAGGAGCAGCAGTGACATCAAAAGCACCGTGGGTTCCAGTAGTTGCCTTTAATAATACACAAGGAAATCAGTTAGCGATGATGGCAGCTGGGAAAGGGCAACAAGAATCAGCAGCTACAACGCTTGCTTACGATCCGAGTTTAATCGGAGATGTTATTACAGAGGAAGAGATTTGGGCTTGTACAACGTGCCGTAACTGTGAAGATCAGTGTCCGGTTATGAATGAGCATGTTGACAAAATTATTGATTTACGCCGCTATCTCGTTTTAACAGAAGGAAAGATGGACGCGGAAGCGCAGCGTGCGATGACAAACATCGAGCGTCAAGGGAATCCGTGGGGACTGAACCGTAAAGAGCGTGAAACTTGGCGCCAAGGTGATGATGAAGTAACAGTTCCAACTGTAAAAGAAAAATCGAAAGCTGGCGAGGAGTTCGAATATTTATTCTGGGTTGGTTCAATGGGATCATATGATAATCGTAGTCAGAAGATTGCGATATCGTTTGCGAAGTTAATGAACGAAGCAGGCATTTCATTCGCGATACTTGGTAATAAAGAAAAGAATTCTGGAGATACACCGCGACGTCTTGGAAATGAATTTGTCTTCCAAGAGATGGCGACAAAGAATATCGAGGAATTTGAAAAAGCAGGAGTGAAGAAAATCGTTACGATTGATCCTCACGCTTATAACACATTTAAAAATGAGTATCCAGACTTTGGTTTGCAAGCAGAAGTCTATCATCATACAGAATTGTTAGCTCAGTGGGTGAAAGAAGGACGCTTAAAACCTGTTCACGCTATTGAGGAAACAGTTACGTACCATGATTCCTGTTACTTAGGAAGATACAACGAAGTATACGAAGCGCCACGCGATATTTTGAAAGCAATTCCTGGTGTGAATCTTGTAGAAATGGCACGTAACCGTGAAACCGGAATGTGCTGTGGCGCAGGTGGTGGCTTAATGTGGATGGAAGAGACAGCAGGTTCACGTATTAACGTTGCTCGTACAGAACAAGCACTAGCTGTAGAGCCATCTATTATCGGTACAGGTTGTCCATATTGCTTAACGATGATTAGCGATGGGACGAAAGCGAAAGAAGTAGAAGAGAAGGTTCAAACTCTTGATGTAACAGAGATTTTAGAACGCTCTGTTATCGGACAGAAGAAAGAAGCGATGTAATCTGCAAGCATGAATACAACTTTAGAGAGAGGTGCAATCATTGCACCTCTTCTCAACGTAAGAACACCGAGCGAGCGCTCGGTCCTAAAAAAAGAGATGGGGGAAATAAATATGAGTAAAACAGTTATTTTAAGTGCTGCAAGAACACCGGTTGGGAAATTTGGAGGATCTTTAAAAGACGTGAAGGCAACAGAACTTGGGGGAATTGCAATTAAAGCAGCGCTTGAGAGAGCAAATGTTCCTGCTAGTGATGTTGAGGAAGTTATATTTGGAACAGTTATTCAAGGGGGACAGGGACAAATTCCATCGCGCCAAGCTGCGAGGGCTGCTGGAATCCCTTGGGAAGTACAGACGGAAACAGTGAATAAAGTTTGTGCATCAGGGCTTCGTGCGGTTACGTTAGCGGATCAAATTATTCGTACTGGCGATCAATCACTAATTGTAGCTGGCGGTATGGAGTCGATGAGTAACAGTCCTTACATTTTACGAGGTGCAAGATGGGGATACAGAATGGGTAACAACGAAATCATCGATTTAAACGTTGCTGACGGTTTAACATGCGCATTTTCAGGTATACACATGGGTGTTTATGGCGGAGAGGTTGCGAAGGAAGATGGAATCTCTCGTGAAGCGCAAGATGAATGGGCATATCGTAGCCATCAGCGTGCGGTTTCAGCGCATAAAGAAGGACGTTTTGAAGAGGAAATCGTGCCAGTAACGATTCCGCAAAGAAAAGGCGATCCTATCGTCGTTGCAAAAGATGAGGCGCCACGCGCGGATACAACGATTGAAAAATTAGCGAAATTAAAACCTGTATTTGATAAGACGTCGGCAGTGACAGCGGGTAATGCTCCTGGACTAAATGATGGCGGTGCAGCGCTCGTATTAATGAGCGAAGACAGAGCGAAGCAAGAAGGAAGAAAGCCATTAGCGACAATTTTGGCACATACAGCAATTGCAGTGGAGTCTAAAGATTTCCCAAGAACGCCAGGTTATGCAATTAAAGAATTGTTGAAAAAAACAGGAAAGACAATTGAAGATATCGATTTATTCGAGATTAATGAAGCGTTTGCAGCGGTAGCAATTGCAAGTACAGAGATTGCAGGAATTGACCCAGACAAATTGAATGTAAATGGCGGCGCTGTAGCGATGGGACATCCAATTGGAGCAAGTGGAGCGCGTATTATCGTTACACTTATCCACGCACTGAAGCAGCGCGGCGGCGGAATTGGAATTGCTTCTATTTGTAGCGGTGGCGGTCAAGGTGACGCAATTATGATTGAAGTTCGTTAATTTACGTGTAGGTGATTTTTGATTTATTAACAATTTATATTAAGGGGGAAGAAAGAATGGGTGTACAAAAAATAGTTGTAATTGGTGCAGGACAAATGGGTTCGGGAATCGCACAAGTATGTGCAATGGCAGGATATGATGTGAAGGTACAAGATTTAAAACAAGAGCAATTAGACAGAGGATTGGCTATTATTACGAAAAACTTAGCGCGCCAAGTAGAAAAAGGACGCATGAAGGAAGAAGAGAAGGAAGCGACGTTAAATCGCCTTACAGTAACGCTTGATTTAGATTGTGTGAAGGAAGCGGATCTTGTTATTGAAGCGGCTGTTGAGAAAATGGACATTAAAAAGAAAATTTTCGCGAATCTAGATGAAATCGCTCCAGAACACGCAATTTTAGCGACGAATACGTCCTCTCTACCAATTACTGAAATTGCAGCAGTAACGAAACGTCCAGAGAAAGTAATTGGTATGCACTTTATGAATCCCGTTCCGGTTATGAAGCTTGTTGAGATTATTCGTGGTTTGGCTACAGATGATGAGGTGTACGAAACAATTGAAGATATTACGAAAAAAATCGGGAAAGTGCCAGTTGAAGTAAATGATTTCCCAGGATTTGTATCGAACCGTATTTTATTACCGATGATTAACGAAGCGATCTATACGTTATATGAAGGTGTAGCGACGAAAGAAGCGATTGATGAAGTAATGAAACTAGGTATGAATCATCCGATGGGACCACTTACATTAGCTGATTTTATCGGTTTAGATACATGTTTATACATTATGGAAGTGTTGCATGAAGGATTAGGAGATAGTAAATATCGCCCATGTCCATTATTACGCAAGTATGTGAACGCAGGATGGTTAGGACGTAAAACAGGCCGTGGTTTCTACGTTTACGAATAAAGTCCTCCTTTTATTAAAATAGTGGTCTTACCAAATTATTAAAAAGATATATAGCAAACGGAGGCGGAGTACATGAATTTTCATTTTACCGAAGAGCAACAAATGATGAGGAAAATGGTTCGAGATTTTGCGCAGAAGGAAATAGCTCCCTTTGTTCCTAGTATGGAACAAGGGGTGTTCCCTAAAGAGATTTTGCAGAAGATGGGTGAGCTTGGACTAATGGGTATTCCAGCGCCTGCAAAATATGGCGGGGCAGAAATGGATTTTATTTCTTACATTTTAGCAATTGAGGAAATTTCAAAGGTAAGTGCAACTGTTGGTGTAATTTTGGCTGTACATACGTCAGTTGGAATGAACCCGATTTTATATTTTGGAACAGAAGAACAGAAGCAGAAATATGTTTCTAAACTTGCGACTGGTGAATATTTAGGTGCATTTGCATTAACAGAACCAAATGCAGGATCAGATGCAGGGAGTTTGAAATCAAGAGCTGTAAAGAAAGGCGATCACTACATTATTAATGGATCGAAAGTATTTATTACAAATGGCGGTGAAGCAAGTACATACATTGTATTCGCTTCTACAAATCCAGAGGCAGGAAAAAGTGGGATTTCTGCATTTATAGTAGAGAAAGATACACCGGGCTTAATTATCGGCAAAGATGAGCATAAAATGGGACTTCTTGGTTCTCGCACGGTACAACTTACGTTTGAAGATATGAAAGTGCCAGCCGAGAATTTACTTGGTGAAGAAGGACAAGGATTTAAGGTGGCAATGGCGAATTTAGATGTTGGACGAATTGGAATCGGAGCGCAGGCATTAGGAATCGCGGAAGCGGCGCTTGCATGTGCGATTGATTATGCGAAAGAGCGTGAGCAATTCGGCAAGCCAATTGCGGCGCAGCAAGGAATCGGATTCAAACTTGCAGATATGGCGACTAGCGTAGAAGCAGCACGACTACTTGTATACAGAGCAGCATCGCTAAGGGCGCAAGGATTACCATGCGGTAAAGAAGCTTCTATTGCGAAATTATTCGCTTCTAAGACGGCTGTTGAAGTTGCGATTGAAGCGGTGCAAGTATTTGGCGGTTACGGTTATACGAAAGACTATCCGGTAGAACGATTTTTCCGTGATGCGAAAATCACGCAAATATATGAAGGAACGAGTGAGATACAGAAACTTGTTATTAGTCGAGCTTTATAAAAGGATAAGGGGGAGACGGGAATGCATTTTAAACTATCAGAAGAACATGAAATGATAAGAAAAATGGTTCGGGATTTTGCTAAGAACGAAGTAGCACCGACGGCAGCTGAGCGTGATGAAGAAGAGAGATTTGATCGTGCACTATTTGATCAAATGGCAGAGCTTGGTTTAACCGGCATTCCGTGGCCTGAAGAATACGGCGGAATTGGAAGCGATTACTTAGCGTATGTAATTGCTATCGAAGAATTATCTCGTGTTTGTGCTTCAACAGGTGTAACGCTGTCTGCACACACTTCACTTGCTGGTTGGCCAATTTTTAAATTTGGAACGGAAGAACAAAAGCAAAAGTTTTTACGACCGATGGCAGAAGGAACGAAAATTGGCGCATACGGTTTAACGGAACCAAGTTCTGGTTCAGATGCGGGCGGAATGAGGACAACTGCGAAACGAGATGGAGACCATTACATTTTAAATGGATCGAAAATCTTTATTACAAATGGCGGTATTGCTGATATTTATGTTGTTTTTGCGTTAACTGATCCCGAATCGAAGCAGCGTGGTACGAGCGCGTTTATTGTGGAAAGTGATACACCAGGATTTTCAGTTGGGAAGAAGGAAAGCAAGTTAGGGATTCGCTCTTCACCAACAACTGAAATTATGTTCGAAGATTGCCGTATTCCTGTAGAGAACCTACTCGGGGAAGAGGGCCAAGGATTTAAAGTTGCGATGCAAACATTAGATGGCGGCCGTAATGGTATTGCCGCGCAAGCAGTCGGTATTGCGCAAGGGGCTTTAGATGCTTCTGTAGAATATGCAAGAGAGCGTCATCAGTTTGGGAAACCTATTGCGGCGCAGCAAGGAATTGGCTTTAAACTTGCAGATATGGCAACGGATGTGGAGGCGGCGCGTCTTCTAACATACCAAGCGGCTTGGCTTGAATCGGAAGGGCTTCCGTATGGGAAAGAGTCAGCGATGTCAAAGGTATTTGCAGGCGATACAGCGATGAAGGTGACGACTGAAGCGGTACAAGTATTTGGTGGTTACGGTTATACGAAAGATTATCCCGTAGAGCGTTATATGCGCGATGCAAAGATTACACAAATATATGAGGGAACACAAGAGATTCAAAGGCTTGTAATTTCTCGTATGTTAACGAAGTAGGAATGAAAGCGTAGGTATTTTCCTACGCTTTTTCCTTCCAAAAAATAATAGGGAGAGGTGAAGGGGATGGTTAAACATAATGTACATGCGTCCGTGAAAGATGAAAAATTAGTTGCGTTAAGACGTGAACAAATGATTAAAGGTGCGGTGCAATTGTTTAAGCAAAAAGGGTTCCCGCGTACAACAACGAGAGAGATTGCGAAGGCGGCTGGGTTTAGTATTGGAACACTTTATGAGTACATTCGTACAAAAGATGATGTTTTATATTTAGTTTGTGATAGTATTTATGAACATGTAAAAGAAAGATTAGAGGAAGTAGTGTGTACAGAGAAGGGAAGTATAGAAAGCTTAAAGATAGCGATAACGAATTATTTTAAAGTGATGGATGAATTGCAAGAAGAAGTATTAATTATGTATCAAGAGGTACGTTTTTTACCGAAAGAATCACTCCCATATGTATTAGAAAAAGAGTTTCAAATGGTCGGGATGTTTGAGAATATTTTAGAGCAGTGTACAGAAAATGGGACATTTACATTAAATAAAAAAGAGATACAGCTTCTTGCACATAACATTTTCATACAAGGACAAATGTGGGGATTTAGACGTTGGGCCCTGCAAAAACTGTATACGCTTGAAGAATATACAGAAATGCAAATTAGGTATGTACTGCAAGGAGCGCATATGTTTCCGAAATAAGGAATAGACAAATTATAATTTTATTACCATATTAAAGTTTCCCGTTTTTTTTGTAGCATATTTGTGCGACTTTTGTTTATAATGAATAGTATGGATTTTTTTAAGCAGACCGTTATATATAAGGTTATATTTGAAGAAAGGAAGTGCCGCATAAGTGAATTTTAAGCAATATTCACCAGAAGAGCTAAAAGAATGTTCAATGATTGAAGTTGTACATAGCGTTTTAGGGGATAAAAGACAAGCAACGACATTCAACGAGTTGGTTCGAGAAATCGCTCAAGTGCTGGGACTATCTCAAGAGCAAGTTAATGCGAAACTCGCACAATTTTATACAGATTTAAACATCGATGGACGTTTCATTAATTTAGGAGAAAATCGTTGGGGGCTACGTAGCTGGTACCCATATGAGCAAATTGATGAAGAAATCTTACCTCAGCCAAAACCGAAGAAGAAACGTAAAGTTGAAGAGGACGGTTTTGACGACTACATCGAAGAAGATGAAGACTTCGAAGATGCAGACGCAAATGAAGAAGAGGTAGAAGATTTGGACAAGGTTCTTGAAGAAGAAGACGGAGATGACGATGATCTTGATGATTTAGATGAAGATGATGACGATGACTTCGCCGAAGAAGAACTTGAGTACGATGAAGCTGAAGCTGAAGAAGAAGAGGAAGAACTGTAGTTCTTGACTTTTCATTATCGTCCATGTAGAATCATTTTTGGGCTCTTTAAAAAAGGACGATAATACTTTTAAAGTGTAAATATAAAAGAAAATTGCTCCCTACTTATTACTTTATGTGATGAGGGGAGCAATTTTCTTTTTTGTTTTTTGTTTAGAAAATAAAAAGAGTCTAACAATAAGATGGATACAGTGTTATCTACATACGTTGCGCTTTGCAACGGTGATTATATAACAGCAAAATAGGAGGGAGCTTTTTCATGACTAAGTATATTTTTGTAACAGGCGGTGTAGTATCGTCTTTAGGAAAAGGTATTACAGCAGCATCTCTTGGAAGACTTTTAAAAAATCGTGGTTTAAACGTAACGATTCAAAAGTTTGATCCATACATTAACGTAGACCCAGGGACTATGAGCCCATACCAACACGGTGAGGTATTCGTAACAGATGATGGTGCAGAAACTGATTTAGACCTTGGTCACTATGAGCGTTTCATCGACATCAACTTAAACAAATACAGCAACGTAACAACAGGTAAAATTTACTCTTCAGTTCTTCAAAAAGAGCGTCGTGGTGAATACCTAGGAGGAACAGTTCAAGTTATTCCTCACATTACTAACGAAATTAAAGAGCGTGTATATCGTTCTGGTCGCGAAACAAACGCGGACGTTGTTATTACAGAAATTGGTGGAACTGTTGGTGACATCGAGTCTCTACCATTCTTAGAAGCAATCCGTCAAATTAAGAGCGACATCGGTCGTGACAATGTAATGTACATTCACTGTACGTTAATCCCGTATTTAAAAGCAGCGGGTGAAATGAAAACAAAACCAACGCAACATAGCGTTAAAGAGCTTCGCAGCTTAGGTATTCAACCAAATATTATCGTTGTTCGTACAGAATTGCCTGTTTCTCAAGATATGAAAGACAAGCTTGCATTATTCTGTGACATTGATACAAAAGCAGTTATCGAAGCACGTGATGCAGATACTTTATATGCGGTTCCATTATCTCTTCAAGAGCAAAATATGGACCAAATCGTTTGCGATCACTTGAAATTAGACAATCCAGCTGCAGATATGACAGAGTGGACTGCGCTAGTTAATAAAGTACGTAACCTTTCTAAGAAAACAAAAATCGCTCTTGTTGGTAAATACGTAGAGCTTCAAGATGCATACATTTCTGTTGTAGAAGCACTTCGTCATGCGGGTTATTCATTCGACACAGATGTAGAAGTGAAATGGGTAAACGCTGAGCACGTAACACCAGAGAACGTACAAGAATTAGTTGGTGACACAGATGGTATCCTTGTACCTGGTGGATTCGGCGATCGTGGTGTAGAAGGTAAAATCGTTGCAATTCAATATGCTCGTGAAAACAAAGTTCCATTCTTAGGAATTTGCCTAGGTATGCAACTTGCATCAATCGAATTCGCACGTAACGTATTAGGATTAGAAGGAGCTAACTCTTCTGAAATTAATCCTGACACACCTTATGCAATCATTGACTTATTACCAGAACAAAAAGATGTAGAAGACTTAGGTGGCACACTTCGTCTTGGTCTATATCCATGTAAGCTTGCTGAAGAAACAAATGCTTACAATGCTTACAACGAGCCGGTTGTATATGAGCGTCATCGTCATCGTTATGAGTTCAACAATCAATTCCGTCCGGATATGGAAAAAGCAGGATTTGTATTCTCTGGTACAAGCCCAGACGGTCGTCTAGTTGAAACCATTGAATTAAAAGACCACCCTTGGTTCGTGGCAGCACAGTTCCATCCAGAACTTGTATCTCGTCCAAACCGTCCACAACCATTGTTCCATGACTTCGTAAGTGCTTCTATTACGAATAAAGAGAGCAAGTAATAAAAAAAGCGCCTGAAATAGGGCGCTTTTTTTAATATTCATTTAACATTTCATCGATTGTAAATTTGATCCCGTGATATGCAAATAAAGCTACCATTAAACTTGGGAATCCGTAGCGATTGCCTTCATCGTCTGGAATAAGACCTTTTAACAGCTTTGTATCAATATGTACATCTGTATATTGTTCTAGTGATTCAGTACCTTCTTGAATAGCAGAGATGCCGACAATAGAGTGTCCATCAGCTTGAAGTTTTTTTGCCATTGCTACAACTTCTTCATCTGTTGAAAAACGGCTAATAAGAAGTACACGATCTGCAGAAGTTACTTCTACTTCTTTACCATTTTCAAATAATCGTTTTGCTTGCTTCATTGGTTCAGCACCGAATAATGCTTCAGCGACAACGCCCTCCATTTCATTTGTACCATGTAAATAAATGAAACCGTCGCCAACTAATGCTTGAGCAAGTAGACGGGCACTATCTTCTATATTCATTTCTTCTTTTTGAGAAACCCTGGAGAAATAACCACTTAATTGAGTTGAAAAAATTTTTAACATAATGTTACTCCCTTTCGTACGTGTTTATCGGCTTTCATTATAGTTTATTTTTTTAGAAAGGTGAAATCGAAGGGTAGCATAACAAAATAGGAAACGGTAAAATAAGAAAGAATAGGAAGGGATTTGCCAAAGAATAGCGAAAATTAATCGTTAAGATATAAGAAGCTTTAAATCTTGTATTTACACAGAAAGGTTGGGAGTTATGGAAGGTAAAATTTTAATTGTTGATGATCAATATGGCATTCGTGTGTTATTACATGAAGTGTTCCAAAAAGAAGGTTATCAGACATTCCAAGCAGCGAATGGATTTCAAGCTTTAGATATCGTGAAAAAAGATAATCCAGATTTAGTAGTGTTAGATATGAAAATTCCAGGTATGGATGGTATAGAGATTTTAAAACATGTAAAGGAAATTGATGAGAGTATTAAAGTAATTTTAATGACTGCTTATGGAGAGCTTGATATGATCCAAGAAGCGAAAGATTTAGGAGCTTTAATGCACTTTGCTAAACCGTTTGATATTGATGAGATTCGTCAAGCGGTGAGAGAACAGCTTGCTGTAGAGGCGTAAAAAATGAATTTTTTATAAAAAATATGGAAAAAAGCGTTTACATGGACTATTGAGTAGGTGAATACGGTTGAGTTTTTGAGTACAAGTTGTTATCCTATTGAGTGTAGAAAAAAGTCCGGTATGTAAATATACATATTTTACCTTATTCTGGTCATACTACCAGCGATAAGAACTTATCGGATACAAAAAACGTTTTTTAGGAGGATTCACCATGCCTTTAGTTTCTATGAAAGAAATGCTAAACACAGCACTAGAAGGAAAATACGCAGTTGGTCAATTCAACATGAACAACTTAGAGTGGACTCAAGCTATCTTAGCTGCTGCGGAAGAAGAAAAATCTCCTGTAATCCTAGGTGTATCTGAGGGTGCAGCTCGTCATATGACTGGTTTCAAAACAGTTGTAGCTATGGTTAAAGCTTTAATCGAAGAAATGAACATCACTGTTCCTGTAGCGATTCACCTTGACCATGGTTCAAGCTTCGAAAAATGTAAAGAAGCAATCGATGCAGGTTTCACATCTGTAATGATCGACGCTTCTCACCACCCATTCGAAGAAAACGTTGAAACTACTAAAAAAGTAGTAGAATACGCACACGCTCGTAACGTATCTGTTGAAGCTGAGCTTGGAACAGTTGGCGGACAAGAAGACGACATCATCGCTGAAGGCGTAATTTACGCTGATCCAGCAGAGTGTAAGCACCTTGTTGAAGCAACAGGTATCGATTGCCTAGCTCCAGCTTTAGGTTCTGTACACGGTCCTTACAAAGGTGAGCCTAACTTAGGATTCGCTGAAATGGAACAAGTTCGTGACTTCACTGGTGTACCTTTAGTATTACACGGTGGTACTGGTATCCCAACTGCTGATATCGTAAAAGCTATTTCTTTAGGTACTTCAAAAATTAACGTAAACACTGAGAACCAAATTGAGTTTACAAAAGCTGTTCGTGAAGCATTAAGCAAAGACCAAGAAGTTTACGATCCTCGTAAATATATTGGACCTGGCCGCGAAGCTATTAAAGCAACTGTTGCTGGTAAAATGCGTGAATTCGGTTCTAACGGTAAAGCGTAAGAATAAAATTCCGTTTTGGAAACCGTCTAGTCTTTTAGACGGTTTCCTTTCGTTGTATAATGAAAGCGTGAACAAGTCTAAAGATTTTTATCATTTTGCTTTTGAAATAGAAAATAATGTGCATAGTCCTATTAATAAATGTGATAATGTATCTAAATTGATAAAGTAAATTCGATAAATAGTTAATCTTTATCTATTCGTACTACTGGAGAAATGAGGATAATGGTTTCCTATTTATTGAGTTTTAGGGTGGAAAGAGTGATTGAGATTCTTAAGGGGAGCTTTCTATAAAGATATAGAAAGTAAATACATTCACAAGAAGGGAGCTCAATATGGAAAAATTGCTAATTGAAGGCGGAAGAGCTTTAAATGGAACAATTCGAGTGAGTGGTGCAAAGAACAGCGCCGTTGCACTAATTCCAGCGACAATTTTAGCAGATACTCCAGTAACTATTGGTGGTGTCCCTAATATTTCGGACGTGAAAATGTTAGGAGACTTGCTAGAGGAAATTGGAGGAAGAGTAACTTATGGACAGGAGGAAGAGATGGTAGTCGATCCTTCTAACATGGTTGCAATGCCTTTACCGAATGGAAAAGTGAAAAAATTGCGTGCTTCTTATTATTTAATGGGTGCGATGCTTGGCCGTTTTAAAAAAGCTGTTATTGGGCTTCCGGGTGGATGTCATTTAGGACCGAGGCCGATTGATCAGCATATTAAAGGGTTTGAAGCGTTAGGTGCACATGTTACGAATGAACAGGGTGCGATTTATTTAAGAGCAGATGAGCTACGCGGGGCACGTATTTATTTAGACGTTGTTAGTGTAGGAGCTACAATTAATATTATGCTAGCAGCTGTGCGAGCGAAAGGTAGAACTGTTATTGAAAACGCAGCGAAAGAACCAGAGATTATTGATGTAGCTACATTGTTAACGAGCATGGGTGCACGCATTAAAGGTGCTGGAACAGATGTAATCCGAATTGATGGTGTGGATTCACTGCACGGTTGTCACCATACGATCATTCCGGATCGTATTGAAGCGGGTACGTATATGATTTTAGGAGCTGCATCAGGAGGAGAAGTAACGGTTGATAATGTGATTCCTCAGCATTTAGAGTCAGTTACAGCGAAGTTAAGAGAAGCTGGTGTCCAAATTGAAACGAACGATGACCAAATTACAGTGAACGGTAATAGAAGGTTAAAAGTAGTTGATATAAAAACGCTTGTATATCCAGGATTCCCAACAGATTTACAACAACCATTTACGACGCTTTTAACAAAGGCACACGGAACGGGTGTTGTAACGGATACGATTTACGGCGCACGCTTTAAACACATTGATGAATTACGTCGTATGAATGCACAAATTAAAGTGGAAGGTCGTTCGGCAATTGTAACTGGTCCAGTTTTATTGCAAGGTGCAAAAGTGAAAGCGAGTGATTTACGAGCTGGAGCGGCTCTTGTTATTGCAGGGTTAATGGCGGATGGAATTACAGAAGTAACTGGACTTGAGCATATTGATCGAGGTTATGAAAATATAGTAGACAAGCTTAAAGGGCTTGGCGCAAACATTTGGCGAGAACAAATGACAAGTCAAGAAATTGAAGAGATGAAGAACGCATAAGTGATACTTCCGCAAGGGGGAAGCGAAGCATCACTACTTGCGGAAGTATACTTTGTAGAGAAACACGGTTCACAAAATACGGCAGAAATATAAAGACTTAAAGGAGAGGGATTATCGTGGAAAGAAGTTTATCTATGGAGTTAGTACGTGTAACAGAGGCTGCAGCATTATCATCAGCGCGTTGGATGGGGCGCGGGAAAAAGGATGAGGCAGATGGTGCAGCAACATCAGCTATGCGTGATGTATTTGATACAATCCCGATGAAAGGTACAGTTGTAATTGGTGAAGGTGAGATGGACGAAGCGCCAATGCTGTATATCGGAGAGAAATTAGGTACAGGATATGGACCACGTGTAGACGTTGCGGTTGATCCTTTAGAAGGGACAAACATCGTAGCAGCTGGTGGATGGAATGCTCTTGCTGTTATTGCAATTGCAGATCATGGTAATTTGTTACATGCTCCTGACATGTACATGGATAAAATCGCGGTTGGCCCAGAAGCGGTTGGGGCGGTCGATATTGATGCACCTATTATCGATAACTTACGTGCGGTTGCGAAAGCGAAAAATAAAGATATTGAAGATGTTGTAGCGACAGTTTTAAACCGTCCACGTCATCAAGCGATTATCGAAGAAATTCGTAAAGCTGGTGCTCGTATTAAATTAATTAACGATGGAGATGTGGCTGGAGCAATTAACACTGCATTTGATCGCACAGGTGTAGATATTTTATTCGGCTCTGGTGGAGCACCTGAGGGTGTATTAGCAGCAGTTGCATTAAAATGTTTAGGTGGAGAAATCCACGGAAAGCTTCTGCCTCAAAATGAAGCTGAATTAGCTCGTTGTAAAAAAATGGGTATTGAAGATATAAATCGTATTCTTCGCATGGAAGACTTAGTAAAAGGTGACGATGCAATCTTTGCGGCAACAGGCGTAACAGACGGAGAACTATTACGCGGCGTTCAATTTAAAGGTAGCGTAGGAACAACACAATCCCTTGTTATGCGTGCAAAATCAGGCACAGTACGCTTCGTAGACGGACGTCATAGCTTGAATAAAAAACCAAACTTGGTTATTAAATAAAAAGCGTAAGCAGCTCGTTCAGAATGGGAGGGGGATGGAGCTTCTGACGTAGAAGCGCTTTTTGCCTCGTAGGAAGAAGTGAAGCCACCGACCATTCTAGCTGCTGAAGCTGGATTGAATAAAAAGTGGAAGCAGCTCGTTCAGAATCGCAGGGCATTGGAGCTCCTGACCATTCTAGCTACTGGAACTAGGTTAAATAAAAGCGAAGACAAATTTTCTTGTCTTCGCTTCTTGTATTTGTGTTTCAACGTATTGATTAAAACTAGATAAAAGGGTTACAATAGTGAATATTACCCTACTTGAACTTATTGCCTTTCATTATTAATTATTTGCCTTCCGTATTTTTTCCCTTTACCCATGTGAAAAGAGAATAATGTTAAAGTGTGGTGTCTGAATGAATTTGTCAATTGCAGCATTAGAAAACATGAAATTAAAAGAGTTATACGAGCTTGCGAAAGAATTTAAGATTTCGTATTATAGCAAATTAACGAAAAAAGAGTTAATCTTCGCTATCCTAAAAGCTCGAGCAGAAAAAGAAGGTTTCTTCTTCATGGAAGGCGTATTAGAAATTATTCAATCAGAAGGATTTGGATTCCTACGTCCTATCAACTATTCTCCAAGCTCAGAAGATATTTATATCTCAGCTTCGCAAATTCGTCGTTTCGATTTACGTAATGGAGACAAGGTTTCTGGTAAAGTACGACCTCCGAAAGAAAATGAACGCTATTTTGGATTATTACAAGTTGAAGCTGTAAACGGAGATGATCCAGAGTCAGCAAAAGAGCGTGTGCATTTCCCTGCATTAACACCATTATACCCAGATCGCCAAATGAAATTGGAAACGGAACCGAAAAAGTTACCGACACGCATCATGGATTTAATCGCACCAGTTGGATTTGGACAACGTGGTTTAATTGTCGCGCCTCCAAAGGCTGGTAAAACAAGTCTATTAAAAGAAATCGCACACAGTGTTACAACAAATCACCCGGAAGCTGAATTAATTGTACTTTTAATTGATGAGCGTCCAGAGGAAGTAACAGACATTGAACGTTCTGTTAAAGGAGATGTTGTAAGCTCTACTTTTGATGAAGTGCCAGAAAATCATATTAAAGTAGCGGAACTTGTGTTAGAACGTGCAATGCGTCTTGTAGAGCACAAAAAAGATGTTATCATTTTAATGGATAGTATTACCCGTTTAGCGCGAGCTTACAACCTTGTTATTCCGCCAAGTGGTAGAACATTATCGGGTGGTATCGACCCAGCTGCCTTCCATAGACCGAAGCGTTTCTTTGGAGCTGCACGTAATATTGAAGAAGGCGGTAGCTTAACGATTTTAGCAACAGCGCTTGTTGATACAGGATCTCGTATGGACGATGTAATTTACGAAGAATTTAAAGGAACTGGAAATATGGAACTTCACTTAGATCGTTCATTAGCTGAGCGCCGTATCTTCCCGGCAATTGATATTCGCCGTTCTGGTACACGTAAAGAAGATCTATTAATTCCGAAAGAACATTTAGACAAGCTATGGGGTATTCGTAAAACAATGCGTGATACACCAGACTTTGTCGAAGGTTTCTTACGTAAACTTCGTCAAACAAAGACAAATGAAGAATTTTTACAAAACATTGTTGCAGACTCAAAAAGATATGTAACAACTAAGTAAAGGGAAAAGATTGGGACTCGCTTATTTTGTGGTAAGCGAGTTTTTTATGTTTTTTTAAGGGAATATTAGGGAGAGTAATATATGGGAAAAATTTTGTTTTTTGAGATGAAAATCATATTTGGGTCGAGAGTTTGAAGTGTCCCGGATTCTGAACGAGCCGCTTGCGCTTTTAATTATATCCAGCTCCAGCGGCTAGAATCTCCGGCCATTTCGCTCTCTCGGTCGAAGCAAAAAGCGCTTCTTGGTCGAGAGCTCCAATGTCCTGCGATTCTGAATGAGCCGCTTGCGCTTTTAAATTTTAAAAAGACAAAAACAGGTAGTTGCAAAATGGAGTTAGCCTTGTTATAATTTCATCATATGTGTTTCATCAATATAGTTGTGTAAGCAGCTGAAGATGAAAAACTCTGTTTCGAAAATGATTCAGGGCGGAAGGAGATGAAAAGAATGAAAGCAGGAATCCATCCAAATTACAATAAAGTTGTATTTATGGACACGAACACAGGCTTCAAATTCTTAAGCGGGTCTACTAAAGGCTCTAGCGAAACTGTTGAGTGGGAAGATGGTAACACTTATCCATTACTAAAAATTGAGATCAGTTCTGATTCTCACCCATTCTACACTGGACGTCAGAAGTTTGCTACTGCAGACGGACGTGTTGACCGCTTCAATAAGAAATACGGTATCAAGTAATAAAGAACATAAAACAGGCAAGTGTATGTATTCGCTTGTCTGTTTTTTTTGCAAAAATATTAAACCTTTACCCTACTTTGGATTAGGAAAGTAGATGAAAGGAGAGCTCAATGTACTTAATGAATCAAAATGGTTGGATTGAAGTGATTTGCGGGAGTATGTTTTCTGGAAAATCAGAAGAGCTCATCCGCCGTATACGCCGTACGCAATTTGCGAAACAACATGCGATTGTATTTAAACCATGTATTGATAATCGTTATAGTGAAGAAGATGTTGTATCACATAATGGATTAAAGGTTAAAGCAGTTCCTGTTTCAGCTTCAAAAGATATATTTAACCATGTAACAGAAGAAATGGATGTTATTGCAATCGATGAGGTACAATTTTTTGATGGGGACATTGTGGAAGTGGTGCAAGTATTGGCAAATCGTGGCTATCGTGTCATTGTAGCTGGATTAGACCAAGATTTCCGTGGTCTACCATTTGGACAAGTTCCTCAGCTGATGGCGATTGCTGAACATGTAACTAAGTTGCAGGCAGTTTGTTCTGCATGCGGATCTCCTGCAAGTCGTACGCAACGTTTAATCGATGGAGAACCAGCGGCATTTGATGATCCAATTATTTTAGTTGGGGCTTCGGAATCGTATGAACCACGTTGTCGTCATTGTCATGCAGTACCTACAAAACAAAGATAAATGAAACTCGCTATGTAGAGCGGGTTTTTTTCGAAAATAAATGAAGATTGGTGGCCGGCTCTTCAAACAGCTAAGAACTTTAGCAGTCAGAGCTGAGCAAGCCGCTTACGCTTTTAAATATTATCTAGCTCCAGCGGCTAGAATGGTCGGTGGTTTCGCTTCTTCCTGCGAGGCAAAGAGCACCTCTCTGTCAGAAGCTCCAACCTTCTCCCATTCTGAGCAAGCCGCTTGCGCTTTTAAATATTATCTAGCTTCAGCGGCTAGAATCTCCGGCCATTTCACTCTCTCGCTCGAAGCAAAGAGCGCTTCAAGGTCGAGAGTTCCAATGTCCTGCGATTCTGAGCGAGCCGCTTACGCTTTTAAATATAATTTGCGTTTTTTTGATTAAGTACCATATACTATTTGTATTAGATACTAGGATGTAGAGGTGAATGGTGTGTTAGATCGTTTGCAAGCTGTAGAAGATCGTTATGAGAAGTTAAATGAATTGTTAAGTGACCCAGAGGTTATTAGCGATACGAATAAGCTTCGTGAGTATTCAAAGGAACAATCTGATATGCAGGAAACGGTAGAGGTGTACCGTGAGTATAAAGATGTTCGTGAGCAATTAAGAGATGCAAAAGCAATGTTAGAAGATAAGTTAGACGCTGATATGCGTGACATGGTAAAAGAAGAGGTTTCTGAATTAGAAGGACAAGATAAAGAATTGTCAGAGCGTCTGAAAATTTTACTTGTTCCAAAAGACCCTAATGATGATAAAAACGTTATCGTAGAGGTTCGTGGTGCTGCTGGTGGTGACGAGGCGGCTTTATTTGCTGGTGATTTATATCGTATGTATAGCCGTTATGCTGAGGTACAAGGTTGGAAAACTGAAATTATCGAAGCGAGCTATACAGAGTTAGGTGGATATAAAGAGATTATCTTTATGATTAACGGTAAAGGTGCTTTCGCGAAGCTAAAATTCGAGAATGGTGCTCACCGTGTACAACGTGTTCCTGAAACGGAATCTGGTGGACGTATTCATACATCTACAGCAACTGTAGCTGTATTACCAGAGGCAGAAGAAGTAGAAATTAGTATTCATGAAAAAGATGTTCGTGTTGATACGTTTGCTTCTAGTGGTCCTGGTGGACAAAGTGTTAATACAACGATGTCAGCGGTACGTTTAACGCATTTACCGACTGGTGTAGTTGTATCGTGTCAGGATGAGAAATCACAAATCAAGAATAAAGAAAAAGCGATGAAAGTATTACGCGCACGTGTTTATGATAAGTTTAGACAAGAAGCGCAAGCTGAGTATGATCAAAACCGTAAACAAGCTGTTGGTACGGGTGATCGTTCAGAGCGTATTCGTACGTATAATTTCCCGCAAAACCGTGTTACAGACCATCGAATCGGTTTAACGATTCAAAAGCTAGATCAAATCTTACAAGGTAAGTTAGATGATTTCATCAATGCCTTAGTGATGGAAGATCAGGCTCAAAAGATGGAGGCAGCTGAGTAATGCGTGTCTATGAAGCCCTGAAATGGGCTTCTTCTTTTTTACAGGAAAATGGACGAGATGAAAATGCGGGAGAAATTGTCCTTTGTCATGTATTAAAGACGAACAGAACCGGAATGCTCATGAATATGCGTGAAGAAATAACTGTGGAACAAGAAACAAGTTTTACGGAGTTTATTCACAAGCATGTAGAAGGTATTCCTATTCAATATATGATTGGTTATGAAATGTTTTATGGACGGTCGTTCTTTGTGAATGAAGAAGTATTAATACCAAGACCGGAAACAGAAGAGCTTATAGTAGGAGTGTTAGAAAGAATCGAGCGTCATTTCGGTGATGAGAAACTGCATGTGGCGGATATCGGTACAGGTAGTGGAGCGATTTCTATTACGCTTGCTTTAGAAAATAAAAATCTTCATGTGTATACGGTAGATATTGCACAAGAGTCGATTGAAGTTGCAAAAGAAAATGCAAAAACTTTGGGCGCAGAAGTAACGTTCTATCATGGTGATTTATTGTCACCATTTTATAAAACAAGTCAAAAGTTAGATGTTGTTGTTTCAAACCCTCCATATATACCGGAAGAGGATTGGCGTGGCCTTTCTCCTGTGGTGAAAGAGCATGAGCCAAAGAGAGCACTTGTTGGTGGTGAAGACGGATTAGATTTCTATCGCCGTTTTATGGAAGAGTTGCCGAATGTGTTGCAGAAGAAAGCAATTGTGGCATTTGAAATTGGAGTAGGGCAAGGTGAGGATGTAAAAGGGTTGTTACAACAAGCTTTTCCACATGCTCATGTTGAGGTTGTTTTTGATATTAATGGAAAAGATCGTATGGTATTTGCAGAGATGGAGTAAGGTTCACACCTTACTCTATTTTTTTGTGGAAAAATTCATATAGATTTTGAATTTAATAGTTTAGAAAGATGAAAGTCTGTCCACACTGTTTGTAGAAGGGACGGTGGAGGAAATGAAAAAACAAGTTATTGCTTATCTTCTTCTATTATTAATTGGTGCACAGTTACTTGTGCAGTTTGGATATATGAAAGCTGATGCAAAAGGGCCTTCAGTTATTCCGAAAGAGGCCGTTCGATTACGAATTTTAGCAAATAGTGATTCAGATAAAGATCAGGTGTTAAAGCGCAAAGTGCGTGATGAAGTAAAAGCACAAATTGATGGATGGGTAGCGGATTTAACTTCATTTGAAGAGGCGCGTAAAGTCATTCAAAGTCATATTCCAGAAATCGAAAAAACAGTGGCAAATACGTTGAAAAAAGAAGGAAGTAAAGATTCATTTCAAGTGAAATTTAGTAAGAATGTAAAGTTTCCTACAAAGGTATATGGGAATTTTATTTATCCAGCAGGGGAATATGAGGCGGTATTGATTACAATTGGGGAAGGGGAAGGGGCAAACTGGTGGTGTGTATTATTTCCACCGATGTGTTTCTTAGATTTTTCAAGTGGTACAGCTGTAAGGAAGGAAGAACATGTTGTGAAGGCTGAATCTCCTGAAGAGGGGGAAGTTAAGGAGCAAGATGAGGAAGTGGTGGATGTACCAGAGAAGAAAGAGGGTAAAGTGAAAGAAACGAAAGTTGTAAAGCAGGAAGCTGTAAAAAAAGTAACAGCTTCTGAAAAGAAAGTAGTAAAAAATGAAACAAAAGTAGAAGAACAACCTGTAAGTAAAGAGGAAACAAAAACTGTGGACAAAGTGGAGAAACCTGTGGAACAAAAGCAAGAAAAACAAAATGAGTATGTAAAAGTAGAGGAGGAAGAAGAAAAGCCAGAAGTTAAGTTATTTATTGTAGAGGCTTTTACATCTTTATTCTCTAAATAGTACTATTAGTAAATCCCTTCTCATATATAAAAAAGAGGAGGGATTTACTATGAAGAAAGTATATTTTGCGACGAAAGCAGATGTGGAAAGATTGCATTCTTTTTTCGGACAAGCTAATAAAAAAGATGATAAAATAAATGAGTTGTACGCGCAATTTATGATTTTGGAAGAGGCGGAAGAGATACGGGCTGTTATCGGATATGAACAAAGTGAAGAACATGCACTGATTCGTTCTTGTTTATTCACACCTAATGTGGATAAACAGACTTTCTTATATTTTTTTGAAATGTTTTTGCAGTATATGAAAGAAAAAAATATTCGACAATTGTACTTACTAACAAATCATCCACAATCTATAACAATCTTTCAGTTTTTTGACTTTGTTACTATAGAGAAAGAAAACGTACCAGAGGGAATTCGACAGTTAGAACACTTTTGTAAAAATATAAAAGAGCCAAATGCAATAATACTAAATTGTCAGCTATTCACAAAGTTATCCACGGATTAATTAGGTTTATCCACATTTTGTGGATAAACCTTGTTTGTCTTTTGGATAAATCTCATAGTAAACTAAAAATAGACAAGTATTTCAGGGTAGAAAAGGACGTGGGAAAAAATGCATACAAATATGTGGGTTGTGGATAATGTTGTGGAAAGAAAAAAATATTATCCACAGTTAGAAGAAGCAGCAAAATTATTAAGGGAAAACGAGGCGATTGCCTTCCCTACAGAAACGGTATATGGACTAGGCGCCAACGCGATGAATGATGAAGCAATCGCGAAAATTTTTGAAGCGAAAGGAAGACCGAGTGATAATCCACTGATTGTCCACATCGGTACAAAATCACAGTTGGACGGGATTGTGAAAGAAATCCCGCCAGTTGCAGAGAAGTTAATGGAGCACTTTTGGCCAGGTCCGTTAACAATTATTTTACCTAGAAAAGAAGGAATTTCAGAGAAGGTGACGGCAGGACTTAATACGGTTGGAGTAAGAATGCCTGATCATCCAGTAGCGCTTGCTCTTATTGAAGAGGCGAATGTACCTGTTGCAGCACCGAGTGCGAATCGTTCTGGTCGTCCAAGTCCGACGTTAGCGTCTCACGTATATGAAGATTTAAATGAGAAAATCGCAGGTATTGTAGATGGTGGTGCGACGGGAGTAGGTGTTGAATCGACTGTAATTGATTGTACGAGCGCTGTTCCAACGATATTACGCCCAGGTGGGATTACGAAAGAACAATTAGAAGAGGTGATTGGTACTGTTTCTTTAGATCCGGCTTTAAAGGACGAGAAAGAAAAACCGAAATCACCTGGAATGAAATATACACATTATGCACCGAAAGCGCCACTGAGTATTGTAGAAGGTTCACGTGAATTTATTCAACGCCTTGTGGATGAGAAGAAAGAAGAAGGGTTCAAAGTAGGTGTATTAACGACAGAAGAGTATCAGCATGTATATAGCGCGGATGTTGTATTGTCTTGTGGTGTTCGAAGTGATTTAGCTAGCGTTGCGACTAAATTATATGATGTACTTAGAACGTTTGATGCAAGTGAAGTGGATGTTATTTTTAGTGAATCATTCCCGAATGAAGGAATAGGGAATGCCATTATGAATCGCTTAACGAAAGCGGCAGGACATCAGGTTATTACGGAATCATAAGGTACGATTAGCAAACCGAATATTTCTCCTCGGATAAGCATATTTTGAAGTAGCACGTCCGAGGAGGGACATGAATGACGTTTGAACAGCTAATACCTTTAATAATTATGGCATTCGCCCTAGGGATGGATGCGTTCTCGGTGAGCCTTGGTATGGGAATGATGACCTTAAAGGGAAGACAGATCCTGTATATCGGTATGACGATAGGGATATTTCATATTATCATGCCATTTATAGGGATGGTATTAGGTCGCTTTTTATCAGAGCAGTATGGAGACATTGCACATTTTGCAGGTGCTATTTTATTAATTGGACTAGGATTCTATATTGTATATTCATCTGTTTTGGAGAATGAAGAGACTAGAACGGCCCCTATCGGAATTAGTTTATTCGTATTTGCATTTGGCGTTAGTATAGATAGTTTTTCAGTAGGTCTTAGTCTTGGAATTTACGGAGCAGAGACAATTATTACGATATTATTGTTCGGACTAATAAGTATGTTACTGGCTTGGATGGGTTTATTGCTTGGTAGCCATGCCAAAAATATACTTGGCACATACGGTGAAATAGTAGGTGGTATTATTCTTGTTGGGTTTGGATTGTATCTCCTTTTTCCTATATAATTTTATGTAGGAGGGAATTATGAACAAGCTATTGGAATGGTATGTTAAGCTTTTAACCTTCTTTCCTCGATGGCTAAGAAGACTTATAATATTGGGTGTTATTTTGCAAATTTCGATGTTAGGTTGGATTAAGTTAATTCGTGAATGGTGAGATAGTTCCTTTCTGTGCATAGTTTCGTTTGTACTATATTGATCACACTAAAAAATTACAAATATAGAAAGGATGAGATGAATGACGAGATTAAAGCAAGTTTTTGGTATTATTATTAGTTTTTTTGTTTTTTGGTTCAGTATGCTCGGTGTACAAATGTTTGCTGAGTTTTTAGATATTGAGTCATTGAAGTTTGTTGCAGGAAAATCAGAGGCGGCGCGTACTTTTTATTCTCCGTATCCGTTTTTAATTGTTTTCCTTATTACGTTACTTTCCTTATATTTCTTTGTAATAAAGCTTGGTAGATCTAAAAAAGAGAAATTCCCGGCATTAGAGGAGAAGAACGAAGAATTACGATAAAAAATCCCCCGCTTTCAGCGGGGGGTTATGTTTAGGTGATGGAAGTGAACGGGCCTCTTGCGCTTTTAGGGGATATATCCAGTTCCAGCGGTTAGAATGGTCGGTGGCTTCGCGCCTTCCTGCGAGGCAAAAAGCGCCTCTACGTCAGGAGCTCCATCCCCTTCTCATTCTGAACGAGCCGCCTCTGCCTTTAAATTGGCCTCACCAATTCAAATTGTTCTCCTAGTTTTGCGTAGTTGTGTCCTGCTAGGCGGCTTACTGGTTTTAGTCCTTCTGCATGAATGCGTCCGTTTTCGTATAGGTGTTCTGCGACGTGGAAACGAACGACGCGTCCGATTAGTAGATCGCAAGCTGGTGAGTCTTCTGTTCCGCCAAGAGGGATTGCGCGTTCTAGTACGCACTCCATTCGAATATTGGCTTCTTTTACACCTGGAACGGAGATAACATCACTTTCAATTGGTGTTAGTTTTGCTAGTTCAATTTCGCTCTCATTTGGCGGGAGGTTAGCCGCTGTTTCGTTAATTGCTTCTACGTAAGATTCATCAGAAATATGTACGACAAACTCACCCTTTTCGATTGCGTTTCGAGAAGTATCTTTCGGTGTTCCTGCTTTTCGTTGTACAGAAACTGAGATAAGTGGTGGATTAGCAGCGACAATATTGAAATAGCTATACGGTGCTCCGTTTAATACGCCATCTTTTGTTACAGAAGTAACGAATGCGACAGGGCGTGGAATGATACTTCCCGTTAATAATTTGTAATTCTCTTTTTCCGTTTGTTCATTTGGATTAATGGATAACATGCGTAAAATCCCCTTTCTAAATATGACGACTTATTGTTTGTTTACAAGATGTTAGTGGAAAACTCCTGCTGAAAATAATATTTTTATTACATAAAAAGAACTTACTTCATTGTGATTGAAGTAAGTTCCGTCTAAATAATCTCGAATTCAAGGTAAAAATTATAATAAAACGTATGCCCCAGGTCCGATTAAAGCTACTCCGACAGCGACAGCGATTAACATTAAATTATACTCAAATCCGTTTTGTGTGATCCAGTAACCATTTTTTCCGTGAACAGTGAAGATTGCCATTAACATTGTTCCAACGATAAATAATGAACCAATTGCAGTGAATATACCTGATGCGAATAAGAAACCACCTAATAATTCAGTTGCGCCAGCCATAAATGCCATGAATACACCAGGGCGTAAGCCAATTGACTCCATCCAGCCGCCAGTTCCCTTTAAACCGTAGCCGCCGAACCAACCAAATAGTTTTTGAGCACCATGACCCATGAATGTAATACCTATAATAAGACGAATAATAAGAAGACCAATATCCATCATTTTAAAAACCTCCTAAAAGTTATTAACTTACCTTATGTAAGTAATAATAAAATAGTTACTTACTTTATTCAAGTGGATTTCGAAAAAAGTTTGAAAATAATTTTACAAATTAGCGACAAAAAGAAAAATGTAGTAAAGACCTCTAGACAAGTTGGGTAAAAAAAGAGAAAATATAAGTAGAAGTTAACTTCTTATTGTTATTCAGACAATCAGAATTGACTGGAATTTTGCAAAGAGCTACAATAAGAGTCTATTAGTAATGACGTAATTTATTTCGAAAGCGTTTTTACAGTATAATATTCGAAGTATGAAGTCTTACATGTATCCCGGGTTTTACTAGGGATTGCCCTATAAACTTTTAGGTAAATTATGAGGAGGACTATCCTATGTTTAAAAAATTATTCGGTTTTGGTTCAAAAACAAATGAAGAAACAATCGTAGCTCCATTAACTGGAGCAGTGAAAAATATTGAAGAAGTACCAGATCCAGTATTCGCTGGTCGTATGATGGGTGAAGGTGTTGCAATCGATCCTACTGAAGGTGTAGTTGTATCTCCAGTTGATGGTGAAATCGTACAGTTATTCCACACAAAACATGCTGTAGGAATTAAAGCGAAAAACGGTACAGAAATTTTAATCCACGTTGGATTAGAAACTGTAAAAATGGAAGGCGAAGGTTTCGAAGCTCACGTTTCTGAAGGCCAAGCTGTAAAAGCTGGAGATAAATTAATCTCATTCGACTTAGAATTAATCCGTGAAAAAGCGAAAAGTACAATTACTCCAATCGTTATTACAAACACAGATGCAGCTGAGTCTATTAAAACAACTGTAGGCGTAACAGCTACAAAAGGTTCAACAGAAGTAATGAAAGTTACAATGAAATAATTATTGTATAAGAGGAGTCCGTTTCATATGAAATGGATTCCTTATTTTGTTTTGTAGTACGCTTGCTATGTATGTTAAAATACTCTAGGCACTTGGAAATAGGGTTTCACATATATGTGGATAAGGCGCATTTTTCTTAGAAAAAATATAAGAGAAATGCGCCTTTCGTATATTCACATTTCTTTTGTTCTATTCTTATGTACGTTATGATGAAAGATAGGAAAAAGAAGAAAAGGGGTGGGTTTGGATGAAACGAGTGTTATTTATTTGCACTGGAAATACATGCCGTAGCCCGATGGCTGAGGCGTTACTTCGTCATCATGGAGAAGGTAATTTTGAAGTGCAATCTGCTGGTGTTTTCGCCTATCCTGGAAGTGATGCGTCGATATATGCAAAGGAAGCTTTAGCTGAAAAGGGAATTACAATCGATCATGCTTCGCAGCAGATAAATGAAGCTTTGATTGATTGGGCAGATATTGTAGTAACAATGACGGAAAACCATAAGCAAATTGTACTTGGGCATTATCCGAGTGTTGAAAAGAAAGTGGATACATTATATGGAGTAACTGAGGGGATAAGTAAGGATATTTCAGACCCATTTGGCGGGTCACTTTCTATTTATAAAGAAACGTTAGAAGAGATGGAAAAACTTGTACAAACTTTACTGAAAAAACATTCAGAAGGTTGATGTTTCGTGTATAATACGATATTGGAGATCACTTCGTTCCGTTAAGGTAACGAGTGAGAAATGAAGATAATTGATTGAAACTTTGGAGGGGTAAAAATGAAAGTAGTAGTAGCATCTGATCACGGCGGTATGAATATCCGTAAAGAACTTGTAAGTTTATTAGAAGAGTTAAATATTGAATATATTGATTTAGGTTGTGAATGTGAAGCTGGTTCTGTTGATTACCCTGATTTTGCGTTTCCAGCAGCGGAAATGGTAGCGAATGGCGAAGTAGATCGTGGTATTTTAGTTTGTGGGACAGGCATCGGTATGTCAATTGCAGCAAACAAAGTAAATGGTATTCGTTGTGCATTAGTTCATGATACTTTCAGTGCGAAAGCAACGAGAGAGCATAATGATACGAACATGTTAGCAATGGGCGAGCGTGTAATTGGTGCAGGTCTAGCACGTGACATCGCAAAAATTTGGTTAACAACTGACTATGAAGGTGGTCGTCATGAAAACCGCGTAGGAAAAATTAAAACATACGAAACAAAGTAATAGATTCTAACTAGAAGTAGTATGAAATATAATTTGGTGAACCAACCTGTGAAAGGAAGAGGCGTAATGACAGAAATCGTAAAGGTAAGAGAACAGTTACAAATTTCGCTTTCTGATTTCCAAGAACAAGCTTCATTACAAAGTGGTCAAATTTTTGTAGTGGGATGTAGCACGAGCGAAGTGCTAGGAGAAAGAATTGGGACATCAGGAACGATGGAAGTAGCAGAGGCGATTTTTTCTGAGTTAAAACAATTTCAAGAGCAAACAGGTATTGAGTTGGCGTTTCAATGTTGTGAGCATTTAAACCGTGCTTTAGTAGTTGAGAGAGAGTTAGCGATGAAATATCAATTTGAAATTGTAACAGTTACGCCTGTTAGATCAGCAGGTGGTGCATTAGCAACATATGCGTATCACAATTTGAAAGATCCGGTAGTAATTGAGTTTATTAAAGCAGATGCAGGAATGGATATTGGTGATACATTTATCGGTATGCATTTAAAGCATGTAGCTGTTCCGGTTCGTACAGGTGTGAAGGAAATTGGAAGTGCGCATGTAACGATGGCAACAACACGTGGAAAACTAATTGGTGGAGCACGTGCTGTTTATGCGGCGAAGGAAGAGACTATCACTTGCCGTTAGACATAAAAAATTATAAAGTCGCATAATGGCTTTATATCGAAAGATAAAAGGTATGTAGTCTGACTTTATAATAGAAGAAAGAAAAGACCGATTTTCGGTCTTTTTTTTCTTTTATGATATAGAAAGTCATGTTAGAATGTAGTTGAAAACATGAAGGTTCGAAAGAATTACAACCTGAATTTTCGTTTTTTCTGAATAAATGAGAAAAAACTATTGGGAATCGATGTAATTCGTTCAGAAAAGGGGGATTTTGGTGAATCATTTAAAACGTCAAGATGAAAAGGTATTTGCTGCAATTGAGGCAGAACTAGGAAGACAGCGTTCAAAGATTGAGTTAATTGCTTCGGAAAACTTCGTAAGTGAAGCAGTAATGGAGGCGCAAGGTTCTGTTTTAACGAATAAGTATGCTGAGGGATATCCTGGAAAACGTTACTATGGTGGCTGTGAGCACGTAGACGTAGTGGAAGATATCGCACGTGATCGCGCGAAAGAAATCTTTGGTGCAGAGCATGTAAATGTTCAACCACATTCTGGTGCACAAGCGAACATGGCAGTATACTTTACGATTTTAGAGCAAGGCGATACAGTACTTGGTATGAATTTATCTCATGGTGGTCACTTAACACACGGAAGCCCTGTTAACTTCAGTGGAGTACAATATAATTTCGTAGAATATGGCGTGGATGCTGAATCTCACCGTATTAATTACGATGATGTATTAGCAAAAGCGAAAGAACATAAACCAAAATTAATCGTTGCAGGTGCAAGTGCATATCCTCGTGTTATCGATTTCAAACGATTCCGTGAGATTGCAGATGAAGTGGGTGCATACTTTATGGTTGATATGGCACATATCGCTGGTTTAGTAGCTGCTGGTTTACATCCAAACCCAGTACCACACGCACATTTCGTTACAACGACAACACATAAAACATTACGTGGTCCACGTGGTGGTATGATTTTATGTGAAGAGCAATTTGCAAAACAAATTGATAAATCAATCTTCCCTGGTATTCAAGGTGGTCCACTTATGCACGTAATCGCTGCAAAAGCTGTTGCATTTGGTGAGACACTACAAGATGAGTTTAAAACATATGCACAAAATATCATTAATAATGCGAACCGCTTAGCTGAAGGTCTTCAAAAAGAAGGACTTACACTTGTTTCTGGTGGAACAGACAATCATTTAATCCTGATCGATGTTCGTAACTTAGAAATCACAGGTAAAGTAGCAGAGCACGTATTAGATGAAGTTGGTATTACAGTGAACAAAAATACAATTCCATTTGAAACAGCAAGCCCATTTGTAACAAGCGGTGTACGTATCGGTACGGCAGCTGTAACATCTCGTGGTTTCGGTTTAGAAGACATGGATGAAATTGCGTCACTTATTGCTTATACATTAAAAAATCATGAAAATGAAGCTGCATTAGAAGAAGCAAGTAAGCGTGTAGAAGCGTTAACGAGCAAATTCCCAATGTACACAGACCTATAATAGATGAAAGAAGGCTGCTGAGACGTAATTGTTTTGGCAGTTTTTTTTTGGACATATATTGTTCTTTAAGTATGTATACAAATGATGAATAAATTTTGGCGATATAATGAAGGATACAGCTCCCATAATTGGTAAAGATACTAGATAGATTCATCGTAAAATCATGATTTTGCCAAATTTGCCCTTGAATATTAGTAGCGTTTTCTTTACAATCGTAAATAGTGTAAAAAAGCGTGCAAACGCATGAATATCATCTAAAGGAGAGATTCACATGGGAAAACTGTATGTATTTGATCACCCGTTAATTCAACATAAGATTACATATATTCGCGATAAGAATACAGGCACGAAAGATTTTCGTGAATTAGTGGACGAAGTAGCAAGTTTAATGGCTTTCGAAATTACTCGCGATCTTCCACTTAAAGACATTGAGATTGAAACACCTGTAAGCAAAGCGACAACAAAAGTGATCGCTGGTAAAAAGCTTGGTTTAATTCCGATTTTACGTGCAGGTTTAGGAATGGTTGATGGAATTCTGAAATTAATTCCAGCAGCAAAAGTAGGGCACGTTGGTTTATACCGCGACCCTAAAACATTGCAACCGGTAGAATACTATGTGAAACTTCCAACGGATGTAGAAGAGCGTGACTTCATCGTACTAGATCCGATGCTAGCAACAGGTGGTTCTGCAGCTGAAGCAATTAACTCTCTGAAAAAGCGCGGTGCAAAACAAATTAAATTAATGTGTATCGTTGCAGCTCCAGAAGGAGTAAAAGTAGTACAAGAAGAACATCCTGATGTTGATATTTATGTAGCAGCATTAGATGAGAAATTAAATGACCACGGATATGTAGTACCAGGTCTTGGTGATGCTGGTGACCGTTTATTCGGAACGAAGTAAGACAACTGACGAGAGGGGGTTCCCTCTCGTTTTTTTGTACCTTGATGAGGTAGGGGAGGGGGGATAAATATACATAGTATATACAACATAAGTTGCATACACATCACATATAATATAGAAGTCTTACGTCTAAAGAGCACTATATTATGGAAGGAAAGCGTTATATCTTAAAAATATAATAGTGACAAACTTGTGAACATTTCCTTCTATTATAAAGAGAAAACTGTTAGAAATTGCATATCTCTAACCAGTATTTAGAAGGGGAACGTTTTCATTTTTGGGAGGAAATGACTAATACTCAAATTTTTTGATTTTTTACGATTTCTCGTTGACACTGTTAATACCCTATTGTATGCTAACAACGGGGATAGATGGTAGGGCTTTCAGTGACAAAAATACATCTATTCCGTGACGAAAATGTAAACTTTTTATTTTGTATAGGATTTATGCAAAAAAATGAGTTATTATTAATACATCGTGAATGAGGGTTACATATTGGAGGGATGAATCCTTGCAAAAAAACGATCGCAGCCATATAAAAGCTTATGCTTTAATGTCAGGTATTCTTGCTCAGTTAGTCGGTTCTATTCTTATTGGAATCTTTGGTGGGCAGTGGATTGATAGTAAGGTTGGAACGTTTCCATTGTTTCTTATTATAGGGTTATTACTCGGATTAGGAACAGGGATATACGCAATGATTCGACTCATTCGACATTACTATTCGGGAGAGCAATGATGATAGACGTACATGGACTTGTCCAAAGACAAAAGAAATATATGTACTACTTGCTTGCGCTTCTAGTGCTAGGATGGGGATTCACCTCTTACAAGGATGTATTTCTTGGGCTGATTATCGGAACGATTTTCAGTTTTCTTAGTTTGCGCATCATTGCACGTAGAACAGACAAGCTGTTGGATCGCGTAACAAATGGAGAAAACGTAAAATTTAAGGCGACAGCAGTAAGTACATATTCGAGATTCGCCACGATTGGATTATTAATTTTATTTGCAGCCAAATATCAAGAGTTAATTGCGATGTGGGGCCTAGGTGTAGGATTGCTGACAGGATACCTTGTCATGATCATAGATTTTCTTTATTTAGAGTATAAGAGCAGGGAAGAGAGGTGAATTACTAGTGGAACACGGTAAATTAGTTGAATTTCTAGGTTTAACGTTCGATTTGTCATCAGTTATGATGGTTACTGTAGCAGCAGTTATTGTTTTCTTAATCGCTGTTATTGGAACTCGCAGTTTAGCCCTTCGCCCAACCGGGATGCAAAACTTCATGGAATGGGTGTTTGACTTCGTGAAAGGGATTATCAATAGTACGATGGACTGGAAAACAGGTGGACGTTTCTTAACGCTTGGCGTTACGCTTATCATGTTTATCATCGTATCGAACTTCCTTGGTTTACCATTCATGTATTCAACAGTTGAGGCTGGCGAACATATTGCATGGTGGAGATCACCAACGTCTGATCCAGCAGTTGCATTAACATTAGCCGTGATGGTAGTTACCCTCACCCATTATTATGGAATTAAGATGAAGGGTACGAAAGAATACGTAAAAGGTTATTTCCAACCTATGAAATTCTTATTCCCATTAAAGGTTATTGAGGAGTTTGCTAACACATTAACGTTAGGTCTTCGTTTATTCGGTAACATTTATGCAGGTGAGATCTTATTAGGATTACTTGCTAAGTTAGGCGGGGCATCGTTCCTCGGAGCATTAGGTGCGCTTGTACCAATGTTAGCATGGATGGGATTCAGTGTATTCGTTGGATCAATCCAGTCATTTATTTTCGTTATGTTAACGATGGTTTATATGGCTCATAAAGTAAGCCATGACCATTAATATAATTTAAGTAAGAAAAAAATTATTTTTTTATAATACAAAGGAGGACAAATTAAATGAGTTTAGGTGTAATCGCAGCTGCAATTGCAATTGGTTTATCAGCATTAGGTGCAGGTATTGGTAACGGTCTTATCGTATCACGTACAATCGAAGGTGTTGCTCGTCAACCAGAATTAAAAGGCGCGCTTCAAACAATTATGTTCATCGGGGTTGCTTTAGTTGAGGCACTTCCAATCATCGGTGTAGTTATTGCATTCATCGTAATGAACAAATAAGGGAGACTCCCCTTACATAGATGGCGAAGAGTGTTTTTCCGAACTTTCTTCGCCATTGCTTTATGAACGAAACGTATGTCTTTTTTTTTCATATGATCAATTTAGATATTTTGAAGGGAGTGAATCCTTGTGCCAACTTTATTATTAGGGGCTTCCATTCCATTTGGAACGATTGCTTATACATTGTTCATTTTCTTACTTCTATTAGTAATGCTACGCAAATTTGCGTGGGGTCCTTTAATGGGAATTATGAAAGAACGTGAAGAGCATGTTACTAATGAAATCGACGCTGCAGAAAGAAGTAACGCTGAAGCGAAGAAATTAGTAGAAGAACAACGTGAAATGTTAAAACAATCGCGTGTTGAAGCACAAGAGTTAATCGAAAGAGCGAAAAAACAAGCTGTAGATCAAAAAGATGTTATTGTTGCTGCTGCGAAAGAAGAAGCAGAATCAATTAAAGCATCTGCTGTACAAGAAATTCAACGCGAAAAAGAGCAAGCGATTGCTGCTTTACAAGAACAAGTCGCTTCTTTATCTGTTCAAATTGCTTCTAAAGTAATTGAAAAAGAATTAAAAGAAGAAGATCAAGTTAAGTTAATTCGCGATTATATTAAAGAAGTAGGAGAAGCGCGATGAGCAATGGGATTGTAGCAAAACGTTATGCTGTCGCTCTTTTTAAAATTGCAAAAGAAAAACACGTATTAGAAATGTTTGAAGAGGAATTACGCCTTGTACAAAACGTTTATGTAAAGAACGAAGAACTACATAGCTTTTTAACGCAACCGAACATTTCAAAGGAACAAAAGAAAACGTTTCTTGCAAACGTATTCGGATCTGTTTCTGAATCTATTTTAAATACGTTATATATTTTAATTGATAACAAACGCATTGATATCTTACCTGAAATTGCAGATGAATATGTTGTTCTTGCTAATGAAGAACGTAACGTAGCCGACGCAACTGTATATTCTACTCGTCTTCTATCAGAAGAAGAGAAGCTTAACATTGCAGAAGCATTTGCAAAGAGAACGGGAAAAGATGCAATTCGCGTAAAAAATGTTGTAGATGAAGATTTACTAGGCGGCATTAAAGTACGTATTGGAAATCGCATTTACGACGGAAGCTTACAAGGAAAATTAGCACGTATTCAGCGTGAATTAATGAAGAATAGATAGGGGTGAAGCACATGAGCATCAGAGCTGAAGAAATTAGCGCACTGATAAAGCAACAAATCGAGAACTATCAGTCTGAAATCGAAGTTAGTGATGTTGGTACAGTTATCCAAGTTGGTGACGGTATTGCGCGTGCTCATGGTCTTGATAACGTTATGGCTGGTGAACTTGTAGAGTTCTCTAACGGCGTTATGGGACTAGCACAAAACTTAGAGGAAAACAACGTAGGTATCATTATTTTAGGACCTTACACAGAAATTCGTGAAGGTGACGAAGTTCGTCGTACTGGTCGCATCATGCAAGTACCAGTAGGAAAAGAACTAATCGGTCGTGTTGTAAACCCATTAGGTCAACCAGTTGATGGTTTAGGCCCAATCAATACAACAAACACTCGTCCAATTGAAAGTCCAGCACCAGGTGTAATGGATCGTAAATCTGTTCATGAGCCACTTCAAACAGGTATTAAAGCGATCGATGCTCTTGTACCAATTGGCCGTGGTCAACGTGAGTTAATCATTGGTGACCGTCAAACAGGTAAAACAGCAGTTGCGCTTGATACAATCATTAACCAAAAAGATGAAGATATGATTTGTATCTATGTAGCTATCGGACAAAAAGAATCAACTGTACGTAACGTAGTAGAAACACTACGTAAGCACGGTGCATTAGATTACACAATCGTTGTAACTGCATCAGCTTCTCAACCAGCTCCATTATTATACTTAGCTGCTTATGCTGGTGTAACAATGGGTGAAGAGTTCATGTACAATGGTAAACACGTATTAGTAGTATATGATGACTTATCAAAACAAGCAGCGGCTTACCGCGAGCTTTCATTACTATTACGTCGTCCTCCAGGTCGTGAAGCATATCCAGGGGATGTGTTCTACTTACATTCTCGCTTATTAGAGCGTGCAGCAAAATTAAGTGATGCAAGAGGCGGCGGTTCTTTAACTGCACTACCTTTCATCGAAACACAAGCAGGGGACGTATCAGCTTACATCCCAACAAACGTAATTTCTATTACGGATGGACAAATCTTCTTACAATCTGACCTATTCTTCTCTGGCGTACGTCCAGCGATCGATGCGGGTACTTCTGTATCTCGTGTAGGTGGATCTGCTCAGATTAAAGCAATGAGTAAAGTATCAGGTACACTTCGTCTTGACCTTGCATCTTACCGTGAGTTAGAAGCGTTCGCTCAGTTCGGTTCTGACCTTGATAAAGCAACTCAAGCGAAACTAAACCGTGGTGCTCGTACTGTTGAGGTATTAAAACAAGGATTACACAAACCATTACGTGTAGAGAAACAAGTTATCATTCTTTACGCTTTAACACGTGGATTCCTAGATGATATCCCAGTAGTAGATATCACTCGTTTCGAAGAAGAATTCCATGCTTGGTTAGATTCTAATGCGACTGACTTATTAGAAGAAATCCGCACAACTAAGAAACTTGCGGATGACGACAAATTTGCAGCAGCTATTAATGGATTTAAAAAAGTATTCGTAGCTTCTGAATAATAAAAGCGGAAGTGGCTCGTCCTGAATGTGAGGGGGATGGAGCTTCTGACGAAGAGGCGGTCTTTGCCTCGTAGGAAGAAGTGAAGCCACCGAACATTCAAGCCGCTGGAGCTAGATAATAATATATAAAAGGCATCTCAAGTTTTGAGATTGCTGACGGTTATGTAAAGGAAAAGAGTAGGTGCACCTATTCTTTTCCTTCAATCATGAGCAAGAATATCTTGCAACGTAGATTAGGAAGAGAATTCTTACTAATCGTGCCAACTTCCGGAAAAAAGGTGGTGAAAACCTGTGGCATCTTTACGCGATATAAAAGCGAAGATTAACTCGACAAAGAAAACGAGTCAAATTACGAAGGCGATGGAGATGGTATCTGCATCTAAGTTAAACCGTGCAGAGCAAAATGCTAAATCTTTCGTTCCGTATATGGAAAAGATTCAAGAAGTAGTAGCGAGCATTGCGCAAGGAAGTAAAGGAATTAATCATCCGATGCTAAATGCGCGTCCTGTAAAGCGTACAGGGTACATCGTTATTACATCTGATCGCGGACTAGCAGGTGGTTATAACAGTAACGTATTACGTACAGTAAGTAACGTAATTCGTGAACGTCATAATATGGATTCAAACCAATATTCAATTATTGTGCTTGGCCGACTAGGACGTGATTATTTAAAACGTCGCGGCTTTAACATCATTGATGAAGTAGTTGGACTATCTGACCACCCATCATTTACTGATATTAAAGATCTTGCTTCTCGAGCAATTGCGATGTTTGCAGATGGTGCTTATGATGAGCTGTATATTTACTACAACCATTACGTAAGTAAAATTTCACAAGAAGTAACGGAAAATAAAATTTTACCGCTTACTGATGTGGCGTCTGACAAACCGACGACAGCTTATGAATTCGAACCTTCTGAAGAAGAAATTTTAAAAGTACTATTGCCACAATACGCAGAAAGCTTAGTGTACGGTGCATTACTAGACGGTAAAGCAAGTGAACACGCAGCGCGTATGACAGCAATGAAGAGTGCTACAGACAACGCAATGGAAGTTATCGATTCACTTACACTTTCATTCAACCGTGCGCGTCAGGCAGCGATTACGCAAGAAATTACGGAAATCGTTGGTGGAGCAGCAGCGTTAGAGTAGTATTAAAAAGTGGAAGCGGCTCGTCCAGAACAAGAGGGCATTGGAGCTCCTGACGAAGAGGCGTAGTTTGCCTCGCAGGAAGGCACGAAATGACCGAATGTTCTAGTCGCTGGAACTAGATTCTATAAAAGCGTAGGCGGCTCTTTCAAAAGAGTCGCGTAAGCTATAAACCAATAAAAAATGAAAAGCTAACTGCTCGTAGCAAGTTGGCTAATTAAAAGAAAGCTAGGAGGGAACCCGATGAATAAAGGGCGCGTTACGCAAATCATGGGTCCGGTTGTAGACGTTAAGTTTGATGGCGGAAAGCTACCAGAAATCTACAACGCCCTTACGGTAAAACAAAGCAACGAAAACGGAGCAAGCATTAACTTAACATTTGAAGTTGCACTTCATTTAGGTGATGATACAGTTCGTACAGTTGCAATGTCTTCCACAGACGGACTTGTTCGTGGTACAGAAGTAGAAGATACTGGTAAAGCAATCTCTGTACCAGTTGGAGATGCAACACTTGGTCGCGTATTTAACGTATTAGGTGATGCAATTGACTTAGATGGTGAGGTTCCTGCCGATGTACGTCGTGATCCAATTCACCGTCAAGCACCTGCATTCGAAGAATTATCTACTAAAGTAGAAATTCTTGAAACTGGTATTAAAGTAGTAGACTTACTTGCTCCTTACATTAAGGGTGGTAAAATCGGTCTATTCGGTGGTGCCGGTGTAGGTAAAACGGTATTAATTCAGGAATTAATTAACAACATCGCACAAGAACACGGTGGTATCTCTGTATTCGCTGGTGTAGGTGAGCGTACTCGTGAGGGTAATGACTTATACCACGAAATGAGCGATTCTGGCGTAATTAAGAAAACTGCGATGGTATTCGGACAAATGAATGAGCCACCTGGAGCACGTCAACGTGTTGCATTAACCGGTTTAACAATGGCTGAGCATTTCCGTGATGAGCAAGGACAAGACGTACTTCTGTTCATCGATAACATCTTCCGTTTCACGCAAGCAGGTTCTGAAGTATCTGCCCTTCTTGGTCGTATGCCATCTGCGGTAGGTTACCAACCAACACTTGCAACAGAAATGGGTCAATTACAAGAGCGTATTACATCTACAAATAAAGGATCTATCACGTCTATCCAAGCGGTATATGTACCAGCCGATGACTATACGGATCCAGCACCAGCTACAACGTTCGCTCACTTAGATGCAACAACAAACTTAGAGCGTCGTTTAACACAAATGGGTATTTACCCAGCCGTAGATCCATTAGCATCTACATCTCGTGCACTTTCTCCAGAAATCGTAGGAGAAGAGCATTATGAAGTAGCTCGTCAAGTACAGCAAACTTTACAGCGTTATAAAGAGCTTCAAGATATCATCGCTATCTTAGGTATGGATGAGTTATCTGAAGAAGATAAGTTAGTTGTACATCGTGCTCGTCGTATTCAATTCTTCTTATCTCAAAACTTCCACGTAGCTGAGCAGTTTACAGGTCAAAAAGGTTCTTACGTACCTGTAAAAAATACAGTTAGCGGATTTAAAGAAATTCTAGAAGGAAAATATGATGACCTTCCAGAAGATGCATTCCGTCTTGTAGGTAGTATTGAAGAAGTTATTGAAAACGCGAAGAAAATGATGGCGTAAGGCCTTAGGAGGGACGAATTATGAAGACATTTCCAGTCAGTATTGTAACTCCTGATGGACCGGTTTACGAAAAAGAAGTAGAAATGGTAAGCGTAAAAGCAGAGAGTGGGGAAATGGGGATCTTACCAGGTCACATTCCAACTGTTGCACCATTAAAAATTAGTGCAGTTCGTCTGAAAAATGGTGGACACACTGATTATGTAGCAGTAAGCGGTGGCTTTATCGAAGTTCGTCCGGATAAAGTAACTGTATTATCATCATCTGCTGAAGAAGCAAACCATATCGATATCCATCGTGCAAATGAAGCGAAGCGTCGCGCTGAACAACGTATGCAAGATAAACAAGCACATGTTGACTTTAAACGTGCAGAAATGGCATTACAACGTGCCGTGAACCGTTTAAACGTTTCTGATATGAAATAAAAAATCCGTAAAGGCTTTGCCTTTACGGATTTTTTATGGAGTTTATGGATAATTTTACAAAAATGGTATAATTATATTGATGCTTGTATAAGTAGAGAATGTACAACAATTTATAAAGGGGATGAATAAATGATCGGTGAAATGAAACGAGAAGCGTTGCACTCTTTAAAGGGAAAATGGGGACTAGGTGTTGGATCAACGATTTTATATTTTATTTTAAGTTATGTTGTTTCAATGGCTGCAATGCTTATACTTTTAATTCCAGGAGTTATTATATTTTTACTATTTGCTGGTTTCACAGGTTCACTTGAAGAGGAAACAATATCAATTGGAGCAGGTATTACATTTGGTATTTTTTATTGCATCATAATAATTTTGAGTAACGCATCGTATGGGATTACATCATACGGTTATACAAATGTGTTTTTACAGATTAGTAAACGAGAAAGTGCTAAAGTAGATCACTTATTCGAAGGATTTCGGGGCTTTAAAAGAATGATGAAAACAATGTGGGCAATGCTTGCGATTTTGTTATATACAGGTACATGGATCCCGATGTTGCTAGTAGCCTTATTTGTATTTTTTGGTGAAGAAGGAAATACGTCTTTTGCTATTGCTTTCTTTGTACTATTAGCTATTTCAATTGTTGGTATGATTGTGATGTACTTTTCTTATGCGATGACGTACTATGTTATGGTTGAAAATCCAGAGTATAGTGTGTCACAGGCAATGAAAGAAAGTAAGCGTCTTATGAAGGGGCACAAATTAGATTTATTTTTGTTGTGGCTGAGTTTTATAGGTTGGGCAATTTTAGCGATTCTTACACTCGGAATAGGATTTCTTTGGCTTAGCCCGTATATGAGTACAACGACAGCGCATTTTTATCGCTATCTTTCAAAAGCTGAATTGTAGTAGGAACATGCTATACTAATAGAGTTATTACGTATAGGAGGAAGAATATGATTAGTGATTTAAAAGGAGAAGCGTTAGATTCATTAGAAGGGAAATGGGGATTAGCTGTCGGGGCAACATTACTGATTTCGATTCTTATTTCAGCTTTTAGTTTTAGTATTGATTTCATTTTCTCTCAATTTTGGGATTGGAAAGAAGTAAATAACTCACTTTCAATAGACGTTATTACAATATTGATGGTAGGTCCATTAACGCTAGGTGGTTATTATTTAGCTCTGCATATCATTCGTGAAAAAGAAGCGCGTATTGGGCATATATTCAGATGGTTTACAGAAGGAAGTAAGTTTATAAAGTCATTTTTATTATATATAGTAGTGAACATTTATATCTTCTTATGGTTTTTACTATTTATTATTCCAGGCATTATTAAATCATTTTCTTATGCGATGACGTACTTTATAATAAATGATCATCCTGAGTATTCCATAAATCAAGCTATTACAGAAAGCCGTCGTATGATGGATGGACATAAGATGGAGTATTTCATTTTATGTTTAAGTTTTATTGGTTGGTTTATATTAAGTTGTATTACACTCGGGATTGGATTCTTATGGCTAATTCCATATTTTTATACGACGTCAGCAGCCTTTTATGAAGAAATTGCAGAGGAGTATTACGAGAAAACAATTCCCACACTATAAAAACACCCAGTATGAGCTATTGGTTCATACTGGGTGTTTTTTGTAGAAATTTTATTAATTGATGACTCGTAAGTGGTTTACTGAAATAGTAGCCTTGCATATATTTACAGTTGTTCTTTTGTAGAAACTTAAGTTGTTTTTCTGTTTCAATTCCTTCAGCAACGACAGAAAGGTTTAAAGTATTTGCAAGGGAAAGGATAGTGGAAACGATAGCTCTTTCCTCAGGTCGATGATCGGCTAGTTGTGTAAATTCTCTCGGTACTTTTAATGTATCGATAGGGAAAATTGATAAGTAAGCGAGAGAAGAATAGCCGGTACCGAAGTCATCAATGGACGTTTGAATACCATATTCCTTTAATTGTTTTAGTCTTGATAATGTTTCTTTTTCATCAATCATTGCAATGCGTTCTGTTAACTCAAGTATTACATGCTTTGGATCGACTTTAATGTCTGTTAGTATTTGTGAAATGTTCTTGATTAAATTCTCTTGCTGGAACTCTTTTGCGGATAAGTTCACACTTATTTTTAAATCTGTGTAGCCGAAAGTATGCCATATTTTTAACTGGCGACAGGATTCTTTTAATACCCAATGACCGAGTGGAACGACTTGTGGCGTCTCTTCTACAATTGGAATGAACTCACATGGCGGAATGTCACCTAGGAGTGGGTGTTTCCAACGTATTAATGCTTCAGCACCAATAATCTTTTTCGTCGTAATATCAACTTGTGGTTGATAGACGAGATAAAACTCTTCGTTTACTAAAGCGAGTGGTAAATCTTTTTCAATTCGAGCTTTTCGTTCCATTTTTTTATACAATTCTTTCGTGTACAGAGAGCTACCGTTTTTTCCTTTGTTCTTTGCTTCGTACATGGCCATATCAGCATGCTGTAAAATAGACAATGGATCTTCACCTGCTTCAGGATATATTGCAATCCCGATGCTCGGTGAGATTTGTAAATGTTGATTTTCGATTTCGAATGGTTCGTTCATGGCTGCTACAATCGTATCAGCCATTTTTTTTACATCGGGTCTTTTTTTATAATTTTCGATAAGGATTGTGAACTCATCTCCAGCTAGCCGGGCAAGCTTCATACTTGGTGTCGATAGTCTTTCGAGTCTTTTTGCTACTGCAATTAATAGAAGGTCTCCTACCCTATGACCGAGGGTATCATTAATAACCTTAAAGCGGTCTAGGTCGAGAAACATAACAGCAAAAGGCCTTTTTGATATTTCGGATCGAGCAATTGCTTGTTCTACATATTGATGAAATGAACGGCGATTTGCAAGCTCTGTTAAAGTATCATGGTATGCCAGAAAATTAATTTGTTCTTGTTGTTGTTTGCTTTCCGTAATATCTTTAATCATTAAATAAACCCCAGAAATATGATTCTTTAAAAAGATAGGAACAGCTGTAACATGCAAGTAGTAAATATCTCTATTTTTATGATATGCCCGTATTTCTAAAGAAATAGATTTCCCCTTTTTTACGCTATGAAAGGCATTAATGATTTCTTCCAAATCTTCTTCATACGTAAGTGAATAGTAAGGTTGATTTAATAATTCATTCGTTTGATAACCGAGCAAAGTAGTACCAGCGTTATTCACTTTGAGAAAATTACCGTACAAATCTAAGGTGAAGATTGGATCTGGATGATGCTCATATAAAGATTTAAACATCTGTTGGTTATGATATAGTTCATTTTTTTGTTCTACTAAATCTTCTGTACGTAGTTCAATTTGTTTTTCGAGTTCCGAGTTGAATTGCATTTGGGCTAGTAATAATATTTTATTTTGTCTTCGAACTAAACTATGGCGTATGAGAACGAAGGAGAAAGTTATTATAAGCCCGATTACTACAATCGGTGCAAAAACATATTCAACTAATATAAAAACAATAAGCATTACTACAGAAATATAAGGTAATGATAATCTGATTGATTCCCCAAGTTTAGGGGTTAATAGTACTTGCTCTTGTTTTTCAGGTTCTTTTGTATGCAGAATACAGGCAATTGCTACTAGTACTAAAGTTACTTGATAGAGAGGAGTAACTGTAAACATAGAATACTCTGGTGTGAAGTATTTGATATAAGCATAAATCGCATCTGTAGTAGCATACAAAATTAAAGCAATGCCAAGAAGCGCACCAACTTTTTTTGATAATAAGGATAATGGCTTGAATAACAGATTGATTCCTATGAGAAGAAAGAGCAAATCGGCCATTGGATAGGTAAGTTGAACAAATATGTCGATATAGGATGTTGAAGAAATGTGAATGGTTCGTTCAATAAGTAAGTAATAACTTAAAGTAAATTGGGCTGTAACAATAATACAAATATCACATATCATAAAAAGCTTTTCTAATAAATCGCGATTATAGATGATTTCATATAGAAAGGCAAATGCAAAGCTAATTAAAAAAAGTAGGTAAAAAAAGTCAGACGGATCAACGAATGTATAGTAATCCTTTAAAATTAAACGTTGATAGGCAACGACTAAATCACCAATGAAATAAGAGAGGGTTCCAACACATAATATGGTCCAAAATAAACGAGGTAACCCTTCTTTCCTATTTGAAAAATAAAGTATATAACTACAAGCGATAATATCAATGAATAAGGTACTCATTCCAATTAATATTTGAAAAGGAAATGAGTATTCATATAGAAAAGGCATTGCCACGTAATGAATCGCTATAGACAACAATATAATGCTTATAAGAATACTTACATGTGTTTGTTTTTTCATTTATCTCACCCACGGTATATACATATAAATTCCTCTTTTTATTTTTTATTGTTTCTTGAAAAACATATATAATTTCTATACTTATTTTGCACAGGTATAGCGAGTTATAAAAATAGATTTTAATAATTCTCGTTTCTGTCCCCAACATATCGACATAGGAATTTGAAGTTTGCTATAATGATTAAAATAGTTGCATTATTTAGAAAAATTTAAAAATAATAATTACTGCAACTAGGACATATTGTTTACTAAGTGAACTTGTTCTTAATTCAGGGGGGAGGGTTTCACAATGGCAAGTGTATATGAAAATAGTTATATGATCGTTTTGATTTTCTTGCTATTAGGTATATTGCTGCCGGTAGTGGCTCTTACATTAGGAAGGATGCTGCGTCCAAACAAACCAAGTGCAGCGAAAGCGACGACGTATGAGAGTGGGATTGAGCCTTTTCATGATGCAAATATTCGGTTTCATGCTCGTTATTATATTTTTGCTTTATTGTTTGTCATCTTTGATGTAGAAACTTTATTTTTATATCCATGGGCTGTTGCATATGACAAGCTCGGTTTATTTGCACTGATTGAAATGCTCATCTTTGTTGTAATGTTGCTAGTTGGATTAGCGTATGCTTGGAAAAAGAAGGTGTTACAATGGTTATAAATTTTGAGGAATTACATCCAAATGAACGAGCGGAATTAGAACGAAATATCTTTTTTTCTACATTGGAGCAGTTGAAAGGATGGGCACGGAGCAATTCTTTATGGCCGATGACATTCGGACTAGCATGCTGTGCAATTGAAATGATGGGAGTAGGTTCATCACATTACGATTTAGATCGATTTGGGTCATTTTTTCGGACTTCACCAAGGCAATCGGACGTTATGATTGTGTCGGGAACGGTAACGAAGAAGATGGCTCCTATTGTTCGGCGCTTATACGATCAAATGCCTGAACCAAAGTGGGTGATTGCAATGGGATCTTGTGCGACAGCAGGTGGCCCATATGTAAATTCATATGCTGTTGTGAAAGGTGTGGATCAAATTGTACCAGTTGACGTGTATATTCCTGGCTGCCCACCAAATCCCGCCGCTTTAATTTATGGAATTAATAAATTGAAAGAAAAAATTCGTTACGAGGCAAAGACAGGAAAGCAGGTGACGAATAAATGAGTGATCCAAATAAAGACCTAGAGGATTTGAAAAGAGAAGCGGCTAGGCGTGCGAAAGAAGAGGCGAGAAAGCGTCTCGTTGTGAAACATGATGCGGAAATAAGGAAACTTGAGGAAGAAGATCAAGAAAAAGAGAAAGCGCTACCAAAAAATGATGGTATGACTGTGGAAGAAGCAAAACGACGTGCAGCCGCGGCAAAAGCAAAAGCGGCAGCGTTAGCGAAGCAAAAAAGAGAAGGAATAGAAGAAATACCGGAAGAAGAAAAGGCGAAAGCGAAGGCAGCAGCCGCGGCAAAAGCAAAAGCGGCAGCGTTAGCGAAGCAAAAAAGAGAAGGAATAGAAGAAATACCGGAAGAAGAAAAGGCGAAAGCGAAAGCGAAGGCAGCAGCCGCGGCAAAAGCAAAAGCAGCGGCATTAGCGAAGCAGAAAAGAGAAGGAACCGAAGAAGTAACGGAAGAGGACAAGGCTAAGGCGAAAGCAAAGGCCGTGGCAGCAGCAAAGGCAAAGGCAGCGGCTCTAGCGAAGCAGAAGGCCTCGCAAGGTGATGGGGAATCGGGAGATGAAAAGGCGAAGGCAATTGCAGCAGCGAAGGCGAAAGCGGCTGCGGCAGCAAGGGCGAAGACAAAGGGCGCTGAAGGTAAAGCGGAAGAGGAGCCGAAGCAGGAAGAGTCATCCGTGAATCAGCCGTATTTAAATCAGTATGTTGAAGTTATTAAGGGGAGAATAGGAGAGGATACATTAGTAGATTCCTATATTAATAAACTTTCAAAAGATGTACCAACTCTTGTGGCGGAGCCCTCAAAATATTATGAAGTAATGGAGTTACTGCGATTCCATGAGGGACTTGCTTTTGATTATATGTCAGAGCTACATGCGACGGATTTTGTGACACATATGGAAGTATATGTTCATTTATTTTCATATGGAAAGAAACAGTCAGTAGCGGTGAAGGTAAAGCTGGATAGGGAAGAGCCGCAAGTAGAATCGGTGACAGCGCTTTGGAAAGGAGCGGACTGGCCAGAGCGAGAAGCATATGATTTGCTCGGCATTGTATTTAAGGGACATCCGAATTTATCACGTATTTTAATGCCGGATGATTGGATAGGGTATCCGCTTAGGAAAGATTATGAACCGTATGATGTGGAGGTGTAGCTTATGATCCGTACGGAAGAAATGCTTTTGAATGTAGGGCCTCAGCATCCGAGTACGCATGGTGTATTCAGGCTTGTTATTAAGATTGACGGGGAAATTATTAAAGAAGCTACACCAGTTATTGGATATTTGCATCGCGGGACCGAAAAGATTGCCGAGAGCTTACAGTATACACAAATTATCCCTTATACAGATCGAATGGACTATTTATCGGCCATGACGAATAATTACGTCATTTGCCATGCTGTAGAGACGATGATGGGGCTTGAAATCCCGGAGCGGGCCGAATACTTACGAGTGCTTGCAATGGAGCTTGGAAGGATTGCAAGCCACCTCGTTTGGTGGGGGACAAATCTTCTTGATATAGGAGCGGTCAGCCCGTTTTTGTACGCGTTTCGTGAACGAGAGATGATTATAAATTTATTAAACGAATTATGCGGTGCCCGGCTTACTTTTAACTATATGAGAGTCGGGGGTGTAAAGTGGGATGCGCCGGACGGTTGGATTGAAAAAGTGGAAGAGTTTGTTCCGTATATGAGAGAGCAATTAGCAGGTTATCATGATCTCGTTAGCGGTAATGAGATTTTCTTAAATCGTGTAAAAGGCGTTGGTATATATAACGCGGAAGAAGCGATTTCGTATTCTTTAAGCGGAGCGAATTTGCGGTGTACCGGAGTAAACTGGGATCTTCGCAAGGATGAACCGTACTCCATTTATGATCGTTTTGATTTCGATATTCCTGTTGGGAGTGTGGGAGATGCTTGGGATCGTTACGTTTGCCGCATGCAAGAGATTGAGGAGTCATTAAAAATTGTTGAGCAAGCTGTCCAGCAGTTTCCAAAAGACGGAGCTGTGCTAGCAAAAGTACCGAAAATCATTAAGGCGCCTAAAGGGGAAGCGTTCGTCCGTATAGAATCGCCGCGAGGAGAGATTGGTTGCTATATTGCTAGTGATGGAAAGAAAGAGCCGTACCGCTTGAAGTTTCGCAGGCCGTCTTTTTACAATTTGCAAATTTTACCGAAGTTATTGAAAGGTGAAAACATCGCCAATTTAATTACGATTTTAGGTGGAGTTGATATTGTACTTGGGGAGGTTGATGGCTAATGATTGAAACGCTCTTACAATCACCTTCAAGCTGGACGAATTTCTTCATTTTTTTCGGATTAGCGGTGCTTCTATTATTTGCAGTCCTTGGCTTCGTTACATATGGTATTTTGGCAGAACGGAAAGTGATGGGTTTTATGCAAGGGCGGATTGGTCCAAACCAAGTTGGGGGCCGGTTCGGCTTACTACAAACGGTAGCTGATGTTTTAAAACTATTACTGAAAGAAGATAGTATTCCGAAAGCGGCAGATAAACCGTTGTTTATATTAGCGCCTGTTATTGCATTCGCACCGGCATTTATGGTGCTTGCAGTCATCCCGTTTACTGATAAATTTCAGTTCGCGGATATTGGCGTAGGCTTACTGTATTACATTGCTGTTTCTGGCATTACGACGATTGGTGTCGTAACTGGAGGATGGGCATCAAATAATAAATATTCCCTTTTAGGAGGGATGCGTGCGGCGGCGCAAATGATTTCTTATGAAATTCCGCTCGTAATGAGTGTAATTGGCGTCGTTTTGTTAGCTGGTAGCCTGAATTTAAATGAAATTGTAGCGGCGCAGGAGAATGTTTGGTACATTTTCGTGCAGCCAATCGGTTTCGTCGTTTTCTTAATCGCGGCGGTAGCAGAGTTAAATAGGACGCCGTTTGATTTACCAGAAGCAGAATCGGAACTTGTTTCTGGATATCATACGGAATACTCAGGGTTTCGATGGGCGTTTTTCATGCTTTCAGAGTACGTATATTTCTTCGGAATGGCATCTTTAATTACAGTGCTCTTTTTAGGCGGATGGAATCCAGTTATGTTCCTTGGATTTATCCCAGGAGCTGTATGGTTTGCTTTGAAATTTAGCAGTGTAGTCTTTCTATTAATTTGGTTCCGCGTTACGTTCCCGCGTATAAGAGGTGACCAGTTAATGGAGTTTGGCTGGAAAGTATTATTGCCAATTGCACTTGCAAATATTTTCTTAACGGCATTGATTAAGGAGTTGTTCTTCTAATCTATGAGGGGGGTGCCAGTAAGAGATGAAAGGACTATTTAAAGGATTAAAATATACATTAAGCAATTTGAGTAAGAAGAAGGTGACTTATGATTATCCGAATCAACCGTTGCCGCTGCCGGACCGCTTTCGAGGTATTCAAAAGTTTTATCCGGAAAAGTGTATTGTTTGTAATCAGTGCTCCAACATTTGTCCGACAGACTGTATTCAGTTAACGGGAAAAAAACATCCGGATCCTACGAAAAAAGGAAAAATTATCGACACGTACGACATTAATTTTGAAATTTGTATTCTGTGTGATTTATGTACAGAAGTTTGTCCGACAGAGGCGATTGTTATGACAAATAACTTTGAACTCGCGGAATATTCACGTGATGATTTATTTAAAAATTTGCAGTGGCTTGACGAAAACGACGAAAACGTCAGGAAGGAGAATAAAGCATGAATGGCGAGTTTGTAGCATTCTTTATACTATCCTTGTCTGCAATTATCGGCGGTATTCTTATGTTGAACTTAACGAAAGTCATGCATATGATGCTAGCTCTCGTTCTGACATTTCTTAGTATCGCAGGTTTGTACTTTCTTTTATCGGCCGAATTTATCGGAGTTGCACAAATTTTACTTTACTCCGGTGCGATCACAATTATTATGATTTTTGGCATTATGTTAACACAACATAACGCAGAAAATGAATCGCGTCTTACTCTTCGAAAATGGATTATCTTCTTTGCGGTTGTAGCATTTGGGGCAGTTATGTATTTCGCTGTTAACAATATTGATTTTGCAAATGAAAGCACACAAGGAAGTTTACCTCTCCATGAAAAAAACACACTTCAAATCGGTACACTTCTCTATTCGAAATATATTATTCCATTTGAGTTAACCTCAGTTATTTTACTTGTAGCACTTGTTGGCGCGATTATACTTGCGAAGAAGGATGAGAAAGAGGAGGATTCCAATGAGTAGCGTTCCAGCTTCTGCATATTTAACGCTTGCGATTATTTTGTTTTGCATCGGTTTGTTTGGAGCTTTAACGAAGCGAAATACAGTGATTGTATTAGTTTGTATTGAATTAATGCTTAACGCGGCCAATTTGAATTTAGTAGCGTTTAGTAAATTAGGTTTGTTCCCAAATTTAACAGGGCAAATTTTCTCTCTATTTACGATGGCTGTAGCAGCAGCGGAGGCGGCGGTAGGACTCGCCATTTTAATTGCTTTGTATCGTAATCGTACGACGGTTCATGTAGATGAAATGGATACGCTCAAAGGATAACATTGTGACCGAAAAGGGGGAAGGAAACAATGATCGATTATGCATGGCTCATACCGCTTTTCCCGCTTGTTTCGTTTTTTTTATTACTTATATTCGGGAAGAAAATTAGAGAAGGAAGCAGTGTACTTAGTATTTTCCTCGTCTTTCTCTCCTTTATATTTGCCGTACTTGTATTAATAGAAAGATTTTCAGAAGCAAGCGTGAAGCATAAGTGGGTATGGCTTAGAACGGGAGATATTGATATAACATTTGGCTTTGAAGTGACTGCATTAGGGGCTTTAATGCTGTTTATCGTTACACTTGTGAGTTTACTTGTACATGTGTATTCGAAAGGTTATATGAAAGGTGAGGAAAGATTACCAACCTTTTATGCCTATTTAGGGCTCTTTACATTTGCGATGCTCGGGCTCGTTATATCCCCGAATTTATTACAGCTTTATATATTTTGGGAGTTAGTCGGCCTTGGTTCATTTTTACTCATCGGTTTTTATTTCTTTAAAGAAGAAGCGAAGGCTGCTGCGAAAAAGGCTTTTATTATGACTCGTATTGGAGATGTCGGTTTATTTATTGGGATGATCTTAATTTTCTGGCATGCAGGTAGTTTTGAATATGACGCAATATTTAGGGCGATTCATACGGGGGATCTTACCCCTACGATGATTACAATAACAGCGATATTAATTTTTATCGGTGCGATGGGGAAGTCAGGTCAGTTCCCGCTTCATACGTGGTTACCAGATGCGATGGAAGGGCCGACGCCTGTTTCGGCACTTATTCATGCGGCGACGATGGTCGCAGCTGGCGTATATTTAGTGGCGACGATGTTCCCGCTATTTTCAGCAAGTGCGGTGGCGATGCAGACGGTGGCAATCGTTGGAGCCTTCACTGCAATCTTTGCGGCTTCCATAGGTCTTGTACAAACGGATATAAAGAGAGTGCTTGCTTATTCTACAGTGAGCCAGCTTGGGTATATGATGCTTGCGTTAGGATCTGCCGGTTATGTAGCTGGTGTTTTCCATTTAACGACACACGCCTTTTTTAAAGCGCTACTATTTTTGGCGGCAGGAAGTGTCATTCATGCAGTGCATATGCAAGACATTAATAAAATGGGTGGTTTACAGAAGAAGATGAAAGTAACGGGTGCACTATTTTTAATCGGTACACTTGCAATTAGTGGGGTTCCGCTCCTTTCAGGTTTCTTTAGTAAAGATGAAATTTTAGCGGTGACTTGGATGAATGGCAATTACGTTTTATTCATATTAGCAGTAATTGCAGCGTTCTTAACAGCATTCTACATGTTCCGGCTATACTTCCTTGTCTTTACTGGGGAAGCCAAGACGAAGGGAGATGTGCAGGAATCGCCCCGCATTATGACGTATCCGATGATCGTCCTTGGCGTTCTCGCGGTAGTGGCGGGTTATATGAATACACCATGGTTTGGGACATTCCTCGGGGATTGGCTTACGAAAGATGTAGCATTTAAAACGCGAGAGGCACACGGACCAGTTTGGATTATGATCGTAGCGACTATCGTTTCATTTGCTGGGATTGCTCTTGCATATTTCATATATGGCAAGAAATCTATTTCTAGAGATTGGGCTGGTGGTGATGGAACACCTCTTTATAACCTTTTGAAAGAAAAATATTATGTGGATGAACTATACAATATGACGGTGCTCCCTATTACGAAGGGAGTCGCCCATGTGCTTCGCTTATTTGAGGTGTATGTAGTCGAAGGAATTGCCATTTTAATAGGGAGTCTAATTAAAGGGATAAGCGGACTCGGTTCTAGACTCCAAAACGGAAATGTACAAGTGTACGGCACTGTAACAGTTGTTTCGCTTGCAGTACTCGTCATTATTTTGCTCTATACGGGAGGGGATTTACGATGAATGATTTGTTATTAACGTTCTTCATTTTTTCCCCGCTTTTAGGAATTCTCTTACTTGTATTAACACCGAAAAAAGAATCGCGTACAGTGCGAGCGCTTGGTTTATTTGGAACGGCGCTTCCATTTGGAATCGCTATCGTTCTCGCTTGTACATATGCTTCTGGAAAGAGTTTATCGCTATTTGATGAAAAAGTGAAATGGATTAAATTTGGGGATCTTGCAGCGGTGGATAAAAGATGGTTTTCCATTTATTACGAGCTCGGCATTGATGGTTTATCGCTCGTTATGATGGCGCTGACAGCCCTTCTAGCGATGCTTGCAGCAATTGCGGCATTTACTATTAAAAGAAACTTGAAAGCCTTTTATATGCTGCTACTCATGTTAGAAATAGGGATGCTCGGCGTCTTCGCTGCTCAAAATTTAATGTTGTTCTTTATCTTCTTTGAAATTACGTTGCCACCAATGTTTTTATTAATTGGGAAGTGGGGGAAATTGTCGAGTGAAAAAGCTGCTTATAGTTATTTAATATATAACGGTATTGGCTCCGCCATTTTGCTCATCGTTTTCTCGGTTTTATTTGCGAAAACAGGTACAACAAATATTACAGAGCTTAAAGAAATATTAACGAGTGTAGGTGCTGGGGGAGGAATGGCTGTCTCAAGTAGTTTACAGTTCGGCTTGTTTCTTGCCATAATGATTGCTTTTGCGATTAAACTACCCGTTTTCCCGTTACATCGCTGGATGGTCAATGTGCATATTGAAGCGCATCCGGCTGTAGTTATGCTTCATGCGGGCGTTTTACTGAAGATTGGGGCATACGGTATGATTCGTTTCGGAAAGGGGCTATTCCCGGAATACTTTCGCGAGTTTGCAACGCTCATTGCGATTTTAGGAGTCATTAATTTATTGTACGGAGCCTTCTTAGCGCTCATCCAAACGGACTTCCGGAAGGTACTTGCTTACTCTAGTATTTCGCATATGGGCATTGTATTAATGGGCCTTGCGGCGTTAAATGCACCAGGTACACAAGGGGCACTATTCCAAGTTGTCTCTCACGGTTTAATTGCAGCCTTACTCTTCTTCTTACTGGGCGTTATAGAACAGCGCTTTGGAACGTCGGATATTACAGCGCTTGGCGGACTCGCAAAAAGTGTCCCGGTACTTAGCGGATTCTTCTTAGCAGGAGGAATGGCATCGCTTGGATTACCAGGAATGTCTGGATTTGTTAGCGAGTTTCTTGCCTTTCTCGGTTTATTCCAAGGGGAGCCAATCATTGCTACAGTCGGTGTACTTGGCATCATTTTAACCGCTGTATACGTATTGAGAGCGACACTTCAAGTAACATTTGGTAAGAAAGAGTGGGAGGCGAAAGCTGATATACACGGATGGGAGTATGTCCCTATATTGCTACTTATCTTCTGCATTATTGCAATTGGAGTAATGCCAGAAATACTAGGGGATCCGCTTCAAAATACATTGAAAACATTGGGGGTGAAGTAGGATGGATATGAATACGTTACTTAGCTTATCATGGCATCTCATGGTGCCAGAATTCATTATTCTCGGAGCTGCCATCCTTCTTTCCATATGTGATTTGTTTTTTAAGTTGAACCATAGATATGTAGCGCTTAGTGCAATCGCCGCCGTCATATTAGCAATTGTCTCATTAATTACGCTATATGGTGAACCGACAGGAGATATTTTAAACGGATCGTTTGTGTTAGATGGGTTTTCAAAAGGGTTCAAAACGTTGTTGTTAGGCGGAGCGGCCCTCATCTTATGCACCGCAATGAGCGATGATAAGAAGAATCCAATTGAAGATAAGGGAGAATATTATTACTTATTTTTAATGGCACTTCTTGGGGCTATGTTTATGGCTTCTAGTGTCGACTTCATTACACTTTTCATCGGTTTAGAATTGCTTTCACTTTCTTCATATATTTTAGTAGGAATACGAAAAAAGAACCGTGCATCAAACGAGGCGGCCATGAAATATGTCATTAATGGAGGAATTGGAACGGCAATTACGCTCTTTGGAATGAGTTATTTATACGGTATTACAGGATCAACTAATATCGTGGATATGCAAAAAGTATTCACAGGGGAGCTTGCTGGTGGTATTCAGTTATTGTTAGCTCTCGCATTTCTACTCCTGCTCGTTGGACTCTCATTTAAAATTGCGACAGTACCGTTTCATATGTGGGCACCAGATGTGTATGAGGGAGCGGCTACGCCTGTTACTGCTTTTCTCGGGACGATTTCTAAAATTGCAGGGTTCTTACTAATTACTCGTCTGTTTCTCATGGTTTTTGCAAGTGTATCGGTGCAAGGAGACATGCAATCTTTATACGGACGTATGAGCATATACATTGTAGTACTAGCGAGTATTACGATGATTATTGGAAACGTAGTAGCGTTAAAGCAATATAACGTAAAACGTCTATTTGCCTATTCGGGAATCGCACATGCGGGGTATTTACTCGTTCCGCTTGTAGCATTATCACCATTTACGATGGATAGCATGTGGTTTTACATGCTTGCGTATATGCTTATGAATATAGGCGCGTTTGCAATTATCCACGGCTTAATCTTACAAAGCGACAAAGAAAACATTACCATTTTCACCGGATTATATAAGCGGTCGCCATTTACAGCGATAGTGATGACGATTTTTATATTATCGTTGGCCGGGATACCAGGAACAGCTGGTTTCATCGGGAAAATTAACATCTTTTTAGGTGCACTGCATGTAGAGCCAGCTCATTACGTACTAGCTTCTATTATGATGGGGACGACAGTCATCTCATTCGTATATTATTTCCGTATTTTACAGCAAATGTTTTTCTGGACGGGAGAAGTGGAAGAGAAAATTCGTTTGCCATTGAATATAAAGGTTGTTATGAGCCTTTGTGCAATTGCGATTGTAATACTAGGGATTATGCCGATGATTGGATACAATTTCTTTTATGAATATTTTCCATTAATGAAGGATTTCTTCTTCTTAGGGAACGTGGTACAATAGTGAAAATAAAAGGTGTGGAGTTGTTACTCTGCGCTTTTTATTTTGTGTGAATTACAATTGAAAATGCATGTAGGTATATGTTTTTTGAGAGCAAATTATGATGTGAAATGTAAGATGCTTATTTGTATTTGAAAAAGTGTGGCTCCTACTTATTATGGTATCGTTTTTATAGTATTTCGTAAGTAGTAGCTGGGTAAAAAGGGGTCGATTTTTTGGCACATCTTTTAGGGCAACAAGCACTGATTGCCATTGTTTCGCATTTATTGTTTATTACCATTACATGGTGGGCCTTACAAGGTGTTCACATTGAGCGTTTAATGAAGTCTGGAAAGGTGATGCAGACGCGAGTGTTACTCATCCTAATTACAATTGCAATTGGGACATCTGTAAGTAACTTTTTCCTTGATTATTTAGGCTATTCAAAGAGTTTAACGTATTTAGTAAAGTAAGTGTATAGAACCTCATATCTCCGTTAACAATGGGGATAGGAGGGGATGAAATTGAAGCTTAAAGCCATTCTTATTGTTGTGATAAGTGTTGTTTTATTTTTGGTTGGATATAGAGAGATGAAACCGATCAGCGATGAACAGAAAATGGAGAGCATGATTGCAACTTTAGAGAAAAATGATGCTAAAGTAGAGAAGTGGTCATGGTTAGCGCGAGAAACAAAAACAATTTCTAATATACATACGTTTCAAAAGTTGTTAAACGATGTGAAGGACAAGGCGAATGTTCAAAAGTGGGAATTAGAGCAATCTCCAGATGGATATAAAGCTACATCCTATAAAAAATTTTCTTCTTATGAAGAACGAGTAGTAGTAACATGGAGTAAGGAAAATACTAAAGAAAACACTTTCATTATTTTTGAAGTAAGCGGGGCGAAATGGGACCCGAAGTACATTCAGAAAACAAATAAAATTTTTAGTGAAAAACCTATAATTTACACTTGTGTTCAAGGTGTACTGAATGATAAGATTGAAGGTGTTTTGCAAAATAAAACCAATCAGGTTTTGAAAGATCTTTCAGCAAGAGCGATCGAACAGATAGAAGAAAGAGCATTTGTGTCAGTCTCCGCATACAATAAAAAGTGGGATGACGCTCTTTCAACAAATAGAGAGAAAATAAATGTGCAAATAGCAATACGTTCTACAGACAACAAAGATACAATTGTGGTTGGCACACCGATCATAACTTCTGAGTATTGAGTGAATAGATACTGAAAAAAGGACACGGAGGGGAATAATTTGGAAAAGATCATCGTCCGTGGCGGAAAGCGGTTAAACGGCACAGTGCGTGTTGAGGGCGCAAAAAATGCTGTATTACCTATAATCGCTGCAGCCCTATTAGCGAGTGATGGAAAGAATGTACTATCTGAAGTACCAGTTTTGTCTGATGTATACACAATTAATGAGGTATTACGTCATTTAAATGCTGAAGTCGTATTTGAAAATAACCAAGTAACAATCGATGCTTCTAAAGAACTAAACATTGAAGCACCATTTGAATATGTACGTAAAATGCGTGCATCTGTTCAAGTAATGGGACCATTACTTGCACGTAACGGTCGTGCTCGTATTGCACTTCCTGGTGGATGTGCAATTGGTTCACGTCCAATTGACCAACATTTAAAAGGCTTCGAAGCAATGGGAGCAAAAGTACAGGTTGGTAATGGTTTTGTTGAGGCATACGTTGAGGGAGAACTAAAAGGAGCTAAAATTTATTTAGACTTCCCAAGCGTGGGCGCGACAGAAAACATTATGTCTGCAGCTACATTAGCAAAAGGGACAACAATCCTTGAAAACGCAGCGAAAGAACCAGAAATCGTTGACTTAGCTAACTTCTTAAATGCAATGGGAGCGAAAGTACGCGGAGCTGGAACTGGAACGATTCGTATCGAAGGCGTTGATAAATTATATGGTGGAAACCACTCTATTATTCCTGACCGTATTGAAGCGGGAACATTCATGGTTGCAGCGGCAATTACTGGTGGAGACATCTTAATTGAAAATGCTGTACCTGAACATTTACGCTCAATTACAGCGAAAATGGAAGAAATGGGTGTTAAAGTTATTGAGGAAAATGAAGGTGTACGTGTTATCGGCCCAGATAAGTTAAAAGCGGTTGATATTAAAACTATGCCTCACCCAGGTTTCCCAACAGACATGCAATCACAAATGATGGCATTATTACTACAAGCTGATGGAACAAGTATGATTACAGAAACGGTATTCGAAAACCGCTTTATGCACGTTGAAGAATTCCGTCGTATGAATGCTGATATTAAAATTGAAGGTCGTTCTGTTATTATGAACGGTCCAAACAGCTTACAAGGTGCTGAAGTAGGCGCAACTGACTTACGTGCTGCTGCTGCATTAATCTTAGCTGGTTTAGTATCTGAAGGTTACACTCGTGTAACTGAGTTAAAGCATCTTGACCGTGGTTATGTAGATTTCCATAAGAAATTAGCTGCATTAGGTGCAACTATTGAACGTGTAAACGAAAAAGTAGAAGAAGTGAAAGAACAAGAAGTTTCTGATCTTCACGCTTAATTGAAATAGTCTCTACGTCTTTTGACGTAGGGGCTATTTTTTTGGGTTATTACTGTTATAGTCAATAAATTCTATACTTATGCACGTACCAGTAAAAATATTTAGAAAATTTTTGTTTTATCCTGCGTTAACTGCCCGTAAACATTCGATTGGTGCGGCTAATTAAAGTTCCACTTTATATGGTTCCCCTTCAGTATGTTCTAAAAGAAAGAGTTGTTCCATAAGAATGAATGGAGTAAAGCTTTTGGATATTGGGGGAAATAAGATGAAATTTTCAAAGCCACTTTTTATCACAGTAGCGCTTCTAATAGCGCTCGTTATCATTGTACCTGCTGCTCTTGTTATTCCGTTTGCGAAAGCAAAAGTAGGGGAAGAAGCAGCTTCTAAAACTCCTCCAGCGATAGATAGTATACCAGCTCCAGGGAAAGTGGATACAGCGATTCAAGTTGCTGTATATCGTGATCAGCAAAAGAAGGTAGAAACATTACCTATGGAGGAGTATGTGACCGGTGTAGTAGCTTCTGAGATGAATGCCAGTTTTGAAATAGAGGCGCTAAAGGCGCAGGCATTAGCAGCGAGAACATTTGTGGTGCAGCGTATGCTAAGCGGAGGAAAGAAAAACAATGCGGACGTGACCGATACGGTGAAAGATCAAGTGTACAAAAGCAAAGAAGAATTGAAGAAACAATGGGGTAATAACTATGAAAATAATTTGAAGAAAATCGAAGAAGCCGTTTCGAAAACCGCAGGACAAGTTTTAACATACGATGGAAAACCAATCTCAGCATCCTTCTTCTCAACGAGTAATGGCCGGACAGAAAATGCGGCTGATTATTGGGGAAATGATTATCCGTACTTAAAGAGCGTAGATAGTCCGTGGGATCAAGCCTCTCCAAAATTTACGAGCGAGCAAACTTTTACAGTAGCTGACTTTCAAAAACGTCTTGGTGTGAAGGTGTTGGCAGACGGGAAGGTTGGAAATATTAAAGATCTTACGGAAGGAAAGCGAGTAAAAGATGTAGCATTTCAAGGGAAAACATTAACAGGAAAGCAAGTTCGTGAAAAGCTAGATTTACGCTCTTCTGACTTCACGTGGAAACAAGAGGGGGATAAAATCGTCGTTACAACGAAGGGATTCGGTCACGGCGTTGGCATGAGCCAATACGGAGCAAATGGCATGGCAGCGGAAGGTAAGAAATATACAGATATCGTTGCTCATTATTATAAGGGTGTCGAAATAAAGTCGATGAATGATTATGAAGGAAAGTTAATGGTGAAGAAGTAGGGGGAAAAGAGACCGTTCCAAGAGATATATTGGGACGGTTTTCTTTTGTTAGTGGATAGGTTCCTTGTCGAATCGTTGATATATTAAAAAAATCGTCAATGTTCAGCGATGACAGAACTCTGTTTAAAGGGCCCATGGATCGCTGGAAGCTATTATAAGGATGAACGTACAGAAGAATCAATGAAAGACGGTTGGCTCTATACAGGAGACATTGTCACGGTTGATTCGGAAGGATGTATTAAGATTGCTGATTGTACGAAAGACTGAATTAAAAGTGGAGGCGAATGGATTTCTTCCGTAGATTTAGAAAATGCCTTAATGTCGCACGATAAAGTGTTAAAAGCATCTGTTGTAGCGGTGCCGCATGAAAAATGGCAAGAACGTCCCGTTGCTTGCGTCGTATTAAAAAAGGGACAAGCAGTAGAAAGAGAAGAACTGTACGCTTTACTAGAAGTAGAATTTCCGAAATGGTGGATGCCAGATGATATTTTATTTGTAAATCAAATTCCGAAAACATCTGTAGGGAAGTTTTTAAAGAGAGCACTACGTGATCAGCTCGAGACTTATATGGTAGAACAAAACTAGAGAAGAAGGCTATCCTTTCATTTGGATAGTCTTCTTTTTATGGTGCTTCATAAAATATCAAAAATTTCCATTAATTGTTTGGTATAATGTGATAAAAAGCATTTGGGGGAGACAGAATGGCGTTATTGGAGTTGAGACAATTAGGGAAGACGAACCAGTTACCAGCAGTTGAACTGAAGGTTGAGCAAGGACAATGTGTTGTTTTGCAATGTAATAACCATACAGCTAAAGTGTTGCACCGCATTATTATTGGTGAGGAAGAAGCTTCAACTGGCAACGTGCTATTTGAGGGAGAAGCGATTGGAAAGAAAAATTATTCTCGCATCGGCTTTTGTTTTTTGAAAGATGAAGCATACGACCGTTTGAAGGTAAAGGAATACTTCAAGTTTTTAATAGGACTTTATGAATCAAATATGAGCACGGAAGAAGTAGTACAATATGTCGGGCTCTTAGATAAATTAAACGTTAAAATAGAAAAACTATCATTTTCAGAGAAACGTCGCCTTCATATTGGGCGAGTTATGGTTCATAATCCAGATTTAGTTATTTTGGAAGAGCCAGAACAAAATGTAGATACAGAGAGTACGATTATTATTCGAAAAGCAATTATGAAAATGAAAGAGCAAGGAAAGGCCATTTTTATTACGTCATCGTTTCTATCGGACGCTCTTTCGTTAACAGAAGATGTATACATATTAAACAATGCTGGTGTGAAAAAAGTAGAAATCGAAAAAGAGGAAGTAGAAGAAGTTGATGAAGAAAAAGTCGTTCAAATGATTCCGCAAATGAAGTTAGAAAGAATACCAGCGAAAGTGAACGATAAAATCATTTTATTAGACCCGATGGAAATCCATTTCATTGAAACGCAAAACGGAGTGACACATATTCATGTGCGCGAAGGTGATTTCGTATGTGCATTAACATTAAGTGAACTAGAAGCGAGATTAACAGGATTCGGGTTCTTTAGATGTCATCGCTCGTACCTTGTGAATTTACAAAGAGTACGAGAAGTGATTACGTGGACTCGTAATAGTTTTAGTTTAATTTTGGATGACGAAAGAAAAAGTTCAATTCCGCTTTCAAAAGGACGAATGGATGAATTAAAAGGTGTGATTGGGCTATAAAAATTGCTCCAATAAGCTTAAAATACGATTCATTCACTGGTAAAAATACTCCTTTTACTGGTATTTTACTGCGTAACCCCTTTGTTTTTCATATGATTGAGTCAAGAAAAGCGAAACAAACAAACGAAAAGCGCTAAAGCGACTTTCATCTATAAAAAGAAAAACAAAGGGGATGACGGGATGACATTGGCAATTGAAATGAAAGATGTAATGAAAAGTTTCAACGAAAAAACGGCACTTCGAAATGTAAATATTGAGGTGAAGCAAGGAGAGATTTTCGGATTCCTTGGACCAAGTGGATCTGGAAAAACGACAACAGTAAAGATTTTAACTTCTCAATTACTCCATAGTGTTGGAACGGTAAAGGTATTAGGAAAAGATATTACAGGCCCAAGCAGCATCGATTATAAACGAATTGGTATTTTAACAGACAACAGCGGTTTATATGAAAGACTTAGCATTTATGATAACTTACTATTATTTTGTGACTTATACGATTGTAAAAAAGAACGAATTGATGAAGTGCTAGCGCAAGTGAATTTATTAGATGATAAAAAAACACCAGTAAAGAAACTATCAAAAGGAATGAAGCAGCGCGTTACATTAGCTAGAGCAATCCTTCATAAACCAGATATCCTCTTCTTAGATGAACCAACATCCGCACTCGATCCAGTAAACGTACAAAACATTCATAAAATCTTAAAAGACTTAAATAAAGAAGGAACGACGATTTTCTTAACGACTCACAATATGAACGAAGCAGAGACGCTTTGTAACCGCATCGCCTTTCTATGCGGCGGAGAAATTGTAGCGCTTGATACACCAGAAAACCTTCGTCTACAATACGCGAAAGATCAAATACAAGTTGTATTAAAAGATAAGCAAAAAGAAGTCGTGCAAAAAGATGAATTAGGTGCAAAACGTATTTCAGAATGGATGAAAAAAGGTGAATTACTATCCATTCATTCACACGAACCAACGCTAGGCGATATCTTTATTGAAGTTACTGGGAGGGGACTATAATGACATTTTCAATGAGACGTGTATCAGCTATTTTTAGAAAAGAAGTACAGGATTTTAAGACAAATTCACAAGTTTTGTTAATGGCATCTTTACCAATTATATTTGCATTTATATTTAGCCGATTTGGAGAAGGACAGGCAGGAGTTGGCATTATTACTTTAATGTCCTTTCTATTTGTAGCAGGGTTTGTTCAATCAATGGTAATTGCAGAAGAGAAAGAAAAACATACGTTACGTGTGTTAATGCTATCACCAGCTTCTTCTGTTGAAGTTCTTCTTGGGAAAAGTATATTAACAGCATGTTTAACGTTGGGCATTTCCATTGTAAACTTATTCATTTTAGATCAATTAAGTGGCAATCTCTTATTGTTAGCATTTATTTTCTTATGTGGAACAATTCTATTCATTTTAATTGGAACAGTGATTGGATTATTAGCTGAGTCTGTCCCGCAAACATCACTAATTGGAATGCCAATATTAATGACGATGTATTTAGCTGTACAATTTGAGCCAATGGTTGAAAATAAAGTAATTAAGACGATGATTAGTTATCTTCCAACATCTCATCTTGAAAAAGCGATTAAAAGCTTAGTGGATGGTGCTGGGTTTAGTAGTATTAGTGGGCATATGCTAAATGTTGGAGTGTGGCTCGTTATTTCACTTATTGCATGTTTAATCGTATATAAAAAGAAACAATTGGACTAAAAACTGAGCGGAAAGTGCTCAGTTTTTTCTTTTTTCTATCATTTCCTCGGAAATTTTACAATTCCTATACATATTTTTACATATTTTGTCGAAAAGTAATTAGTTATACGTTGTATAGGATACGTGAATATTGTTCAAAATGATTGCTGAGGTGATGATGGAATGCGAGGAAGAAATAATAAAAAGTCGCAAAAGGTAGTACATTTATTTCAAAAAAGATGGGTGTTTCCGGCACTATACATTGCATGTGCAGCGGTAATTTTAATGGTTGCGCTATGGTTCCAAGGAGCTAATCCGAAGAAGACTCCGAACCAAGATCAAGCGACACCGTATACACAATCGGAAGATCCAGCAGTACCAGTAACGAAATCTTCAGAAGTAGTGAAAATGCCAGCTGCCGCTAATGCGGAAGTAGTCGTGCAGAAGAAATTCTATGAAGATGCAGCAACTGAGGCGGAACAAGAAAAAGCACTTGTCTTTTATAACAACACATATTCCCCAAATAAAGGAATCGACATTGCTGCGAAGAATGGAAAAGAATTCAATGTAGCTGCTGCTTTAAGCGGTACAGTAACGAAAGCTGAAAAAGATTCACTTCTTGGTTATGTTGTAACAGTTGATAGTGGAAATGGTGTAGCAGCTTCTTATCAAAGCTTAGGTAGTGTGAAAGTAGAAAAAGGTGCACGAGTTGTACAAGGTGAAGTATTAGGAACATCCGGTCTAAGTGCAATGAATAAAGAAGCAGGTTCTCACGTTCACTTTGAAGTACGTAAAGACAATGTGGCTGTGAACCCTGAGCGCTACTTAAATAAGTCAGTAGCAGAAATTAAAGCTGATGCAGGTGCTGCAAAAGCAACGAATGCTTCTGGTAAAAAGGCTGATGACAAATCTCAAAAAGAAGAGAAGTCAACGAGCACGAAACCAGAAAGTAAAACAGAAGATAAGTCTCAAAAAGAAGAAAAATCAACAAGCGGTTCGACTAGTGACAAAAAAGAAGAGCCGAAGAAAGAAGAAAAATCAACAAATGGTTCTACAGAATCATCTAACAGTTCTTCTTCACAAGAATAAGAAAGTGAAAAAATCAGTTCTCACTAGGAGAGCTGATTTTTTTACTTTTACCCCGCATTAACGGGCAGTAAGACCCCTACTTCAAAATTCAGTGAAAGCTAAGAAGTTAGGCCTGGGGTCAACTGCCCGTAAAAGCCCGATTGGTGAAGGCTAATAATCAGTGGGAAATGGCGCTCACTGATTAAAGTTTCACTTTATATAAAAATACTCAATTTCGAGAAAAAAGTTGCAATAACAAGGAAAAATGACGAGATTCTCGAATATATATTAAAAAAAGGAGGGGATACTGTGTCATTTTTATTTGTTCTGTCGACTGCTATTATTTTATTGTTTGTTTTATTCACTTTATATTATTATATTGCCGGTAAGAAAGAGGTTCCCCACCATCAATTGTTAGAAGAAGAGTTGGAACGAGAAGAATGACACCTTATATACAAGGTGTCATTTTTTTCGCCAAAATAGTCACTGTTAACGTATTTCTCACAAAAAAACGTAATTTTTCTTAACTTAGTCCGCAAAAATAGTGAACATGTAGCATATATCAGTAGTGCGGGCAATACAATGGTATAAACCAAAGCAAAGAGAGTGTTTGAGGTGAGAAATCGTGAATCATTTCATTATAAATCCAAGAATGTTTAACGCTTACAAACAGCACTCACACTTACTTCTTAGTCGTATGCAGCGAGGCTCATTTCACACTTCTCACATCCAATTTAGGGAGGCGAGTGGTGTGCACGATTACATCAAAGAGAGAACTATCAAGATTGGTAAGTATATCGTGGAGACAAGAAAGACAGTGCGTGTCATTGCAAAAGAATTTGGGGTATCAAAGAGTACAGTCCATAAAGATTTAACGGAACGTCTACCAGAAATTAATCCAGAGCTCGCAAATGAAGTAAAAGAAATTCTTGATTATCATAAGTCTATTCGTCATTTAAGAGGCGGAGAAGCAACAAAGCAAAAGTATAGAAAAGAAGATGTAGAAAAGCCGGTCCGTCAATAAATATGCGATCGCAAACATTCCGTTTCAATTCGGTAATATTTTTCAGAAGAATTCTTTTTGCGAATATTACGTTTCTGTTAAATTTATGATAAAATCAGAAATTAGGTGTAAAAGAATTCGGGTGTAACCTGATTTTGAATATCGAGGAGGAAATGACGGGAATGTTTGCGCGAGATATCGGAATTGACCTAGGTACGGCTAATGTATTAATTCATGTTAAAGGCAAAGGTATTGTATTAAATGAGCCATCTGTTGTGGCAATTGATCGTAACACAGGTAAAGTATTAGCAGTAGGTGAAGAAGCAAGAAGTATGGTGGGACGTACACCTGGTAATATTGTAGCAATTCGTCCGCTTAAAGATGGTGTAATCGCAGATTTCGAAATTACAGAAGCAATGTTAAAGTATTTCATTAACAAATTGGACGTAAAGAGCTTCTTTTCAAAACCTCGCATTTTAATTTGCTGTCCAACAAATATCACATCTGTAGAACAAAAAGCAATTCGTGAGGCTGCTGAACGTTCAGGTGGTAAAACAGTATTTTTAGAAGAAGAACCAAAAGTAGCCGCAGTTGGTGCTGGTATGGAAATCTTCCAACCAAGCGGTAACATGGTTGTTGATATTGGTGGAGGTACAACAGATATCGCTGTACTATCTATGGGTGATATTGTTACCTCTTCCTCTATCAAAATGGCTGGCGATAAGTTTGACATGGAGATCTTAAACTACGTTAAACGTAAGTATAAGCTATTAATTGGAGAACGTACTTCAGAAAATATTAAAATTAAAGTTGGTACAGTATTCCCAGGTGCGCGTAGCGAAGAGCTTGAAATTCGCGGACGTGACATGGTAACGGGCTTACCACGTACAATTACAGTATGCTCTGAAGAAATTACAGAAGCACTAAAAGAAGACGCGGCTATCATTGTACAAGCTGCAAAAGGCGTACTAGAGCGCACGCCACCAGAACTATCTGCGGACATTATCGACCGCGGTGTTATTCTAACAGGTGGTGGAGCTTTACTACACGGTATCGACATGCTTCTAGCAGAAGAACTAAAAGTACCAGTATTAATTGCTGAAAACCCAATGCAATGTGTTGCGGTTGGTACAGGTATTATGTTAGAGAATATCGATAAATTACCAAAGCGTGCTTTACGATAAAGTGAAACTTTAATAAGTGGGGGCATCCCCCACTTATTATTAGCTCGCAAAAGGCGGGGAAGATGAGAAGAACTACGGTGTTAACCGTAGTTCTTTTTTGTTTTTTTATTCTTTCATTTTTTTATTTTATTTTGATTTATTGAGAAAATAGAAGAAAAATAAAGAAAAATGAAGAAAACAGGTGAAATATTCATATATATGGTTAAATTTAATATTTCCTTATTTGAAAACGTTTATAATATAATGAGTCGAATACGACATTAAGGCAAATCATGTTTCAGTACATATTGCCTTTCCCTAATTTGGGCATACACTCTTTTCTACCTCCGTGTCAGTTGCTGGAATATGCAGCTATTTTAAGAGAATAGAGTGTGTGCATTTTTTTATATATAAAGCGGAAAAGATAGTAAAGTTATACTTTATAATGACAAACAATAAACAAAATGGGATAATAAACAATATGTCCAAGTGGTAAGACCAATATTACAAAAGGGGCGATTGTTACATGCTAAATATAGAACAAATTAAAGAAATCATTCCTCACCGTTATCCATTTTTACTTGTTGATAAAATATTAGAAGTAGATGAAGGAAAAAGAGCGGTTGGAATTAAAAATGTATCCGCAAACGAAGAGTTCTTTAACGGGCACTTTCCTGACTATGCAGTTATGCCCGGTGTACTTATTGTAGAAGCATTAGCACAAGTCGGCGCAGTTGCGGTATTAAAGAAAGAAGAAAACCGCGGAAGACTTGCTTTCTTCGCAGGTATCGACAATTGTCGTTTCAAAAAACAAGTACGTCCAGGTGATCAACTTCGTTTAGAAGTAGAAATGACACGTGTACGTGGTCCAATCGGAAAAGGAAAAGCAATCGCAACAGTAGATGGTGAAGTTGCATGTGAAGCTGAAATTACATTTGCGATTGGTGATAAAAAGGAATAACAGAAATAAAAAATCTCCTTGTGAAAATGCAAGGAGATTTTTTTATTTCCACTATATATCGGTGTAATCATTAAAATGCAAACTAGTCAGAAAATTACTTGTGTATGGAAGGGGATTACCATATAATTGCTTTATTATTTATTCAAAAATTAGGATAAATGATAAGGGCAGAAAAGAAGTAAAGTCATTGTCATATTGTAAAGGTGTTCATATAAGACAAAGTAGAATGATATTGATTAAGATGAGATGTAGGGAAATCAGTGATACAAAATATTAATTAGACGTATGAAATCGAGCATAGAGAGAAAAAGGAGAAATGTCGCATTTCACAAAAGGAGACTATTAATATGTTCGGAAGAAAGAAAAGAAAACCATTACGACAATTAATTACGCATAAAGAGCCTAAATCACGTGTTGCAGAACAATATCGTAACATTCGTACAAACATTGAATTTACATCTGTAGATAGTCATGTTCGTTCTATTATTGTTACCTCGGCAGATCCAGGTGATGGAAAAACAACGACAATCGCAAACTTAGCAGTTGTTTTCGGACAACAAGGAAAGAAAGTCTTATTAATCGGAGCTGACTTGCGTAAGCCAACGATTCAAAACTTATTTGCCATTCACAATTCAAATGGATTAACGAACCTATTATCAGGACAAGCGAAACTGATGCAATGTATTCAAAAAACAGATATAGAGAATGTATACTTAATGGCGGCAGGTCCAATCCCGCCCAACCCAGCTGAACTATTAGGTAGCCGGATAATGGACGAGACATTACTAGAAGCATATAACATGTTTGATATTATTCTAATCGACACACCACCGGTTCTTGCGGTTACCGATGCACAAATACTAGCGAACAAATGCGAGGGAATCGTACTTGTCGTACGCAGTGAAAAAACAGAAAAAGATAAAATTGTAAAAGCGAAGCAAATATTAGACAAAGCGTCCGGTAAATTACTTGGTGTCGTCTTAAACGATAAAAGAGAAGAAAAAGAACAATATGGATATTATTAGAAAATAATGTATAGAATAGTAAATGAGAAAGCTGATAAATATTTTTATCAGCTTTTTTTGAATTTTTATAAAATTTTTTATTGCATTATACGAAAAAAATGATACAATAGAAATTTTGGAAATTCGTTGGAATGTGTTGTCATATTTAAGATTATTTTGTAAGATTATATGTGCTTGATGTCAATAAATGTAGAACTAAAATATTCAAAATAAAAAATGTAAGATTTATATGTTATAATTTTTCTTATGTGCAAATTTTAGAAAGTTGGAGGAACTTATGGAAGAAACAATTAGTTTGAAAGAGTTATTTCATATTTTAAAAAAACGTTTAGCGATGATCCTCGTAATCGCCTTTGGTGCTGCTATAGTAAGTGCTATCATTAGCTTCTTCTTCATGACACCAATCTATCAGTCTTCTACGCAAATTCTTGTTAATCAGAAGAAGCAAGAGGGTGCAATGATTCAAGCTGGTGAAGTTCAAACGAATATTCAATTAACGAATACATATAAGGTTATTATTAAAAGCCCAGTAATCTTAGATCAAGTGAATGAAAAATTAAATTTAAATATGACACAGCAAGCTTTAACGGAAAAGATTAATGTTGCGAATGAAAAAGATTCACAAGTCATTTCTGTAACAGCTGAGGATAAAGATCCAAAACTAGCTCGCGATATTGCAAATGCAACTGCGGATGTGTTTAAGGGTGAAGTTGCAAAAATTATGAACGTGGATAACGTAACGGTACTATCTAAAGCAGAAGTTGCAGAAAATCAATCTCCGATTAAACCACGTCCAATGTTAAATGTAGCAATCGCCTTCGTTGTTGGTTTAATGGCTTCAGTTGGTCTTGCATTCTTACTAGAATACTTAGATAACACAGTAAAAAAAGAAGAAGATGTAGAAAACTTACTTGGTTTACCAGTGTTAGGTATTGTAGCCCGTATGAATGAAGAAACAACAAGTTTGAAATCGCACGCTCCATCATCAAGAAAAGTGAGGGGACAAACAATTGGCTCTTAATTTATTTAAAAAGAAAAAACATCATCGTCAACGTCGTCAATTAATTGCTCATCAACAACCGAAATCACCAATTTCAGAACAGTATCGTAATATTCGAACGAATATCGAGTTTGCAGCTGTTGATACGAACTTACATTCATTAATGGTAACGTCTGCGAATCCAAGTGAAGGGAAAACAACGACAACAGCGAATATGTCAGTCGTGTTTGCTCAGCAAGGAAAGAAAGTATTATTAATTGATGCAGATATGCGTAAACCGGCAATGCATCAAATGTTCCAAGTGGATAATATTTTCGGGTTAACGAACGTATTAACACATAGTGAACGTTTAGAAAAATGTGTACAAACAACATCGGTTGATAATTTACACTTTTTAGCTTGTGGTCCGATTCCGCCAAATCCAGCAGAATTATTAGGATCAAAATCAATGCAAGAGCTTCTTGCACAAGCATATAGCCTGTATGATTTGGTTATTTTTGATTTGCCGCCAATTTTAGCTGTTACAGATGCCCAAATTATGGCGAATGTATGCGATGCTTCTATTCTTGTTGTTCGTAGTGAATCGACAGAAAAAGAAGCAGCAGTAAAAGCAAAAGGTTTATTAGAATCGGCAAAAGGTAAACTGTTAGGCGTTGTTCTGAATGATCGTGAACGTGAACAAAGCTTATATTATTACTACGGTGCAAATTAATTAAAAGAGTGAGATATGGGAAACATATCTCCTTTTTTCCCTTGAATATGAGATGTCTCATATTCAAGGGAAAAAAGATTTATATGAGAGAGGGAGGATGAAACAAATGATAGATTTACATTGTCACATTTTACCTGGTATCGATGACGGTGCACAGACAGTAACAGATAGTTTAGTGATGGCGCAAAAGGCAATAGAGGAAGGTATTCATACAATTGTCGCAACACCACACCATCAAAATGGAAAATATATAAATGAACGTACCTCAATTCTTCATCAAGTAAAACAACTAAATGATGAACTGCAACAACATAATATTCCACTTACCATTTTACCAGGGCAAGAGGTCAGGTTATATGGTGACATATTAGAAGACTATGAAGCTGGTAAAATCGTTACTTTAAATGAAACAAACAAATACATATTCATTGAATTTCCATCTAATCATGTACCTCGTTATGCAGAACAAATATTTTATGAACTACGTGTAAAAGGAATGATTCCAATTATCGTTCATCCCGAACGTAACGCCGAGTTAATTGAGAGGCCAGATAAGTTATATAACCTTGTCAATAAAGGGGCATTAACACAAGTGACAGCAGGAAGTCTTCTGGATAAATTCGGGAAAAAGATTAAAAAATTCTCACTACAACTTGTTGAACATAATTTAACCCATATGATCGCATCAGATGCACATAACACAACGTCAAGAGGATTTCATCTAGCAGAAAGCTATGAACTAATAGAGAAAGAATTCGGCGCAAGTATTATGAATGATTTAAGAGAGAATCCGTATTTAATAATTAGTGGGAAAGCAATTTATAAAGAAGATCCAGAACAAATTCGTCGTAAAAAGTTGTTTGGCATCTTTTAAATAAAGAACTGGTGATGTCTCCTAACCGTTATCAACGGAGGCACTCGGTCGTGCTGTGGGTAGAAATTTTTATTTCGAACCTACCTTAGACGCTTGTCGTCGGGAGTATGACGTGAGGATGGGTTGGATGCCCATAATTTATTTATAATAGAAACTCTACCTATGGAGTTATAAAAATGACTCTATAGGTAGGGTTTTTGTTATTGTTACATATAAATAAAAGGATTTAGGGGGGCTACAATTGAAAAAAGTAAGAAAAGCGATTATCCCAGCGGCTGGTCTTGGAACAAGATTTTTACCAGCGACAAAGGCGATGCCGAAGGAAATGTTACCTATCGTTGATAAACCGACAATTCAATATATAGTAGAAGAAGCGATAGAATCTGGAATTGAAGATATTATTATTGTTACTGGAAAAGGAAAACGTGCGATTGAAGATCATTTTGATCATTCTTTTGAATTAGAACAAAGCCTTTTAGAGAAGGGGAAGCACGAAATGCTTGAGAAAGTACAAGCTTCTTCAAGAATTAATATTCATTACATAAGACAAAAAGAGCCAAAAGGGCTTGGACATGCAGTATGGTGTGCGCGTAAATTTATTGGAAATGAGCCATTTGCGGTGTTGCTTGGTGATGATATTGTACAAGCTGAAACACCATGTTTACGTCAATTAATGGATCAATACGAAGGTACACAGTCTTCAGTTATTGGTGTACAAACAGTACCTGAAAATGAAACACATCGTTACGGTATTATCGATCCAGTTGAACAAAATGACCGTCGTTATCAAGTGCGCCAGTTTGTTGAAAAGCCAGCAGAAGGTACAGCACCATCAAATTTAGCGATCATGGGTCGTTACATATTAACACCTGAAATTTTTGCGTTCCTCGAAAATCAAGAAACAGGAGCAGGTGGAGAAATTCAATTGACAGATGCAATTCAACGATTAAATGAAATTCAACGTGTGTTTGCGTATGATTTTGAAGGTACTCGTTATGATGTTGGAGAGAAGTTTGGTTTTATTAAGACGACGATTGAGATGGCATTACAGCATGAAGAATTAAAAGAAGAGTTAGTGAAATATATGAATACAATAGTCAGCAAAGAGAAAGTATTTGTATAAAAGAGAGGAAGGTAAAATTTGGAAGAAAGAAATTTAATAAGTAAATCTGCAACTGAAACTATAGATACCGTTAGAAAGCAAAATGTTTTGTATTTATTAATGAAAAGAGCAATAGATATTGTAGGTGCAATTATAGGTTTAATTATATTCTCCCCATTTTTTATTATAATTCCCATTCTTTATATGTGTGGAGAGGGAAAAGGGCCGGTATTTTTTAGACAATCTAGAATCGGTAAAAATGGTGAATCTTTTGGTATATATAAATTTCGTTCCATGGTAATTGATGCTGAAGGAAAGCTAAAGCAAAATGAAGTGCTTTATAAAAAGTATATAGATAATAACTATAAACTTGAACCGGAAGAAGATCCTCGTATTACGAGTGTAGGGCGTTTTCTAAGGAAAACGAGCTTGGATGAATTACCCCAGTTTATCAATGTTCTTAAGGGTGACATGAGTTTAGTTGGGCCAAGACCAGTAGTTCAAGAGGAACTATTAGAATATGGGGAAAGAAAAGATAACTTTTTATCTGTGAAACCAGGAATTACAGGATACTGGCAGGTTAGTGGAAGAAGTGATGTTGGATACCCTGAAAGAGTAGATTTAGAATTGCATTATGTATACAATGCATCATTATTTTTCGATATAAAAATTCTATTTTTAACTGTAGTAAATGTGATACTGAGAAAAGGCGCTTATTAATTAACTTTATTGTTGTAAAATGGGAAGGGTGTTACAGATGAATGAAAAGATTTGTGTAGTAGGATTGGGTTATATTGGATTACCAACAGCAAGTTTATTGGCCACTAAAGGATTTCAGGTATATGGTGTAGATGTAAATGAATCTGCTGTAGAAATGATTAATAGTGGAAAAGTACATATTTATGAACCAGATTTAGATATTATGGTAAAAGCCGCTGTGCAAAGTGGAAATTTAAAGGCAGGAATTGTACCAGAAGCTTCAGATATTTTCATATTAGCTGTTCCAACACCGTTTAAGGGTGATCATAAGCCAGATTTAACTTATGTTGAACAGGCAACGAAAACAATAGCACCGTACATAAAACCAGGTGATTTAGTAATTTTAGAATCTACAAGTCCAGTAGGAACAACAGAAAAAGTGACAGAATGGATTTTAGAAGAGCGTGAAGATTTAACTGTGACAGAAGAAATTAACTCAAATAAAGGAGCTTTCTTTGTAGCACACTGTCCTGAAAGGGTATTACCAGGGCATATTTTAAGGGAATTAGTAGAAAATGATCGAATAATAGGTGGCATTAACCAAAATTCTACGAAGAAAACAGTAGATTTTTACAAGAAATTTGTCAAAGGTAAAATACTTGAAACAAATGCTAGAACAGCTGAAATGGCAAAGTTAACAGAAAACTCATTCCGAGATGTGAACATTGCATTTGCTAATGAATTATCTATGATTTGTGATGAACTTCATATTAATGTTTGGGAGTTAATAAATTTAGCCAATAGACATCCTCGTGTGAATATTTTACAACCAGGACCAGGCGTAGGTGGACATTGTATTGCTGTAGATCCTTGGTTTATTGTAGACGCAGCGCCAGAACAAGCTAAACTTATACATACAGCTCGACAGGTAAATGATTATAAGCCAGGTTATGTTATAGATAAGATTCGTGAAAAAGCAGATAAATTTAAAAATCCTATTATTGCTTGTTTAGGTTTAGCATTTAAGGCTAATATTGATGATTTGCGTGAAAGTCCGTCTGTTGAAATTGTGGAGCATTTAGCCAACCAGCAATTAGGGGAAATTATTGTATCTGAACCAAATATTCAACAACTACCTGAAAAATTAAGCAAATTAGGAATTAAATTAGATTCAACAGTTTCTACTATTTTAAAGGCAGATATAATTGTGTTATTGGTAGATCATGACGCTTATAAAGATATTGACCGTTTAACATTAAATGAAAAAGTTGTTATTGATACAAGAGGCGTTTGGAAATGAAGAAGAATAAATATTTTTTAATTGGCCCTTATCCCCCTCCTTTAGGGGGAGTAAGTGTCTATATTTATCGTTCGAAAAAAAGATTGGAATCAATGGGTGTTAAGGCTGAAGTAATAGATTTCTCGAGGATGTCAATTTATGAGAAGATTAAATTTTTGTTAATCACGAGTTTTCTGTCACCTTCGTATCATACATTTCATTTGGACGGATTTAAATTTCCTTTAATGTTAATGTTAATATTTAGGCCATTTAAATCTCATATCATTTTACATCATCACTCAATTCGAAGATTAGATAACCTAGGTAGGATTCAAAAATGGATTGCTAGGATATTTGTAAGAAAAATAGATGAATGTATTATGGTAGGAGCCCATTTGAAGGATGGTTATGTGAAAAATAACCTTCAATTACCAAAGAAAATAACTATTCAATCACCTTTTGTCCCTCCCCCAATGGAAGATGAACAAAAAATTATGGATACTTATTCATATGAAACTAAAAAATTTATAGCACAAGCACATCCTCTTATAGTGGGAAATGCTTCTGTAATTACATTTCATAATGGGTTTGACTTATATGGTTTAGATATAAGTATTAAAATGATTGATAAATTAAAAGAAAAGCATAAAGATATCGGATTAATTTTTGCTCTTGCAGAAATCGGTGACGAGGCTTATTTTGATGAAATTAAAAAAAAGATAAATTTAAGTGGGCTTGAAAATAATATTCATTTTATTACAGGACAAAAAGAATTATGGCCGCTTTTTAAACATGCAAATTTAATGGTGCGCCCAACATATAGTGACGGATATGGAATTAGTATAGAAGAGGCGTTATATTTGGAATGTCCAGCAGTTGCTAGTGATGTGTGTAAGAGACCGGAAGGAACGGTACTGTTTAAAAATAGAGATTTAGATGATTTTATAACTAAAGTAGAAAATAGCATAAGCCAGATGAATGGGGTATCGAAGGAGAAAGTATAATATGAAGCATCGTTTAATAACCCTTATTAACAAAATACGTAATAACCTAGTACAGTTAGGTAAAAAGGGTTTTTTTAGTTTGTTACTTACTAAATTCTTGATTCAATTTTTAGGATTCGGAAGTATTATATTAGTTGCTAAATTTATTAATCCTGAAAGTATGGCACAAATAAGAAGCTTACAAACATATTTAACACTAGCTGTTATACTAGGAACTTTCGGTCTAGATACCGCTATATTAAAGTTTTGTGCTGAGAAGAGAGAAGACAACCAAAAAGAGAAAATCCTTTCTTATTCTGTTCGGAATAGTTTGTTATTTTCTTTTGTATCCATTCTGTTATTTAATTTGTTTTTAATATTTATCTCTAAACAATATTCGATCCATTGGGTCATATATACTTTATGTGTACCAATATTAACTTTAACAAATATATTAATTAATTATCTCTTAGCTTTAAAAAAGGTTAATAAAATGGCTAGTATACAAGCGATTATAAAAGTGCAGGGTGCATTGTTTATAATTATTGGTACTTGGTTATTTGGTGTGAAAGGTTTTATTATCTCTACGGTTTTAGGATTGGCTATTGGTTTGTATCCTCTATTTAAAGAGGCGAATCCTGTGAAGAGATTAGACAATTCAAACATAGATATACCTAAGCAATTTTGGGGAATTGCTTTTTTTAGTTTTCTGGCTAATTTTGTAAATAACATAGGGAACTATGCAGATATTATTATTATGGATAACTTTATAACTGATCGTGTTGAAATGGGATATTATTCAATCGCAACAATATTTCTTCTAGGTGCTACTCAAATCACAGCAACTTTGCAAAATATATATACACCTTATTTGACAGAAAAAAGCAATGATTATAAAGGTTTAAAAGAGATGGCCTTTAATCTGCAAAAGAAGGCTATTATTTTAAGTGTAGTTGCAGGATTAGCGGTGTATATTGGTTCTTTAGTATTCGTTCCTTTCTTTTATGGGGAATCATACAAAAGTACAATCACATATACAGGAATACTCATGATTAAATATGTGTTGTATTCATCGTATGCTATTATGGGTGTTACCTTATTAGCGATGGGTAAGATGAAAGAAAATTTTTATGTGACATTTATCTCAGCACCTATTGCCTTATTGATTAATTATGTAGCTTCACAATACTTTGGCATTATAGGAATTGCATGGGCGCAAATAGCTAATGGTTTCATTATGTTGACTTTACAATATACAATAGTAATCCGTGTCTTTAAGAAATTAGACCAAAAAACCACTTTTAAAATTTAGAGAGATTATATAAATAGGAGAAGAATCTTTTATGCCTTATTATTTAAAAAAGGTTAAGGAATTAACCCCTAAAGAAGTAGTAGATAAAGTTAGCAAGAAAGTGAAAAATAAAATACTAAAAAAAACAGAGGAGTTAGTAGATAGGCATGCTTCTACTTATTCTAAAAATACTAATAGTTATGAAATTGAAAGTTTATTATCCGAGTACGTAATATATAATTTTTCTGATGCAGAAATCTTACAAACCCAAGGGATATCATCATTATATCTTAATCATTACTTTGACTTATTAGGATCTGGTTGGGAGAATATAAAATATAACATGGACTGCAAAGGAATAGAAGAGTTTAAATATAACGCTCCTGTAGTAGATTTAAATAATGATATCACATGCCTTATTAATGAGAAAAATAGGGGATACAGTAAATATTTGAGGGGTATGATATCGACTCACTATATTCCAATTGATTGGCGCTTAGATTTTAAGTCAGGTTATTATTGGGATTCACAGTTACATTATTCGAAAGTTTCCTATGGAAAGCATGTAGGAGTAGATGTTAAGGTCCCGTGGGAATTATCACGTATGCAGCATCTAGTTCAATATGTTTGGGCATATTTACTAGCCAAGCAAGGAAAAAAGGGTTTCGAAGAACCTGAAATATATGTGAATGAGTTTCAGGATGAAGTATTAGATTTTATCTCTATGAACCCTCCTAAATTTGGTGTGAATTGGGTTTGTACTATGGACGTTGCAATCCGAGCAGCAAATTGGCTACTGGTTTATGATTTATTTAGGGTACATGGTGTGAGTTTTTCTCAAGAATTCCAAAAAGTATTTAGTCTTTCTATATATGATCACGGAAAATTTATTTATAATCATTTAGAACGTGATGGCGAGGTACGCAATAATCATTACTATTCCAATATTGTAGGGTTATTTTTTATTGCAGCATATCTACCTGTAACAGGGGAAACAAAAGAATGGCTGTGTTTCGCATTTCAAGAAAATATTCAAGAGATGCAGAAACAATTTTATAAAGATGGAGCAAATTTTGAGCAATCAACAGCATATCATCGCTTATCAGGAGAATTAGCACTATATGCGACTTCTTTAGGATATGCATTGTCAGAAACTAAAAAAGACATTTTAAGAAAATATAGTATAGAGAAACACCTTTCAATTTGTAAGAAGAAAGGTTTTAATCATGATAAAAAAGGTTTTTGGAAAGTGCGAGAAGATGTATTGTTTCCCGATTGGTATATAGATAGATTAGAAAAAATTGCAGAATTTACTATGGATATAACTAAGCCTAATAAAGAAATTATCCAGTTTGGTGATAATGATAGCGGGCGATTTTTTAAGATACAACCAACATACCAGAAAATGTATGTGAAAAATGCCAAAGAGTTATATTTAAATTTAAAAAATTATAATGCACTTGGTGATGATAAAATCTATTGGGATGAGAAATTCTTAGACCATCGTTATTTAGTAGCTGGAATTAATGCATTTTTTGAGAGAGCTGATTTTTACCAGTATGTGAATGGGGAATCGATAGAATATAAGATAGTAAAAGATTTAATACAAGGAAGAATTAAAGAGAAAAATAAACAAAGTCAACATATAAGCTATAAAAATACGTCGATAAATCTATTAAATAAAGTAGATGAGAAAAATATACGTTTATTTAAAGAAAGATCGCAATTTGTTGAATATGTCTATCCAGCAAATTTGAACCTGATAGATAACCTGAAAATTATTTCTTATCCCGAGTTTGGTATGTACATTTACACTTCCAATAATTTATATTTAGCAATTAAATGTGGACCTCTTGGAAGTAGTGGAAAAGGTAGTCATGATCATAATGATCAACTTAGTATTGAATTGACGATTGATGGGAAAGAAATTATAAAAGATCCTGGAACGTATTTATATACAGCTATTCCTGAAAAAAGAAACTTATTTAGATCTACAGGTGCACATTTTACACTTCAAATGGATAGTAAAGAACAAAATGATTATTATCAAGGGTTACCAGGATTATTTATGCTAAAAGAAAATACACAAAGCAAGTGTCTAGAGTTTGATTTAACAAGATTTATAGGATGTCATAGTGGATTTGGAGAGAAAGTATATAGAGTTATAGACATTTTGCATGATAGAGTAGTTATTTCTGATTATGGTTCTAATCAAAGGATTAAATATTTTAATTATTATTCGAGTGGTTATGGGAAAATAATTTGCTTAACTGGGAGATAATATGATAAAGATCAATAATTAGATTGTTTATAGAGTAAAAATAGATGGGGTCTAAAGTAATGATTATCAAGTAATTGTATACATGTATGTTTTAAATATGCTTCTTTCTATTACGTAAAAGTATATTTTTAGGAAAGGGAAGTTATATTTATGGTATTTGTCATAAACAGATTCATTATTTATCACATCCATAGCTCAATATTTTATTGAAAAAGGCAATAAATATAGGTGACTATTGTTTACCAGGATAAGAGTTTAAATAATTTAATTGTAGTTAGGATGATTAATTTGCAAAACCATAAAGTTATTACAAATAAACTGGCTTTAAAAATCTACGTATTCTTAGCTGCTTTTTTAGCTTTTTTAACGCTAGAACCTTTTTTTGTATGGGGAAATAAATTAAAAGAGATAGTAGGGTGTTTTTATGTCGCTTATTTTCTGTTGATTTCCGTTAAATATAAGATTATTTCAAGAGAAAATATAAAATTAGCATTTTATACAATTTTTTTAGTGATGTTATATAGTTTTAGATATGAGGAAATATATAAAATTTTGTATAGCTTTTTATTTTTATGCGCTGTACTTATACCTTTTGTATTATTAACAAACAAAATGAAGTTAAAAATTTATGATTTTTTTATTAAAATAATAGCTGTTTCGTATATTCCTGCAATAATCGTTGCCTTTTTACTACTATTAGGGATTGACTTGAGTTGGGATAATTTAATTAGTTACTCTACAAGTAAATCCCATTATCGACAATATTTATGGAGTGCTAACTACGCAGTATATTATGGATTTTCTGAGCAATACTTTTTTTCTTATGGAGGAAGTATTGATAGAATATGTGCGATGTTTAATGAACCTGGTGTAGTTGGAACAGTAAGTGCTTTAATTTTAATTTCCAAGAGATTCAAATTGGATAGATTATACGAAAAAATAATTTTAGTGGCGGGAATTCTGTCTTTATCTATGGCTTTTTATTTGCTAATAGGTTTGTATATTATAGTAAAAAATAAAAAATATTTTGCCCTATGTTTTATTGCATACATTTTAATTTTTACATTCACGCCAAAGGATTCATATTTATATAATAGAATACTTTATCGCTTTGAAATAAATTCAGATGGTGTAGCGGGAAATAACCGAACAAACGAAGGGTTTGAGTATCTATATAAAGATTTTAAGGCAGGAGGTATAAAAGAACAGTTATTTGGAATGGGAGAAAAGGAATACTTCCAAAAAGCTCTAAATTATAAATCAGAGGCATTATCTTGGAAGACTTTTACCGTTATCAACGGTTATTTTCTTTTAATAGCCCATTCATTGTTCTTTTTATATATTGGCCTTAAAGAAAGATGTAAAATAGCATTTGTTTTTACCATGTTTTATTTTATGTCTTTATATCAAAGGCCTTTCGACTTCTCATTAGGATATTGGTTAATATTCTTTGCTGGTATTCTATACAGTTTAAATAAAGAAAAAAGTACAGTTGATAATAAAAGTTTATCGAGGGGAAATTTAAATGAAGAAAAAAGCATTATTTGCAACCAGTAATTATTGGAATTCACCGTTCCAAGTAGGTACTCATCATATTGCTAAAGAATTAGTGAGAAAAGGGTGGGAAATTGCTTATATTTCAGCACCAATCTCACCTATTCATCGAATGTTTTCACCTACTAAGGAATTTTATGATCGATATGAGATTTACAAAAAAGGTGGAGAAACTTTTGAGAACGGAAAGGTCTGGTCGTACGTACCTGGGGCGTTATTGACACCAAATAATAAACCCATTTTAAGAAGTGAAATTATATATAATCACTGGAGTAAACTCGGATATCCTAATATGAAAAAGTTAATAGAACTTAAAGGTTTTAGGGAAGTGGATTTACTTTATTTTGATAATGGTCTCCAAAATTACTTGTTAGATTTTATAAGTTATAAAAAATCAGTTTTTAGAATGGCAGATAAAAATTCTGGTTTTTCTAATAGTACAAAAGCACTAGAGAAAGCAGAAACAAAGTTATCTCAAAGTGTAGATCGAGTTTTATATACTGCACATACGTTAGAAAATCATGTAAATAGTTTAAAACCTAAAGATACATTATATTTCCCAAACGGTGTTAACTTAGCTCACTTTTTAGAAAAAAAGGAGCAACCTGTTGAATATAAATCTATTGATAAACCAATTATTGTTTATGTAGGTGCTATAGAAGAATGGTTTGATTTTAACTTATTTAATGAGATGGCTAAAAGAATGCCAGACTTTGCGTTTGTAGTAATAGGTCCTGATAAATTGGCTAAGCAGCACATTAATGAAATTGAGAATGTTCATATTTTAGGTAGAAGAAGTTATGATCAACTCCCAGCATACCTTCAACATGCTAACGTGGGGATTATACCTTTTAATGTTAAAGAGTACGCTAGTTTATTAGATTATGTAAATCCATTAAAGTTGTATGAATATATGGTTTCTGGTATTCCAGTAGTTAGTAGTAAGTGGAAAGAATTGGAGTTAATAAATAGTCCAGCACAATTAGCTGAAAACCTAGATCAATTTATAGACGCTATTAAAGAAGCGGCGAGAGATATGGATAAAGAAAAATATATTAGCTTTGCAAAGCAACATAGCTGGACTAGTAGGGTAGATAATTTGCTAGCAGAAGTATTAGAATAGGTGATTAATTTTGAAAAAAAAGGTGCTATTAATAACAGTTAGAGCAGATTATGGTGGAGGACCTGAACATGTATATCGGTTGATAAAAAATATGGATACCAATATAGAATATTATGTCGCTTGTCCAGAAGAAGAACCGTATTGGGATAGATATACAGAACTATTAGGTAAAGAGAAGTTAATAAAAATTCCGCATAGAAAATTCATATTGAAATATTATTTTGAAATGCTAAATTTCGTAAAAAGAAATAATATTGATATTATTCATTCGCATGGAAAGGGAGCAGGTATTTATAGTCGATTATTAAAAGTTTTTTCTCCCAAAAATATGAAGATAGTACATACTTTTCACGGTATACACTTAGATTATAAGAATCTTATAAATAAGATTTATATTTTTATAGAGAGATTTTTATCTTATTTTACAGATGCTTTTATTTGTGTGTCGGATGGGGAACGAGATAAAGTAAATAATGTAAAATTAGTTCAAAATAGTAAACTCAACGTTATTGTAAATGGTGTAGAAATTCCAAAGGATTGCTTAGTTAATGATAATCAAGTTCTTAACATTGTTTCAGTCACGAGATTTGATAATCAAAAAAACTCAAGAAAATCTATAGAAATAATGGAAAATCTCATTAAAAAGCATGGATATGAAGAATCTACCTTAACTTTTATAGGTCAAGGACCTCAAGCGAGAGAATTACAAGATTATGTGAATATGAGGAAGTTGGAGAGGAATATTATCTTTTTTGGCCCTACTCAAAATGTAATAGAAGAAATGCAGAAGTATAATATGTACTTGTCATCCGCAAAGTGGGAAGGTATGCCTTTAGCGGTATTAGAGGCAATGTCATTGGGATTACCTGCAGTCTTGTCTAATGTAGTTGGAAACCGTGATATTGTAGAACATGGTAAGGATGGTTATTTATACGAATTAGATGATACGGATAAAATAGCTGACCTGATAGTTCAATTAAAAGATGAAAAATGGACTTATATGTCGACTAAAGCGAGAGAAAAGATTGTTAGTAAATATAGTGTGCAACAAATGGTAAAAGGTACAAAACAAATATATTCTAAGATTAGTGGTGTTTCTAAATGAAGATAGCAATTGTACATGATTGGTTCGTGACATATGCGGGAGCTGAAAAAGTTGTAGAACAAATGTTAGATGTTTTTCCAGAAGCGGATTTATTTAGTGTTGTAGATCATCTAGGAGAAAATAGAGGGTTTATAAAAAATAAGGAAGTAAAAACTACCTTTATTCAAAAATTACCTTTCTCAAAGAAAAAATATAGAAATTATTTACCATTAATGCCTTTAGCAATTGAACAATTAGATTTATCTCAATATGATGTAATTCTTTCCAGCTCACATGCTGTAGCAAAAGGTGTCTTGACTGGTCCAGATCAGATACATATTTCATATGTACATTCGCCTATCCGTTATGCTTGGGATTTACAACATCAGTATTTGAGAGAATCTAAATTAGACAAAGGGATAAAAGGGTTAATAACGAAATCCATTTTACATAAGGTTAGAAATTGGGATTACCGTACTGCAAATGGTGTTGATTATTTCATTGGGAATTCAAATTTTATTGGGCGTAGAATATGGAAGGTATATAGAAGAGAATCAGAGGTAATATATCCGCCTGTTGATATTTCTGCATTTACGTTACATGAACAAAAAGAAGATTTTTATTTAACGGCATCACGTATGGTTCCATATAAAAAAATTGATTTAATTGTAGAAGCCTTTGCAAATATGCCAGATAAAAAGCTGGTTGTTATTGGAGATGGTCCAGATTTTGAAAAAGTGAAAGCGAAGGCTAAAGGTAATATTCAAATTTTAGGTTATCAATCATTTGAGGTACTTAAAGATCATATGCAACGTGCAAAAGGCTTTGTATTTGCTGCAGAAGAGGATTTTGGCATTACACCAGTAGAAGCACAGGCTTGTGGTACACCTGTTATTACATATGGTAAGGGTGGTGCTACAGAAACTGTTTTGGATTTAAATCATGAGAAACCAACTGGTCTATTCTTTAAAGAGCAGACTGTTGAAAGTATTATTGAGAAGATTGATGAATTTGAAAGAAGTTATAATAAGTTTACTCCATCTAACTGTAGGGAGAATGCTATAAGATTTTCTCCAGAGAGATTTAGAGAAGAGATTAGAAGTATTGTGGAGGAAAAATATAAAGAAAAATTTCTAGGGTGAGGAGATAAAATCTTCACCCTTTTTATTTCTTGTAAGGGAGTGGAAATATGAAATTAATACTACTATCTGGTGGTTCAGGAAAACGTCTATGGCCATTATCAAATGATTCACGTTCTAAGCAATTTTTAAAAGTACTTAAAAATGAGAATGATGAAATGCAATCTATGGTTCAAAGGGTATGGGGACAATTAACAAGCTTAGGAATTGAAAATAATGCAGTTATTGCCACAAGTAAATCTCAAGTAGATATGATTAATAGTCAACTAGGAAATGATGTACCTATTATTATCGAACCAGAGCGTCGTGATACATTCCCAGCAATCGCTCTTGCTGCTTCATATCTATACTCTAAAGAGCACGTTGATTTGGATGAAGTTGTAGGTGTATTACCTGTAGATCCATACGTAGAAAATAGTTTCTTTGAAAGGCTATTGGATTTAGAAAAGGCATTAAACTCTTCAAACGCAGATTTAGGTTTAATGGGGATCACTCCTACATATCCATCTGAAAAATATGGTTATATTGTTCCAAATGTAGAGGAGAGCACACAAGAACTAATTCAAGTAAGTCATTTTAAAGAAAAGCCAGCCACTGCCGAGGCAGAAGAGTTACTAAAACAAAATGCACTTTGGAACAGTGGTGTATTTGCATTTAAATTAGATAAAATTATCTCCTTATTAGATCAAAAGGGACTGCCTGTTCAATATGATATGTTAGTTCAACAATATGCAAGTTTACCAAAGATAAGTTTTGACTATGAAGTAGTAGAGAAAACAGAAAATATTGTTGCGCTTCCTTATAATGGTTCATGGAAAGACCTTGGAACTTGGAATACTCTTACAGAAGAAATGGGGACGAATATCCTCGGTAAGGGAAATATGGGGATTGAATGTGAGGAAAACCATATTATTAATGAGTTAGATATCCCAATTTCTGTATTAGGTCTTTCTAACATAATTGTAGCTGCTAGCCCAGATGGTATTTTAGTATCAGAAAAAGAGGCGAGCCCTCGAGTGAAAGAATTAGTAGGGGATTGGGATCAAAGACCAATGTATGAAGAACGTCGCTGGGGTTGGTACCGTGTACTAGATCATACAAAATATGATGATGGAAACGAAGTATTAACAAAGCGCATTGGTATTACTGCTAGTAAAAATTTAAGCTATCAATATCATAATAATAGAAGTGAAGTTTGGACAGTCGTAAAAGGTGAAGGTATTTTTGTATTAGATGAAGAAATACGAGTGGTTCGCCCTGGGGATGTGTTGGAAATTCAGCCAGGACAGAAACATGCGATTAAAGCTGTTACAGATTTGGAGTTTATCGAGGTGCAATCAGGAAGTGAATTAATTGAGGAAGATATTGTTCGCATTTATATGCAATGGAACGAGATAGAGGAAGCTTGTTATTTAAAAAAGTAAAAATTAGTAGTAAGTGCAACTAGAGGTGGAGTTATTTTGTATAAAGAACCATTATTTTTTCAACCAGTACTACAGGAGCGAATTTGGGGAGGAGAATCTTTAAAAGAATTTAATTATGAGTTACCTTCACAAACTACTGGTGAATGCTGGGGAATTTCTGCTCATTTAAATGGACCAAGTATAGTAAAGGGCGGTAAATATAAAGGTTTAACGTTAAAGCAACTATGGGATGAACATAGAGCATTATTCGGGAACTATCAAGCTGAGCAGTTCCCGTTATTAACTAAAATCCTAGATGCAAAAAAAGACTTATCTGTACAAGTACATCCTAATGATGAGTTTGCTAATATATATGAGCATGGTGAATTAGGGAAGACAGAGTGTTGGTATATTATTGATTGTAAAGAAGATGCTGAAATAGTATATGGGCATACTGCTCAAACCAAAGAAAAATTTAAGGAAATGGTTGAGCGGGGGAACTGGGATCGATTACTTCAGAGAAAAAAAATCCAACCGGGTGAATTTTTTTATGTACCAAGTGGAACCATCCATGCGTTATGTGAAGGTACATTAGTATTGGAAACGCAGCAAAGCTCAGATACAACATATCGTGTGTATGATTATGATCGTGTCGATAGTGCTGGGAATAAACGAGAACTACATGTTGAAAAATCAATTGCTGTATCGATGATTCCTCATGAGGATTATGAAGTTTATCCTGAAATTGAAAAAGAAAATGGTGCTATTGTTACTAAATATGTACAAAAAAAGTATTTTTCAGTTTATAAATGGGAGATTCAAGAGGAAGCATCTTTTCAACAAAATCAACCATTTCAATTAGTAAGTGTAATTGAAGGTGAAGCGACGTTAAGAACTGTGAGTGGGGAATTTAGTATAAAAAAAGGAGATCACTTTATTCTTCCTGCTGGAATTGAAAGTTTTGTTGTAAAAGGAAATGTGACTTTAATTGTCTCTCATCCGTAGGGTAGGTCATATTAATTTTGTGATTTAACTTTATCATTTAGTATTATTGCTATAATATAATGAAGAAGTCTTGGTATTTTATTTGTAATTATAAGCAAAGAGGGTATAGAAATGAAAAAGAAAATTTTATTTTGGATTCTTGGTATAATAGGAGTACTCATTATTGGTGGCGGAGCGTATGCTTATCATGTGTATTCTAATGTATCTAACACATTAGATGCAGTTCATAAGCCTTTAGACCGTGATAAATCGGATAAACGTTCAGAAAAAGTTGATGTGTCTGATAAAAAGCCTATTTCAATTTTAATGATGGGTGTAGATCAACGTGGTGAAGATCAAGGGCGTTCGGATTCTTTAATGTTATTTACACTAAATCCAACCAAAAAATCGATGAAAATTACAAGTATTCCACGTGATTCTTATACAGAGATTGTTGGAAAAGGTAAAAAAGATAAGATTAATCACGCTTATGCTTTCGGTGGAATTAACATGTCAGTAAAAACAGTAGAGAATTTCTTAAATGTTCCTGTTGATCATTATATTGAAGTGAATATGGAAGGATTTAAAGATATTGTTGATGCTGTTGGTGGAGTAGATATTAATAATGATATGGACTTTACAATTGATGGTGTTCATTATGCAAAAGGTGATTTGCATTTAAATGGCGAGAAAGCCTTGTTATATTCTAGAATGAGATACCAAGATACTCGCGGTGACTTCGGTCGACAAATGCGCCAACGTCAAGTCATACAAGCTGTAATTAAAAAGGGTGCAAGCGTATCTTCTCTAGCAAGTTACGGTGATGTTTTAAAAGCGATTGAGAAAAACGTTAAAACAAGTTTAACGCAAGATCAAATGTTTGATATTCAAAAGAACTATAAAGATTGTATGCAAAACAGTGAAGAAATCCAAATCCCAGGTGACGGACACAAAGCCGCTGATGGTATTTGGTACTACTATGTTCCAGATGCAGCAAAACAGGATTTAACGAATAAGTTAAGATCGCATCTTGAATTGACTAAATAATATGTAATAACCCAACTCCTTTGGAAGGAGTTGGGTTTATTTTTGCATAGATTTATATTAATATTATATATTGTGAGATTAATAGATGAGGTGAATCGATGAATAAGAAAGCAGTACTTGTCCTAGTTATTTTTGTATTGTTTGTCGCTTCGGTTGTGAGCGGTAAATTGTACTGGAATAAGAAGATTGCGCATGCGACGGGACAGACGAGTGAAGTAACGAAAACGAAGTCTGAAGTGAAAGATAGTGGAGAGAAGAAAACAGAGAAAAAACAAGATGCGAAGTCATCTTTTAATGAAGCATATGCGAAGAATTTACCAGATGAAGTGAAAGAGAAGTTAAAGAAAGCTGCTGAGGATAAAAAGGCAGTAAACCTTGTAATTGTTGGTGATGAAGCTTCTTCATCTGAAAAAGATGCTTGGGCAGCTAAGTTAACGGCTAATTTAGAAACTGCTTACGGTAAAGGGTTATGGAATGTGACAGTAAAGGAATATAAGGGTGAAAGTACAGACGAGTTAATCACAAATAAACGTGATAAAGAGATTGCGAAAGAAAATCCAGATGTGATTTTATTCGAGCCACCGTTTATTACTGACAATGGTAAAACTGGTAATGGAAACTCTGTTGCGAGTACACAGAAATTTGTACAAGCACTTTCTACTAGTGCAAAGGGTGCTACGATTATGATTCAACCACCAAACCCAGTGTATGGTGCGAAGAATTATCCGAAGGCAATTGAGGCGTTAAAGCAACTTGCGACGCAAAATGGTTATACATATGTAGATCATTGGGGAGCATGGCCTGATGCATCAACGAAGGCTATTCTGCCATATTTAACAGAAGAGTTCGGTTTCCCAAGTGCTAAAGGGCATGAAGTTTGGGCACAATATGTAACGGATTATTTCGTTGCTAAGTAATAAAGGTACACAAAAGGTATACGAGCAATCGTATACCTTTTATAATAAGAGAGTGAATAAGAAATCCTAATATATGTAGGAGGAAGACGATGAATTCAATTCTAATCTGCGGCGGAGCTGGTTATATCGGTTCTCACGCTGTGAAAAAATTAGTAGACGAAGGTTTATCTGTTGTAGTAGTAGATAACTTACAAACGGGTCATGAGGATGCAATTACGGAAGGTTCGAAGTTTTATAATGGAGACCTTCGTGATAAAGCATTTTTAAGAGATGTTTTTAAACAAGAAAATATTGAGGCGGTTATGCATTTCGCAGCGGATTCTTTAGTTGGAGTTAGTATGGAGAAGCCTCTTCAATATTATAATAACAATGTGTATGGTGCACTTTGCTTATTAGAGGTAATGGATGAGTTTAAGGTAGATAAGTTTATTTTCTCTTCTACTGCGGCGACGTATGGTGAGGTAGATGTAGACCTTATTACTGAGGGAACGATGACAAATCCAACGAATACGTATGGAGAAACGAAGTTAGCAATCGAGAAGATGCTCCATTGGTATAGCCAAGCTTCTAATTTACGTTATAAGATTTTCAGATACTTTAACGTGGCTGGTGCAACTCCAAATGGTATTATTGGGGAAGATCACCGTCCAGAGACACATTTAATTCCTCTTGTACTGCAAGTGGCGTTAGGTCAACGTGAGAAAATTATGATGTTTGGTGAGGATTATAATACACCAGATGGTACTTGTATCCGTGATTATATTCATGTTGAAGATTTAGTGGCAGCTCACTTCTTAGGGCTTAAAGACCTACAGAACGGCGGAGAGAGTGATTTTTATAACTTAGGAAATGGTAATGGTTTCAGTGTAAAAGAAATCGTTGATGCAGTTCGTGAAGTTACAAATCATGAAATTCCAGCTGAGGTGGCACCGCGCCGTGCGGGAGATCCAGCACGTTTAGTTGCTTCTTCTCAGAAAGCGAAAGAGAAGTTAGGATGGGATCCTCAGTATGTAAATGTGAAGACAATCATTGAGCATGCTTGGAATTGGCATCAGAAGCAACCTAATGGGTATGCTAAATAAATATAATAAGTGAAAGAGAGGGTATTGTCGTTCAACATATGTTCGACAATACCCTCTCTTTTTTTGTATGATTTTTGCTATACTAAACTGTACTATAATACGGGATGAAAGGAGGAGAATAATGAAAATACTTGTAGTTGATGATGAATCGAGTATTCGTAATTTGATTCGGATGCAGTTGGAGATGGAAGGGTATGAAGTGCTCACGGCGGCTGATGGAAGAGAAGCTTTAGAGAAATGGAATGAAGGGCCGGATGTATTGATTTTGGATGTTATGCTACCAGATACAGATGGGTATGAGTTGCTTCGCTTGTTCCGTGAGAAGAATAGGGATATTCCAGTGCTCATGTTAACTGCAAAGAGTCAGATGAATGATAAATTGCTTGGTCTGCAGCTTGGTGCGGATGATTATGTGACGAAGCCATTTAATTATGCTGAGCTTATTCTTCGGGTCAAGAATATGACGCGGCGTGTGAAGAAGGCAGAGGTAACGGTAAGTCATGAAGTAATTGGGGCAGGAGAGATAACGATTTGTCCTAAGGAAAGAAAAGTGCATGTTAGTGGACAAGAAATTCAGTTAACGTACCGAGAGTTTAATTTATGTCAGTTGTTTGCTTCAAATCCGCAGCGTGTATTTATGAGAGATGAGTTACTTGAGAAAGTATGGGGGTTTGAGTATATCGGAAATACGAGAGCGGTTGATATTATGGTGCAAAGACTGCGGAAGAAGCTAGGGAATAGCGGGGAATATATTAAGACAATTTATGGCGTTGGCTATAAACTGGATTGTTAAGTGGTGATGGTATGTCTTTAAAAAGAAATATGGTGTTTGGAATAGTGGGACTGTTAATCCCGATTTTTGTTCTTTTGTACGCAGTTGTTTATATTACGTTAGAAAAGAATATGTATCATAACGCGGCAAATTCTTTAGAGAAATTAAGTGTAGAAGCACAAATTTATACGATGAATTATTTAGAGAAGGAAGCAGAGGTAGAGACGCTCGGTCCAAATTCACTTTTAATTGCTTCGTATTTAGCGAAGCGTATGGATGTCCGTGTACAGATGATTGGAAAGAATGGAGATGTTGTTGCGGATACGCAAAAAGGAGCACTTCTTCATCGGAACATTGATATTGAGAGCTCTTTGAAGGGGAAGAAGTCTTATGTTTTTGAAGAAGGAGACCCAGCTCCAATTCTTTTGTTTTCAAGCCCAGTTTATTATGGAAACGATGTCATCGGAAGTGTTCGTTTTATAAATGAGTTAACGGGTGAGAAGGAAGTTTTAACAAATGTTGGCTGGACGTTTTTAATGACGTCTCTTTGTCTAGTAGCTGCGGGTATTTTCTTTGCAATTCGTTTGGCAAAGTCTCTTCATAAGCCAATCGATCAGTTAAGACAAATGGCAAAGCGGCTTGCGAATGGGGATTATAAAAGCAAGATTGAGCTAAATGAATATGTGGAAATTGCTCAGCTGTCAGCGTCTTTTAATGCGATGGCGGATGGAATTGAACTACATATTAAGCAATTGAAAGAGGAGAAAGAGAAGCAGAAAGATTTCTTAGACCGTATTACACATGAGTTGAAAACACCGCTAACGGCGATTATTGGCTATGTGGATTTAATTCCAAAGTTGAAGGTAAAGGAAGATGTACAGGAGAGCCTGCGTTATGTGGCTGTAGAAAGTGAGCGTCTATTATCACTTGTAGAGGAATTACTTAAGTCTTCAAAGTACGGGACGAGTACGTTTGAAGTGTCACCTACAGTTGTGAATATAAAGGAATTAGCAGAAGAAGCAGTTTCAATTGTGAAACCTCGCCTGCAGAAATTTGAGATTGAAGTGATAAATGAGTTAACAGATGTACATGTTGTTGCGGATTTCGATAAGACGAAACAGATTTTCTTAAACGTGCTTGATAATGCGATAAAATATAGCGATGCTACGCAAATTCGTATGAATGTAATTGTAAATGAACGTGAGGCAAAGGTTTTTGTTCATGATGATGGCATTGGTATAGATGAAGGTGTGCTTGCAGAGTGGAATGAATCGCCAGAAGGGAAGGTACTGCCTTCTAGTTACGGGAATGGTTACGGTTTGTATATTTGTCAGGAGATTATGAATAAGCAGGGCGGAAGTATGCGAATTGAGAGTAGTGAAAAAATAGGCACTACAATATTTATTACATTCTTGCTTCCGAGACGAATGGAAGACATAAAAAACTTGAAAGCGGTTAAATGATACATTTATGAAACAATTATGCGGTATTTTCGAAACAACGTTTTTTTATCTTGGAGGTAGGCAGAAATGAAAAGGCTATCATTTCAAATTCTTATGTTTGTTCTTTGTATAATTGTTTCTCTTATTTTGTTTTATGTGATGGAGAAGCAAATATATAATCGGATCACAATAGTGAATGACAAACAAACTGTTTTACAAAGAGTGAATGAATCCCTGCCTACTGAAATGAAGGTTAGGCATGAAAAGTGGGGAGAAATTGTTATAACGGATGAAGTTCGTTTGCATACGATTGTTTCATTCTTTGACCGAATTCAAATAGAACCGAGAGAAGCTAAGAATCAAGAACAAGTATTTACTGGAGAAGTAACGTACTTGAATGGACATAAACGTACTTTTGCAGTAGGTGACTTGTTCCAGTACGGGGCTGATATGTACGGAAAGAATGGTACGGACCCAATGATTTCAGCATTTCAAACGTATTTGTTAAGCCTGTATTACACACCAGAACGTATTAGTGATTTTTTTGCGTCAGCACAGGATGTCATAGTACGCCAAGGTGATGTAGAACGTGCGATGAATCTTACGCACATACTTGATTCGATTCGGTACGCAAAGCAAATTACAGATTACGGAGAAATACAGAAATTATTACAATCACAGAATGAACCAATTGCTTATATTACCGCTTATAAAACAGGGAAGCGTATAAAGAATGAGCGAGAAGACATTCTTACTATTTCTGTGTATCCATCTTACTTTGTTGTGCAATATCTCGGCGATAATAACGGGAATGTTATGTATATGAAAAGCTCCCTCGCAAATTTATTTGTAAAGGAGAATGTGTCATGAGAAAGATAGCCTTTTTCTTCTTTTTGCTAGTAATTGGAGGAGCGATGTCTAGTTGCTCTCGAGATACAACCGCTATTAAATATAATAAAAGTGGTCTCCCTATTTTGGATGATCGTCATCTTGTTGCGTATGTAGCAGCTCGTGAAGAAGTTGGTGAAGCTCTGCTGTCATCATTTTGTAAACCACGCGGCTGTACATATGAATTTATTCGTCTTTCGACAGAGGAGCTTCTTCGGAGGGTAGAAGAGGAAGCTGGAAATCCGAAAGCGGATATTATTATTGGTGGTACGGTAGACGCGCATCAAATGATGAAGCAAAAAAATCTATCTATTCCTGTTACGAGTCAGCATGCGAATCGTATTTCAAAAACTGTTAAAGATAAAGACGGTTATTGGTACGGTTATGAAGTGGAGAAACTGGCAATTGCAATTAATAAAGAGCGGTGGAATGAAGAAATAGCACCGCTCGGACTTCCCTATCCATCAAGGTGGCAAGATTTATTAAATCCAGTATATAAGGGAAAGATTGTTATGCCAGATCCAAATGTCTCAGGAACAGCATATACGTTTTTTCAATCACTTATTGATACTTTAGGTGAAGGGAAAGCGAAGGAATATGTTAAGAACTTGGCAGGACAAGTTGGAGAAGTAACGGTGAATGGTTACATACCGGCAGAACTTGTTGCAAGCGGTGAATATATGATAGGCATCAATTTCATGGGAGATCAGAGAATGCTTCAAAAACGAGGCTTTCCTATTTTAAGTAACGAACCTGAGCAAACAGGATTATCTGTTAATGCGATTTCGAAACTAAAACGTGCACCGAATGGTATTATTTCGGATTTATTTATTGATTATTGTTTATCAGAAGAAGCGGGTCACATTTTAGAAAAGGTTTCGTTTGGTGTACCAACGATGTTTGCGAAGAATGAGCAAGAAATAGAAGGACAGCCGGTTAGAAGAACAAACAAAAATATATCAAATAGCGGAATAATCGAGATATGGAATAGACAGCGTCTCTCTCAGAAGTGAGAAAAGGAGACGAAAATATATGTTTAAATGGCTTAAGCCAGCACCTGCAATTGAGAGATTGCCAGCGGATATGATTGATCGAGTATATAAATTATTACGTATTCGTGTATTAATGGGAATTTCAGTTGGGTATGCTGCTTATTATTTAGTTCGTAGTAACTTTACGTTATCAAGTACGTATTTAGTACAAGAATATGGATTTAGTACAGCTGAAATTGGACTACTAGGTTCAATCATGGCAATTGTTTATGGATTTAGTAAGTTCTTTATGGGGAATTTGTCAGATAAAGCTTTCGCCCAGCGCTTTATCGCAGTCGGTTTATTCTTATCAGGGCTTGTAAATATTTGTTTCGGTTTTGCATCGTCATTTGGAATGATTGTTACACTACTTGTTCTAAACGGTATTGTACAAGGTATGGGAGCACCCCCTTGTAGTATCGTTATGACGAAATGGTTCTCGAAGAAAGAACGCGGTACGAAAACGGGTATTTGGAATATTTCACATAACGTTGGCGGAATGCTCGTACCACCACTTGTCGGAATTGGTGTAGCTATTTTTGGTGAAAATCATTGGCAAGGCGGCGTGTTTATTTTCCCTGCGATTATCGCAATGGTAATTTCAGTTCTTGTTTGGATTAATGCGAAGGATACACCAGAATCAGAAGGTCTTCCTCCAATTGATGAGTATCGTAATGACTATGAAAATCTTGAAAAAGCAGATAATGCTAACAAGATGTCACCAAAAGAAATTTTAATGAAGTATGTAGTGAAAAATAAATTTGTATGGTTCTTATGTATTGCAAATGCATTTGTGTATTTAATTCGTTTCGGCGTTATTAACTGGGTTCCACTTTATTTAACGACAGTTAAAGGCTTCTCAAAAAATGAAGCACACGCGGCGTACGCAATCTTTGAAGGTATGGCAATTCCAAGTTCATTAATCGTTGGTCTTTTAAGTGATAAATTATTTAAAGGAAAACGTATGCCATTATGTATCATTAGTATGGTCGGAGTTGTTATTGGTACGTTTGTATATTGGCAAGCAACTAGCATACTTGTTGTAAGTATTGCAGTTTCTATCATCGGTTGTTTAATTTATGTACCACAGTTCTTAATCGGTTTAAGTGCGATGGAATTAGTACCGAAATTTGCAGTAGGTACGACAGTTGGTATGTGTGGTCTGTTCGGTTATGTGGGCGGAAGTCTTGTAGCTAATGCAGCGATTGGTATTATTGTTGATCGTTCTGGCTGGGACGGTTGCTTCATCTTACTATTAACAGGTGCAATTTTATCAACAATCTTCTTGTTCATCGTTCAACGTGGACATGAGGGGAAAAAAACTAAAGTAGCATAATATTTTGCCTGAAAAGCTATCCAATTGTTATATTGGATAGCTTTTCTTATATTAATATAACCTTTCCTTAAATCTATCTTAAAAGACAATATGTCATATTTCTAATCATTGGAATTTTTGTTACAATATAAATGGATGTGTAAAACTTTGTAAAAAGAATGTAATAATATGTAATTCGTTTTCAGAAAGTTTTATACAATTTTTATATTAAACTATTAAGTTATAAAGGGAGAGAGAATATGGTACCAAATACGGTTCGTACTCCAAGCAAGAAGAAGAAATGGATTATTATCGGGGTTATTGCACTAATTGTTATTGTAGCGGCGGTTAATATTTTTATTATGCAAGGCAAGAAGAAGGGGGCATCAACATCTGCTGATGCTGTGAGGTTTGAGAAGGTAACGGAGCGAAAGCTTAATAATACGAAATTAATTTCTGGCCAGGTGAAACCAGGGAATATTGAAAGTTTCTATGCGGATCCGACTAAAGGGAAAGTGAAAGATATTGCAGTGAAAGAAGGACAAGAGGTAGAGAAAGGTACGAAGTTATTCTCTTATGATAATGAAGAGATTAACTTGCAAATGAAGCAAGCTGAGCTTGATCAGAAGATGGCGGATATGCGTTATGATCAAGGGAAGAAGAAGATTGATTCGTTGAAGAAAGAAATTAAGAAGGCAAAGGATAGCGGAGCTGGGAAAGAAGTAACGGATCCGATGGACGAGCAAGTAAGTGAGTTAGAGATGGCACAAAAGACAACTGATCTTGAGAAAGAAAAAGGGAAGTTGCAGAAAGAAGAGTTAAGTAAAAAGCAGAAAGAGCTTACGATTTATAGTAATTTTACTGGTGTCGTTCAAAAGTTAGATAAAGATGCGGCGCAAAGTTCATCTCAAGCGTTAGGTGGTCAAGGGAAAGCATTTTTACAAGTGGCGTCTAAAGATCCATTCCAAGTGCAAGGGACGTTAACTGAGCTTCAGAAGTCACAAATTCAACCAGATCAAACATTTACTGTAACTGCTAAAGCAAATAATAAGAAGAAGTGGACAGGTAAAATTACAGAGGTAAGTGAATTCCCAACGAGTGCAGAGATGGCTCAAGCTGGTGGTATGGGTGAAGCGACTCAAAATATGTCTCAATATACATATAAAGCAAGTCTTGATAGTCAAGATGGTTTATCTCCAGGTTATCATGTTTCATTGCAAGTAAATTTAGAGAATAAGACGATGATTGCTGTTCCAACTAAGAGCATTGTAGAAAAAGATGGTGATGCATTTGTTTATGTTGAGGATAAAGGAAAGCTTCGTAAACAAAATGTGAAAAAAGGTTCTACTGATGGAGACTGGACAGAGATTGTTGAAGGCGCAAAAGTGGGGCAAAAGGTGGTTAAAAATCCTTCCGACGACGTGTATGACGGAATGGAAGTGAAAGAGAAATGATTACGTTAAATAATATTGCTAAAACGTATTATCAAGGAAAATTGGCAGTGCCAATCTTACATGATATTAGTGTAACAATTCAAAGCGGTGAGTTCGTTTCGATTATGGGACCGTCTGGTTCTGGTAAATCAACGCTTATGAATATTATCGGTTGTTTAGATCGTCCGACAGAAGGCGAATATATGCTGAATGATGTGAATATCTTAACAGCAGACGAGTCAAAGCTTGCTTTAATTCGTAATGAATATATTGGCTTTGTGTTTCAGCACTTTAATTTGCTTCCACGTCTTTCGGCAGTAGAAAATGTTGAACTTCCGCTCGTATACGGTGGTGTGAAGAAAGCAGAGCGTCGTCAAAGGGCTCTGGACGCGCTTGGTAAAGTCGGTTTGTCAGATAGGGTTCACCATTTGCCGAATGAATTATCAGGTGGACAGAAGCAGCGTGTAGCGATTGCAAGGTCGATTGCGAATAATCCAACGTTCATTATGGCTGATGAGCCTACTGGCGCGCTTGATACGAAGTCTGGTGAGCAAGTGATGAATATTTTCACGAAGCTTAATGCAGAAGGTACAACGATTGTTATGGTTACGCATGAAGAGGAAGTAGCAGCGTATTCTTCCCGCCGTATTGTACTGCGAGATGGGAAAATTACAGAAGATAGAAGGTGTGCGGTATGAGTTTACTAGATAGTATAAAAATTGCCCTATCTTCTATTTTAGCTCATAAACTGCGTTCGGCATTAACGATGCTCGGTATTATTATCGGCGTTGGTTCTATTATTACTGTCGTTGCGATTGGGCAAGGCGGGGAAGCAATGCTGAAGTCGAAATTCGCAGGTTCTGGTGGTAATAACCTTATGCCAATTCAATTTAAACCAGATATGAATGATGAGTTTGCTATAGGCGGATTTGAAATACCGAAGTTAACGGAGGAGGATATTTTAGAAGTAAAACAAGTGAAAGATGTTTCACATGTTATTACGACAAATTCGACGACAGAGATACTAGATGTAAATGATAAAAAAGCAAATCTGAATGTTATTGGTCTTGATAATGAATATTTTGCGGTTAATAAAGTAAAGGTCGTAAAGGGACGTACTTTAAATGAATCAGATATTTCTCATGCAAATAACGTTGTGATGATTAGTACAAAAACAGAAAAGACGTTATTTAAGGACGTAAACCCAGTTGGGCAAATTATTGAGATGAAAGGACAACCGATGCAGATTGTCGGTGTGTATACATCTGATAATGAGTTTATGGGATTTGAAATGGAAGAAGCGTTAATCCCCCTTACATTATGGCCTGTTTTATTCGGAACAGATGATATTCAAAATATCGCAATTCAAGCTAAAAATGTAGACGATTTAGAAGCAGCTGGTAAACAAGCTGTTGATGTATTAAATAGTCGTAAGCCAAGTGAAATTCCAGGTAAATATGAACTAGTGAATTTAAAAGAATTCCAAGAAAATGTTTCTAAAGTAACTGGTATTATGACGATGATTATCGGTGGTATTGCGGGTATTTCATTAGTCGTTGGTGGTATTGGTGTTATGAACATTATGCTCGTATCTGTAACGGAGCGTACGCGCGAAATCGGGATACGTAAAGCACTTGGGGCAACACGTAGTAAAATTTTATTACAGTTTTTAATTGAAGCAGTTATGTTAACACTTCTAGGTGGTTTAATCGGAATTGGTCTTGGATATGGCGGGGCCTATATCGTTTCCACATTTGCGAAATGGCCACCACTCGTTTCATGGGAAGTTGTCGTTGGAGGCGTACTATTCTCTATGACACTTGGTATTATTTTCGGATTAATTCCAGCGAACAAAGCTGCGAAATTAGATCCAATTGAAGCATTACGTTATGAATAAGTTAGTAGTGTAATAGAGAGGGAGCTCTCTACTACACATTACCGTTCTAGTGGGCGGTTCGTAGCCTCTATGTTGAGGAAGTGAACCGCCCGTTAGAACGGGTTATATAAATAGAAGGAGGCGTTATAATGGAAGCGAATTTGAATACGCAAAAAGCTGGTGGAGAGAAGCCATCATTGTTCGGAATGATTACTTCTCCTGGTTTACAGTTTGAGAGAATGAAGACGACTGAGAAAGTTTGGGGTATGTTCTTCATAGTGGCGCTATTACAAGGACTTGTAGGTGGTTTAAATTCGTATATTACGTATACATCACCTGAGATGATTGAAATGCAAAAGAAATTAGGTGGTGCACTTGCAGAGCAGGGCTCGCTTGTATCAAATTTAATTTCTAGTACGATATGGGGAATAGTAGGTGTTATGATTGCAACATTCGTTGTTGCAGCTATTTATAAAGTGTTTATGATGTTTTACGGGAATGATACTTCTTATAAAAAAATAGTAATGATTATTGTATACACGGATATTATTGTTATTATTGGTGGACTCATTAATGGTATTATAGCTTTAATTTTAGGTGCTGCACCAACTGCGTATACAAGTTTAGGTCCGTTATTTGAGAAAGGCTCACTTGCATATGGAATCGCTAATTCAATTGAAGTGTTCTATTTATGGAATTTAGTTTTAATTTGGTTAGGATTACAAGTTACAGCAGGATTAAGTAAAGTGAAAGCAGCTATTCCAATTATCGTTTTATTCATTATTAAGGCGGTATTCTTAGCTGCGATTGTTGTATTGATGGCAAAGTTTTTACCTGGTTTGCCGGTATAATATGATTGGACTAAAAGGTGACTCTCCCAAGAGTCACCTTTTTTATTTTTACCCTTATTTCAAATAAGACAAGCAGAATTTCAAATTCTACTTCATGTAATTTCAAATTTCGGCGGTAGTATTTAAAATTACTCACAGTGAAATCGCTTCTTTATTTTTATATTGTGGAGGTACCGGCGGAATAACAAAGAGGTATACCTTTTAGAAACAGGTACTGTGTGAAGCCAGCGACTTTTACAGAGACAGTTGTTTTATATGAAGGAATGATCGTAAATCAAATAAAGAAGCTAGGTATTTATCAAGATCATGAAGAGTATTATCAATGTGGTTTAATTGGTCTTTGGCATGCGTATGAAAGATTTGATGCGGAGAAAGGAAGTTTTCCTGCATATGCAGTTGTAACGGTGCGTGGTTATATATTGGAAAGATTGAAGAAAGAGTCTGCCTTGCAAGAAAGGAATGTTTATGTAGGTGAATATGAGGAGATTTTTTCATTTGAAGATGTTGGATTGAGAGTACAGGATTTTATGAGTGTATTAGATGAGAAGGAGAAGTATATTATTTTCGAACGTTTTTTTGTAGGGAAGACGATGGGGGAAATCGCTAGCGAGATGGAAATGACCTATTATCAAGTGAGGTGGGTGTATCGGCAAGCACTTGAGAAAATGCGAAATAGCTTAAGAGGATAAATAGGATTATAAGAATGGAAGGCAAAGGATATTGCTTTCCATTCTACTTATTCTGTTAAGGTAGTAAATGTAATAAGAGGTTTTTAAATTGTAGTGAATCTTGCATGTTCATACGTGATAATACGTATCCAGCTTTTAATAATTGCTGTTTTAACTTATGGGGACTGATATGTATTGTTGTAGTAGTGCCATTTGAAAAATGAATGTTAGATTTTTTACTCTTTTTGAAAAATTCTATGTCATCTATATGGTTATAAAATAGCCATATACAGTTTGGAGAAGAAGGAGATTCTGTTGGAAAAGCACAAATATATTCTCGATGATTAATCGGAATTGGGACATTTTGTTTAAATTTAAAATTTGTTTGGACTGCATTACGTCTGCCTTGATAAGTAGAATGAACATTGGTTAGACAAGATTGCTTGATGAGTTGGAGAGCGGTTTGACAGGAGTAAAGATGGTTCCCGCTACTGTCGATAATTTTGGTGCGATAATAAGGGTGCTTGTAAGGTTCCAGCATCATTGTAGAATTAGAAATAATAATATCATTTTCGTCATTCATAATTTTGATTCCTCCCTTATAAATGATTTTAATTCCAAATATAATTATATACGAATTAAGTAAAGTGATTGTTAATATTCCGTTTCATATTGTAAATTTTGGCTATTCGTTTACAATCAATAGATGTTAGTCTTTCTAATTTGCATCGCTTGTACATATATATGAAAATAGAAAAGAGTAGGCGGTGAGATAGTATGAAGAAAAGGTATATTATTATGGCTCTAGTTGTTGTTCTTCTAGTATATTTAGCAAATAGTAATCCGAGTAAAGGAGAATATACGGACTGGGCAGCAAAGCAGTTTATGAAACGTAATGATGTAAGTAAGAAGCTAGACGAAGTTCAAAAAGAAAATGAAGAGGGCCTCCTTGGCGATTTAGCATCGGCTGGTAAGAAGTTGGCGAAAAAATATGTTGAGCCACAAGTTGGATTATTAATCGAGAATTATACAAAGCGAAATGATTATATTTTCTTCTCAACATATACGACCGAGTTTGATATAGGCGGAGAGCACTATAAATATGTATGCGTCGGTTTTTCAAAAATCTTTATTCCGATTGAAATGCCGAAGAAAAAAGACGAATCTGCAAAATGATGCAGATTCGTCTTTTTGTTTATAAGGTAATAGGAACTTCAGATACATTCTTTTCTACGAGACGGGCTCCTTTTTTTCGGGTATTATCATTAATTGTTGAAAATACAGATGAGGCAAGGATGGTATCCATTACTTGATTTACGACTTGTGCATCGACAGGTGTAATAGGTTTCTCGATAGAAAAAACAACTGTTTTTCCATCTTCTTTCGCGAAAATTAATTCTAGTACTTGCATACGTTATTTCCTCCTTTTTATTTATCCCGCTATATTGCGAGTAGGGTGTTGGTTCATACTTAGGGGGGATGAACACCCCCACTGAGTACAGTTTAACCTTATAGGGTAGAAAGATCTGATGTGCTAACAAGCTGTATAGCGTGAAGCGGTGATGCTTGTAAAGAAGCAAGAGCACGTGCTACGTTGTGTACTTGCTCTAAGTTTGCGTTTGTTTTAACACGCTTAAATTGTTTTTGCTTAAAAGCTGTTTTTCCGTTCTTATCTAATCCATTGTTTAAGACAAGACGTAAAGTTAAGTCCGTTACGATTGTTTCGACTGCCATGTTTATCACCCCCTTTCACTTTATAAATAGGTTGCAAATGTCATGTTTTGGCGTGAAATTTATTCTTTTTTTTGGTACTCTTAAAAGATTAAGAGAGGGGCTTCGGAAGAATGAAACGTAAATGGTTATTTTGGATTCCTGTTTTACTATGGATGGGGTTGATTTTCTATTCCTCGGCACAACCATATAAAAAGCAGGATATGCGCTCGGATATTGAACAATATGTAAATGTGGAGTTTGTGAAAGATCATTTTTCATGGGTATCTATTGATTATGGCGGTGGTACACCTGTTAGCATTGCAAATAAAGGTGTAGGCGGATTTATTGAGTTTTTCCTTCGTAAAGGTGCTCATTTTATGGTGTTCTTTATGCTAGGTTCATTGACGTATTATGCTTTTCATCGATCGGGTCATTCGAGAAAACGGTGCTTTATATACGCTCTTCTTTTCGTTGCGGGATATGCAACATTTGATGAAATTCATCAATGGACTACGGGAGATCGTACACCGATGTGGCAAGATTCATTACTGGATACGTGCGGCGGATTAACAGGGATTATAATAAGTAATTGGTTTTGGAATAGAAAAAGAAGCTAATCTTTTGAGATTAGCTTCTTTTGTTTATACACCAAGTAATTCTTTTAGTTCATCTGTAGATAGTTCGGTCATCCAACTATCGGTTGTAATGACAGCGTTGTTTAATGATTGTTTTCTTTCTAACATTTCATCAATTTTCTCTTCGAGTGTCCCCGTTGTAATCAGTTTATGAACGTGAACGAAGCGTTTTTGACCAATACGATATGCGCGGTCTGTTGCTTGGTTTTCTACAGCTGGATTCCACCAACGGTCGTAGTGAATGACATGGTTGGCAGCGGTTAAGTTTAAGCCAGTTCCACCTGCTTTTAACGATAAGATGAAAATGTCATACGTTCCGTTTTGGAATTGCTCGATCATTTTGTCACGTTCTTTCTTCGGTACACTACCGTTTAAGAAGAGGACGCGCTGACCGAAATGTTCTTCTAACACATTTTTTAGCATGTTCCCCATACCGATGTATTGTGTGAAGATTAAACAACTTTCATTTTGATCTTTTATATTTTCAATTAGTTCCATTAGGGTGCTTGTTTTCATGGAACGTTCGATTATGTCTTTTGGTTCTGTTTCTTTTAAATAAAGAGCGGGGTGATTACAAATTTGTTTAAGTTTGTTCAGCATGAGTAATATAAATCCGCGTCTTTCAATCCCGCTTAATCCTTCTACATTTTGCAATGTATCTTGAACAAGTTGTTCATATAAGGAAGCTTGTTCACCAGTAAGTGGACAGTAAGCTTTCTGTTCTTGTTTATCTGGTAAGTTTAATGCGACGGTTTGATCTTTTTTCGTACGACGCAGTAAAAACGGCGAGATAAAACGTTGAACTTGTTGGATTTTTCCTTCGTCACGGTCCTTTTCAATCGGTGAGACGAAGCGGCGCTGGAATTGTCCTAAGCTGCCGAGATATCCATGATTAATGAAGTCGAAAATAGACCAAAGCTCGGCAAGTCGGTTTTCCATCGGTGTACCGGTTAAAGCGATTTTGTGATTTGCTGGCAAGTTTCGTACTGCTTTCGATTGTTTCGTATGTGGGTTTTTAATATTTTGTGCTTCATCCAAAATAACAGCATCCCAGCATAACGTACTAAGTTCCTCTTCATCAAGCTGAGCTAATGCATAAGATGTTAATACAACATCTGCTGATTGAAGGAAGTCTTTAAATAATTCGCCTTTCGCTCGGTTACTTCCATAATGTAACTGAACGCGTAAATTTGGTGCGAAACGCTCAAATTCTTTTTGCCAATTTCCAAGAACAGATGTCGGTGCCACGATTAAAGCAGGGCCTGTTTGGAGATTGTTCTCTTTTATATATAGTAAGTAAGTGATCGTTTGAATGCTTTTTCCAAGTCCCATGTCGTCAGCTAATAATGCTCCGAATCCAAGCGTTCTTAAATATAATAACCACTCAATGCCATGTTGTTGATACGGACGGAGTGTTGCGTTTAGTGCAGAAGGAACATCTACTTTTGGAATATCTCCAATGTGCAATAGTTTTTGGAATAGCTCTTCATAATATCCATCTAGCTCGATTTCAATATCGGTAAATGGACTATCTTCTTCTACAATTTCTGTTTCAGCAGTGTTTGATAAATGTTGCTGAAGGACATCTTTCATTTCTAGTCCATATTTATCGGCACGGTTCATAAGCTTTCGTACTTCTTCAATAAAGGCTGGATCCAGTCTCATCCATTGACCATTTATATTGAATAACCGTTTGTTTTGTTCAACGAGTTCGAAAAATTCGCTTTCGGATAAATCAATGCCGTTCGTTGAAATGCGCCAGTCAAAGTTAACGAGTGTATTCATGCCGAAGAAAGATTGCGTTTGCGTGGCATTTTGCTTCAACTGCACACGTAATTTTGGTTTTGTCGCTTTTAAATTTTGCCACCAGGATGGCAGTAAAATCGTAATACCTGCAGCGAGTAATTCGTTACTTGCTTCTGTTAAGAAGTTCCACGCTTCTGTTTCAAAGAGCTCACTTCGGAATGTATCGCCTTCTTTTAACCACGGTACGAGCTTACTGAATCCTTCTTGTGTTTCAAGAATACGTTCTTCATAATCGTGCCATCGTTTTGGCAAAGAATCGATACTTTCATATACATATATGCGATGTGCCCCGCGCTTTGGTGTAACAATTGTCTCAAGCTTCCACATTTCAAATTCTTCTTGCGGCTCTTGTAGCCGTAGTCCGATTGTAAAGGGAAGGTCATCTTCAATGTAACCAATTTTTCGAAGCCAATCTTCTTCATGTAGTGCTGCATCCAATTGTCTTTTCGTAAAGTCGTAATGTTCATAAAGTCTCTTGGCATCTTCCCATCCATCGTTTGAACGGTTATCTTGTAATATGCTTTCATTTACCGCGGCGGAGAAAAGAGATGCCAATGTGTCATCTTCAATTGGGCTATTTTGCACTTTCCAAGATGGTTGCTGAGACCAACGCTCCATATCAGGTACGAAGCTACCGCTTGTGAAGGCATCCCATAATTCATTCGCATCTTTCGTAAGTGCTGTAATAGGGCCATTCATTTGAATATGGGCAAAGGAGTTCATCGGTTTATTAGCGATGTATTCAAATGCTTGTGCGTTTGTTAGCATAACACCTTGTTTTCCTTCAAAGGTCGCTTCTTTTAGAAACGTGCCGTAGAAGGAGGTAGAGTGCCATGTAAATGCATTTCGTTTCCAACTTGTTACGGATAATGGAGTACCGCTGTCATCTTCTCCCCAAAGGAACCAACCTTGACTAACGTGCTGGAGCCTAATTGTTACTTCAGTTTGATTGATCATCAATTAATTTTCCTTTCCGTAATTCCTCTTGTAGTGCACGCAGACGTGAATGTAAGTTTGCGATGTGAATAATGAAAGCATCCCATTCATCAGTACGCTTTAATCGTTTATATAATGTACGTAATTTCTTTAAGTAACGAACTGCACGTCTATATGATTTGCGGTTTCGCTCTTCAATGGCCTCGGTAGCAGCAAGGTGATAAAGAGGAAGGGCTGCTTCTGGTGCTTCCTTTTCAATATCTTTCAGTGGCTCTTTCAAAAGTTCAATTGCTTCAAACCCATGTAAGAGCTGAAGTTCTGCCCATGTACGATATTGCTTTTTCGCGAGTACGTATTGCTCATAGTTTGCGAAACTATATGGTAATAGTTCTTGCAAAATCATTTCGAGTCCGGCTTGTTCATTTGTATGGTTTGCATACGTTTCATACATGATGACAAATAAGCGAACGATATCTTTTATGAAAATCGTATTTTCGTGCTCATGTATCGTTTTCTTCACTTGTTTATACGTAAAGGAAAGCCAGTTTTTCGCACGATCCCACTGCATTGTATTTAATAGCTCTTCTAACCAATAGAAGTACAGACTTACAACAGAAGCAGGCTGTTTCTTTAGTAAGTCCATAGCTATTAGGTCTTCGTCATTTAAAAAGAGTAGATGAGAAGATGCTAATGCTTTGGAAAGTGGATTGATTTTCGTATCGATTCGCTTTTCTTCTTCTTGCAGTTTCTCTTTATTGTGTAAGAGTTCACTCCATATGTGACGATAAATAAAAAATCTTTCTTGCGTATAGGCGTCGGTGGAGAAGAATACTTCGTGAACGAGACGAGCTGTTTCTTGCAAAATTGCTTCAGACTCTGAAGGAATCGCTTCTGATTGTAAGTCCCGAACGATGGATTCCACTTTATCTACAAATAAGCGAACGACGTTAACAGGCTGGTGATAAGAATACGTTTTATTTGCTTCGAAGTCCTGAATGTCTTCTAATAATTTTTGAAAGCAATAAAGCGCTGCATGTAGCCTGAACAACTCATGTATCACAACGATACGCGGAGCTTTCCGCTCCAGTTTCGTATAGAAGTCTGTAAAAATACTCATAAGAAAATACATTTGTTTATAAGTAAGCCGAGCTTGTTCTTTTTTAAATGATTCATATTCGTTGTCAAAATACGATTGCCAACTTTTATAATCCGTTTCTTCAAACGCTGATGATTGCAATACTTGTCTTGCAGTTCGAATAGGAGGAAGGGAAGGTTTCGTATTATTTTTAAATAAAGTTAATACATCTCCTACTTGCCCGAAACTAGATGCTGCAGATAGTAAAACAGCGAGCATATGCTCACATTGCGTTGGTGCAAAGCAATCGCAATAGCTTTCAGCGACGTTACGAATCGGGATATGGACGCTATATACGCTGCCTCCAGCATCTACAGTTCCTGATAGCGTATAACCATCAAAGTCAACGTTGTAGACAACACCACTACGATATAGGTGCCGAGCTGTAGCGACATGTTCCTGATCAGCTGTTTGCTGTGGATCTAGTCCTTGAACGAACTCATTCGCAATCATCATAATTTCATCTTTCGTAATTGAGTGTTGCAGCATAATATTCCTCCGTACACATATTTCTTTCCTTTACCATTATAAACAAAAAATGCTCAAAACAGAAAAAATGAAATTTGGATTACATAAATTGAAAATCATGGTAATATATATAATGTTAATTTCGCATATTACTATATATGTATAGGGGGAGAAATGATTTGTCAGATTTACAGACGAAGTTAGGCAGTGGAATGAATAAGTTACAAGAAGGAATTGAGCAAGGGAAGATGAAGTTACAAGTTGCGCAAGAAATCGCTCAACTGAAAAAAGAAATGCAAGTGCAAATGCAGAAAAAGGCAGAGGTTCTATTAGAGATTGGACAACGAGTCTATGTTCAATTAAGAGGAAATGGAGTAGATGAAGCGAGCTTAAAAGAAATGATTGCTCCAGTTCAAGAATTTGATGTAGCTATTTATCAAGCAAGAAAACGCATTGTTGAACTGCAAAAGCAACAAGGCGAGAAAGCTACATGTGAATGTGGTGGACCTTTATCAATAAATGATAAGTTTTGTGGTTCGTGTGGAAAGCCTAATCCAATGTTAGCGATAGAAAATGAAGGTGAAACGACAAATTGTATTTCATGTAATGAACATATCGATCAAAACTCTACTTACTGTCCGGTTTGTGGAATTAAGCAAAGTGGGGAGTGAATTAGATGTATTGTCGCACATGTGGAAATCAACATGGTGAAGAGGTAAACTATTGCCCTAATGAAGGAAGTATGGAGATTGCAGGAGCTATAGATGCAGTAACGTTAGAACAAGATACTGCAAAATACTGCAAAGGTTGTGGCGGTGAAAATGCTCCGCAAAATTTATATTGCCAAAAGTGTGGGCATTCCTTATTTATTGTGAAGAAAAAAGAACAATCTATTAAATTGCCTACAATGGACGGTACTCCTGAAGTTAAATTTACAGCAGATAAAGCCGTTTTAAAAACAGGTTTTATTGGTGGGATTGTTGCAAGTATTCTCATGTTAATTGCTGGTTGGATTGGTAGTGTATTATTTGCTTCTATATTAAGTGAGATGTTTAGTAAATTTGCGAAAGAATTAGAAATGTTGCCAAGCTTTTATTCAAGTGCAACTTCTACGATGTTAAGTTATCATTTACTTGGTTTTACAGCTAGCGACGAGAGTGGATTGATATTTTCTTTATCTTGGCATACTCCATTTACATTACTATTAATCATTCCATTTATGATTTTCGCTGGTACAGGAATTTGGTTAGGAAAGCAGCGTGTTGCAAAAACGATTAAGGATCAAATCTTTATAGCAGCAACAGTTGGTATTATTTATGGTGTCTTTTTATTCATTATAAGTTTTATAGCATCACAATCTTTCGCAATTCCATTCTCAGAAGCAGGTAAGATTACGGTTGGCTATTCAGCGATTAAGAGTTTATTGAGTGGTTTTGCATGTGGGACATTATTTACCTTAATAGGATTTATTGCTCATACAAGCAAAAATAATATGGCAGCAGCATTTCAAGAGTTAATGCCATATGGAGCGTCTGTTTATTACGGTATTTCAGCCATGATAAAAGGACTTTTAATAACAGCAGTAGTGGTTTGTATTATGGCGTTAGTAAATAAGGAAGACAGTATTGAACCGTTAAAAGAAATAACAACTTTAAAATCTGAAAGTACATTATTAGCATTAGAGTTAACACCTCAATTATGGAGTATGGCTCATTTTGCTCCGTTAGAAGTATCAAGTCCAGCACTTAGTAAGGAGTTTACTGGAATTGGTAAGAAATCAAAATCATCTGAGAGCACATTATCATTTTCATTTATATCAGGCATCTCTGTAAATGGCGTAGTGGTTAGAGATATAATGATTTCAAAAGGAGCAAGTCAGGAAAGCCTTGCTGAATTTGATGAAGTGAATAACGTATTCCATTACGGTTTATTACTGCTTATTATTCCATTGTTCCTTATGTTTAGAGCGGGAAGAAAGTTAGCTGAATTATCGACTGCCAATATATATATTACATTAGTAGTATGCAGTGGTTCTTACACGATTATGATGATTGTAATGAATATGATTTCTAAGTTCCAAATTGATGTTTCAGGGACTGTAACAAGTTTGTTTGGAACAAGTGGAACGGTATTATCTATGCAAAATTCATTTGTATATTTAACTATATGTAGTTTTATTGTGACATATGTAGCAGCATTTGTTGGAATGAAGTTAGCTAAAAAGTAGGAGGAGAGCACGTTGAAGTTTTGTGGAACATGTAAAAAGAACGTTGCAGACCATTTGAACTTTTGTCCCGAGTGTGGGAGTAAAGTAGAAGTAATCGTCGATAACACCGCCGCTTCATATACAGAAGTGCAAAGCGAGACAAAACCAGCCAAAAGTAAGAAAAATTTATTTTTAATCATTGGTTTCGCCATCATTGCCATTTTATTATTTGGGGCATATAAATTTGGAGCATACAAGTTTTCAAAAGAAAAGCAAATAAATGTAATGATTGAAGCATTCCAAAAGAAAGATATTACTGCAATTGATGAGTTTGTGAAAGCGAATGATTCAAGCTTAAAGATTAAGACAGAGGATATTAAAGCGTACATGCGTTACTTAAAAGAGAACCCTTCTTACAATAAACAATTATTGTCTTATTTACAGAAAGAGACAGTAGATCAAAAGTTAACAAAGGATAAAAATTCGTTTAAAGATGGGGAAATTGTAGAAGAGGGAAAAGAGTGGTTCTTATATCCAAAGTATAAGTTTAGCATGAAATCTTATTATATGAGTGTTAGTACAACTGCAAAGAATGCGGAAATATATGTGAATGATAAAAAAGAAACAGAACTTTCTAGTGATAAAACTTCGAAAGAGTTGGGACCATACTTCCCAGGTACGTATGTTGTCAAGGCAACAACGAAGACAGAACTTACTGAATTAGAAACAGAGAAAGAAGTAGATTTAGCAGATGAACAGGGCGAGAAAGTGAATGTAGATTTATCACTTGAAGGAAAGTATGTAAGCATTTCTTCTGATGAAAATGATGCAACCGTATTTGTAAATGGTAAAAAACGTGGGAAATTAAGTTATGGTAATTATAAACTGGGTCCTGTATCCACAGATGAAACAGTAGAAGTACATTTAGAGAAAACTACTGATTTTGGTGTAATAAAATCTGAAAGTATTAAAATTGGAGACCAAAGCACGTATTACTTAAAATTCCCGAAAGAAACATCAAGCTCAGCAGTGGGTGATTTTGTACGAAATCACATTTATAATAACGTACGTGCGATTTCGTTAAATGATTTTAGTTTAATTGAAAATGATTATGATAAGAGCGGGAAATCGTACAAGGAAGACCGTGATTACATACAGTATCTACACAAAAAAGGAATTACAGAAGACTTATTAACGATGGATGTTCGTAATGTAGAACGTCAAAGTGCTACGAAATATAAAGTAACGACATATGAAGAGTACCATATTCGTTACGGTGATGGGTCTGTAAAGTTCAAAAGTTTTAATAATGACCATATCGTTACTGTTAATGGAAATGGAAAGGTGCTATATCATTCTCTGGGTGCCAATGATACGTTGAAATCAGAGGAAGTATCTGGTCCGACTCGTTAATAAAAGAGAGAGGTTGTTCAATATTGTTGAACAACCTCTTTTTTATAGTTTACTTCTTTTGTGAATTTTTGCCGGTAAAATGATATCCCTTTTTTACAATTATGAGCGCGTTTCCTTTAATATCGCTTGCACATATGGATCATGTAATATTTGTTCTATAATTGGTAACATGTTTTGTTTGAATGGAATATCAATAGGGAATGGCTTTTGAGAGCCGGGTTTGATTCCATATTGGACAATTTTGTAATGTGTATTTTCTTCAGAGCTGAGCACAACTAATTTATATCTATTGTCATCGCCAGCGAGTGAAAAGTCGATGGAAGTAGCGTCGTATGTTACTTCATCTTTATATATATACGGTTTTGGGGTACCGATCCAGTCTATTTTTGCTTGTACATTCATGAACATAACCTCCTTATAGTTATTATAAAAAAATAAAAGCCAGCTCTCAACAAAGAGAACCGGCTTTAGCAGTCATTGGTTATTTTAAAATTTTCACTTTAACAGTTTTGCGTCCCCATTTTTGAGCAGCGCTATCTGATCCAAGTAGGATGTCGATACGGTTACCTTTAATTGCACCGCCAGTATCTCCAGCGATAGCTTCTCCGTAACCTTCTACCCATACTTTAGATCCTAATGGGATTACTTTCGGATCAACAGCGATCATTTTCATGTTTGGGTTCGCTGTTAAGTCATGACCCATTGCAGTTAATACACGGCCACCGTATGTGCCACCGTTTTCGCTCGGATGAGCTGTATATGCTGTAGCTACAACTGTTAACTCACGACCACCAGAAGGTGTGCTAGTTTCAGCAGCTTTCACAGCAGGCTTAGCAGCTGGTTTTGCTTGTGCTGCAGGTGCTTGTGCTTTAGCTGGTGCTACAGTTTTAGCAGGAGCAGGTTGTTCTTGTTTCTCAATAACAGGCGCTGTGCCTGTTAAGAAAGGAACGTGAACATAAGCTGTTTTCCCGTTATATTCAAATTGTAACCACTCATTTTGTACTTGGTTCGTTGTTTCGATCATATCGTCTTTCTTCAACGTTCCAAGAATTTCTGAGTTTGTGTTCGCTTCAGCACGTACATTTAATACGTTAGCTGTTACATAGTAAGAGTTCTTTGTAAACTCTGCACTTACGAATGCGTCTTTACCATCTAATTTGATTTGTGACCATCCGTTTTCTGTATTTAGAACATCTAATTTATGACCATTCTGTAATTTACCGACAACTTTTGATTCAGTAGTAGGGTTTTCTCGTACGTTTAGTACGTCTGTTGTTACAACAGTTTCTGCATTAGCAGATGCGGTGAAAATCCCAAGACCAAAAACTGCTGCTGTTGCTATTCCAATTAATTTTTTCATGATAGCCTCCATTGCGTTTGTTTTCGTGTCCTCATTATAGCAACAGATTTTTTCGGATTTCGGGAAAACACACAATTACAAACCATTCGTAATCAGTCGTTAACATCCTGTAATATAACAAAAGATATAGGAAAGCGTTTTTCATTCTATGTGATTAGTAGGTTTCTACTTATATTCAAAATATTTAATACAACATATATTTTTCGGCGTAAATAAAAATGTTACAGGAGTGTTACATAATATTTACTAAACGATTACATTCCTTGAGTATTTTGCCGTTTTATGGGTAATATAGTTATATAAACATAAACATTTCGTTTGTGAAACTATAAACACGTGCTATATACTAGCAAAAAAACCGCATAATTGTTACAAAAAGAAAGGGTTGCAAGGAAGAAAAATGCCCTTTTTTACATCTGTAACACATCCTTTTTTGGGAAAATACATTCCCATCCGCATTTTTCTCACACAATTTGACAGCAGTATTTCGATCTTGTAGCTCTTGCAGAGTGAAAAGGTTATACGGAAGGTAAGGCTGTCTATAAGAATTCGAATTGGTGAAGGTGAAAGTAAGAAAATCACCGTAAAATTATAGTTTTCTATCCGATTTTACATATCGGAATTTATGTTATTTACAAAAGTGAAACCTAAGAAGGGGGATTTGATGAGGAAACTGACAAAAACATTCATCGTATCATTAACATTATGTATTGCATTTACACTTTGGGGGATTATTCCCGAATCTATTATTGGAAAAGGTAGCTTAGGAAATGTAACAACCGCAATTCAAACTGCATTAGTTAGTAAGTTTGGATGGTTCTATATTATTTCTGTTTCTATTATATTAGGTGTGTCTATCTTTTTAATTGTTTCGAAATACGGTTCTATTCGTTTAGGTAAAGATGATGATGAACCTGATTATAGTTATATGACATGGTTTGCTATGCTATTTAGCGCTGGTATGGGTATTGGTTTAGTTTTCTGGGGCGTTGCCGAACCATTAAACCATTTGTACGCACCTCCGTTTGGAGAAGGTGCAACTGAGGAAAGTGCGCGTCTTGCACTACGTTTTTCATTTTTCCATTGGGGATTACATCCGTGGGGACTATATGCATTTGTAGCGCTGTGTATTGCTTACTTTACTTTTAGAAAAGGAAAAGCAAGTACGATTAGTGCGACAGTAGGTCCGTTATTTAAAGGCGGGGAGCATGGACGTATTGCTCATTCATTTGATGTGTTAGCTGTTTTCGCAACTGTGTTTGGTGTTGCAACATCATTAGGTCTTGGTGCGAAGCAAATTGCAGGTGGTGTTAGTTATTTAACATCTATCCCGAATTCATTGCCGACACAGTTAGTTATTATTGCAATCGTAACCGTTCTTTTCATGTTATCTGCGCAAACAGGTCTTGATAAAGGAATTAAATATTTAAGTAATGCGAATATTATTTTGGCGTTTGCACTTATGATTATTGTATTATTTGCAGGTCCAACAAACTTTATTATGAATTACTTCACTTCAACAATCGGTTCTTATATTCAGGAATTGCCAAGCATGAGCTTCCGTTTAAGTCCATTAGATGAAGGCGGAAATCAATGGATTCAGTCATGGACAATTTTCTATTGGGCATGGTGGATTGCATGGTCACCATTCGTAGGTACGTTTATTGCCCGTGTTTCACGAGGACGTACGATTCGTGAGTTTGTTATCGGTGTGTTACTCGTACCGACTGTAATCGGTGCGCTTTGGTTCTCTGTTTTCGGCGGGACTGGTATTCATATGGAGCTGTTTGGTGATGCTCATATCTTCGACAAAGTGAAAGAGATGGGAACAGAAGTAGGGTTATTCGCTATGTTTGATCAGATGGGAAGCTTTGGATCAGCTTTATCGGTATTAGGTATTCTGCTTATTGCAACATTCTTTATTACATCTGCAGACTCTGCGACATTCGTTTTAGGGATGTTAACGACACATGGTAGTTTAAATCCACCAAACCGCATTAAAATGGTTTGGGGTATCGTTTTAGCATCGATAGCTTCTACCTTATTATATGTTGGTGGATTAGAAGCACTGCAAACAGCAGCTATTATTGCGGCATTCCCATTCGTCTTCGTTATTTTCTTTATGATGGCAGCATTATTTAAAGAGTTACAAAAAGAGGGGCGTATGAAGCGTCATTAATAATAGAAGGAAAAAGGGCTGATTATGTATCAGCTCTTTTTTATATAGAAGGAATTTTAAACACAAGTAAGGGAAATAAAATACTTTACTATATAAGTAGTATGCCTTTTATATAAAGAAAAATCGATACGTTTCGACAAATTACGATATTTTGTAAATTCTATTCATATTTTTGACAAAAAATTGTCGGAAATGTGTTGTCACGTTTATGTATATGTGCTATATTATTTCCTGTAAGCGATTTCAAATAGTTTTAAAGCGCATTCAAGGGGGACATCTAGAATAATGAAACGTTACGAAAGAAAGTGGAAGCATATTTGTTTGAAACGTGTGGCACATCGTAGTGTCCAAGAAAGCACGGAACCTAAGACTGAAACGCGCAAAGAACAGCAAGAGAAGCAATTGGTTCTACAAAAATAGCAATCACTTTTTCGTATATAAATGAAGGTCAATCGTTCGTTGGGGGATGGACGTGAAATTACTTTCAGCTAAGGGGTATTGTCTGATATATAATTTATACGGCAATAAATCAGCACAGAGCATACGGCGCTCTGTGCTGATTTTTATTTTGTAAATAAAAATCAGTGGGAGAACCCCACTGATTAAAGTTTTACTTTTCTTTTTTGAATCGAACTGTTTTATCCCAGCCAATGACTTGTTTCTTGCTCTTCGCACGTAAGTATAAAATTAAGCTGCGAATGAATAAGTACGTAAAGAGCTGTGCGTACGTAAAGTACATGATAACACTAATAAAAATATTAGTTGGTGTAAAGGTTCGTTCCACACTCTGGGCACTAAATAATTGAGAAACGTATGTAATATATGCGACATACCACATAAATAGTAGCGGAATGCTATATTGAATTTGGAATATCCCGAGTAACCCAATTACAAACCAAACGTTCGAAATGATTAAGAATAGCCAAAATACAACATACACTAAAACTTGTTGTAAGGAATGGACGAGAAGTTTTCCTTTAAAGAAACTTAAGGAAGAAAACATTTTTTCTAAAATGTACAAGTTCCCTTGGAGCCAACGTGTACGCTGCTTAATAAGGATCCTTAAATGCTCGGGTTCTTGTTCCCATGTAATCGATTCTGGAACGATTGGTAAGAGATAGCCTTTTTGTGTAATTCGTAATGTTAATTCAGCGTCTTCTGCAATTGCATACGGGTCATAGCCGCCAAGTTCTTCTAATGCAGAGCGACGAAGAAGCATATTTGTTCCTGTTAGTGAACCTGTTTGGAATAGTAACCAGCGTCCGGATTGCATAAGGAGCTGGAAGATTTGAAATTCTAATGAAATCATTCGTGTTAGCCAGTTTCTATTTTCATTTACAGTACGAACGTGACCAACAGCTCCAACGGCATCCTCGGTTGTTTCAGCGTGTTCTACAAGCATTCGCAGAGCATGTGGTTCAGGCTGGTTATCTGCATCATACACACAGAAGTATTCACCATCTGAAATACTAAGACCATAGTTTAATACACGTGATTTCCCTTTTGGTTCACCCGCCGGAACACGAATGTGACGAATATGAGCATAAGCTTTGTCAAAATCGTCACCAATTTCAGGTGTCTCATCTTGCGAATTATCGTTTAATAAATAAACAGTTAGTTTACCTGGATATTCAATCTTCGCCATCGCCTCTAAAGTATCTTTAATAACGACACCTTCATTGTGGGCAGGTATTAAAATGTCGACGCTTGGATAATGTTCTAGCGTACGATCTTTTCGTTTACTATTTCGGTGAACTAAACCTGCGAGTGTTAAGAAAGAATAGTAAACAAGTAAGGCAGAGAATAGAAAGGCTGTAAAAATAAGTATATACTTAATCGAAAATGTGATGCTAATCCAAAACACGAGTACGCAAAATAGAAGGAATAAAAGAAGTATAACGAGTGTCATCATAATAACGTCTGTCCTTTGTTCCCAATTTGCTCGCGTGAAATTTTTATATCTTGGATCGCTTCAGCAGCAAGCCATTGCTCCATTTTTGGCTTTAGGCGATTCATTACAATGTCAGCACCGGCTTCATTTGTGTTTTGTAATAAAATAACGAGCTTATTATTATCATATTCAGCAGCAAGGTCAAAGTCAGCTCTTATTGTTTCAACTAATAATGAAGCTACACGGTCCATAACACTTTCCTTCGTATATTTACTAAAGGAAGTAAAGTCAAAATAAATAATAACGCCTGTTTCATTACGGCGATTCATTGCATTTATTAATAATGCTTGTCGTCTTTCGAATTCTTTTCTTGTTAATAATTTTGATTCTCCAATGTATTGTTCTAACGTTCTCACACGTTCGGTTAATTCTTTATTTTCATGAATAACCTTCTTTAATAAATGAGTTGAGATATATACGATGAAGAAGTTTGCTGCCATTAGGAAGTGAGTAATAATGTATTCCCATTGTTCTGATGTACTCCATAAGTAAAGCCATGCTTGGTAGAACAGGTAGAATACCGAAATAATGGTTCCTAATATAAAGAGAACAAATGCGGTTTTATCAGTCAATAATAGAAATAGTACATTAACAATTACATATATAATTGTAAAAATGAGAGCATGCTCATATTGCGTTACATGTACAGTTGTAAAATAAAATAAAATTTGTAAAATCCACATAGAGAGGACTTTATAGAAGTTATCTTTCACAAAATTTTCCTCCTTAAAGGTAATTCATGCAAGGATACTTGTAGTATGCGCAATTATTAAGAAATAGACCGGATGACTAGGTTATTTTGGAGAGCAACCACAAGTAGTGTCTCTCTTTTGTAAGAAAAAATAAACAGACTTACTAATTATTGTATCATAATGTTCTTATATTTAAGCATAAAGTATTTAATATATACCGAAAAAATATACAACATATAATAAAAAGCCCCCTCTTTAGAAAGAGGAGACTTTGCATCATTTTATAGGAACATCATACCTGCAACTGCTGCATTTAAGAAGTTTGCTAATGTACCAGCGATAACTGCTTTAATCCCTAACTGTGCAATTTGTTTACGGCGAGTAGGAGCTAACGTTCCTGTTACACCTAATTGAATTGCGATAGAAGAGAAGTTTGCGAATCCACAGATTGCGAATGTTAAAATTAAGTTTGTTTTTGCAGAGAACTCTGCCATGTGTGGTCCTAAGTTTGCGTATGCAACGAATTCGTTGATTGCAAGTTTTTGACCGATAAAGCTTGCTGCTTGTACAGCTTCACCAGGAGAAACCCCGATTAAGATTGCAAATGGTGATAGTAAGTAACCGAAGATTAAATCAAGGCTAAGTTTAATATGGAACAGAGAGCCAATTAATCCTAATAGACCATTTAATAAAGCGATTAATGCGATGAAAGCCATTAACATTGCTGCTACGTTAATAACAAGTTGCATACCTTCAGATGCACCACGTGCAGCTGCATCAATAACGTTTGCATCTTCACGTTCTGTAGAAAGTTCAACGTTATTATCTACTTTTTCTGTTTCTGGCATAATTAATTTCGCAATTAATAAACTTGATGGAGCTGCCATAATTGCTGCTGCTAATAAGTGTTCTAACGGAATACCCATTGCTGCATAGCCGACAAGAACCGATCCGGCAACAGCTGTCATACCGCTTACCATAATAGTGAAGAATTCACTATTTGTTAAACGTGCTAAGTAAGGTTTGATTAAGATTGGAGCTTCAGTTTGTCCTAAAAATACAGTTGTTACTGAGTTTAAACTTTCTGCTTTAGATGTTCCAAGAAGTTTACTTAATGCGCCACCAACGACACTAACAAATTTCTGCATAATACCGAAATGATATAAGATTGCTACTAATGAACTAATAAATACGATTGGAAGTAGTGCTTGAATAAAGAAGACAAATCCCCAAGGGCCTTTTGCGTTGACTAAATCCCCAGCAACGAACTTAATTCCCTCGTAAGAAAAATTAATTAATCCTTGAACACCATCAGCAGCGTATTTTAAACCTGCTTTTCCGGCATCCCATCGTAATACGATAAATGAAAATGACATTTGTAATGCTAGCGCGATTAAAATTGTGCGCCAATTAATAGCTTTGCGGTTGGAAGATAGTAAAAAAGCAATTGCTAATACTCCAATCACGCCGCCAATTCCCCATAAAAGATTCATGCAGTGTATGCTCCTTCCTCATAGTAAAAAAGTGTATAAACCAGTTGTCTATACTTTTGCGAATATAACATCTTAAGTAACTTATCATAATGGACATCGGAGGTCAAACGTCTAACAAAAAGTTTAAATAAAAAGAAAATTCTTCAAAAAAACACATATAAAATGATTAGACATGAAATAGGTTATGTTTTTTATGTGAAAATATACATTATGATAACGTTATGGAGTGTTTTTGTAGAATATAGTGTATGAAATAGGGAAATAGATACACTATTTTTTCGGGGATATAGGTGACATATACTAAAAAGAGCCTTCTAGTAATCTAGAAGGCTCTAAAATATAACTTAAGGTGCTTTCGTATAACCTAAGAAGTGCTTACTCCAATAAGAATTGCTTAATGAAGCGATTGCGACACCTTTATCTCCAGATTGGATAAATGATCCGCCGCCAAGGTAAATACCCATATGAGAAGGACCTGCTTTATAAGTGTCTTTGAAATAAATTAAGTCACCTGGTTGTGGACTTGAAGTTTGTGGTAAGCTGCTCCAATATCCTGCAACACTTTGACGACTAATGTTATGACCAAATTTCTTAAATACGTGGTAGATGTAACCACTGCAGTCAACACCAGTAGCAGAAGTACCGCCCCAAACGTATGGTACACCTTGCATTGATTTTGCATATGCAAGTATGGAAGAACTATCACCACTATTATTGCCTGTATTATTGTTGTTATTGTTTTGATTGTTATTTTGGTTGTTGTTAGGCTTATTATCTACTGCGCCCCCAACCGGTGTTTTAGAAAGGTAACGTGTTCCGATGTAACCAGTTTGACCGTTGTAGTTAATTTTGCTCCATCCAGAGTTTTCAGAGATTACTTGAACCTTCTGTCCTTGTGGAAGTGCCCCTATGATTCTATAATTTGTACCTTCGCCGCTACGTACGTTTAGTGCAGAAGCATTAATGTAGTAGTCACCAATTGCACCATGATTCGGTTGTTCAGGCTGTTTCGGTTGTTCAGGAGTAGCAGTGCCACCTTTAACGAATTTTACAAATTCGCTACTAACGAAGCCTGTTTTCCCTTGATAGTTTACTTTAAACCAACCGTTTTCAGATCCAACTACGTTTAATGTAGTACCATTTAACACGCCACCAATTACACTATGGTAAGCAGCAGGGCCTGTACGAACGCGTAGAGATGTTGCGTTAACAACGTAAGTACCACCAGTTTGAACAGTTACATTATTGTTTTGTTCTTGTTTGTTATCTTGATTGTTACCTTGTGTAACGTTGTCGCTAGAACCGCCTTTTGTTACGTAGTCTTTGCTTACGTATGCAGTTTGTCCAGCGTAATTGATTTTGAACCAATCTTGAACTTCGCCAACTACTTGTACAACTTGTCCTTTTGTAACAGAAGCTACAGTTGTGTGAGAAGTGCTAGGACCTGTACGAACACGAAGGGAAGATACATTTACTGTATAGTTTCCGCTTGCTGGTTTTACAGATTCTTGGTTGTTATTATTCGTATTGTTGTTTGAAGAACCTGCATTAGAAGAAACACCAGATACGAATTCGCCACTTACATAGCCAACTTGTCCATTATGGTTGATTTTCACCCAACCATTTTCTTGACCAATTACGTTTAATGTTTGTCCTGCATATACACGTCCTGAAACAGAACTAGAAGTGTTCGGAGCAGTACGTACACGTAATACATCAGCAGTAACTTTATTGTTTCCACCTGTTGTACTTACATTGGAATTGCTTGCTCCATTTTTTGATACAAATTCGCCACTAACAAATCCTGTTTTCCCATTAATGTTAATTTTGAACCAACCATTTTCTTCGCCAATCACATTTAATGATTGACCGTTATAAACACGCGAGATGATATCGTGAGAAGTACTTGATCCTGCACGAACATGTAATACGCTAGTGTTTACCGTATAAGATGAGCTGTTTGATGCAGAAGCTTGGACAGTTGTAGCAGCTTTTTGTGTATTTTGTTCAGGGGCAGCTTGAACACTATCAAGTGTAGGTGCTGCTCCTCCTGCTACAGACACTGCCGCAAGACCGGCAAGGTATTTTTTCATAATTTGTCGATTCCTTTCTGTCTGTAATGTAGTGAAGAAATATTTACCAACTGTTAAAAATTCTAAAGAGCATGTCGATTACTGTCAAGACTTATGCGGTAATCTGAATATGACAAAAAGATTACAAAAAAAAATCAAGGCATAAATCTATACCTTGATTTCCATTTAAATACATATATTGAATGTAGAAAGGTTAGAAATTATACGTGTTTAAGAAGATGACATATTGGATTGTAACAAGCTTTGAGAAAATGATCTTTGCAGAATTTTTGTGATAGGGCCAACTTGACCATCTTGAATTGCAGTTCCATCAAGGTGAGTCATCGGCAAAATTTCAATCGTCGTTCCTGTAAAGAAGCATTCATCTGCTTGATAAACATCACGAATGCTGAAAAGTTCTTCTTGTACCGGAATGCGAAGGGTTTTCGCTAAAGAAAGGACATATTGACGAATGATTCCATTTAAAATAAGGTGATTGGCTGGATGTGTATAGAGAGTTCCGTTTTTTATGAGAAAGAAATTAGAACAGCTGCCCTCAGTTACGGTACCATTTCGTACGAAAAGGGCCTCTTTACAACCTTTGCGTTCAGCTTTCGTAGCAGCTAATACATTTGGTAATAAATTTAATGATTTGATATCACAGCGTAGCCAGCGTGTATCTGGTTCTGATATAGCACGTACACCATATTCAATCCATAACGCTGGTCTTTCTTTCTTTGTAATATAGGCATAGATTGTCGGAGGGACGTCATATGAGAATGTATGGGTACGAGCTTGTACACCACGAGATACTTGTAAATAAATCGTTCCATCCTCGTGGAAATTATTATTTTCGATTAGTTTATAGAGTAGGATAATCAGTTCTGCTTTTGAGAAAGGGAGTGTTAATTCTATTTCTTCCATGGAGCGATATAATCTTGTGATATGCGGATCTAATAAGTGAAAGTTCCCTTTATATAAGCGAATAACTTCGTAGACACCATCTCCAAACTGCAAGCCTCTTTCTTCAAAATCTATGTACGCGTGATGTTTTGTTGTATCAATAACTGCATCATTCCAGAGTACAAATTTTTCGTATGCCAATTTTCGTCCCATCCTTTCGTAAGTGCATAAGTAAAATGAAGCTTTAATTCGTTTGGTCTGTGTACAAATAGCGGAATAAAGTCCTTATAGTAATTTTTATGTGAGTAATTCTTTACATATGACGTATATGTATTTGTAAATGGTAGAGAAGTAGTAATGATTTACCCCGCTATTTGTGGGCAGTAAAACTCCTGTTAAAAATTCGGCTGGAGCAAAGAAGTGAAGTGGGCGAATAACGGCCCGTAAATGCCCGATTGGTGAGGGCTGATTAAAGTTTCACTTTTACAGCATTTTGTATATACAAATTCGAAAATGAGAAATAAGAATCCTGCTTTTGAATAAAAAAAAGCAACATTCTTATGGAATGCTGCACAAGGAGGGTAGCTATCTTTCATAGGGACATCGTCTTATTGAATGTTTTGTGTATGGAAACAAAACACATTGAAAGACAATTATAAGAAAGTAGAAATAAACGATTCAAATATTTCTTTAAGGGATCTTATTACAGATGAGAGATAAGAAATATAGAGAACCTCGTTTACATATTTTATTATAGAGATGCTTCATTAATTCTATGTGAATATTTGGTAAAGGTTATGTAATGTTAAAGTTAATGAATATAAGTGATTGTATGGAGAAATATAAAAAAAAGAGGCTGAGATTACTCAGCGCTCTTCTTTTCTTCTTTTATAGCCGTCTTTACTTCACCAGTTTTGGTCTTGTTACTTTCAGAGAAGCGAAGTAAGTCACCTTCAATGATTTTGTCAGACATGTTCAATTCATTTTGGGCACGATCAATGAGTGGTTGAGATTCTTCTTTTGGTAATTGTACAACTTCGCCAGTATTACGGTCGTAGAATGTACTGTTCGTGTACATGTACTTATCTGTAACGAAGCTACCGTCACGAAGAACAACGAATCCTTTATTGTCTGGTGAGAATACATCATGACCGAATTGAACTTGATTCGTAGAATCTACACCAAGTAAGTTTAGAATTGTTGGTTTAATGTCAATTTCACCAGTTGGTTTTGAAATTGTTTTACCTTCTTTTTGACCTGGAACGTGAATAAACATCGGTGTTTTTTGTAAGTTCATATGGTCAAATGTAGTGATGTCTTCTTTTCCTAAGAACTGTGCCATTGCACGGTTATGGTTTTCAGAAATACCGTAGTGATCACCGTAGAATACGATAACTGAGTTGTCGTAAATACCTTCTGCTTTTAGACGCTCAATAAAGTGTTTCATTGCTTCGTCTAAATAGCGAGCAGTTACCATGTAACGGTCAAATACGCCATCACCAGAATTGTATTCATCGATTAATTTCGTACTGTCATCATAAGTGAATGGGTAATGGTTTGTTAAAGTAAGGAAGCGAGTATAGAACGGTTGCTTCACTTCTTTTAACATATCGATAGATTGATCGAAGTATTCGATATCTTTTAATCCCCAATTTAATTTCGTTTCTGGCGTAATCTTGTAGTCAAGCTCGTTGTAATAACGATCATAACCAAGTGCCGGATACATAATGTTACGGTTCCAGAATGTTGCGTTGTTCGCGTGGAATACTGATGTGTGGTATCCTTGCTCACGTAAAATTTCTGGAGTTGCTGTATATTCGTTATTACCGTGTGTGAAGAATACAGCACCACGGTCTAGTGGATACATTGAAGTATCTACTAAGAATTCAGCATCAGATGTTTTTCCTTGCCCAGTTTGATGGAAGAAGTTATCAAAGTAATAACTTTCTTTCGTAAATTGGTTTAAGAATGGTGTAACTTCTTGTCCGTTAACTGTTGCACCAATTAAGAATGTTTGTAATGACTCAAGAGAGACAACAATTACGTTTTTCCCTTTTGCAGTACCAAACATATTTGGATCTGGTTTGCTTTGCGTTGTTTTTACGTAGTTTTCTGTTTCCTGTAATTTACTACCGTCAGCAAAAGCTTTTTGTGAACTTGATTTTGCTTGTAAGCCAAGATCATATACTTGGTGTACATATAAACCTAAGTTTTTAACAAGCATAACGCGGTCGAATGAGCGTGTTAATAGTTCAGGACGCTCAGCTTCTGCAAGTCCTAAGTTTGCGAAGAAAATAGCAACTGTTGACACGAAGTATAGGGAACGCATTGGGCGTGCTACACGCTCTGTCGGTGCAAAATTCTTCATCTTCTTCAATAAAATGAAGAATACAATAATATCAGCAAATGCAAGGATAATTTTGTAGTTAAACAATTCTTTCACACTAGAACCTAAACTTCCAAAGTTAGATGTTTGTCCTAGTACTGGTAAAGTAACGAAGTCATTGTAGAATCCGTAGAACATTACGTTACCAACAAGAACGATTGTTAAAACAAAATTAATTCCAAGTGCTATATAGTTACGTTTTTTCCCTTTTGCAAATAATGCAAGACCAACAAGCAGTAATGATGCTGCTAATGGGCTAAGGAATAAAATGAATTCTTGCATGAAAGATTCAAGTTTTAAATCAAAGCTTGTGCGTGTAATAAGGTACGTCTTTAGCCATAAAGCTAAAGCTACGAATACAGTGAAACGCACATTTTGAAATTGTGATCTCAAGGTTTCTTTCATTCATTTCCACCCTTTCTCTATCAGGCTTGGTCGATTTTGGAGCGAAAAATGCTAAAATAAAAAATACATAGTTTTCTTGGCCATAATTAGAGGTTCTATATTCACCCATATACGACTATAACTATGCATACCCTTTTGGTTTCTTGTGTTGCTCATAAGCATAACGTCATTTCTGTATTATACAACAAAATTCATTTCTGAGAAACACTATAACATTTTACATTTTTTGTATAAGATTTGTCACTACCAGAGAAAACTTTAACATTCGTTTTTATGTCCGTCAACTAGAAAATATAACAAAGGTAGAGCAGAATGTTAAGTGAAAGTGAAAATTTTCTTTGTTGAGAAATAAGAAATGACAATGGGTAAGCGGCTATCTAGAAACCTATTATATGATGAGAAATATGTAAAAATTAACGAACACTTGTTCTTTTTTCGTTTGTTTGTTACAATGAAAGTTCATTGATAGATTATGTGTAATTTTGATGAACTTTTACTGATAACATATTGTAGCTTATTTCTTTTAAAAAATAGGGAGGCTTTTACATGGAACAAAAATTTTCAGTTGAAGCGTTTTGGAAGAAAGCAAAACATGTTGCAAAGCAAGCAGGACAGTCGGTTATTTATGCAAGTTTATTATTGTTTTACGTTTTGCAAAGACCTGATGTTCCAAAGCGAGTGAAAATTATTGTGATTGGAGCACTTGCTTATTTTATTGCACCAATTGATGCCATCCCAGATTTTATTGCTGGAGTTGGTTATACAGATGATTTAGGGGCGTTAATGGCTGCTCTATTACAAACGTCGTTATACGTCAATGAAGAGGTGAAAGATAAGGCACGAGTGAAGTTGGCAGAATGGTTTGGTTCGGATATAGACACATCCTTTATCGATCAGAAATTAGATCAATAGGTGAGAACTGTCATATGGTGACAGGGCGAACGTAAGCGAGGAAGTGCATTATGCCATCAGGAAGAACGCATACGAAAATAAACTTAATATCCCTTCCGGTTGTTTTGTTTATGCTCTTTTCGTATGGATTAACAAACTTGGATTTTTTATTAACTTTTGCAATTGGCTTTTTAGTAGGTACTTCATTTTTAACGCCGGATTTAGATACATATAGTAATGCGTATAATAAATGGGGATTCCTACGTATATTTTGGTATCCGTATAAGAAGGTCATGCCGCATCGCTCCTTCTTTACACATACAATTATACTTGGTGATGTGATTCGTATTGCATACATGTTAATTGTGTTTTCTCCGTTTTTATTCCTATTAAATGTAATCGCGCTTGATGGGAATTTAATAGAAATTGCGAAGGAACATGAGGTTGAAATTGTAACGTTCTTAATGGGAATTGTTGTGGCAAGCACGCTTCACATTATAGCGGATAAAGTGAATACGCGCCGCAAAAAAATGATGAGAAAAAAGAAGAAACGCAGAAGATAAAAAAACCGTCCCAAAAGGTATTTTGGGACGGTTTTTTTCTTATTAAAAGATTGTCGTATCGCCGATAAAATTTCATTTATTATGATGCGTGCTGTTTTAATCAAACGTTTGTTTAAACTTAAGCTTTCAGCACTTTAATACCTTTTACGATGTTCCAAATGAAGTAGTATAAGCTAATAATGCCGCAAATACATAAGACAATTATTGCTCCAATTCCAAGTGTTACGTCTGGTTGATCCGATCCGATACCCATAATTCCTAAAATAGTTACGCCAATGAATGTAGCGATACTTGGAATAATGTGTGTCCATAGAGCACGTTTTGCATGTGGTTTTGTTTCAGCATCGCCTACAATCCACACAATAATAGGGAATAAGATAGGGGCAAATAATACACTAAAGTAAGATAAAGCTGCTAATATTTTGTTTCCGTTCATATATATCACCTCATAAATAATGTCCGTTGCTATACTATTATTATGCAATAGTTTTGGCAAGCTTACTATCGATGAACATTACAAGAACGTGACGATTTTGTAAGATTTTCTAGTGAAATAATAAAATTTTCAAAAAAATCTTTTTAAATGAAAATTGTTGTGATAGAATTAATGAAAACGTTTTCTTGGACGTTTTTTTATTTTAGGTTTAAAGGTATGATGACCTGATAGTCTATTGATGAGGTTATTCTATTTAAAAGGGGATTCTTTAGGGGGAGAGAACAATGAACACATGGACACAAGTTTATGATCCGTTCGGAAACATTTGGATTTCGGCAGCGGTCGCACTTATTCCGATTATCTTTTTTTTCTTAGCTTTAGCAGTTTTCCGCATGAAGGGGTATGTGGCAGGATTTATTACAGTTGTACTTACAATTTTAGTGGCGTTATTCGCTTATAAGATGCCGTTCACGATGGCGATGGCAGCGACGGGATATGGTTTCTTATACGGACTATGGCCAATTGCTTGGATTATCATTATGTCGGTATTTTTATATAAAATATCTGTGAAAACAGGTCAATTCGATGTGATTCGTGCATCTGTATTATCAATTACAAATGACCATCGTTTACTCGTTATTTTAATCGGTTTTTCATTTGGAGCATTTTTGGAAGGGGCAGCAGGATTTGGTGCACCAGTAGCGATTACCGCAGCGCTTCTTGCAGGTCTTGGGTTAAATCCTTTATATGCAGCGGGTCTTTGTTTAATCGCAAATACGGCACCAGTAGCGTTCGGAGCGATGGGAATTCCGATTACAGTTGCTGGACAAGTAACAGGTATTGATCCACATAAAATTGGACAAATGGCTGGACATCAATTACCGTTTCTATCATTATTTGTTCCGTTCTTTATCGTATTTTTAATGGATGGATTTAAAGGAGTAAGACAAACATGGCCAGCTCTATTTGTAGCCGGTAGCTCATTTGCAATTACGCAATTCATTACAGCGACGTTCTTAGGGCCAGAACTTCCGGATATTACGTCAGCACTTGTAAGTTTAGTGAGTTTATCGCTATTCTTAAAAGTTTGGCAGCCGAAAGAAATCTATCAGTCTAAAGAAGCAAATAGTGAAGTAGCAGCAACGGCGATATCTATGCCGAAACTAACGGTAGGAAAAGTAGTAAAAGCATGGTCTCCATTCATTATTTTAACTGTGATGGTAGTCATTTGGAGCCAAAGTTTCTTTAAAGCGTTATTTGCTTCAGGTGGTGCTTTGGAAAGCCTTGTGTTTAAGTTTGAAGTTCCAGGCTTACACAATTTAGTAATGAAAGCAGAGCCAATTGTAAATAAACCGACGCCTTATGAAGCAATCTTGAAATTAGATATTTTATCAGCGACGGGAACAGCCATTTTAATTGCTTGTATCATTTCTATCTTTATTTTGAAAATGAGTGCAAAAGATGCAGTAGTAACATTTAAAGAAACGTTACATGAGCTTAAGATGCCAATTCTGTCTATCGGATTCGTATTAGGATTCGCGTTTATCGCAAACTATTCTGGTCTATCTTCTACATTAGCATTAGCACTTGCAGGCACTGGAGGACTATTCCCGTTCTTCTCACCATTCCTAGGCTGGATCGGTGTATTTTTAACAGGATCCGATACGTCAGCAAATGCACTGTTCTCGAATTTACAAGCGATTACAGCGCAGCAAGTCGGTGTATCTGAAGTACTTCTCGTTGCAGCAAATACAACGGGCGGTGTAACAGGAAAAATGATTTCTCCGCAATCAATTGCGATTGCTTGTGCGGCAGTTGGACTTGCTGGAAAAGAATCAGATTTATTCCGCTTTACAGTGAAGCATAGTTTATTCTTCGTAATTATTGTTGGTATTATGACGTATGTACAGGCATATTATTTAACGTGGATGATTCCATAAACAACAAAAGAAATAAACTTTGCATTTTTCAGATTATCGTGTATGATGGGAAAGTATTGAAAATTAAATCAGTGATAAACTAGGGGTGCCTAACGTATGCGTAGGCTGAGAGAGAAGCGTGTGAACTTCTTAACCCTTTGGACCTGATCTGGCTCGTACCAGCGTAGGGAAGTTAACGGCTTTACATAATGATGTCTTTATGAGCCAGGTCCTTATTTTTTTATGGACCTGGCTCTTTTTATTTTGGCATACGCTGGCCATATCTCGTCCTTGTCACGTACAGGGGGGCAACAAAGGTTATGAAACAGTCTGTTTCAGCTGAGCAAATTGAATTGAAATCGAGTTTACCAGGAAGTAAGAAAGTGTATGTGGATGGACCACGCGCGGGTATGAAAGTGCCGATGCGCGAGATTGAACAAAGCGAAACGAACGGTATTCCGAATTCGCCAATTCGTGTATATGATACGAGCGGTCCTTATACAGATCCTGCTTATAAAGTGGAACTGGAAAAGGGGCTGCAGGCGCCGCGCCACTCTTGGATCCTGGAGCGCGGAGATGTAGAAGCATACGAAGGGCGCGAAGTAAAACCAGAGGATGACGGTGTGAAAGTGGCTTTGAAACATACGCCTGTTTTCCCGCAAATGGATCGTCAGCCGCTTAGAGCAAAGCATGGTGCAAATGTTACGCAAATGCATTATGCACGTAATGGTAACATTACGTCTGAGATGGAATATGTTGCGATTCGTGAAGGAGTAGAGCCTGAGTTTGTTCGTAAGGAAATCGCGGAAGGTCGTGCCATTTTACCAGCGAATATTAACCATCCGGAAGCAGAACCGATGATTATCGGCCGTAACTTTCACGTGAAGGTCAATGCAAATATCGGAAACTCTGCTGTATCTTCTTCAATTGCAGAAGAAGTAGAGAAGATGACGTGGGCAACGCGTTGGGGTGCGGATACGATTATGGATTTATCTACAGGTAAAAATATTCATACGACGCGTGAGTGGATTATTCGTAACGCGCCTGTACCAGTTGGGACTGTACCGATCTATCAAGCGCTTGAAAAGGTAAACGGAATTGCAGAAGATTTAACGTGGGAAGTGTATCGTGATACGTTAATTGAGCAAGCTGAGCAAGGTGTTGATTACTTTACGATTCACGCGGGCGTATTACTTCGTTACATTCCGATTACTGCAAAGCGTACGACAGGTATCGTTTCACGTGGTGGTTCAATTATGGCACAGTGGTGTTTATTCCATCATAAAGAAAACTTCTTATACACTCATTTTGAAGAGATATGTGAAATTATGAAGCAGTACGACGTTTCGTTCTCTCTTGGAGATGGATTACGTCCAGGTTCGATTGCAGATGCAAATGACGAAGCACAGTTTTCTGAGCTTGAAACACTTGGTGAATTAACGAAGATTGCTTGGAAACATGATGTGCAAGTGATGATTGAAGGACCTGGGCATGTACCGATGCATTTAATTAAAGAGAATATGGAGAAAGAGCTTGATATTTGTCAGGGCGCGCCGTTCTATACACTTGGGCCGTTAACGACAGATATTGCACCAGGTTATGACCATATTACATCGGCAATTGGAGCGGCGATGATTGGCTGGTTTGGAACGGCGATGCTTTGTTATGTAACGCCGAAAGAACATTTAGGTTTACCGAATAAAGATGATGTTCGCACGGGGGTTATTACGTACAAAATCGCTGCACATGCAGCTGATCTTGCGAAAGGGCACAAAACGGCTCATCAGCGTGATGATGCACTTTCAAAAGCTCGATTTGAATTCCGTTGGCGCGATCAATTTAATTTATCTTTAGACCCTGAACGTGCGATGGAATATCACGATGAAACATTGCCAGCAGAAGGCGCGAAAACGGCTCATTTCTGTTCAATGTGTGGACCGAAGTTTTGTAGTATGAGAATTTCACATGATATTCGTGAATATGCAAAAGACAATGATTTAGAAACGACAGAAGCAATTGAAAAAGGGATGAAAGAGAAAGCGAAAGAATTTAAAGACACTGGTAGTCATTTATACCAATAATACGTTACACCTCTTTACTTGATTGATCACACTGTAGTACCTAACTTAAATATAGAAGAAGCCCCCTTTGCTAAGACGGTAGCAAAGGGGGCTTCTGTTGTTTATCCCGCTTTAATGGGCAGTAAGACCCCCAACTCAAAATTCAGCGAAAGCAAAGAAGTTAGGTGGGGGATCAACTGCCCATAAAAGTCCGATTGGTTCAACTAATAATCAGTGGGGGATGAAGAAAACCCCCACTGATTAAAGTTTCACTTTATAAGGCGAAGAAAAGGTGTACCCAGTAGTATAAGAGGAATAATGTGACGACTGTTGTGAGAGGAATAACGATAAGGGATACACTTAAATAGTCTTTCCATTTTACTTTAATTTTGTTTTGTTTCAGGATATACATCCAAATGAGGGAAGCTAACGTACCGATTGGTAATAATAGTGAACCGATGTCACTACCAATAATGTTTGCCAGGTAGATAGTTTTTAATGTGACTGGGTCTAGTCCCATTTCTGTTAATGTGATTGTACCAATCATAAGTGCAGGATGGTTATTGAAGACGTTAGAGAGGAGAGAAACGAGTCCTCCCATTGCAAAGCTAGCATAGAGTAGATGTTGACTTACAACTGGTTCAAGCCAATTTACAAGCACCGTTGTTAACCCTGCGTTGTGAAGCCCGTAAATAATTACATACATAGAGAATGCGAAAATTAAAATGTGCCACGGTGTCTTTTTTAAAATGTCGACAGGGTTTGTTCGTAAGTAGTACCATCTCCAGATGAGAAGAACGAGTGAACCGAGTACGGCAACAATTTCGATTGGGATGGATAAGAAGGATGCAACGAAAAGTAGACAGCGCATAAGGAAGACGAAACCTAATACTTTTAGCATGAATTTTGTCCGTTTTTGTTTCGTATCAACAGAATTTTTTCCTTTTAACGGATGGAAGTTTTTCGTGAAGAACATTTCTTCGATATCATATGAAGAAACAGGTAATTTCTCTGGTAGTTTTTTCTTTAAAACTGTGTACATAAGCCATGACATAAATAATAATCCTAATGTTGCAGGTACAAACATCATAGCAGTATGCATATAAAGAGTCATATTCACAATATTTAATGCGATTAAGTTTACGATATTACTTACACCAATGGGGGCACTAGAGGCAGTGGCGATTAAAGCACCACTTAATAAATAAGGGATTTGTTGATGAGGTTTTAATTTAAGGTTTCTCAGTAGTAAAATTAGGATTGGAGTTGTAATTAAAATACTACCGTCGTTATTAAATAAAAGAGTCATAAGAAAACATAATAATTGAATATACCAGTATAAACGGCGACCGGAGCCTTTTGCTAAGTTTGCAAGTTTTGCTGCGGACCAGTGGAAGAAGCCGAAGCTTTCTAATATAACCGCCATAACGATGGTCGCTAATATTGTTATGGAGGCACCGCCAATTTTACTGATAATGTCCATGACGTCTGGCTTTGATACAAGTCCAGTAATCAGGATAATGCCAGCACCAATTGCTGCTGGCCACGCCTCATTTAAGCCACGAGGCCGCCAAAAGACAACAATCATTGTTAAGAAGAATACAATAATAGTAATCCATATTTCAATGCTCATATTTTGCCTACCTTTCTATTTTCCCTTGAACAAATGTAGCTTGTCTCAAGTTTGTATTGATAGTATATTCAGCAAAAAATAAGAAGAACTAGACATATAATGGAATAAAGCCAATATGTGTTTTTCAAGCTAAAGGACAAGTGTCACGAATAGTGAAATAACTATTGTGAGAGGAGTCTATAAATTGTTGGGGGCAGTAAGATAGTAAATGAAATTTTCATCAGTGATTTTTGAAATATATCAACTTATCGACAAAACATGAAAAAAGGAGTCCATCCCAAAATGCCTTTTGGAACAGACTCCCCCGAATATATTATTTTTCCTTCAAAAAAGTTCGATCCTTCAAGAATAAATTCCAGAAGAAAATAAATCCTGGTAGTAAAATTGCGATTCCAATTGCGTATAGGATAAGCAATGCATAGAATGTTTCTGGCGTTGTAAAACTTGTAAATACAGTTACATCAGGATAAATAATATAAGGTAAATGCGCGACACCGTAAGCGTAACTTGCAAATGCATATTGAGCGACGACTGCTAAAACGGCAATGCGAGGGTATCCTAGTGTGCTATACTTCTTGTTTGTCCACCAAAGAGAAGAGTATCCGATAACGAATAAAACGATAGAAACTGTAAACCATGGGAATTGCTTTATGAGTCCTTGCATAAGCCAGTGTGTTTCCGGATCCATTACAACGAGGGCGATAATTGCCGTAACGAGTGTTGCAGGACCGAGGATGATGGCGTTTCTTCTATAAACTCTATACGAATCTTCTGAACCTTGCTCTCTCGCAAAATCTGCGAGAAAGAGAGAGGAGAGAAATAGTTCCGAAGTTAGCCCAAAGAGCATATAGCAGTAGATAACTGGGCTAGAAAGAAGTTTTCCATACAGGAGTACTTCTTTTCCTTCAGTCATTGTAATATAAGCCCCCTCTGTAACGGGTAACACGGTAATTAATAAGGCTGGAATTAAGAGCCCAGTAATACCTGAAATAACCCGAAGGAGGAATTGATACTTTGGCAGAGAGTAAGCAAATACCATGAATGTACTGCGAATTGCAATGAGTATTAAAATTAACATAACTGGCACGAACATCACTGTCGCAAGGGTGAAAGCAGCTTTCGGAAAGAAACCGAGAAAAGCGACAACGACAAAGACGAGAAATGTATTTGTTACTTCCCAAGTGGGTGATAAGTATCGATTGGCAAGCTTGGCAGCAAGCGTTGGATGTTTTGCGTATACCATGCCCCAAAAACCTGCTCCAAAATCAATGGACCCTAATATACTATATACGAAAATAAGAGCCCATAAGATGATGATTGCAATACTTTCCTCATGCACGAGAATCGCCTCCTTCGTGATGTAAATCATTTGTAAGCGGATGTTTCTTAAAGAATGTCCGTAGTACAAAAACTGTTAAAATGCCGAGTCCAATATATAAAATGATGAATAGAATAAATAAAGGACCGACAAAATCAGCGCGTGTAGAAGCGTCGACTGTCCGTTGCATACCATAAATGGTCCACGGTTGACGACCACTACAGCTGAAAATCCATCCGAATTCAATACCGAGCATCATAATTGGTCCACATGCGGCAGCTCCCCAAAGAAGCCACTTCGGTAATTCTGCACCTTTTTTTCGGTAAACAAAGTACCAATATAAGAGGGCGATTGCTGCAACTGCAAAAGTAAAGGCAGCAGTGCCGACCATTAAGTTGAATAGTGTATGTGTGTAAAATGGTGGCCATGTTTCTTGTGGGAATTCCTTTAGTCCTTTTACGACGGTGCTAGGGTCGAGTCCCACTAATAGGCTAAGCATGTTCGGAATTTCTAGTGCATAGTTTAGTTCAAGTGTGTTAGGATCTACAACTCCGCCAATTGATAACGGTGCATGTGATGTCGTTTCAAATAAAGCTTCAGCAGATGCAAGTTTTTCAGGGGAATGCTTATGTAAGGCAATCGCCGATTCGTGTCCCGAAAGCCACATCGTAGCACCTGTAATAAATGTCACGACGAGTCCTAACAGTAGTCCTTTTTTATGATACGCTACTTCACGTTCACTTAAATTCTTCTTTAATAATTTAAATCCAGCGATAGAGGCAATGACGGCAGCTCCAGTTGCGTAGGCTGTAATCACAACATGGAATGCGCTTGTGCCAAAACTCGGATTAAAGAAAGCTTTCCATGGATCAACGTTAAAAACTGATCCATCTGGTCCCATTGAAAAGCCTGCGGGTGTATTCATCCATGTATTTGCTGATGTAATAAGCACGGCAGATGCCGTGGCACCAATCATGACGAAGAATAGCGAGATTAATCTCATGAATGGAGGTAGTTTGTCAGCTGCATATACATAAATAGACATGAACAAAGCCTCTAAAAAGAAGGCGAAAATCTCAATTTGAAAGGGAACAGAAATAACCTGTCCAACAATTTTGGCAAAACCAGGCCAAAGAAGTGAGATTTGCACACCAACAATTGTTCCAGTTGGAATTGCTACACCGAGAAGGATGGCAAAAGCCTTCGTCCATCTTTTCGCCATAATGGCGTAATCGGAATCTTTCTTCCAGTGATAGAGTATTTCACTTATAAAAATCATTAATGAAAGTCCGACACCAAGTGTTGCAAAGATAATGTGGAATGCTAATGAAGAACCAAAAAATGCTCTTGCTAATGTTACCGTATCCATATGTAAACTCCTCTTCTTTTTGCCATTATTTTCTGATTGAATTGGAAGATTTATTCAAAAAAACTACCAAAAATATATATGTATTTAAAAAGTGGATATGGTAATATAATGTTTGAATATTCCAAATAGAAAGAAGTTAATTTTTAATAATATTTTGTTTGTTTTTTAGTAAGGAATATTTTATAATCTTTTATGCGAACATAAGTTCTGTTTTTAGAGGTGAAGAAGTTTATGTGAAATGGAGAGGATGTTTTATGTATCCTGAAGTCATTAAAAAGATGGCATTTTCAAAAGAGCATAGAGATTTATTATTGAAGCTGTATAATAAAGAGATTACGCGTCGTGAATATGATCGACTTGTGGCATCGCTATATAGACCTTCTAAAGAGGCTTGTGAGGGATAGAGGCACGGGAGACAATCTAATAGATTGTCTTTTTTAATTTTACGTATGTTCTGGTAAAATTAAGGCTAGCCTTATTAGGGAGGTGAAAAGATTGCGGAAACGTTTATATATAGGGATTGGAGTTATTCTCTTAATCGCTTTAGGTGGCATTGTATTTTGGTCAGCTATACAAGGAAACCGTACAGAACATTTTATTTTAAGACATATGGTGAATGAAAATGGGACGCTTGCCACATATCGTTTAGCGGATACAAAGGCAGGTACGGGTGAAGCGAAAGGCCGTGAAGCTTTATCGGAATCAGCAGGACTATGGCTACAATATACATTGGATAAAGACGATCAAGCGTTATTCGATGAACAAGTTAAGGTTATTCAAAATAGCTTTGTACATAAGGATCATATTGTTATATGGAAAATCTCTGAAAAGGGAGAAATGCAGTCAGCTACAAATGCACTTATAGATGATCTTCGTATTATAGAACAATTATATCGTGCTTATGATATGTACAAGGAAGAGCGTTATAAAAATTTGGCAGATCAATTGAGTGACGCTGTAATTCGTTATAATAGGAAAGATAATTATTACGTTGATTATTATGATGCAGATGCAGGTAAACAAAATAATTTTGCAACTACATCATACATAAATCCACACGCATTCTCGTATATGAAAAAGTACGGCAAAGTTTCTGCTCAGCAATATCAGGAAGTCGTTCAATTTTTAGCGGATTATCCAAGGCATGGCTGGGCATTCCCAAAAGAGTATAAAGAAGATGGTACATTTACGTACGATAAAGAAGTAAATCTTATTGACCAATCATACGTTGCATATCATCGAAGTTTAGGTGGCCTTTCATCAGATGCTTATTTGGAATTTATCAAGAAGAAGTTCCAGAAGGATGGAAAGCTATACGGTCGTTACAATTTAGAAACGGGAAAACAAACTGTGAATTATGAATCGCCAGCCGCATACGGACTAACGATCTTGTACGTACTACAAACAGGTGATACAAAGTTTGCAAAGGAATTATATGATCATATGGCCACATTCCGAAATGACAATATATTTAGTAGATATTACGGTGGATATGTAACAGGTGAAAATAATAATACGCATATTTTCGATAACGTATTGCCGCTTTTAGCGGAAATGGAATTGGAGAAGAGTAAGAAATAAAAGGTGTCACCCTTTGGGGGTGGCACCTTTTATTTTTTACTAAGTCAATATAATTTTACGTTCTAATATTGGAGAAGTAGTCAATTACGAATTTACGGAATTGTTGAGCGGTTTTTGATAAGTAGCGTTTCTTCGACCAACTTAATCCGATAGTTCTCTCGCAATGCGGTTCAATAATACGTAACTTATTTAATGCTAAAGTAGAGTTTTTTAATAAAGTTAAACTTGGGACAAAGGCGATGCCGAGACCTTGCTTAATAAGGTCGCTAATCACGGTCGGTTCATCTACTTCAAAAGCAATATGTGGAGTGAAGCCAGCTTCTTTACAAAATTCATCCGTTAAGTGCCGAAATCCGTAACCAGTGTTCATACTAATAAATGGTTCGTCTTTTACTTCATGCAGATGGATACTTTCGCGTCCTGATAAACGATGACCTGAAGGGACAACTAAGAAAATTTCTTCTGTAATAAGTGGTTCCCACATAATTTCCTCGGCTTCAATTGGCACAGAAGAAATGCAAAAGTCAATTTCTATATTATCTAGTTGTCGCTTCATAGAAGGAGTAGATGCGAGAAATTGTTGGAATCGAACGTTAGGATGTTCTAGTAAAAAAGAACCGAGTAGTTCTGGTAATATTCTCGGAATAGAAACGGCCAGTGTAATAGAGCATTGTTGTAATTCAGCTAAATCTTTAATTTCTCGTTCGCCTTCACTTAATTCATGAAAAATGCGCTCTACTCGTTTTAAAAATACTTTCCCAAAAGAGTTTAATGTAATCTGTCGACCTTGGCGATCAAATAGCGGGACGCCTAAGTCCTTTTCTAATCTAGCGATTGTTTTGCTAAGTGAAGGTTGTGCGATATGCAGTTCTTCAGCGGCTTTTGTCATATGTTCTAATCGTGCGACTGTCTGAAAGTATTTTAATTGAAGAAGTTCCATTTTGACTCTCCTTTCTATAGACCAAAAGGAATTAATTGATAATTAAAGATGTATTATACAGTATGAAAATGGGCGTGTATAGTAAATCTGTTAAACCATTCTAATGGTGTTAAATTAGGAGAAGGAGTATGTTTCATGAAGGGAATTCAACTTATATTTAAAGATTGGAAAGCGATGTGGCATCATAAACATGGACGTATCGCTTTAATTTTTTTATTAATCGTTCCTTTAATTTATTCAGGATTCTTTTTAGCTGGATATTGGGATCCATACGGACGATTAGATAAATTACCTGTTGCAATTGTAAATTTAGATAAAGGTGCTGCGATGGATGAAAAAACAATTCATGCAGGAGACGATTTTGTCAAAAATTTAAAAGAGAATAAGGAACTAGCTTTTCATTTCGTGTCAGAAAAAAATGCTGATGAAGGGTTAAAAGAAGATAAGTATTATATGGTCGTTACGATTCCAGAGGATTTCTCTAAGAAGGTAAGTACACTTATGGATGAGAAACCAGAGCCAGCGCAGCTTCAGTACAAAGTAAATCCGGGTAAAAACTTTGTAGCAGCTCAAATTGGAACGACAGCTGTTGAAAATATGAAAACAAAAATTTCAAATAGTATTACGAAATCTTATACAGAAGGTGTCTTTTCAAAGTTTCAAGATTTGGCACAAGGATTGAGTGATGCAAGTAATGGTGCTGAGAAGCTGCATGAAGGAACGACAGATGCAAAAAATGGGGCGAATCAGCTTGCAGATGGTATTCATCGTTTAAGTGACGGGGCATCAAAAGTGAAAGAGGGAAGTGAAAAACTTGCTTCTAGCCAATCTGCCTTAAGTGGCGGCGCAAATGAGCTGAGTGAAGGGGCAACCTCACTTCATAGTGGTATGGCGTTATTAGCTCAAGGTGAAAAAACTTTACAATCAGGGGTTAGTGAATTAAGTGCTGGTACAAATGAATGGGTGAACGGAAGTGAGAAACTTGCTGAAGGGCAAGTGAAAGCGGACAATGCAGCAAATAGTGTAAAACAACAATTAGAAGAGTACGTGAAAAGTCATCCGGAAGTGCAGCAAGATCCTGCTTTTCAAAAGATGATTGCTACTTCTAACGGATTAGCTAAAGCAGTAAACACTTTAAATAATAGCCAACAACAATTGACACAAGGAGCGAAGAAGCTCGCTGAAGGTCAGAATAAGATTGAAGAAGGTATGAATACATTCGGAGTTAAGTTAAGCGAAGCTACTGCTGGAACGAAAAAGATAGCAGATGGTGCAGCAAATGTAGCAGATGGATTTACGAAGTGGGGAAATGGATTTACATCCCTGCAAGAAGGTGTAAATCATCTTGCAAGTGGCGGAACAGAGCTGAATCACGGGGCTGATCAGTTAACGAACGGACTTGTTAAACTTGACGATGGTGCGAAAGAACTTTCTACAAAATTAGGAGAGGGCGCAGAGAAGATAGCGGATGTTCGCAATGATGATGCCCGTAATACGATGTTCTCAGAGCCGGTTCAGTTAGTGAAGTCGACAGTTTCTGATGTGCCTAACTACGGTTCAGGCATTGCACCATACTTTTTATCACTGGCATTTTATGTTGGTGGAATTATGGCATCGAATATTTTACCTCTTGGCCGTAGACAAAATATGAAGGTAAGCGGAACAGTACATTTTATTAATAAACTAGGATTGGTATATTTAATTGGACTTATTCAAGCATTACTTGTGGATGTGGCTGTGCTAGGAGTTATGAAATTAGAAGTTGCAAGTGTGCCACTCTTTGTTTTATCAAGTATCGTTATTTCCTTTACGTTCATGACATTTATTCTTATGTTAGTAACGGTATTTGGTCTCGTTGGAAAGTTCTTAGCAGTAACACTTCTCGTCCTGCAATTAGCGACGAGCGGAGGGACTTTCCCAGGAGAATTAAATATAGCTGTTCTTAGCAAAATTGGACAGTTTCTCCCAATGTCCCATTCTCTTAGAGGATTACAAGATGTTATCTCTTTAGGAGATTGGTCACAATTACAAATGCAAATTTTAATATTGTTATGCTATCTCGTTGTTGCTGGCGGAATTGCTTGGATCACGAGTCATATACAACATAGGGAAACGAATGCAGAACAAGTTTCTTAAAATGAAAGAAGCTATCCGTTTTTTTAGGATAGCTCCTTTTTTATTTACGTTCCATTACCGCAAAGTAATTATTTTCATTATCAGCAAAGTTGAATGCTCTACCTGTAGGTAAATCTACAACTTGTCCAACTATAACGTTTTTCTCAGAAAGATCTTTATACAGTTGATCTAAGTTATTAGAGAAGAACATAAGTGAAGGCGTATGTAAGTTTAATTCAGGTTGCATCTTCGCAATTAACGCTTTATCGTGAAGGACGATGCTTGTGCCTGCTTCCTTCGTTGGTGCAATTTCAATCCAGCGAAACCCTTGTCCGTTATTTTCTTCTGCAATCATTTGGAATCCTACTGTCTCAGTCCAAAATTGTACTGCTTCATTTTGATTATTTACATATAACATAATTTGTCCAATTTGATTAATCATAGGTGTGTGTCCTACTTTCTTTTCTTGTATGGAATTCTATTATATCAAAGATATGGTTTGAATACTTTTTCTTGATTTTTCCGAAGTACAATCTTAGCCCATTTCATATTTGTCGTAGGGGAAGGCCCTGTAATCCATGTGTGAAATGGTAGTGTACTGCAAATGACCATTGCTGAAATCGAGATTGTGGCCGTTATTGTAAATAATAATAGGCTATATAATATTGTGTTTTCTTGCAGTGTAAATAAAGAAAGAAATTTTGTACATAGTTGTAAGAAGAAAAAGTGAGCTAAATAAGCACCATATGTGTAATTCCCGATAAATCGTAAAGCTTTATACAAGAAACCGCGTCGCTGTACGATTGTAATAGACAGAACGTAAAGTATGATAATTTCGCATACAATATATAAAAACATAGACGGTTTTAAATAAGTCGAAACGGTTAAATGAATAGAGTTTGCTCCGTAAAAACTAAATAACTCATAATTGATGAATAGAAATAAGACGAAAAATAACATTGTTATAAGCGGGATATGTTTCATGACAAATAAACGCCAAGTTTTTAGTGCGACAGCAGCGATTCCTCCCATGACGAAATAGAATGAGTAGAAGAAGAAGGAACGATCTGTATAATGTAAAATGGTTGAGCTAGTCAATTTCTCTCCATTAAAAATGTAGTGAGAAGAATACCACATTAAGAGGAAATATAGAGAAGCAAAGATGGTCATATATTTATATATGTCTTTTTTATTTTCTGTTCGTTTTTGAAACCAATAAAATAGTGTGCACAGCAAAGGGAACAATAAATGAATTTGGAACATCATAATCACGTACCAAAGATGGGGCGCGGCTGTTCCGAGTAATAAACTTTTTATTCCGCTTTGTAGTGTAATCATATCGTTTGTTGTTAATAAGTAAAGAATAGACCAGAAGAAATAAGGAATGAGTAAATGTGCGGCTTTTTCATAAATATATTCTGTATAGGCTAGTTGCTTTGTATATTGCCGAATTAAGTGAAAGCCAACGATAAATATGAATGCAGGTGCTGAAAATTTTGCAAGGTTGAATAGCATGCCCATAATGAGGGATTGCTCAAGTAAGACATTTCCTTGATGCATTGTGTATAATAAGGAACTTTGCAAAACGACAGCAAGGAATGCAATGCTTTGCAAAATTTTAAATTCTGGTGCGCTTTGAGTCATTATGTCCATCTCCTTTTCCATACATGATTATAGTACGGAGAATGGATAATAGGTGTGGAATATTTGTGAAGATTATAACAAATTTGTGGCGGAATGGATTATTTCGATATATTTATCACAACAAAAAAGAGGATGCTCGTTTGGAGCATCCTCTTTCCATTTTATTAAGCAAATTTATTTTTGATCCAGTTTTTACCTTCTACAAGGCGAGCTGTCATTACGGCACAAGCGTTATCTGCTGTTACGTTTAACATCGTTGCAGGAGGATCAATGATTGTACTAATTGCTGCGATAATTGGCAATGCTTCTGGCGGGAAGCCGTATAGAGAAACGATTAACATTTCACCAATCATACCACCACCTGGAATGGCGCCCATTACTGTTCCTACTAATAGAGAAACAACAAGTGCAATTGCTAATGTTTTCGGTCCTTCGAATTCCATGTTGAAAATACCGAATAAGAAAGCAATTTTTAATACGCCACCTAAAACAGATCCGTCTTTATGAAGTGTAGATCCAAGAAGGACAACTGTTTCACGAACGTCAGAAGAGATACCCATTTTCTTCGTTGCTTCTAAGTTCGCTGGAATACTTGCGGCACTACTACAAGTTGCAAGAGATGTAACTGTAGGAGAGACCATGTTCTTCCAAAATAATTGTACACCTTGTTTGCGACCCGCAAGGTATGCATAGAACGTGAAGAATACAAAGAAGTAAATGAGAGACGCTGGATAGTATACCATTGCTGCTCGGAAATAAGTTCCAAGAAGTTGTGGTCCGAATTCACCAACTAATGCCGCGAAGTAAGCAGCAAGTCCGATTGGAGCGTAGTACATAATGAAAGATACAACTTTCATTGAAATTTCTGCACCAGCTTGTAAGAATGTAGCGAATGGTTTTCCTTTTTCACCAACTGCTGAAGTTGCAACCCCCATTAAAATAGAGAAGAAAATAAGAGCTAACATATTTTCACGAGATAGTAACTTCGAGAAATCAGATACTGTTATAATACCAACAATTTGATCCGCAACACTAACAGCTTTTTCAGCTTTATCGGGCTGCGTTAGTTCTAATACAACACCTTGTGCTGGCGGAAATACTTTCACGACAATAATCATAAAAATAGCAGCTAAAATACTTGTAAATAAGAAAGTTCCAGCCATACTAGACATAATTTTACCGAAACGTTTTAATCCATCCATATTAGCAATAGATGACGCGATGCTAAAGAACACTAAAGGTACAACAATCGTAAACATTAAGTTTAAGAAAATGTCACCAAGCGGCTTTAAAGCAACGGCATCGGCACCCATGAAATAACCAATGAAACCACCAATTAGGATAGAAGATAATAAAATAAGCGGAAAGCGATATGCCTTCATAAATATATCCTCCTATCAATTAAAAAAATCATACTGAATTATTATAGCGAGTTAGAGCCCTCTTTACTAGGAAAATACCGATAGGTGGAATAGCGTGAAAAACGAGAAATTTTTGTTTTTGAGCTCGGCATACAGCAGGAAATCTAGACATATATATTTGTAACCTAGTGGTGGCAAAGGATGCACCGTAACTTAGGTTTGGAAAAAGGGGGGAGGGAAAAGGGATGAATATTTTACTTTGCTGTGCAGCGGGAATGTCTTCCAGTTTGATTGTTACTAAAATGGAGAAAGCAGCAGAGGCAAAAGGGATAGAGGTAAAGATTTGGGCAGTATCAGGTTCTGAAGTAAATAGTCACATAGATGAAGCTGACGTACTTTTACTTGGACCACAAGTACGTTATTTATTACCGAAAATGAAAGAGTTATGTAAGGAGAAGGGAGTACCTGTTGATGTCATTCAATCTGTCCATTACGGGCTTTGTAATGGAGAAGCTATCTTACAAGCAGCTTTGTCAATGAAACCATGAGGAGAGTGGGATAGATGATACGGTTTTTAGAGAAATATGTAATGCCAGTAGCGGGAAAGGTTGCAGAACAGAGGCATTTGCTAGCAATTCGTGATGGACTTGTATTGACGATGCCTTTCTTAATTATAGGATCATTTTTCCTCATCATTAGTGCTTTACCAATACCAGGTTATAATGATTTTATGGCAGGTTTGTTTGGGGAGAATTGGCAGAGGGCTTTGGGGTATCCAGTTAGTGCAACTTTTAATATAATGGCTTTAATAGCTGTTTTTGGAATCGCTTACAGACTTGGAGAATATTATAAAGTGGACGCTTTAGCATCCGGGGCATTGTCGCTTGTGACGTTTTTACTTGCGACGCCATTTCAAGTTGCATATATTATACCAAGTACAAAAGAGAGTGTACTTGTAGAAGGTGCTATCCCAGCTGCGTTAATGGGAAGCCAAGGGTTATTTGTAGCAATGATTATTGCACTTATATCTACTGAACTTTATCGGTTTATTGTACAAAAAAAGATAATTATAAAGATGCCAGAGACAGTTCCGCCAGCTGTGACACGTTCATTTGCCGCGCTTGTTCCAGGATTTATTGTTGTAACGGTTATTTGGATTTTACGCTTAATTATAGAAAATACTTCTTTTGGCAGTATCCATAATATTGTGGGGCAAATTTTACAGGAACCACTTAGTGTACTTGGTGCTAGTCTTTGGGGCGCAATAATAGCTGTTATTCTCGTTCATGTTCTTTGGTCATGTGGAATTCATGGAGCTACTATTGTTGGTGGTGTAATGAGTCCGGTTTGGTTGTCGTTAATGGATCAAAACCGAGTTGCTTACCAAGCAGGGCAAGATATACCAAATACGATTACTGCACAGTTTTTTGATTTATGGATTTATATGGGCGGATCTGGTGCGACACTTGCTTTAGTTATTGGAATGTTATTGTTTGCACGAAGTCAGCAATTAAAAAGTTTAGGTAGATTGTCAATTGCACCTGGTATATTTAACATTAATGAGATGGTAACTTTTGGTATGCCGATTGTCATGAACCCAATTTTACTAATTCCATTTATATTGGTTCCAGTTGTGTTAACAATTGTTTCTTACTTTGCAATGGAATGGGGATTAGTTGCTCGTCCGAGCGGGGCTGCTGTTCCTTGGACGACACCGATTCTGTTTAGCGGATATTTAGGATCGGGTGGGAAAATTTCAGGTGTTGTGTTACAACTTGTTAATTTTGCGCTTGCATTCTTCATTTATTTACCGTTCTTAAAAATATGGGATAAACAAAAAGTAGCGGAAGAAAAGGGGGAGTAAAGAAGTAAAATGGATACGATAGAGACGAAAGCTTTTCATTTAATTTTGCATGGGGGAAATGCGAGAAGTTGTTCAATGGAAGCAATTGATTGCGCAAAGCGTGGGGAATTTACAGAAGCAGAAGCTAAATTACAAGAAGCGTTAGATGAATTAAAAGAGGCACACCGTGTACAAACGGATCTCATACAGAAAGAAGCTGGTGGTGAAAAGACCGAAGTTACCCTTCTGATGGTGCACGCGCAAGATCATTTAATGAATGCAATTACGGTGAAGGAATTAGCGAGTGAATTTGTAGAATTATATAGGAAGATGTCGATGTCTGAATGAACCTTGCGTATGCAAGGTTTTTTTATGTTGTATTAAGAGACAGTTATGACGAAACAAAAACCACTTACGCAGGATTATATTTATTATTTCCAGGTTTATGTAAAAATGAATAGGAACATTTTTGCCTACAGCCATTTGGATTGGATGGGTTTCAAATCGTTTCGGTCCGATTCTTGTTTGTATAGGAAGTTTTATTGTTATTTACTTCATTATATGGTTTATGATGATGTTATACTGGAAGCGAAAAATCGAGAGATTAAACCATCAATTAAGGTGAAAAAATATGTATGTTTCTGTACCATCAGTGGAATGGTCGTTCCACTGATGGTATTTACAATCCTCCTTTTTCACAAATGAGTAAGAGTGATAATTAATCGGTTGTAACAATCTCTCCTATACCACGAATTAGTTTTTTTATATTCATCTCATTTGGTTTTAATATACTTACGATATAATCAATCGCTATTTGCGGTTCAACGGTCGTACCACACGTATAACAGTCAACGGCTGCAAAGTTTTTTTCTGGATAAGTGTGAATAGAAAGGTGGCTTTCTGATAGTAAAACTAAGACAGTAACACCGTACGGTTCGAATTCTTTTGCACTTACGTTTAAAACATGGGCACCTGAGTGATCAGCAGCGGTAACTAAATGATATTCTAAAAAGTGAACATCATCTAATAGGGAAAAGTCCACTCCCCATAAATCTACTATTATATGCTTACCGAAAGTAGAGTATTCCATAAGATAGCACTCCTCACTATAATATCGTTAAAACTCCATTTCTTTTTTATAACACTGATGTAGGATAAGGTTTGATTCTGAATTTAAAAGGGCAAGGTTACGCTGTTCGAGATGTTCTTCTTTAAATTGAAATAAGGGAGAAAGAAGAGAAGGTAATGTTTGAGGAGTTGGTACAACATATAATTGCTCAATTTGATCAAGTACATATTCAGAATTAGCCGCAATATGAAATCCCCAGTCAGTTCCAAAAGAAGGAACGATTGTATGATAACTTTTCACAGTTAATCCAGCATGTTCAATTGTGTTACCGATACTCCAATATACAAGGGGTGCATCAGCAGGTGAATTAGATTGACAGACGAACGCGCCATCTTCTGTTAAAAACGTAGCGATACGAGCAAAAAGTTCACTTGTATATAAAGTACTTAACAACTCTGTCGCTGGGTCTGGAAAATCAATAATGATTACATCGTATAAAGAGGAAGGAGAATTCAGAAATTTCTTTGCATCGCATACGTGTGCATTCACACGATTATCAAAAAATGCGCTTTTGTTCAAAGAAACTAATTCAGGAACATTACGAGCCATATCAATCATCGATCCATCTAAGTCAACAAGGTCTACATGTAGCACAGTTTCATACTTCAAAACTTCTCGTAAGGCAAGGCCATCGCCACCACCTAATATGAGAACACGTTTTGGATCAATTACTTTTGACATAATCGGATGCACAAGGGCTTCATGATAAATTTGTTCGTCAACGGAACTGAATTGTAGTTGTTTGTCTAAATATAAACGGACATCGCTTACTTGTAACAAAGTAATATTTTGATAATTACTTTGTTCTGCAAATAAACTCGTATGCTCGCCATTTTGTATCTGTTGTAGAGAAATTGCATCCCATACATCTAAGTTGTGTGAACTTGTTTCTATTATAGGTTCCAATTGTTCTTGTTTGTCCTGTTTATCTTGTTTATTTTGCTTGTCCTGCTTGTCTTGTTTATTTTGCTTGTCCTGTTTGTCCTGTTTATTTTGCTTGTCCTGTTTGTCCTGCTTGTCTTGTTTATTTTGCTTGTCCTGTTTGTCTTGTTTGTTTTGCTTGTCTTGTTTGTCCTGTTTGTTTTGCTTGTCCTGTTTGTTTTGCTTATCCTGCTTATTTTCTATTTCCTGTTGTTCTAGTTCAAATTTGTCAGAGTCTAATTCAGAACGCTTGTCTTTTTTATAGCTTGTTATTCTATAAATCTTTATTTTGTTCTGTTTTCTATGTTTTGGCATAGGAATCCCCTTTCGAATTTTGTTATTTTATTCTATTCTATGTAATTTAGTAGAGGTGGCTTGGACAATAGATAGAAGAATGTGTTTAAGAGAGGTTTATTTTTTCAATAGATTTTCACGCTAAAAAAATTTTAGTGTTTTTTTGTTTTGAATACAACTAGACAACTAAACACTAATCTATTTTCATACAGTTATGTGTTAAAAGCGTGTTGTTTTATAACACACTGTGTGTTTTTTTGGTGACACACTAATTGAAAGCGTTAACACACAAAGAAAACAGTCGGAAAAGTGCTGATTTTAGTGGTTTTAAAAAGTTGGCACGCTAATTGCATTAATAAATAGCGTAAAGAAAAATAAATAAACATAAATTTTTTATACTACACAAGGGGGATTTTTAAATGAATATTTTATTATGTTGCTCAGCAGGGATGTCTACAAGTTTACTAGTTACAAAAATGGAAGCGGCTGCAAAAGCTCGCGGTCTAGAAGGAAAGATTTGGGCTGTATCTGGGGATGCAGTAAAAACAAATATCGATCAAGCAGATGTATTATTACTAGGACCACAAGTTCGTTACATGCTTTCTTCAATGAAAACGCTTGCTGATGAGAGAAACGTTGGAATCGACGTTATTAATCCAATGCACTACGGCATGATGAATGGAGAAGCAGTTTTAGATCACGCATTAACACTTAAAAAATAATTAGGGGGGAAGCGAAATGCAAAAGTTTATTGCATTCATGGAGAAATATATTGTTCCTGTAGCTGGTAAAATCGGATCGCAACGTCACTTAGCTGCGATCCGTGATGGATTTATTGCAGTTATGCCACTTATTTTAGTTGGTGCACTGGCATCACTAATTAATGGTTTTCCGTCTGAAGCTTTCCAAGAGTTCATGAAAGATTTGTTTGGTGAAACGTGGAAACAAGTTGGCGGTGGAATGTGGACTGGTTCTTTCGCAATTTTAGCACTAATCATAGCATTTACAACAAGTTATAACTTAGCAAAATCTTACGGCGTTGATGGTTTGTCAGCAGGTATTATTTCATTTGGTGCGTTAATTATTCTTACGCCAACAACACCGAAAGAAGGCGGATTGAACTTAGCTTGGACAGGGGCACAAGGGCTATTCGTAGCAATTATCGTGGCACTCCTTGTTACTGAAGTATTCCGTTTCTTTGTACAAAGAAACATTACTTTTAAAATGCCTGATGGAGTACCGCCAGCAGTTTTAAGATCTTTCGCAGCTATAGTTCCAGCATTTGTTATCTTAACAGTAGTTGCAGGTATTCAATTAGCAGTGAAATTAGCTGGTACAAGTGTTCATGAATTTATCTTTAATACGATTCAATCACCACTGCAAAGTTTAGCAGGGACATTACCAAGTGCAATTATCATTGTACTCCTTGTTCATCTTCTTTGGTTCTTCGGTTTACATGGGCCAAATATCGTTGGTGGTATTATTGAGCCATTATACTTACCGGCATTAGAGAAAAATATGAAGTTATTCCAAGGTGGTACATCTGCATTTGATGTTCCAAACATTATTACAAAACCATTCTTTGATACTTTCGTATATCTTGGTGGTTCTGGTGCAACATTAGCGTTCTTAGTGGTCGTATTAATTGTAGCAAAAAGTGCACAATTACGCGGTGTATCTCGCTTATCAATTGGACCAGGTGCATTCAATATTAACGAACCAGTAATCTTTGGTACACCAATTATTTTAAATCCAATTTTATTCTTACCGTTTATCCTAACACCAATTGTATTAGTAATTACTTCTTATACAGCAATATCTATTGGTTGGGTACCAAAAACAGTTGTGATGATTCCATGGGCAACACCACCAATTATTAGTGGTTATCTTGTAACAGGTGGACATCTTTCAGGTGCAATTCTACAGTTATTCAACTTTGTAATTGCGATGGTAATCTACTATCCATTCGTTGTATTATCTGACCGTTCTGTTGTTCGTACTGAAAAAGCAGCAGCACAAGGAAATAACAACTCTGTACCTATGTAACATAGTAATTGTTCTCACGGGTAACATTATCTGTGAGAACAATCACCTTTATATCATGTTCAGAAAGATGAGACCCATCTACAAGAACACCAAACTATCATTCATAAAATAATAATTTAATAGAAATGTTCAAACTGAAGGGGTATTTCAATCGGTTGAACCATAATAGAGAGGGCGGTAATTATGATGACTACAGCAGAACAAATTCCATTCCAATTAATTTTAAATAGTGGTAATGCACGAAGCTTTGCGATGGAGGCACTTCAATTTGCCAAACAGGGGAAAATGGCAGAGGCTGATGAAGCGATGGTAAAGGCGAAAGAAGCGATTAATGAAGCGCATCATTTCCAAACAGAGCTCATACAATCAGAAGCAAGAGGAGAAAAAACAGAGATTAGTGTTCTTTTAATTCATGCACAGGATCATTTAATGAATGCGATTACAGTAAAAGAATTAGCAGCTGAATTTATTGACCTTTATAAAAAGTTAGAAGCGAAAGGGGAATAAAGCATGACTGGAATTAAAATTGCTACAATCGGCGGTGGATCTAGTTATACACCAGAGTTAATTGAAGGATTTATTAAGCGTTATGATGAGCTTCCTGTTCGTGAAATTTGGTTAGTAGATATTGAGGCAGGAAAAGAAAAGTTAGAAATCGTTGGTAACTTAGCGAAACGTATGGTGAAAAAATCTGGTTTACCAATCGAGGTACATTTAACACTTGATCGCCGTGAAGCATTAAAAGATGCTGACTTCGTAACAACGCAGCTTCGCGTAGGTTTATTAGAAGCTCGTGCAAAAGATGAAGCAATCCCATTAAAATATGATGTAATCGGTCAGGAAACGAATGGTCCTGGTGGTTTATTCAAAGCACTGAGAACGATTCCTGTTATTTTAGATATTTGTAAGGATATGGAGGAGCTTTGTCCGAATGCATGGTTAATTAACTTCGCGAACCCAGCTGGTATGGTAACGGAAGCTGTGCTTCGTTATACAAATATTCAAAGAGTAGTTGGTCTATGTAACGTTCCAATCGGAATCCGTATGGGTCTTGCAAGATTACTTGAAGTAGATGCAAGTCGTGTCCACGTTGATTTCGCAGGTTTAAATCATATGGTATACGGACTAGATGTATATTTAGATGGCGTAAGTGTAATGGATCGTGTGTTAGAGCTTGTAACAGATCCAGAAAAGCAAATTACGATGGAAAATATTGCAGCGCTTAACTGGGAGCCAGACTTTATTCGCGGCCTTCGTGCAATTCCATGCCCATACCACCGTTATTACTACAAAACACGTGAAATGTTAGAAGAAGAGAAAGAAGCTTCTGTTGAAAAAGGTACACGTGCAGAAGTAGTAAAACAATTAGAAGATGATTTATTCGAGTTATATAAAGACCCGAACTTAGATATTAAACCACCACAATTAGAAAAACGTGGCGGCGCTTATTATAGTGACGCAGCATGTAGCTTAATTACGTCAATTTACAATAATAAAGGTGATATTCAGCCTGTTAATACACGAAACAACGGAACAATTGCAAGCTTACCACATGATTCGGCTGTTGAAGTGAACTGTATTATTACGAAAGAAGGTCCAAAACCAATTGCAGTTGGAGATCTTCCCGTACCAGTTCGCGGTTTAGTACAACAAATTAAATCATTTGAGCGCACAACAATTGAAGCTGCTGTTACAGGGGATTATCATAAAGCGCTGCTTGCTATGACAATTAATCCACTTGTACCATCAGATAAAGTTGCAAAACAAATTTTAGATGAAATGTTGGAAGCACATAAAGAATATCTTCCACAGTTCTTCAAAAAGGTAGAGAAATAAAGCGGCGCTATTTAGCCCGCTTTTTTTATTCTATTAGGAGGTATTATGATGATTAAGTTAATTGTAAATGCAGATGATTTCGGTCTTACAGAAGGTACAAATTACGGCATTATTGATGGACATATAAATGGACTTGTAAATTCAACGACAATGATGATGAATATGCCAGGAACAGAGCATGCGGTACGCTTAGCAAAAGAGTATAACCTACTCGGAGTAGGCGTACATCTCGTATTAACAGCAGGGAAACCACTTCTTAGAGACGTACCATCACTTGTAAGTAGTGATGGATTGTTTCATAAACAAAGCGTCGTATGGAAAGGGAATGTAAATCCAGAAGAAGTAGAGAGAGAGTGGACTGCTCAAATTGAGAAATTCCTATCTTACGGATTATCGCCAACTCATTTAGATAGTCATCATCATGTGCATGGATTACCAATCTTGCACGATGTTCTTGAGAGGTTAGCGGCTACATATAATGTTCCAATTCGTCGTTGTGAGGAAGAGCGAGCAGTACGCCCGTTTTCTGACGTGTTTTACAGTGATTTTTACGCGGATGGTGTGACGGAAGATTACTTTGTGAAGTTAAAAGAAAGAGTACAAGGTGAACAAACGGTAGAAATTATGGTTCATCCAGCTTATATTGATCCAGAGCTTGTGAAGCGTTCTTCTTACGTAATGGATCGTGTGAAAGAATTGCGTATTTTAACAGAGAGCGAGTTGCCTGAAGGAATAGAACTTGTGAAGTTTTAATAGAAAAACGACGGCTATATAATGCCGTCGTTTTTTGCTTACAAGATGGATAGAACATACCCGCCAAAGGCTCCGAGTATAACGATAACCCAAGGTGGTGTTTTCCAAAAAGCGAGCAGGCAAAATAGAAGAGACGCAAAAACAAAATCTACAGCGTTTATAATTGTGCTTGTCCAAATAGGATCATAAAAAGCTGCTAATAAAATACCGACAACGGCTGCATTGACTCCAAGTAGTGCACCTTGTATGTAAGAGATTTTTCTCACACTGTCCCAAAATGGTAAAACACCAATAACGAGCAAGAAAGCAGGAAGAAAGATCGCAATTGTTGCGAGTATGGCTCCAAGCGTCCCGTTTAAAACTGCTCCTATATAAGAGGCGAATGTAAATAGTGGACCTGGTACCGCTTGTGTTAATCCGTATCCAGCTAGGAACTGTTCTTTCGTCATCATTCCGTTTTGTACGAACTCACCTTCAAGAAGGGGTAGCACGACGTGTCCGCCTCCAAATACAAGTGCACCAGAGCGATAGAAACTATCAAATAAAGCGATGTAATAAGAGAACGGTCTTACTATTGGTAGCAGTATTAATAGTCCGAAGAATAAGATGAGACAAGAAACTGCTATCTTTTTTGAAATAGGTACTTTTATATTTTGAGATTGGCTAATTGGTTGGTTGCGATATAAAAACCAGCCTATAAAGCCCGATATTATAATAAGGGTGACTTGTGTCCAGCTGCTTGGCCATAATAAGGCGATTGCGGCAGTTACAATCGCAATCGTCGCACGATTTCGGTCTGGCGTTAATTTTTGTGCCATTCCCCATATGGCATGAGCAACAATGGCGACTGCTACAAGTTTTAGTCCGTGAATCCAGCCAGCACTTCCAAGATCGAACTGATTAAGGAATGAGGCGAAGAAAACTAAAACAAGCACAGACGGTAAAGTGAATCCAATCCATGAAATAATAGCTCCTAATACCCCGCCTCTTAATAATCCAACCCCCATACCGACTTGGCTGCTAGCAGGACCAGGGAGGAATTGGCATAGTGCTACTAAATCACCATAGCTTCGTTCATCCATCCATTTTCTTTTTTGTACATATTCGTGGTGGAAATAGCCGAGATGGGCGACGGGGCCACCAAATGAAGTAATTCCTAATTTAAATGAAACGAGAAAAATCTCTAATAATGTGTGAAAAGTGTATTTGTTATTTTTCAAAACGACCTCCGAGAATGTTTTTCTATGTGCATTATACAAAAGATAGTGAAGCAAAAGGAACGATTCTAATGTAAAGATTGTGTGAATCTTTTCTTCGTAATTAAAATTTGAAAAAGTCATAAATGATTATGTATAAACCATAAAGTAGTAGAAGTAGTGCTGGGAAATTTATATGAGGAGAATGCCCGTATGACAACACATTTCTTTGCGAGGTTAACAGGAAAGAGGGAAATACCTCCTGTAAATACAGAAGCTTATGGTGTAACAGAGTTTATATTTAGTGATGATTTAAAGAAATTACAATATCGGATCATATTGAAAAACATCGAAAAAGTTACATCATGCCAAATTCATTTAGGAAAAGCGGATCAAATAGGTCCAGTGATTTTAAATTTGTTTGGTCCAATAAAGCAAGGTATTAGTGTAAATGAAGGAGTCGTGACCGGTGTAGTCAATGTGGAAGATTTTGAAGGCCCTTTACAGGGAAGAGCGTTTGATAGCCTACTTCAAGAAATCATTCAGACAAATGTATATGTAAATGTTTATACAAAGTCCAATAAGAAGGGCGAAATCAGGGGGAGAATCAGAAAAGTAAAGAAGTAGAAAAAAGGCTGTCCATATTTTGGAACAGCCTTTTTTTCTATAAGGTGCAAATTTTAGCGTTTATTATCGTTAAATCGATATATTTAAAAAACTGCTTCGATTAATTTTTTACAGGCTGATTTTTAATGAAGAAGTCCATGATATAAAACACTTCATCATCAGGTATTTGTATTTCAAATGTATTTTCAATTGGTTGTAATGCTTTTTTCACTTTCATATACATCCAGTACTCATCTTGTCTTCGTTTCTCTTTATCTGGATGAGGGAGGAGGCTTTCTCCTTTTTGAAGACGGTCAACCATACAGCTCATATGCAGAATCACACCCATTAAGCTGTCAGGAGTTAGCTGTAAGGAAATTAATTCTTGAATTGTATTTAATGCGTAACGAATTGTTTTAATAAGTAATGCTCCGTCGTTCCGCTGCATTTGTTGTTCCAGAATATCAGCCATTTTTGCATATGTTTCTTCATACGTAATTAATTCTTGAATTGGCTGAATCGCTGTGTAGTTTACAATGTCTTGGAAATGGTATGTTAAGCATGGCACCTGCACATCGAAATTTGTGACGATACAAATGATATTCCGTTCTTTTTTTATATTCTCAATCATTTTCGTTAAATCTTTTTCATGGACGATACTAATCGGAATAACTTCAATTAAGTCTTTGTCAAATCGCAAATAGTTCTCTAACATTTTTTGAATAGCTAAAGCACTGCCTTCCCCAGTTAAACAAGCTGTTAAAATAACAGACTTCATTGGTGATAGTGGCTTTTTCTTTTCTTCTTGTACGTTTAAGTAAAACGGTGTTAAGTTCTTCACTGTTTCATATAATGCATCTAACGAGTAGCCAAGTTGAGCTTTTCGAGCTGCTTCTAGTGCATGTGGAGTGCTTGTCATGGAAAGAACACGTACCGGAATTTTGAACTCAGTTTCTAATATATCACCAATATAAGCGAGCGAGCCCATATCGACGAGTAAGAGAAGTCCATTTACATTTTGGAGTGTTTTCATATACACTTTCACACGCTCTAAGAAATCTTTCGGCGATTCATGTAACGGCATATCGATACCGGTTACTTCCTCAATGCCGAGCAGTTCGTTTGCGACGTTTGCCATTTCTGTTGCGATGCCGTTGCCGTGCGCTAATATTAATACCTTTACTTCTGTTTGTGAGGCAGGAATTGGATCAACAACGAAGAACATTGTTAAAAAGCCTGCTTCATCAATAGGCATTGTTATGTGTAATTCGTCCTCCAGTAGTTGAATACATTGCATGGCTACGGAAAAAGCGTCTTTATATTTCGTACGAATTTGATTTAATTGTGGGTGATGAATTTGTTTCCCAGCTTGTAAACGTTGTAGAGTTGTCTGTACATGTAAGCTTAAAGCGAGAAATACTTTTTCATCAAACGTCTTAGATAAATGCTTTTCAGCAAGTTCCGCAATTCTTTCACATACGGAAACGATATTACGATCCACAATTTTAAAAACATTTTCATGACTTGTTTTTTTGGAAATTTGGTTAAAATATTGTACGAAAAAGCTTTGAATATCATTTTCTATTAGTAATTCTAATTCGTCTTCTTCAATACCGCGAGCTTGAAGTTCTTCGTATTTATAATCAATATAATCGTAAATAGAAGACCGTTTTTCATTCTCTATTTTATGATTACTCCAACCTTCATCACCTGTAAATATAAATGTTTCATTTGGTATTTGGTATAGATGACGGCTCTTTCTTTCAATGAATAGTCCTTCTTTCATATACCAAGGTAAATCTGTACTTGAAACATAGACAGAATCACGTTTCTTTGTCACAAATTCAGAGTAGGCTTTCGCACAGGCAATTTGTACATCCGTTTTTAATTGCCCGATGTTATTGGGGCAATTGTAAAAGACGAAAGCGCGCATTGCATTCGGACTAACGTGAATTTCTTTTCGCAGACGGATTGCTTCATTTGTGAAAAATAGTTGCAGTAAAGCAAATCGTTCTTTATGTGTACGCTCACGAAGTGGTGGTAGCGTAACAGTCATTGGTATACGTCTTGTAAATGTTTTTAATAAAAATGAATTTGGTTCTTCTGTTGTTGCAGTAATGATTAATACTTGTGCTGTACGCTCATTTTCTGTTTCTCCAAGGCGGCGGTATACCCCGCGGTCAATAAAGGTGAAAAGCATTTCTTGTCCCTCGGGAGGAAGGCGATGTACTTCATCTAAGAAAAGGATCCCTTCATGTGCTTTTTCAATTAACCCTTTTTGATCACTTGCCCCTGTATAAGCTCCTTTTTTAATCCCAAATAATTGCCCCAGTAGTAGCTGTGGATTATTTGCGTAATCGGCACAGTTAAAGACGATAAATGGTGCATTTTTAGGAAGCTGTTCAACTTCAATTGCATATTCGTGCATTAAAGAAGCGAACATAGATTTTCCGACCCCTGTTTCTCCTAGCAGTAAAGTATGCATACCGTTTGGAGGATAGAGAATAGAAGCTTTCGCTTTTTCGATTGCGATTTTAAGGCTTGTATTTTCAATTGCAAATGTATCTAATGAAGTCATTTCCTTTGAATGCGTTTCCAACGAAGCGTTCGTTTCTATATAAAAACGAACAGGACGCGTATTTGTTTTTAATAAACGTTTATCTTTTACAAGTTTGTTTAAGTCGCTACTTACATTGGCGCGATCTAGTTGTAGAAGGCTAGCGAGTTCTGATGCGGTTACACCTTCTATATAATTACCTTCTTGTATTGCGTTAAAAATGAGATCTATTCGTTTCATTTCTATTCACCTCGAAAATTCATCGCTATTTAAAATTTTACACAAAAATGGGAAGGGTGGGAAGAGAAAAATAAAACAGCTTTAGCACATAGGCACTAAAGCTGTTACAATCTTGTGTCTTTCCAAAAGTTCACTTCGAGGTGAGAAGATGGATTATAGGGAAGAAGTTTGTATCCTTGTGACTGTAAGTAATCAATTACTTTGGGCAGTATTTGTACGGTTACACTCGAGTCATGCATTAAAATCACTTCGACTTGTTCATCGCTCTGATTACGTACTCTTTCTAGTATGGCAGAAGGATTGTCATAGCTTTTCCAGTCATATGTATCGATTGTCCAATCCCACATTTTATACTGGGCGGATACAAGTGCATCACGGTAATTCTTTTTTAAGTAAGGCATGCTACCGTACGGGACACGAACGAGATGTGTATTTAATTTTGTAACTTGCTGAACAATATTTTGTGTTTGTTCCATTTCTGTAATTAAAGCGGATGGATCACCAGTGTAAAGGCGTTTTACATCGTGTGACATACTGTGAAGTCCGATATAATGCCCCTCTTTAATTAATCGTTGCATTGTTTTTTTATAATGTGGCACTTTTCCACCAATAACAAAGAAAGTTGCTTTTCCGTTCTTTTCTTTTAAGATGTTTAAAATTTGCGTAGTATATTTGTTTGGTCCGTCATCAAATGTTAAGTACGCGATTTTTTGGATAGGAGAGGTAGTTTCAGTATTTGGATGATGTTCAGCAGGGGGCATTGTAGTTGCTCCTGCATGAGATGACGCGTACATAGTAATCGTTAAAAATAAAATAATGTATTGAGATACTCGCTTGATCATAACATTCACCCTCAGTTTGACAATCAAGATGTAAAAAAGAAAATATAATCCTTTTCTTATTATGTATATCTTTCTCCAATAGTGGGACTCTCAAACAAACTATATTTTGGAAATATGAAATGAGGAGTAAAAAATAAAAAATAGCACCCTCTTATAAGAAAGAGGGTGCTATTTGAATATTTCATAATTGTAAAGGCTATACTACAATTAGTCTTCGCGTTTTTTCACTTTTTTATAGAAGGAAATAAGTGGTTTGTAACGTTCATGTACAAGCCCAATTACTTCAGCAATGATTTCTGTAAAGAAGATTAAAACGAAAAGAAGAATAATGGATAACCATAATGTCGCACTAGAGAAAATGATTGCATTTACACTAAAGAAAATACCGAATGCGTATATAATTAGTACCGTTTTACGATGAGAGAAGCCCATTGCAAGTAAACGGTGATGTAAATGCGATTTATCTGGTGCTGAAATAGGTTTTTTATTTACGATACGGCGGATAATTGCAAATGTCGTATCAAATACAGGTACGCCTAAAATGATAACTGGAACGATAAAGCTGAATAACGTTACACTTTTGTATAATCCAAGTAACGATATAACAGAAATACAGTATCCTAAAAATAGTGCGCCTGTATCTCCCATGAAAATTTTTGCTGGATGGAAGTTGTAGAATAAAAATCCAATTGTACTTGCTAATGTAATTAATGCTAGCGGTAAGATAATAGCGGCTCCAGTGCCCGATGGGCTAGTGAAGGCCATATATGCTAGCGTTGCAAGTACGATAGATGAAATACCAGCAGATAACCCATCTAAGCCATCAATTAAGTTGATTGCATTTGTAATACCTACAATCCAAAATACTGTAATTGGATAAGCAAGCCATCCGAGTTCAGTATCCCCGAGGATTGGAATATATAATACTTGCACTAATAATCCACTTTTTACAATCATTATGGCAACTAATAGTTGTCCACCGAATTTTACCTTCGCAGATAACTCGTACATATCATCTAAAATACCGATGATTACAATGATAATCGCACCTAGCGTTATCGATAACATTCTTTGTTCATATAAGCCGCCGACAACAAATCCTACAGCTACACCAATAAATATCGCTAATCCGCCAAGACGAGGCATAATCTTTTGGTGTACTTTACGAGCGTTTGGCTTATCTGTTGCTCCTATTTTAAAAGCTAACTTAATAACTAAAGGAGTAACGACGAGTACAGTGATGAAAGATGCCAAAATGGCATAAATCACTTGTGAGTCCATTAATACCCCACCCTTTTATAGTCTAACGTAAATTTTTTAATACATTTATCTGAAAATTATGATGTTTATTTACAGGCTCATAACATATGGTATCACAAAAAGATTAGAATTCAATCTTTTTTTCTGTTTACGGTAAATGGAAGCAGATAGAATATATGACAATTGTATACAGAATGTTGAATCATTTGAGAAGGTTAATCGTATTGGGCTTTGGAATATGACATTTTCTCTTTTTCTTCGATAGTGAATACTTTTATTTCAGTATTATAAGTGTTACACGTAGAAATGAGTAAGTTCCGTGTTAAAATGTGGGAATTTATCTGCATGAACGGGCAGTAAGGTTCGCACCTCAAAATTCAGTTGGAGAAAAGAAGTTAGGTGGCGATCTTAATTCCTGTAAAAGGCCGATTGGTTTAACTAATAATTAGTCGATGATGGATGCCCCTCACTGAATAAAGTTTCATTTTATATTCTTACATGTAATTTTACAAAAACTTAAAAAAGAATGGAAAAAGTAATTCATATAATAAAGAAGTAAAAGAGTTTTCTCATTTTTAATGTGAGAGGGGGAAGCACAGGGAGAATTCTATGTATTCGTATATTTCCTATTGTATATTCCTGTGCGAAAAGGAAATGAAAATTACGATAATAGGTACCGGATACGTTGGATTAATTACAGGAGTAGGATTGGCAATGTTAGGCCATTCAGTCACATGTTTTGATATAAATGATGAGAAAATGGAACGGATAAAGCAAGGAGATTTGCCTATTTATGAAGCGGGTTTATATGAATTAATAAATGATGCATGTGAGAATGATTGTTTAACTTTTACAACAAGTAGAGTAAAAGCATTTTACGATGCAGAATTTATATTTATTGCAGTTGGAACGCCATCTTTATTAGATGGGACAGCGGATTTAACATATATTCGAAGTGCTTGTGACGATATTGGAACATATGCGACGAACGACATTATTGTCGTTACGAAAAGTACGGTTCCTGTAGGTACAAATGATGTTATGAGGGGATGGATTGAGGAGAAATTACAAAATAGATATGAATTACATATCGTATCGAATCCGGAATTTTTACGGGAAGGTTCAGGGATTTACGATTTTTTTCAGGGAGATCGTATTGTAATTGGAGCAGATAATGAGGAAGCGGCACGAAAAGTGGAGAATTTGTATAGTGAATTACGCTTAAAAACGTATGTTACAGATATAAAAAGTGCAGAGATGATTAAATATGCATCGAATGCTTTTTTAGCGACAAAAATTAGTTTTATCAATGAAATCTCAAATATATGTGAGAAGGTAGGAGCCAATGTATTAGACGTTGCACAAGGGATGGGAATGGATAAGAGAATTGGGGCGTCTTTTTTAAATGCTGGCATTGGTTATGGGGGTTCGTGTTTTCCGAAAGATACGAAAGCCCTTGTGCAAATTGCAGGGAATGTGGCGCATGATTTTCGCTTGTTAAAAGCAGTCATTGAAGTGAATAATAAACAACAGTTGTTATTGATTGAGAAAGCGAAGAAAGTATTAAATATGAACAAGAAGCGGATTGCGGTGCTGGGAGCGGCATTTAAACCGAATACTGATGATATAAGAGACGCACCGTCCCTTATTATGATACAAGAATTAATTCATATAGGTGCGGATGTAGTTCTATATGACCCAAAAGCGATTCCAAATATGAAAAATATCTTTGGAGAGACTATACAATATAGCGAATGTATAGATGAATCGATTAGAGGAGCGAGTGCGGCTTTTATCATGACAGAATGGGAGGCTATCCGAGCTTATCCGTTAGAAAAGTACGCACAACTTATGAGAGAGCCTATTTTATTAGATGGAAGAAATTGTTATACTATTGAGGATGTCAAGAAGCAAGAAATAGATTATTATTCGGTTGGAAGAGAAAGTATTTGTAAAAGGGACTTTTCCGTTATTCGTTAAAAAGGCATGTATTCATGTATATTCTTATATGTCATAATAGAATTTGTAACTAGTGAAAGAAAAGAGGCAATGAAATGACTGAACGTTTAAAAGTAATGACAATTTTCGGGACACGTCCAGAAGCAATTAAAATGGCACCTCTTGTGTTAGAGTTGCAAAAGCATCCAGACAAAATTGAATCGATTGTGACTGTAACAGCACAACATCGTCAAATGTTAGACCAAGTATTAAGTATCTTTGGAATTACGCCAGATTTCGATTTGAATATTATGAAAGACCGCCAAACTTTAATTGATATTACAACGCGTGGTTTAGAAGGTTTGGATAAAGTAATGAAAGAAGCAAAGCCGGATATTGTACTTGTACATGGTGATACAACGACAACATTTATTGCAAGTTTAGCTGCTTTCTACAATCAAATTCCAGTAGGGCATGTTGAAGCAGGACTTCGTACATGGGATAAATATTCTCCATACCCAGAAGAGATGAATCGCCAATTAACAGGCGTCATGGCAGATCTTCATTTCTCACCTACAACAAAATCAGCAACGAACTTACAGAAAGAAAATAAAGACGAGTCACGCATTTTCATAACAGGAAATACAGCGATTGACGCACTAAAAACGACTGTAAAAGAAACATATAGTCATCCTGTACTAGAGAAACTTGGAAACGATCGTCTTGTACTTATGACAGCTCACCGTCGTGAAAATTTAGGAGAGCCAATGCGTAACATGTTCCGTGCAATTAAACGTCTTGTTGATAAGCATGAAGACGTACAAGTTGTGTATCCTGTTCATATGAACCCTGTTGTTCGTGAAACAGCGAATGATATTTTAGGCGATCATAGCCGCATTCATTTAATTGAGCCGCTAGATGTAATTGATTTCCACAATGTTGCAGCTCGTTCATACTTAATGTTAACTGATTCTGGTGGTGTACAAGAAGAAGCGCCGTCATTAGGTGTACCGGTTCTTGTTCTTCGTGATACAACAGAACGCCCAGAAGGTATTGACGCAGGTACATTGAAATTAGCAGGAACAGACGAAGAGACAATCTTTGGTCTTGCTGATGAGTTGTTATCAGATAAAGCAGCTCATGATAAGATGTCAAAAGCATCTAATCCTTACGGTGATGGCCGTGCATCAGAGCGTATTGTAGAAGCAATTTTGCAACACTTTAATAAGTAAATAAAAAAGAGCCAAATCATATGCGATTTGGCTCTTTTTGTTATTGCTGATTTCTCATAATCCACTCTGCATGAGCATTTGTGGATGGAGGAGGTTCAGTTGGTGTTTGGTTCTGATTCTGATTCGTTTCTTTCTTCGCTTTTTCGTTAGAGTTAGCATTTGAAGAAGGATTTGATTGGGTTTTTGTAGTTGGATTTTCTTGAGTGTTTGCTGTTTCTCCTAATTCTTTTTTAATTTCGTTACGTACTGTCTCTACACCGATTGGGTCTGGAAGGAAGTAATAAATCCCACCTATTTTTTTGTCTTCTCCTTCAAGTTTGAACGTTTGTATTGTAGAAGGATCAAACCCAGATAGTTTATTGTAAAGTGCAAGTCCGTCAGAAATAGGAATGTCAGTTTTTATATATTTTCCAACGACGGCCGTTAAATCTTTAATTTTAAATACGGTAGAGGCTGAATTTAGTTTTTGAGCAACAGCGGCTAGTAATTGTCTTTGTCTAGCGGCCCGACCATAATCGCCGTTTGGATCCTGCTTTCGCATACGTACATATGCGAGTGCTTCTTCCCCATTTAAGTCTTGTTGTCCTTGCTTAAATTCGATTTTTTTGTAGTAATCCACGTCCGAACGCTCCCAAAAATCGAATGGGACATCAACAGTAACACCGCCAACAGCATCAACAATACCTTTAAAGCCTTGGAAATCAATTTTAAGATAATGGTCTACAGGCACTTTTAGAAAACCTTCGACAGTTTTGATTGCCATTTCTTCTCCACCGTAAGCGTGCGCAGCGTTAATTTTGTCCTCTTTGTTCTTACCAACAATTGGAACGCGACTATCACGAGGGATACTCATAAGCGAAATCTTTTTAGTTTTAGGGTTGACGGTCGCAAACATTAATGAATCTGTACGACCGTTTTGACCGTCCGTTGCGTAATCTTCTATACCCATAATGAGGAGTGTAAAAGGCTCCTTTGTAATTTCTACATCTTCGGTTCTCAAGTCCGATTTTTCACGAGTAAAACCACTATACATCCCCATGAGAGAAGAGTAGGAATTTAATATATAAAGTCCTACACCACCAAATAAAAATACGAAAATAAGGAAGTAGAAAAACTTTCTTCTTCGTTTCTTTTTTATTCTGCTATTTTGGAGATGATAATAACGTTCTTCCATATATAATCTCCTTAGTTCATTTGTAGGAAAGTAATTCACTACATTAATCTTTAAAGGTGAGGATGTAGTTATTCTTAGATAACATCTTGTTCTAAGTACAACATATCTCCTTCTGTAATTGTACATTTCCCATTTGTTAACTCAATCATCCAATCTGTGAATGCTTGTTTTCCGTCTTCTTCTACATACGTATCAAATGTGACATTTTCGAGATAATGTATATCTTTAATGGCATATTTCGAATTACGTAATTCATTTTCAATTTTGCCAAGTAATGTGTAATCAATTTCGGTCTGCATAACACGCATTAGTTTTCGCTGAACAACACCGACATGATTAATGCCTTCGCTTGTACATTTTCCATATGCGCGAATTAATCCACCTGCGCCAAGTTTGATGCCACCAAAATAGCGTGTAACGACAACGACGGTATCTTTTAAACCGCGTTTTTTTAGTACCTCTAACATAGGTACGCCAGCTGTGCCGCTAGGTTCTCCATCATCATTTGCTTTTTGGATTTGATCTTGTTCGCCAATCAAATACGCAGAACAATTATGTGTGGCATTCCAATTTTGTTTTTTTATTTTTTGTATAAATTCTTGAGCTTCTGCTTCGGTTGTAGCTCTGCTAACGTAACAAATAAATCTTGATTTTTGAATGACAATTTCGTGCTCACCGTAGTCTTTGATTGTTAAATATTGTAATAACACTCGTATACGCCCCTATCTACCAAAATGACTAGTACTTTACATTTTAAAAGCGAGCGTTTTTATATTCAAACATTTTTTATAAATAAGTTGAAATTTTTGGTGAGTATTTCACCTTCTTGTTGTAATTTGTCGAGATGGTAAGTATGATTTCAAATCGGCATTTTCATGTATGGATGCACCATTTTTAGTTTTCGTGTAAACTTAGGGAATAAAAACTTTTTTATAAGGCAGGTACGCAAATGAAAACAGCTATTGTTACTGATAGTACAGCATATATACCGAAGCATATTCGTGATGAACTCAATATATATATGATTCCATTAAACGTTGTGTTTGGAACGGAATCTTATCAAGAAGAAGCTGAAATTTCAGTAGATGATTTCTATGTAAAAGTACGTGAGCAAGAAGAACTTCCGAAAACTTCTCAGCCAGCAATCGGAAAGTTTGTTGAGTTATTTGAAGAACTATCTAAGGATTATGATGCGGTTATTAGCATTCATCTTTCAAGTGGGATTAGTGGTACATATCAAACGGCAACGACAGCCGGGCAAATGGTAGAGGGTATTGATGTATATACGTACGACTCTGAAATTAGTTGTGAAGTACAAGGATTCTATGTACGTGAAGGTGCAAAGCTAGCAAGCGAAGGAAAGGATCCGAAAGAGATCGTTGCCCGTTTTGATGAAATGAAGAAAACGATGGACGCTTATTTTGTAGTGGATGATTTACATCATTTACAACGTGGAGGACGATTAAATAGTGCACAAGCTTTCATTGGTAGTTTGTTACAAGTGAAGCCTGTTTTATATTTTAGAGATAAAATCATTATTCCATTTGAAAAGATTCGTACACGTAAAAAAGCGTTAAAACGAATTGTTGAAATTTTTGATGAGCAAGCAAGTCAAGGTGTACCTATGGAAGCAGTTATCATTCATGCACAACGTGAAGAGGAAGCGAATGAATGGAAGGCAGAATTAGAAGCAAAATATCCTCATGTTACAATCCGCACAGGCTATTTCGGTGCTGTAATTGGTACGCATTTAGGTGAAGGTGCACTAGGTCTTGGATGGTATACGAAGTAATAAGATATAAAAAGCTCTCTTTTTGAAGAGGGTTTTTTTACGGATATTTTACGTGTAGTTGACAAGTTAATATTTGGAAATGGTAAAATGTACGTAAAATAAAATAATGAGGAAAGTTTTATAACTTACTTTTTACAAGAAACTATATTATAATGGAAGAGAGGTGAAACATATGGAGCATAATTCTTGTTTATGTCCAAAGTTTGAGTCAGCTTTTACTTTGCTTAGTAAAAAATGGACTGGCTTAATTATTAAATCTTTGCTTGAAGAGTCAAAACGTTTTAGAGAAATCGCAGATATTATACCGAATATGAGCGATCGTATGTTATCAGAGCGTTTAAAGGAATTGGAAAGCGAAGGCATTGTAGTGCGTAATGTTTATCCAGAAGTACCAGTTCGAATCGAGTACGGCTTAACTGAAAAAGGGAAAGCATTAGAAAGTGTTATGGATGAAGTCCAAAATTGGGCTGAGAAATGGATGAAATAACGTTTTGATTTCATTCGTATTAGTGTATGTAACAAAACGTAAGGGAAACCTTGCGTTTTTTCTTTGCTTATAAAAAGCTTTTAGAATTCTACACATATATACAAAAATATGCATATTTTGCGATAGAGTTACATATAATATTACATTTGTTTTACAATAGCGTAACATTAGCAAAAAAAATCCCGAATTATGGTATAAATTTTATAGGTTATATACGGAAAAAGACAAAAGAAAGCGGTGTAAAAAATAAAATGAAAAAGCTAAAAATGGCATCTTGCGCATTAGTTGCAGGGTTAATGTTTTCAGGACTAACACCAAATGTATTTGCAGAAGATAAAATTTCTGACGTGAAATCACAAATTAATACACAAAATGACACTTTACATAAACAACAACAAGAACGTGATGAATTACAAAAACAAATGAATGACTTAAACAAAACAATTCAAGGTTTGGATAAATCTGTTCAAGCGAATGCTTCTAAACTTGATGAAACAACGAAAAAAGTTGCGGATACTGAGCAATTAATCGAAAATAAAAATAAAGATATTGCAGAACTACAAACGAAAATTGCAAAACGTGAAGAGTTATTAAGAAAACGTTTAGTTGCACTTCAAGAACAACCAAATACGAACGTTGTAACAGAAGTTCTTGTAAACTCTAAAAACGTTGCAGATTTAGTTGATCGTTTAACTTCTGTTTCTAAAATTCTTGAGTCTGATGAAGATATCATGAAAACACAACAAGAAGATCAAGCGAACGTGAAAAAAGATGTTGAAACGGTAAAAACAAAGCAAAAAGAATTAAAAGAAGCACAAGCTCAAATTGAAACTGCTAAGAAAGAACTTGACGCTGAAAAAGCGAAAAAATCAACAGCAGTAAATGATTTAAGCGGTAAAATGGATACAGTTGTAACTTCAATGACAAGTACGGAAAGTCAATTGAAAGATCTTGAAAAACAAGCACTACAATTACAACGTATTGCTGAACAAGAAGCACAAGAAAAAGCTGCACAAGAAGCTGCTGCTCAAAAACAAGCAGAACAAGCTGCTAAAGCTGTGGAAGCTCAGCCAGCACCTGCAGAGCAAGCTGCACCAGCAAATAATGGTGGACAAGCTCAAAAAGAAGAGCCTAAAAAGGAAGAACCTAAAAAAGAAGAACCTAAAAAAGAAGAGAAAAAACCAGCACCAACACCAGGCCCAGCTCCAGCTCCTGGCGTAATTGGTAAAGCACAACAATATTTAGGCATGCCATATGTTTGGGGAAGTGCATCTCCATCAAACGGTGGTTTTGACTGTAGTGGATTTATTTCTTACATCTATGGTGTAGGACGTCAAGACGTTGCAGGTTACTGGAATTCAGTTTCTAAAGTAAGTAGCCCACAACCTGGAGATTTAGTATTCTTCCAAGGTACTTATAAACCAGGTCCATCTCACATCGGTATTTACGTTGGGAATGGCCAAATGATTCATGCTGGTGATAAAGGGATTGCTTACGCTAGCTTAAGCAGTAGTTATAACCAAAAACACTTCTTAGGTTACGGAAGATTATAGGATTACAATTCAATAAAAAAATGTATATAAAGTCGATAGCTTACTATTTTATAAGTAGGTTATCGGCTTTTTTGAGTTTTTACGAGGTTATGAGAAGGGTTTATAGTAGTGCTGGAGGTGCTTGCTGATGTTGGCAGGGAAACAGTTACTATTAGAGGAACTCTCTTCAGATTTACGGGATACATTACATGATTTGAAAAAGAAGGGGGAGGTCGTATGTGTACAAGGTGTAATAAAGAAGGCTTCTAAATATATATGTCAGCGCTGCGGAAATATAGAGCAGCGACTATTTGCATCATTTTTATGTAAAAGGTGCAGTAAAGTATGTACGTATTGCGGGAAGTGTATAACGATGGGGAGGGTAAGTGAATGTGCTGTACTTGTTCGTGGGATTGCTGAAAGAAAAGGAGAAAAAGGTGTAAATTCGTTACAGTGGAACGGGGCCTTGTCTACTGGTCAGGAGTTGGCGGCGCAAGGTGTTATAGAAGCTATTAAGAAGAAAGACTCTTTTTTTATTTGGGCTGTGTGCGGGGCTGGAAAGACAGAAATGTTATTTTACGGTATGGAAGAGGCATTGCGAAAAGGAGAAAGGGTTTGTATCGCAACGCCAAGAACAGACGTTGTACTAGAATTAGCGCCGAGATTACAAAAAGTGTTTCCAAATGTAAATGTAGCGTCCTTATACGGAGGAAGTGAAGATAGGGACAAAGATGCAGCTTTAGTCGTTGCAACTACGCATCAACTGTTACGTTACTATAGAACGTTTCATGTCATGATTGTAGATGAGATAGATGCCTTCCCGTATCATGCAGATCAAATGCTACAGTATGCAGTAGAACAAGCGATGAAAGAGAAAGCGGCGCGTATTTATTTAACGGCAACTCCCGATGAAAAGTGGAAGCGCAATTTCAGAAGGGGTAAACAAAAAGGTGTCATTGTCTCTGGGCGATATCACCGGCACCCGTTACCAGTTCCTCTATTTTGCTGGTGCGGAAATTGGAAGAAAAGTCTCCACCATAAAAGAATTCCTCGAGTGTTACTACAATGGTTAAAAATGTACGTAAGCAAAAAGTATCCCATTTTTTTATTTGTTCCCCATGTGCGATATATAGAAGAATTGAGCCTGATATTGAAAACGTTGTATCCTAGAATCGATGGTGTACATGCAGAAGATCCGATGAGAAAAGAAAAAGTAGCAGCTTTCAGAAAGGGAGAAATTCCGTTATTAGTTACAACGACAATTTTAGAGAGAGGAGTAACTGTGAAGAATTTACAAGTTGCGGTGTTAGGGGCAGAAGAAGCAATCTTTTCAGAAAGTGCGCTCGTACAAATTGCAGGCCGAGCAGGTCGTAGTTTTGAAGAACCTTATGGTGAGGTCGTTTATTTTCATTATGGTAAGACAGAGGCGATGGTACGCGCGAAAAGGCATATTCAAAGTATGAACAAAAAGGCGAAAGAACAAGGGTTAATCGATTAATGTATTGTCTACTTTGCGATGAGTATATGTTGGAAACAGTTAGTTGGTACACCTTCTTTGTAAAGCCTCTTAAAAAATATATATGTGATAGGTGTGAGCGGAAACTTTCCTATATTATAGGAGAGATTTGCATAGAGTGTGGGCGACCTTTAGAGGACTTGCCTTCCGAATATAAAGAAAATGATATTTGTATGGATTGCGTAAGGTGGATAAATGTGGAGAAGTATCGTCCTTTTAAAAATCGTTCTTTGCACGTGTACGATGATGAGATGAAAGAAATATTAGCACAGTTTAAGTTCCGGGGGGATGCGGAGTTGGTTCGTATTTTTCATCGATCCTTTCGGGAACTATTTCAAAAGTATTTTACGGATGTTTCAAGTGTTATTGCTGTTCCGCTTAGTAGGGAACGGGAATATGAACGTGGTTTTAATCAGGCAGAGTTATTAGCAGCTTGTTTGCCTGTCAAAATTTCTTATCCCTCATTAAGAAGAAGGGAAACAGAAAAGCAAAGTAAGAAGACACGTAAAGAAAGGCTTTCGGGAAGTAATCCTTTTTATTTTCAGGGAGAAGAGATGTTTCAGGGCCAACATATCTTACTCGTTGATGATGTATATACGACAGGAATTACAGTTAGACAAATTGGAAGTCTTTTATACGATAGAGGAGCAAGGGAAGTTTCTAGTTTGACGCTCTGTAGAAGTTGATCTGTAACTGTCGAAAGGGATAATAAAAAGACGATAAGTCTTCTTTGACTTCGTAAGTTGTCATTCGTTATAGTCAAAGTATGGGGCGAATGCCCTGATTTTAAGAGTGAAGGGAATGGAATGAACATGCAAGGAAGAGTGAAATGGTTCAATGCAGAAAAGGGATTTGGGTTTATTGAGCGTGAAGATGGTGATGATGTGTTTGTTCATTTTTCTGCGATTCAACAAGATGGATATAAGTCATTAGAAGAAGGGCAACAAGTTGAGTTTGACATTGTAGATGGAGCACGTGGACCACAAGCAGCTAATGTTGTAAAACTGTAGGAATATTGTTTTTGGGAAGAGAAAGCTGCGTTTGTGGCAACGTTATATATATGGTAGAACCTCTTGTTTTTGCAAGGGGTTTTTGTTACGAATCAAGTTGTCAAAAAGTTGTTTCTTTTCTGTAACGAATTGTCCACAGTTATATTCGTTATTCACGATGTTAATAGGATAAAATAAAGATAGAAACGATGCATCTTTTCATTTCAACAAAAAACGATAAAAAAATCGCAATTCCACTAATTTTTTTAAAAAAGTTAGAAGGAGTTTTTAAGCCAATGTCGAAATTATAGTACATAGGCTTGAAAGGAGGAATTCATCTATGAAATTCAACATTCGTGGTGAAAATATTGAAGTAACTCCAGCATTAAAGGAATATGTAGAGAAAAAACTAAGTAAGTTAGAGCGTTATTTTGATACATTCCCAGAGATTAAAGTTAATTTAAAAGTATACTCTGACAAGCAACGTGTCGAGGTAACAATTCCATTTACTGATTTATTACTTCGTGCAGAAGAAACTAATAGCGATATGTACGCTGCTATCGATTTAGTAGTTGATAAACTTGAGCGACAAATTCGTAAACATAAAACAAAGGTAAATCGTAAGTTACGTGAGAAAGGTTCTGTGAAAACGAACTTTATCCTTCCAGAAGCAGTAGCTGTTCTGGATGCGGTAGAAGAGGATGAATTAGAACTTGTACGTACAAAGCGATTTGATTTAAAACCGATGGACGTTGAAGAAGCGATCCTACAAATGGATATGCTAGGACATAATTTCTTCGTCTTCACAAATGCTGATACAAATGAAACTAATGTTGTATATGGCCGTAAAGACGGGAAATATGGTTTAATCGAAACTAAATAATAATTCAAAAGCGCAGCCGAAATGGCTGCGCTTTTTTTGCTGAAAATAGATTTTTTTAAAAAGTTTCCTTAATTTAGAACGAGACATTCGGCCGATTGTTGTCATAGTTATAAGACAAGTGTTACAATTATCATTAGGTATATACATTTTAGTTTTTTTAATTAGGAGAAAAATTGGCATAACATACATTTGATTTTTACAACGACTGATTGTAATAGAGAAAAAGAAAAACAATCGGAAGTTTTATTTTAATAAAAAAGAGGAGCGTATTTCCTATGATCGGTATTTTAAAAAAGGTATTTGATGTAAATCAACGCCAAATTAAACGTATGCAGAAGACAGTTGAGCAAATTGATGCATTAGAATCATCTATTAAGCCACTAACAGATGAACAATTAAAAGGAAAGACGCTTGAATTTAAAGAACGTCTAACAAAAGGTGAGACAGTAGATGATCTACTTCCTGAAGCTTTTGCAGTTGTTCGCGAAGCTGCGACTCGTGTTCTTGGAATGCGTCCGTATGGTGTGCAGTTAATGGGTGGTATTGCCTTACATGAAGGGAATATCTCTGAGATGAAAACGGGTGAAGGTAAAACGTTAACATCTACATTACCTGTATATTTAAATGCTTTAACAGGAAAAGGTGTTCACGTTGTTACGGTCAATGAATACTTAGCACAACGTGATGCGAGCGAAATGGGACAACTTCATGAGTTCCTTGGCTTAACAGTAGGAATTAACTTAAACAGTATGTCACGCGAAGAGAAACAAGAGGCTTATGCTGCTGATATTACGTATAGCACAAATAATGAGCTTGGATTCGATTACTTACGTGACAACATGGTTTTATATAGAGAACAGTGCGTTCAGCGTCCACTTCATTTTGCTATTATCGATGAAGTCGATTCTATTTTAGTCGATGAAGCACGTACGCCGCTTATTATTTCGGGACAAGCTCAAAAATCAACAGAGCTATACATGTTTGCAAATGCATTCGTTCGTACATTAGAAAATGAAAAAGAATATTCATTTGATGTGAAAACGAAAAATGTAATGTTAACTGAAGATGGTATTACGAAAGCAGAGAAAGCTTTCCATATTGAAAACTTATTCGATTTAAAACATGTCGCACTTCTTCACCATATTAATCAGGCGCTTCGTGCACACGTTGTCATGCACCTTGATACAGATTATGTTGTACAAGAAGGCGAAATCGTAATTGTAGACCAATTTACTGGTCGTCTTATGAAAGGTCGTCGTTATAGCGAAGGTTTGCACCAAGCTATTGAAGCAAAAGAAGGCGTAGAAATTCAAAATGAAAGTATGACACTCGCAACAATTACGTTCCAGAACTATTTCCGTATGTATGAAAAGTTATCTGGTATGACTGGTACAGCGAAAACGGAAGAAGAAGAATTCCGTAGTATTTACAATATGAATGTTATCGTAATTCCAACGAACAAAGATATTATTCGTGATGACCGTGCTGATTTAATCTTCAAATCAATGGAAGGCAAATTCAATGCAGTTGTTGAGGATATTGTAAATCGTCATAAACAAGGGCAACCTATTCTTGTTGGTACAGTTGCAATTGAAACGTCAGAGCTTATTTCAAAAATGTTAACACGTAAAGGTGTACGCCATAACATTTTAAATGCGAAAAACCATGCGCGAGAAGCAGATATCATTGCAGAAGCTGGTATGAAAGGTGCTGTAACGATTGCGACGAATATGGCTGGTCGTGGTACGGATATTAAGCTTGGAGACGATATTAAAAACGTTGGTCTAGCAGTTATCGGTACAGAGCGTCACGAAAGCCGTCGTATTGATAATCAGTTACGTGGTCGTGCTGGTCGTCAAGGGGACCCTGGTGTAACGCAGTTCTACTTGTCTATGGAAGATGAACTAATGCGCCGCTTCGGTTCTGACAATATGAAAGCGATGATGGATCGTCTTGGTATGGATGATTCACAGCCGATTGAAAGTAAAATGGTTTCTCGTGCGGTAGAATCTGCGCAAAAACGTGTAGAAGGAAATAACTATGATGCACGTAAGCAGTTACTGCAGTACGATGATGTACTTCGTCAGCAACGTGAAGTTATTTACAAACAGCGTCAAGAAGTAATGGATTCTGAGAACTTACGCAGTATTATTGAAGGTATGATGAAATCTACAGTAGAACGTGCTGTTGCGCTTCATACACAAGAGGAAATTGAAGAAGATTGGAACATTAAAGGTCTTGTTGACTACTTAAATACAAACCTTCTGCAAGAAGGCGATATAAAAGAAGAAGAGTTACGTCGTCTTGCTCCAGAGGAAATGAGCGAGCCAATTATCGCGAAATTAATAGAGCGTTACAACGACAAAGAAAAGCTTCTGCCAGAAGAGCAAATGCGTGAGTTTGAAAAAGTTGTTGTATTCCGTGTAGTAGATACGAAATGGACAGAGCATATTGATGCGATGGATCACCTTCGTGAAGGTATTCATTTACGTGCTTACGGTCAAATTGATCCACTTCGTGAGTATCAAATGGAAGGATTCGCAATGTTCGAGTCGATGATTGCTTCTATTGAAGAGGAAATCTCTCGTTACATTATGAAAGCTGAAATTGAACAAAACTTAGAGCGTCAAGAAGTTGTTCAAGGTGAAGCTGTTCATCCATCTAGTGATGGCGAAGAAGCGAAGAAAAAACCAGTTGTAAAAGGTGACCAAGTAGGCCGCAACGATTTATGTAAATGTGGTAGCGGCAAAAAATATAAAAACTGCTGTGGTATCGGGAAGTAATACAGGGCGATAGCCCAGATTGCTTTGCAAAATTTCACATCAAAAATGTATAATTAAGAAAGATTAAACTCTCTCCGTCATAAGTGGAGAGAGTTTCCCTTGTTTTCATAAGAAAGTAACAGCAATTACATAGAGGTGAAGGAAATGGAATTAGTAGAAATTAGACAAGAATTAGAGAAAATGGCTAAGAGATTAGCGGCTTTTAGGGGGTCTCTTTGACCTTCCTACTAAGGAGAAACAAATTGCAGAGTTAGAAGAGACAATGATGGGTGCAGGATTTTGGGATGACCAACAAGGCGCACAAGCTGTAATTAACGAAGCTAATGCACTGAAAGAGATGGTTGGAAAGTTCCGTCAGTTAGATGAGACATTCGAAAATTTAGAAATCACACATGAGCTTTTAAAAGAAGAGTATGATGAAGATTTACATGAGGAACTTGAATCTGAAGTGAAAGGCTTAATTCAAGAAATGAATGAGTATGAGCTTCAGTTACTACTAAGCGATCCTTATGATAAAAATAACGCTATTTTAGAATTACACCCAGGTGCTGGTGGAACAGAGTCACAAGACTGGGGTTCTATGTTATTACGTATGTACACACGTTGGGCTGAAAAACGTGGGTTTAAAGTAGAAACGGTTGACTACTTACCAGGTGATGAAGCTGGTATTAAGAGTGTTACTTTATTAATTAAAGGTCATAACGCTTACGGTTATTTAAAGGCAGAGAAAGGTGTACATCGTCTTGTACGTATTTCGCCATTCGATTCTTCAGGCCGTCGTCATACATCGTTCGTATCTTGTGAAGTTGTACCTGAGTTCAATGATGAAGTTGAAATCGAAATACGTTCAGAAGACTTAAAAGTTGATACGTACCGTGCAAGTGGTGCAGGTGGACAGCATATTAATACGACAGACTCAGCAGTTCGTATTACACATACACCAACAAACACAGTTGTAACATGTCAGTCAGAGCGTTCACAAATTAAAAACCGTGAGCACGCGATGAAAATGTTAAAAGCGAAATTGTACCAAAAGAAATTAGAAGAGCAACAAGCGGAGTTAGATGAAATTCGCGGTGAACAAAAAGAAATCGGATGGGGTAGCCAAATTCGTTCTTACGTATTCCACCCGTATTCTCTTGTGAAAGACCACCGTACAAATACAGAGGTTGGTAACGTACAAGCGGTTATGGATGGAGAAATTGATCCATTTATTGATGCTTACTTACGTTCTCGCATCTAATAAGCGAAAAAAAGCCAACAAAGTTGTTGGCGTATGCTGAGGATAGTCGAGGAGATAAAGAATTTGATTTTATTTCTATAGATGAAGTAAAGAGGAAGAGAAGTTGGAAACGACAACTTCTCTTTTTGATGGGATTATATGTAGCATACAATGTTGTATATTGTATTGTAAAAAGTAGAGAATAGTAAAACAGAGCGGCAATAGAGTAAGACTTGAACAGAACTTTTCTGATTTTCTGTTCAACAAGAATTCTTTATAGAAGTTTTTATGTTGTTCACAGAATTGAAACAACTTATGAAAGCTTTATATTATCAGGGTTCTTACTGTATTTTTGAAAAATATGAAATATACCTTAGTTTTTCTATATAAAGATAATGCTTATAATGAAAATGAGTGTGTTAGGAATGAAAAGAATATCAACAATGGGGAGCGATAGAAGTGAAAAAGAAATTGTTGGCTATTGCGTTAGGAACATCAGTCGTTTTTGCTTTAGGAGCATGTGGAAATAAAGAAGAGAGTAAGCCTTCGAAACAATCTGCAAGCACAGATAGCGCAGAGCAAATTTACCAAAAAAGTTGTATAGGCTGTCACGCGAAAGATTTATCGGGAGCAACTGGACCGGATTTACGAAAAGTGGGACAGAAATATGATGCAGCAGAGATTGAAAAGATTATTGAAAAAGGTCGCGGTTCTATGTCACCAGGAATCATTCAAGGTGAAGATGCGAAAAAAGTAGCTGATTGGTTAGCTGAACATAAATAAAAAAGGATAAAATGGACGAGTTGGTTATATAATCTTATCCCAAAATGATTTTGGGTAAGAACTATGACGACTCGTTTCCTTTTTCTGGAGTGTAACATAACTGTAACAAAAATGTATCCGAACTGGAAACCGTTTGATGTTACAATGGGGTTTGTAGAATTTTGCTGAAATATATTACATAGAGTAGCGCTGCTAATAAAAAGCATGAATGGAAGCTACCTTCAACAAGAGTGGTTAAGTGAGAATAAAGTTTTTATTTTCAGATGTACAGAAAAGTATTTCGAAAAAAATCATTAAGTATTGGGTGATAAATAATGATAAAAATGACGAATGTTTATAAGGAGTACCCGAATGGTATGAAAGCCATTGCTGGTCTCACAGTTAACATTAAACAAGGTGAGTTTGTATACGTAGTTGGACCGAGTGGAGCCGGGAAATCTACATTTATTAAAATGATGTATCGTGAAGAGAAGCCATCTACAGGGTCAATTAATGTAAATGGACTTGTTATTGAAACATTAGCAGAAAGAGATGTTCCATATTTCCGTCGTCAATTAGGCGTAATTTTCCAAGATTTTAAATTACTACCTAAGTTAACGGTATATGAGAATGTTGCGTTTGCCTTAGAAGTAATTGAAGAAGAAAAAGAAGCCATTCGTGAGCGTGTAACAGAAGTTTTAGGTCTTGTAGGTCTTGAGGATCGTGCAGACGCACTACCAAGTGAACTTTCGGGCGGAGAGCAGCAACGTGTTGCGATTGCGAGAGCAATTGTTAATAGACCAAAGGTTGTAATTGCCGATGAGCCAACAGGTAACTTAGATATTGAAACAGCTCTTGATATTATGAAGATTTTTACGCGTATTAACGAGCGTGGTACAACGATTGTTATGGCGACACATAACTCAGATATCGTAAATACAATTCGTCATCGTGTAATCGCGATTGAAGGCGGAAAAATTGTTCGAGATGAGATTGAGGGAGGATACGGATATGAAGGCTAAGACCCTTAGTCGACATTTGCGAGAAGGTGTAAAGAATCTATCACGTAACGGATGGATGACATTTGCTTCTGTTAGTGCAGTAACAGTTACATTATTACTTGTAGGTGTCTTTTTAACAGCGATAATGAATATGAACCATTTTGCGACGAAAGTAGAGCAAGATGTAGAAATTCGTGTACACATTGATCCAGCAGCAAAAGAAGCTGATCAAAAGAAATTAGAAGATGATATGAGTAAGATTGCGAAAGTAGAATCTATTAAATATTCTTCTAAAGAAGAAGAGCTAAAACGCTTAATTAAAAGCTTAGGTGATAGCGGAAAAACGTTTGAGTTATTTGAACAAGATAACCCACTTAAAAACGTATTCATTGTAAAAGCAAAAGAACCAACAGATACAGCGACAATCGCGAAAAAGATTGAGAAAATGCAGTTTGTAAGTAATGTTCAATACGGTAAAGGCCAAGTTGAAAAATTATTTGATACTGTAAAAACAGGACGTAATATCGGGATTGCGTTAATTGCTGGTCTTTTATTCACAGCAATGTTCTTAATCTCTAATACAATTAAAATTACAATTTATGCTCGTAGTACAGAAATCGAAATTATGAAACTGGTAGGTGCAACAAACTGGTTTATTCGTTGGCCGTTCTTATTAGAGGGATTATTCCTAGGAGTATTAGGATCAATTATTCCAATTGGCTTAATTCTAGTTACGTATAATTCACTACAAAGTGTGTTTAACGAAAAACTTGGCGGAACAATTTTCGAACTTCTACCATACAGTCCTTTCGTATTCCAATTAGCTGGTTTACTAGTGTTAATCGGGGCTTTAATCGGTATGTGGGGAAGTGTAATGTCAATTCGTCGCTTCTTAAAAGTATAAAAAGTTGCAAACATAATTCGTACAAGCTTATCATATAGTAGAAATAGGTAAAGGCATCACACACTGTGTGATGCCTTTTGCTACACCACCTGTGTGTTTTGGAAAGGGGAATTCCGCATTGAAACGTAGAGTTGCAATTATTGGAATGGTTGTTGCATTTTTAATTGGTGCTGGCGGAATGTTTGCAGGTATGTCTTTATTTGGGGTTAACCCAGCAGAAGTAACGCAAACAATTTCGAGTGGAAACGCTAGCACCGCGCAAGGGAATTTGGCAAAAATTAATGAGGCGTATGCACTAATTGATTCACGTTATGTGGAAGACGTGAAGGATGACAAGTTAGTCGAAGGTGCAATACAAGGCATGTTGTCTACGCTGAAGGACCCTTATTCCACGTATATGGATAAAGAAACGGCTAAACAGTTTAGTGAATCACTTGATCCTGAGTTAGAGGGGATCGGGGCTGAGGTGAACAAAACGGACGGTAAGCTTATTATCGTATCTCCAATTAAAGGCTCACCGGCAGAAAAGATTGGAATTAAACCGAATGACCAAATTTTATCTGTAGATGGAAATAGTGTGAAAGATTTATCACGTGAAGAAGCAGTATTAAAGATTCGTGGTAAAAAAGGAACGACTGTCGCGATTGAAATTAAGCGTGCAGGAGTAGCTGATCCGATTGTATTTAAAATTAAGCGTGAAAAAATTCCAATCTTCACAGTGTTTAGTTCTGTGAAACAAGAGAGTGGAAAAGATATCGGTTATATGCAAATTACTTCTTTTGCTGAAAATACGGCGAAAGAATTTAAGGATCAGTTAAAAGAGTTAGAGAAGAAAAATATAAAAGGCTTAGTTATTGATGTGCGTGGTAATCCTGGTGGCTACTTAAATAGTGTAGAAGAGATACTAGGGGAAATTATGACGGATAAAAAGCCGATGCTACAAGTAGAGCAACGAAATGGTGAGAAAAAGAAATTCTCTACGGAACTGAAAGAGAAAAAGCCATATCCAATTTCAGTATTAATTGATAACGGAAGTGCTTCTGCTTCAGAGATTTTAGCGGGTGCGCTAAAAGAGGGAGAAGGATACGATTTAATTGGTGAAAAAACGTTTGGTAAAGGTACTGTTCAGCAAGCCGTTCCATTTAAAGATGGTAGCAATATTAAATTAACGATGTTTAAATGGTTAACACCGGATGGAAACTGGATTCATAAAAAAGGAATCGCGCCAACAGTAGAAGTGAAGCAACCAGATTATTATCATGCGACACCAATTCAAATTGAAAAAACACTTTCATACAATTCAAATGATGTGCAAGTAAAACACGCGCAAGAAATGCTTAAGAGTTTAGGATATGTACCGGGGCGTGAAGATGGATACTTTAGTAAAGAGACAGAATCAGCGCTGAAAGCATTCCAAAATGCGAATGAGATGGAAGCGACGGGACAGCTGGATAAAAAGACAGCTGAGGCGATTCAAACTAAAATTATTGAAAAAATCCGTTCTGGAGAAAATGATTTACAATTACAGTCCGCATTAAAATTAATAGCGAAATAAAGTGAAACTTTAATCAGTGGGGGTTTTCTTCATCCCCCACTGGTTATTAGTTGAACCAATCGGACTTTAATGGGCAGTTGATCCCCCACCTAAATTCTTTGCTTTCGCTGAATTTTGAGGTGGGGGTCTTACTGCCCATTAAAGCGGGATAAAAAGAAATACAGGCAGTTTGCTGCCTGTATTTTTTTGTGTTAAACAAACGTTTGTCCAGTTATGATAATATAAAAAGAAAGAATGATATAAATGGTGGTGAATGGGTTCGTGGAGGCATGGATTTTTGAAATAATGCGGGCAGTTGGACGTTTTTTCTTACACCCTGCTGTCTATGTATTTTTAATAAGTAGTATCTTCGTTGGATACTTACGTATGTTACGAGAACGAAAGGATTTTTCCTTTAAAGTTTATGATATTTGGTTTGAACTGCGAACATCTCTATTTGCGGGAGTTGGATACGGATTAATCGTATCTATTATTACAATTGGACTTGGCCTTGTCGTTTCCAAAGCGAGCTTATGGGTCATCTTACTTTGGACGTTATTATTTGGATTAACTGCTATGTATCGATATTTATCAGCAGCTTATACATTTAGTATCGCAATTGTATGCGTTCTATTATCTTCTAAGCTACCAGTTTCCTTCTTACAGCTTGGAGAAGGTGAAGAGAGTACGATTGTATCTCTTGCTATTTTACTAGGCGTCATGCTTATTGTAGAGGGCTTGTTGATTTCTAAAAATGCAGTAGGATATTCTACGCCGAAGATTAAGAAGGGTAAGCGTGGGCTAAAGATTGGTTTACACGAATCAAAGCGTTTATGGATCGTGCCTATTTTTATTCTTGTACCAGGTGATGCAGTAACGCAGTTTATTTCATGGTGGCCTGTCATTTCAATCGGTTCTGATACCTATTCTTTATTCCTCGTTCCATTTTTAATTGGATTTATGAGAAAGATTAGAAGTTATGAGCCAACGGAAGCTTTATTATTTACAGGAAGACGGGTCTACGGATTAGCAGGAATTGTACTTGTTTTAGGAATCGCAAGTTATTGGTGGCACGTACTTGCCATTATCGCAATGGGAGTCGCAATGCTTGGGCGTTTCACAATTTCCATGCAAGAAAAAATTGCGGATGAGACAAGACCGGCTTACTTCGCTGCACGTAATGATGGGCTTGTTGTATTAGATACAATCCCGAATACAATTGGGGCAGAGCTGAATTTACTGCCTGGAGAAGTAATTACGAAAGTAAATGGAGTCATTCCAGGAAGCGCTGAGGAATTTTATGATGCGCTTCAAACGAAGACGACAGGAGCATTTTGTAAGTTAGAAGTATTAGATACAAATGGAGAGCTTCGTCTTGCTCAAACGGCATTATACGCCGGAGGACATCACGAATTAGGAATTGTGTTTGTTCAGCAGGAGCATGAGTGGGATTCGGAAGCGATGTAATAGTGTGATTTTTCATAATTATTCGGAATAGTTTCAAGAACTCCTAAACTAGATTTCAAAATCAGCTAGAAAGTAAAACAGCTAAGAAAATTATATTTTCTTAGCTGTTTTATTTTGAAATAATAAAAAAATAAATGAAGGAGAGGTATGGCTTATTGGAAAGGTTATTGCTAACTCCAAAACCTTTAGAAGATGAATCTTTAGCAGGATATATATTAAGAATAACTGATTATAATGGTTATGAAAATTCTAGTTGGATATATACTATGGCTCAGATAAAAAAAAAGAAAATTGTTAGAGGTGATGCGGGTAAGATAAGTTTAGAGTTACTGAGCAACATTACTGGTATTACTGAAAGAGAATTATGGAGTATGACTTTTAATGATAAAATTATGGATACCACTAATCTTGGATTTATAAGGACGGGCTTTAAGTTAGGTATTAATTTATATGCTGATAAAATTTGCCCAGCTTGTTTTAATGAGAATTTTTATCAGAAGAAAATTTGGAACTATACAGTTAATGTTATTTGTCCCATACATAATTTGTATTTGGTTAATGAATGCCCAAGATGTAACAGTAAGATATCTCCGATAAGAAAAACATTAAAAAAATGTAACTGTGGATTTGAACTGAAATTGTTAGATCATGTAAAGGTAGAAGAGGATTGTATTAGTTTTGTTCATTTTTTTTATAATTTATATTATGAAATTAAAACCTTTGATACTCAAATAGATGCGATATGGAACCTTAAATTTGTAGAATTACTTAATTTAATGATTACAATTTGGTTAAGGATAGGAGGGTATAATAAAGAGAAGAGGCCAATTGTTGATTTTTCAATGCAAAATGAAGTAGAAAAAAAGATTATTCTTCAGATTTATGAGATATTTACAAATTGGCCACATAAATTTTATGCTTTCTTAGATAAAATTTATATTAGAGGAGAAGGATTAAGTAAGGCATTTGGTAGGTTTTATAAGGAGTTAATAAAAAAGTATGAATGTGACTCTTTTGAATTTTTGCGCTATGAATTCAAGAACTTTATAAATGATAATTGGCATAAACCAGTAGAACTTGGAAAAAAAGATTTATATAATAATGAATTTGTGTCTGGAGAACAGGCAATGAAGGTTTTAAAAATTGATCGAAGAGTGTTAAATCATTTAATAAGCAAGGGCATATTGGAATCTAAAACTTCTAAAAGAGGTTATGTCCATACTTCAATTAAAACGGCTACATTGTCTAAGTATCTGATAAGAAAGAAAGATTATCTATTTACAACTCAAGTAATAGAATTATTAGGGACTGAACTGCCAATTTTAGAAATATTAGATGAGCAAGGATATATTAGAAGAATACACGATTTGGAAGGGTTAAGGAAAAGAAAAATATATTCTGCAATAAGTATAAAAGAGTTTCTATTAAAGATGGAAATATATTTACAAGAGACAGATCAGATTACGGACGATTTAATAGTATTTAATCAAGCTTTAAGAAACATCAAGTTTAGCAAAGTTGAGCTGAATTATTTTTTTAGGGCTATATTTGAGGGGACGGTACGGCCTAAGAGAAGAGTGAAGGATAGAGGTTTAAGAACATTGCTATTTTTAAAAAGTGATATTGAAATGGTTATAGAAAATTATCGTAAGGATAATCCTAAAAAAATTATATTATCAATTAAAGATGCAGCCAAAATTATAGGGTTAAGACAATCAGTAATTTCAAGTTGGATAAAAAGAGGATTTTTAATAGGAAATGGTGATTCAGGAGGGAAAAGGTTTGCATTAGAAGATATACAGATGTTTCAAAAAAAATATATTACTCTAAAAGAAATTGCGGAAAAGAATAATACCATCTCTGTGTATATGATGAAAAAATTAAGTGGGATGGGAATTGAGCCGATTTCAGGTATTGAGATTGATGGGAGCGAAGGATATCTTTATAAAAGTGAAGATGTAAAGGTGATATTATAACCTACCAGTTACGTATTTTGGTAAACATGTAATAGGTAGGTGTTTTACGTTTGTAATTGAATTTTAAAAGTGGTATTTGTGGACTTGAAGGTCTTTTAATACATTAATGGGAAAAAGTATTTTATTTCCATCATTGAACTTTGGACCAGAAATAGAATGGATTTTTCCAGTATAATTTTTCTTAATTATTTGTGAAATGCTCAGGCCGGTTATATGTGATAACTGATAAGTTGTGAGATACTGCTTTTTGAATAAATGAAAATTCTCAAATGTAACAGCATTTAAGCTTTTATTTTCTCCAAATCTTTTAGTTTTAATCCAATGTTCAATATCGGATTTTTTAACACCTAATAGAAATGTAAGATTGGATATAGGTAACTCTCCAGCTATTTCAGCATTTTTTAACATAATATTACGTATTACAGTATAAATATCGTGAACTGGAAGTACCGAATTTCCTAAATTCTTTTCATTAAAAATATACTTAATCTTTCCTTCTAACATAGCACGTATTAGATGATGAGAATTTGTATAGCCTATCCATTCAAAAGCTTTATTTAAAGTACGAATTTCTTTTTGTTCGAGAGTTCTTACTGATTGTTTTTTTAGTTCTTTTATGAAGTTTGCTAATGCATGTATAGGGATAATCCAACTTGTCATGGAACCGTTTTTTTTATGAGCAATATCTTGAATAAGATTATTAGATAAAATTTGATACGTTACTTTGGCACTAGTTCCTAATATACTACGTGCTTCTTCTTTCGTGATGCTTTCATTATAAAAATTACACCAATTTTCAATTTCTTTTTGTTTATACACAGTTAAGTTTATATCTTTTAAATTTACTGGTAAAGGATGAAAATAATTACTTTCCACTATATCTTTATTGAAATGTTTAATTAATTGTGGGATTTCTTCTAAAGAAATAAGAGAATCTTTTGTTTGTAGTTTATATATACCTAGATAGTTAATGAATTCTTTAAAAATAGGATAGAGTTCTGTTTGTAATAAATTTGGTAGGGCAGTTTTGATAAATATCGAAAAATTATTATCTTCTACATTGTTTTCAGCGGTTCTTATTAAATTATGATAGGAGTTTGGCCAATCATATAGAAGTTTATATGCATATGTGTATAGTATGAGAGCTTGTTGATCACTTTTTTCTTTTTTTAATCTAGTTCTAGCAATAACATTTTCAGAAAAAGCAATATTTTGTATTGAGGGAATCTCATGTTTTGGCAATATTTGAGGAATCCATGTTGCGAAAAATTCTAATGATTTAAAAAGCATTCTATGATTTGTAATCCATTTATTTAAATGGAATGACCCTTTCTTGATGAATAAATTATTAATTATTTTTTGGTATTCTATTAATGATAAATCTTCTACGTAATTTACGGGAAATGTACTTAAAGTTGCTCCACATCCACATTGATCTAAAATAATTCTCCTAGGTGTAATGTGTTTGTTGCATTTTACGCATTTTTCAATTAAAAACACGTTATGTTTTGGGCAACAATGAGAATATGTCAAGCTCCAAGCAATACGATGGTATTGCTTTTCTACAATACAAAAAGGACAAAATTTTGTTGTGTGATACATAATCCATGGACATTTAACTTTATTTTTTAAGGGGAGATGTAACTGCTTTAATAAATTAGGAAATGTCATTCGTTCTGCATCTTGGATATTCATTTTTAATATTTCGCAAATTTCTGATAGTGGTATATCGTCTAGCCAATTTAGTGAGGATTCACAGAGTTTATGCTTATATCTTTCTGTAAATAATGATAAGAACCAAAGTGGTTCTTCCATAAAATTTTCTTTAGCAGTACGAAATATAAAGCTTGCTAGGCTTTCATTTTCATAAGGTTGGACATAAATAAGAAACAAAATTATCACTCCTTATAAGTCATTATTTACATTTGTTTTGATAGCTATACTTAACGATGTAAGAGGTGAAATCGGATGGGAAATTCAAGAAAAGTTATGCCCAGTAAAGGGAAGAATTTTAGAGGAAAGATATTTAGTCAACGTTTAGGTAAATCTATTTTTTATGAGAGTTTGTTAGAAAGAGACTTCATTAAACTTTTAGAATTTGATTGTAATGTTGTTTTTTATGAATCGCAGCCCTTATGTATTCAATATAGGTATGAGGGGAGAGCTTATAGGTATTTTCCTGATTTTAAAGTGATCACAAGAGATTTGCATACATATTTATATGAAATAAAACCCAAAGAACGTATTAAGGATTCAGATAATCTTGTTAAGTTTGAGGTAGGAAAGATGTACTGTGAACAACAAGATTGGATATATTCAATTATGACTGAGGATGATATAAGAAAGGGATATTTAATTGAAAATCTTGATAAATTAATGGTGATTAAAGAAGCACAAACTAATAATAGTATTATGAAATATGTAAGTGATTATATGGAGAAACATAAAAATACATGTACGATTAAGGAATTAAGGCCAATGCTCTCTGAATTTAGTGAGGCTGAAATTATTGGAAATGTTTATTTTATGATATGCAAAAACTTAATAAAAGTGGACTTGACTAGTGAAGTTATTAATGAGTCTAGTATACTCCGCTTATAGTTAGGAGGATTAAGGTGGGAGCATACCAATTTAAATGTGGTCTACGCTTTATGATTCGCGACAATGAGTATATAGTTAGAAAAGAGATGGAAAAGGACTTAGAGATAGAAAATATTGATTATAAGAGGATAGAAATCTGGAGTAAAGAGGAGTTATTAGATTTATGGGCAAAGGAGCAATTAATTTTTCGAATAAATGAGGAAAGTGAATATATTAATCAAATTCCAGAATTTGAAGCACTTCCTAATCATGTTCAAATAGAGGCCAAAAGAAGATATAAGATATTAGAACCGGTTATTAAAGGAGAAATTTTACCTGAAGAAATATCTGAATATTTAATTAAAATAGAGCCGAAAATTAGTAAATCAACATTTTATGAATGGAAAAAACGTTGGAATATTACTAATGATATAAGAAGTCTAGTGCCGGCGCGTAGCGGACCCAAAGGGCCTAGTACAAATGAGAAAGTGTTAAATTTATTAGATGAAGTTCTAAAAGATTATTTATATAGGGGAGAAAAAAGGACATTAGAACAATTATACTCGGAATTTCTTCTAAGAATTGATGAATATAATGAATTTCGAGATTTGGGAGAAGAGATTAAATCAATTTCTAAGTCAACCTTTTATAGAAGGGTAAAGCAAGTTGTAGATAAACATAAGCTAAATACATTGAAATACGGTAAAGTTCAAGCGGATTTGATTCAAAAGGGTTCTACGAAGGAAGTGGTTGTTACAAGGCCTTTACAAAGAGTTGAAATCGATTGGACACCACTAGATATTATGTTATTAGATTTAGAGACCTTAAAGCCAAGAAGACCATGGTTAGTTTATGCAATAGATAAATTTACAGGATACCCATTAGGTTTCTTTGTAACGTTTGGAAATATTAATACACAAGCAGTTAAGCAATGCTTGTTGCATACAATTATGCCTAAGACATATGTGAAACGATTGTATCCTATGGTAGAAAATAAATGGGAGGGCTTTGGAATTCCTGAATTAATAGTACTAGATAATGCAAAGGTGAATGAATCGTTGGATTTAGATGATGCATGTCTACAGGTAGGAATTCGAGAAATTCAATACTGTGCAGTAGGAGCAGGTAATCAAAAAGGAACAATAGAAAGAGCATTCAGGACGTTAAATACAAAGTTTGTTCATAGCTTAAAAGGAACGACTTTTTCAAATCCTCTTGAACGGGGACAATATGATTCAGAAGGAAAAGCGTGTATTACTATGCAAGGGTTTATATATATGCTACATATAGCACTTGTAGATTTAATTGCAAATTCTTACGATTCTAGAAGAGGGGCTACGCCTAGAGAATTATGGGAAAGAGGAATGAAAGAAAATCCACAATTATCTTTGCCGATGCCTAGGAGTAAAGAAGAGCTTAAATTTATTTTAATGGGAGGATTAGAAAAACGTACTATTACTAATAAAGGGATAGTGATTAAAAATGAATACTATACTAGCGCGGATCTTATGAATTATAAAAACTATCTTGAAATAAACGGGAAAGAAGAGGGAGGAAAAGTTAGGGTAAGGTATGATTTAGATGATATGCGAAGTATTTATGTGTATAACTCTTATGAAAGAAAGTATATTAAGGCTTATAATACTGGATTGGAGAGAAAAGGTATCAATGCTGAATATCCAGTACATTATTCCACTTTGGAACTGAATTCTAAAGCTAGGATTGAAAAGAAAAACAAGGTGGATCAAAGAAGTATAGGAAGGGCAAATCGAAAGATAGAGGAAATACAGAGAGAAGAGCAAAAAAAGGCAAGAAGATTAAAAAAACCAATTTTAAATGAGGGTGAAAAAAATAATGAACAACCACAAATAGCATTAGATGTATCGTCTATGGGTATTTCGCATGTTCAATTAGAAACTCCAAAGGCTTTAGAAACACTCATACTACCTCAAGGGAATGTGAATAAAGAACACAAAAAATCAACTAATAGAATGAGTTATGAAATTGATCTTAAGGATCTACCTGAATGGGATGTTACTTTTAGGGGTGGCGATAATGAGTAATAAAATTAAATTCGGAGAATTGAACGGACGGAATCCTAGTTTTGAGGAAATTAGAACAAGAAAGGAACATGTAAAAAAAATAGTCATTCAGCATCCAGGATATAAAAGGGTGATAGAGCGGATTGAAGAATATCATTTGTTATCAGAGGGATCTATTCAACCAGATGGGATATTTCTTTCTGGAGAAACAGGAGTAGGAAAGTCAACTTTATTAAAAGAATATCAGAATAAATACCCGAGGAAGATGATAGATGGATGCACCAAAATTCCAATTTTATATACTAAGGTTCCTGTTGGAGCTACTCCAAAATCTGTAGCTTCTAAAATTTTATTAGATTTGGGGGATCCTGTATATGATAAAGGTACAGAGAATAATCAGACTGCGAGGTTATTAAAATTTATTGAAAAATGTGAAGTTCAAATGGTAGTAATTGATGAATTTCAACATTTAATTGATAGGGAGACACAACATGTCTTTAATCGAGCGTCTGATTGGGTGAAGTCATTTACTGATGATGTAGGAGTTCCTGTTTTAATTTGTGGCATGCCAGAGTCACAGAAAATTTTCCAGCATAATGCACAGTTAGATCGGCGCTTTTGCACAAGATTAGATTTGAAATCATTTGAGTATGAAAGTAAAGAAGAACAAATAGTATTTAGAGCATTTTTAAATAACCTGGATCATCAACTTCCGTTTGTGTGCAAATCATATTTAGCTAATCCTAATTTATCTGAGAAATTATATTACGCTTCTAAAGGGATTCCTTTTTATGTTAAGAAAATATTAGAAGAAGCGACAGTACATGCAGTGAGGCAAGGGAGAGACTGTTTAGAGGAAAATGATTTGTTTTTGGCATATCAGCTAATAAGTATATCTCATCGGCCATATGCAATTAATCCTTTTGGGAAACCGAATTTTAATTTGATCGAAGAAATAAAAAAAGAAAAATATCAAAAAAAGTAATTATTTAAA
>NZ_JADAXG010000060.1:0-400 GCF_019837545.1 Bacillus sp. 17RED48
TGATAAAATATTTAATTTAGAAAAAATGGAGGAGGTAGAGGGATTCGAACCCCCGCGCGACTCTCGCCGCCTGTCGGTTTTCAAGACCGATCCCTTCAGCCGAACTTGGGTATACCTCCGAGATATAAAGCTTTAGTGGTGGACCTTGTAGGACTCGAACCTACGACCGGACGGTTATGAGCCGTCTGCTCTAACCAGCTGAGCTAAAGGTCCTTTATGGTAGCGGCGGAGGGGATCGAACCCCCGACCTCACGGGTATGAACCGTACGCTCTAGCCAGCTGAGCTACACCGCCATAAAAGATATTAAAATAAGTGGAGCCTAGCGGGATCGAACCGCTGACCTCCTGCGTGCAAGGCAGGCGCTCTCCCAGCTGAGCTAAGGCCCCATGTTTTTGGAAA
>NZ_JADAXG010000061.1:0-371 GCF_019837545.1 Bacillus sp. 17RED48
ATTCCCAAAAACATGGGGCCTTAGCTCAGCTGGGAGAGCGCCTGCCTTGCACGCAGGAGGTCAGCGGTTCGATCCCGCTAGGCTCCACTTTATTTATTATATGTCTCGGAGGTATACCCAAGTTCGGCTGAAGGGATCGGTCTTGAAAACCGACAGGCGGTGAGAATCGCGCGGGGGTTCGAATCCCTCTACCTCCTCCATTTTCTTTTTAAATGGTTTAGATACATATAATAATAAATTTTTATTTTTCCTTCATGGAGGTATACCCAAGTTCGGCTGAAGGGATCGGTCTTGAAAACCGACAGGCGGCGAGAGTCGCGCGGGGGTTCGAATCCCTCTACCTCCTCCATTTTTAAAAAAACATTATATTG
>NZ_JADAXG010000062.1:0-332 GCF_019837545.1 Bacillus sp. 17RED48
GCTTCTAATCGTTTCATTTTAGATTCTGGATTTTCTGATTTCCCCCTTGGTCTACCTACACCTGGTCCTTTCGCTTTACCGCGTTTTTCTTCTAATCCTTTGATACCTTAAGCTTCAAAGTGTTTTACCCAACGACTTACAACCGAGTGATGAATACCTAATTCTTTCGCAACGGTTTCATAGCTCATGCCTTCGTTTAAATATAAATCTATAGCTTTCTTCTTAAATGTTACATCGTAAGTGACTCTAATTTTTCCCATAGAAAAATCCCCTCCATAGTAAACAGGTTAATGTGCTTTCTTTTTCCTGTCTACTATAAGGCCTCACCATAT
>NZ_JADAXG010000063.1:0-307 GCF_019837545.1 Bacillus sp. 17RED48
AAAAAATATGAGCTACACTGTTATCTAGTTTTCAAAGAACATACCATTTGCTATTTAAAATAGCTTTTTGGTGGAGCCTAGCGGGATCGAACCGCTGACCTCCTGCGTGCAAGGCAGGCGCTCTCCCAGCTGAGCTAAGGCCCCAAAAGTTGTATGGTGGGCCTAAATGGACTCGAACCATCGACCTCACGCTTATCAGGCGTGCGCTCTAACCAGCTGAGCTATAGGCCCATACAAATTGCAGGATTTATTTATATCATATCCTCATTTAAGAGTCAATACTTAATTGAACTCTCAAAACTAAACG
>NZ_JADAXG010000064.1:0-292 GCF_019837545.1 Bacillus sp. 17RED48
TTTTTATTGCAAGAGCCATTAGCTCAGTTGGTAGAGCATCTGACTTTTAATCAGAGGGTCGAAGGTTCGAATCCTTCATGGCTCACCATTTTAATGAAATATGCGGGTGTGGCGGAATTGGCAGACGCACTAGACTTAGGATCTAGCGCCTTTGGCGTGGGGGTTCGACTCCCTTCACCCGCACTTTTAATGAAATATCTCAAACATGTCTTGCGGAAGTAGTTCAGTGGTAGAATACAACCTTGCCAAGGTTGGGGTCGCGGGTTCGAATCCCGTCTTCCGCTCCAATTTC
>NZ_JADAXG010000065.1:0-287 GCF_019837545.1 Bacillus sp. 17RED48
CACTGTTCGGCTTTTAGATCCCTTATCGCAACAGGATAGGCTTTATCTCCATCAACAGTTATAGAACGAGGTCCTGTGGCATGACAAGAAACCAAGGCTTTCTTTAGAAATCGCTTGGCAGCTTTGGCATCTCGTTTACTACTCAAATAAAAATCAATTGTGTTTCTTTCGGAATCAATCGCACGATATAAGTACATTTTTTCGCCTTTGATTTTGATGTATGTCTCATCTCATCTACTCTCCAGGAATCATTTGTTCGTTTCAAATGTTTTCGAATACGCTCATTC
>NZ_JADAXG010000066.1:0-267 GCF_019837545.1 Bacillus sp. 17RED48
TACTGTTCGTCTTTTAGTTCTCTTATCGCAACAGGATAGGCTTTATCTCCATCAGCAGTTATAGAACGAGGTCCTATGGCATGACAAGAAGCCAGGGCTTTCTTTAGAAATCGCTTGGCAGCTTTGGCATCTCGTTTACTACTCAAATAAAAATCAATTGTGTTTCCTTCGAAATCAATCGCACGATATAAGTACATTTTTTCGCCTTTGATTTTGATGTATGTTTCATCTACTCTCCAGGAATCATTTGTTTGTTTCAAATGTTTT
>NZ_JADAXG010000067.1:0-225 GCF_019837545.1 Bacillus sp. 17RED48
TATTGTTAAAGGTGAAGGGAATGGAATCTTCAATCCATCCGGAAAAGTTACACGTGCTGCTATGGCTACCATGCTAGTAAATGCTTATAAACTACAAAGTACAACACATCATAATGGCCAAAGTAAATTTGAAGATTTAAAAGGACACTGGGGAGAAAAGTATGCCAATATTTTAATTGACTTAAAAATTTCCGCTGGTACTGATAACGGCTGGCAACCAAATAG
>NZ_JADAXG010000068.1:0-215 GCF_019837545.1 Bacillus sp. 17RED48
AGCAAAGATAAAAATTGATCTTCCATTAATCGGCCCATATCACCCATCTCACGAAATTTCCGACTATCAAACAGGGTTTCATTTTCTAAAACTACGATATCAGCTTGTAATTCTCTTGTTATATACTTCCATTCTGAAATTACCTCATCATAATTGCGGCCCATACGATCTAAGGCATCTATGTAAACAATATCACCTGTACTTAATATTTTTCG
>NZ_JADAXG010000069.1:0-206 GCF_019837545.1 Bacillus sp. 17RED48
AAAATCATGGCGGTTGTGGCGAAGTGGTTAACGCACCGGATTGTGGCTCCGGCATTCGTGGGTTCGATTCCCATCAGTCGCCCCATTTTTCTTAAAAATTAATATGCGGGTGTGGCGGAACTGGCAGACGCACTAGACTTAGGATCTAGCGCCTTTGGCGTGGGGGTTCGACTCCCTTCACCCGCACTTTTAATAAAATAACTCAT
>NZ_JADAXG010000007.1:0-331660 GCF_019837545.1 Bacillus sp. 17RED48
TAGTGTGATTTCCATTATAAAAGCTTCCAATAAAGGAGAGAAAGGGACTTTAACTCTTGACGTTGCAATAGAAGTGTATAGATCTAAAGGAATGATTTCAAAATGAAAAGAGACTATAGCAATATAAATTGCAGGTAAAAAAATAGCTATAATAAATCCTGCAAATCGTAATAAGCGAAAAAATGATGCAATGAGCCAATGTATATTATAATCATCTGGAGTCTGAAAAAATCCAATTAAATTCATTGGGACAATCATCGCACCAGGAGATCTATCAATTAACACTGCTACTTTTCCATCAAGTATATGATTAGAAATGGCATCAGGGCGTTCACTTAAATAAGCCTGTGGAAAAGGAGTCCAATTTTGATCCTTTGTAAAATTAGATAGTTCTCCAATGCTCAATATCGCATCCGTTTTAATTTTACAGATTCTAGTTTCTATTTCTTGGACCACATCTTCGTTTGCTACATCCCCTAAGTAAATTAAATAGACTAAAGAAGTGGCGCGTTCTCCAATTGTCAATTTTTTAATTTTCAATTCAGTAGAAGGAATATATCGACGAATTAAGCCTATGTTTTTTGTGGCATTCTCAATAAACCCATCATGTGAGCCTTTAATAGTAACTTCTGAAATTGGTTCTTGAATCGCTCTCTCTGCCCAACCTTTTGTATTTATTAGAAGGGACCTCTTTTCTCCTTCCATAAACAGTACACATTGTCCCTCAAGTAATCCTTCTTTAATTTCATTCCACGTATGTACTATTTTGGTATGAGTAGCAATAATATTAGAATTAAATATTTGGCTGTCCTCATTCACTTCTTGTAATAATGGTGTAACAACATTTCCTTTTAATGCAACACCATCTGTAAGGCCTTCAAAATAATATAGTAAAATATTCGTGTTTGTTTTTAATTGCAAAGGATGTTCGATTAAATCTGCACTAATATTAAAGATGTTATCTAATGTATTTTTAAGTTCTTTTAAGTTACTTGTTTGGATTTTTTCAATGGTTTTATCTGTCTTTGTTTCTAGGGTCTTTTCATTTAAGGACAAAATTGACACCTCTTTAATATATAACGATTAGTTGTAGTTATTATTTTTATATGTTTGAATTTTATTCACTAATTTAAACGGATTGAGATCAAGAATAACTAAAATTGAACTACTATATTATAAATTCAATAATTGAGAGTAAAAAAGTAGATGTAATTTGTGTAGAAATCTAAGTATCAAGATAGAAGTGAAATTTGAATGATTATAATAAAAAAGAACCCTTGATAGGTTCTTTTTAATAGTTGGTAAATATGTTGTCAACAATAGATGGCGATAAAGGTAGTAATTTAGATGTCTTTATGTTATTCAGCTGAATTTTGTAGGAAGAATTATTTTTTCATACCTCAATGCTCAATAAAAAAGGACATTTCATTTATTTGGGTGTTTTAGTGTATTTGAATTTTGCACGCTAACAAATTTTGTTTAGGGACAAAATGTGAAGTTTTATTCTGAAATAACAGAAAGTTAATGCGGCAAAATTCCTATTGGTAATTTGGATAGGTATCAAATATTCCTTTGGCCTTATTTTCTTGATATGACCGTACGTTTATATGTTTCTAAGGGAAAGAAATATTTTCATTTTTATTACCATCTATTGTTTGATTAAGATGGTAACACGAAAATGAAACGTTTACAACCAGAAAATAAAGAAAAAATATTAAAATACGACTTTTTTCGACAAATATTCCTATAAAACGTTTTGTAGGAATTAGAAATAACTAAATTAGTAATAATAGCTTAATATATTAAAGTGAAATTCAATGAATAAGAGTCCAAAGGCATGAATTTAAATGATAAAGTTATAATTTTCTTTTTTGAACTGTAAGTGTTTTACAAGCATAGTTAAACTTTAATCCAACTAGCATTTCTTCCTTTTGTCACTAGCTTAATATGGCCAAACAATTGCAAGGAATTTAAAGCCTTACTGATTGTACTCTCTGCTATGTCTGGATATGTGTTACGAATACACTCCTTAGTAAAGGGTTGTTTTTGTTTAAGTATAAAATCCTGAATTCTCTCCACTTTAGTATGCTTACATATAGAATCTAGAACTGTATTATGAAGATCTTTGTACGCCTCTAATATAATAGTTAAAAACGTTTTTAACCAAAAGCTACTATTATGTTCCTCGCAGTACCAATTTACCGAAGATTTATAAATCGAATTGTAATATTCAGATTCATTTTTCTTAATGTATTTATCCAGACATACATATTTTACAAATGTATTTCCACTCTTAATTAATAGCAATTGCATTAACATAAGTGCCAATCTGCCGTTACCCTGATTAAAAGGAACTATGCAATAAAAATTAAATATAAAACGAGCTATTAATAAAAGTGAATGATAGCCCTTACTAGAATTTAATGAGTTATATTGATCACATAATTGTTCCATTACTTGTGGAATAAGCTCATGTGGAAGAATGCGGTAACTATTTAAGTGCATTCCGTTTTCAGGAATACCTGGAATAGTAAACGGTTTTTCGCGCCATTTGGCACTGTCAGAGGTAAGGTAATGTATTAATTGAAAATGTAATTCCTGTATAGTCTCTGGATTGATTAATAAATCACAGGAATTCTTATGTACAAAAGTAAGTGTTTGATAAAAACAAAAGATAGCATCTTCCGAAATATTTTGAGGTACTATATCATCTAAAATAAGTTCTTTTAATCTTTTATTTGGGACTTTTATATCTTCATAGGTAGTAGTAAAGTTTTTTATGTAATGAAGTGGTATGGTTTTTTCTAAGCTAGTAAATATATCAGGATTTTGTTCCTGATAAGCAGCTAATTTTCCTTTTAATTCACTAATTTCACTGATTATATTTAATAGCCTCCTTTTTAATTCAATATTTTTATACTTGTCATCGAAAAAATTTCTCATTTTTATTCCCCCTGTAACCCCTTAACATGCTGTTACATAAATCTTTCCATTCTAAAGATAGTTTACAACATTATTTTGAAATAACAATATATTTATTTTGATTTTGAACTTATTTTAGAATCAAAATTGTTATTTAAATTTGATTAACGAGTTAGAACTTATGATTAATCATGTTTGAATAAAGAATGAATATACACAGATAGAAAATATAGTTTGACGTAAATTCCTTTTTATGAATTTACGAGATGAAAATATAATTTTAGAATTATTATTAGTGTAGTTTGCTGTATGATTGCTGGGAATTTACTAGAAAGTAACTAATTTTCACAAATAAAATAAAGAAATCTTAAAGAGGAATCAATAGGATCTAATTTGAATAGGCATAATCCTAACATTAAATGTGTAAATGTACAATAATTAAATGAAAAAAATATGAAAATATCGACTTTTTTCGACAAAATAAATTAGATAGAAAAACAATCTAATGTAAGAAAATTGTTGCTTTAGATGGTCTCTGCATTTCATAAATTAATATTGAAGGAATTATCAAATGATTTTTACGAGTAATAAAAGAGTAGATATATAGATTAAATTGTGACAATTATAAAGTTAGTATTCTCCATTTTCATTATTTAATTTAACAAATTTAATAATAGCAAGGTAACTTTTCTATATTTAATATAAGTATTTGATGGGTTATGCTCATAAAAAGTGTCATTTTCTATATATCCATGTAGCATTTAGTACTTGTATTGCGAAATATTTTGACATAAGTTAATTTAAATATTAGGTACAGAAACATTTTAAGGAAAAGAGTCAGTATAAAAGTACCCTGAAAAACGTTTCACCCTAAAAACGTTTTTCCTCAAGAGGTTTTCTCAGGAGCACTAAAGGTTTTTAATTTGTTTCTGTGCCTTATTAGATAAAAATAATATAATAAGTTATTTAGAAAAGGTGAAAAATTCCCCCATTATAAAGAACCTTTCATATCACTTAACGTCCGTATGGTCTAGTTAAAGTAGGAATTTAAAGAAAAGGAAAGGGCTAGATCTAGTTATAATTAGTGCAATAAATAGGGGGCTACTCAAATTTTTTTGTTTGATTTGGTAGGAGTAATATTTACGTTTGTTGGACTAGGTGTATTAAAGTGCATACCTTTTTGATTCAACCGATGAGGCGCTAATCAAGGATTTAATCATCTAGAATTTAGAAAGGTTAAATGTGGAACTGAAGTCTCTACTAAATTAGTAGAGACTAAAACAATCCCCTTAAATTGAACTATTCACTACTTAACGTCCTGTTAGATTGTTTGAAGTGTTAGTAGGAAAATCTAAAAATAAAAAAGGATATTCTACTCTTCTTTTATGTATATAAAACAAAGTGTAAGGTAAGTTCCAGATCCAAAGTGTTTTATTTAATATTCATTCAATCTCATGCGTACTACTTTTATTTTCTTAAGAGCATGTATTTGCGTGGATGCTCTTAAGAGAATAAAATGTCTAAAAAAATAAGTATAAGCATACATTTTAAAAATTGATATATCGTATATTATAAAAAACTCATTGTTCTTCAAATAACAAACAATACAATGTGAATGAAACTCTTAGAAGAATTTATATATAGAATTCACCTTAACTTAAAAACCACATTTTATGCAAAATTATATTTGCTGCTATAGAAGGGTGGGGGTTAACATGACCAAAACTGGGTGTAGGTTCGTATTCCTTGTAAAATAAGTGATTCTTTACTGTTTTCTCTAGTTGTATCTATTAATGATTCATCAGGCTTCCTTCCAGTGGAAGGGACATAAGTTGTTACTATCCTTGGAAATATATTAATAAACACCCATTCAAATTTATCGATATTTCTATTTCCAAATTCTAACGTTTCAATTGGCTTAATTGTATTTTCTCTATCAAAAAATTTTATTATGTAAAACCTTTTTGAGAGGTCACTACTATGTTCAATAGTCCAAATTAAATTTTCCATTTTCTTGATTTGCAACAAGTCCATTTCCAAAAATCCTTTCATACATAAATATAGCGAATGTTCCTATTCTATACTAAATATTTTTAAATTTAAATAGTTATCTTATACGATAGAATAAAAAGAAGTTAATACTCTAAAATTTATCTGAGAAAAGGACACACCTACGCATACATATGCTATAGGTGTGTCCTTTTTTAGTTGTTTATAAGTTTCCTACAGAGTTATTATGAAGTAAAGTTTCAACAGTTTCACCATAGTGAAGTGAGATTTATTTAAACCGTATATTAAGTTAATATGAATCGTATATTGGAATTGTACAATATATGTGTAAGGCGTTTCTGGAATTATATTATTTTGAAAATATAAACTTCAATATACCAAAAAGTAAGAATATTAAACCGTAATCGATATTTGGATTTTTTGTGAATCTTTATTGGTTTTTTATAAACTCTTTACTACATAATGTTACAAAATAGAATTAATTTGCTTAATTTAGCCCCATATCAGGTTAATAAATAAACTAAATATGTTTATGTTATTGAACTATTAATATATTAGTAGGTGATTTGTTCGTTTATCCCTATATTGCTATTATATTAGCGTAAACAATATATTGGGGGGACAAGTATGAATTTGAAATTAACATCTAAGTTAGAAAGATTAAGAAAAAGTAAAAAAGGAATTGGTGCTTGTGTTTTAGCTGCAGGAGTGACGGCAATTACAATGATTCCTCAAAGTGCATATGCACATGGGTTTGTTGAAAAGCCGAGTAGTCGTGCTGCTTTATGTAGTCAGAATTATGGAGCATTAAATTTAAATTGTGGAAATGTAATGTACGAACCTCAAAGTCTAGAAGCACCTAAAGGATTCCCAGATGGTGGACCGATTGATGGGAAAATTGCTTCGGCAGGAGGACTGTTTGGAGGGACTCTTGACCAACAAACATCAAATCACTGGTTCAAAAACACAATAAAGGGGGGAGCAAATACATTTACATGGAAATACACAGCGGCACATTCTACAAGTAAATGGCATTATTACATTACAAAAAAGGGATGGGATCCTAATAAACCATTAACACGTGCTGAATTAGAACCAATTGGAACTGTGAACCATGACGGTTCGGCCGCATCAAATAATTTAACACATACAATTAATGTACCAACTGATCGAAATGGTTATCATGTTATTTTAGCTGTATGGGATGTAGCAGATACGTCAAATGCGTTTTATAACGTAATTGATGTAAATTTAGTAAATAATGAAACTCCCGACACAGTAGCTCCAAGTCAACCAACGGGATTAAATGCGTCTAAAGTATCTGCCAATAGTGTTGAACTAACATGGAAGGCCTCTACTGATAATATAGGCGTAAAAGAATATCAAGTGTTACGTAATGGAGAAGTAATTGGGACGGTACCAGGTACAACTTTTACTGATAAAAAACTAAAAGCAAATACGGAATATACCTATACAATAAAGGCATTAGACGCTGCTGGAAACATATCAAAAGAAAGTGAAAAACTAAAGGCTAAGACAACAAATGAAATTCCAGATAAAGAGGCTCCGACTCAACCAAAAGGATTACATAGTATGAGTACAACAGCGACAACTGTTAATTTGATGTGGAGTCCGTCTGAAGATAATGTAGGTGTTGACCATTATATTGTATATAGAGAAAGCGCTGGGGTTATGAATAAAATTGGGGCAGCTGATAATACATCATTTATGGATAAAGATTTGAAGGCTAATACATCGTATAAGTATGTAGTGACGGCGGTTGATTTAGCTGGAAATGAATCTAGTAGAAGTGATGTTTTGAATGTAACAACAAAGTCAGGGGATTCCACATATGAAAAATGGGATGCAAGAAAGGCATATACTAAAGGTGATAGAGTAGTACATGAGGGAAAAGTGTATGAAGCGGTTCAAGATTATCAAGGGAACGGCGACTCAAATTGGATTTTTGCCCTATCACTTTGGAAGCCAGTTTTGAATAAATGATAAGCTGGAAAAGGTAGTTAACATTTTGGGATTTCTTTTTGAAAATTCAAGGTCGTTCCAAATACAGATTATCTAATGGTTTAAATGATATGTGAGTAAATTTAATCACCATCTTAATGTTTACGTAATGAAATCAAAAAAGAACCCCAATGGTATTCCATCAAAAAGGAATTCCATTGGGATTCTTTATTTTTTTAATTTGTAATAGCGTATATTTTCACTGTGAATTTGTTAGTGGCACCAATTGGACTTGCAATATAATATTTAGTATTTGTGTAGGCTTCAGTCCTAGATCCATGTGAAATATTTTTCCAAAGAGTAGAATCTGTACCTAGGGAAACGTCGATCATTACATTGAAAGAAATAGAAGAAGGATAATCTTTTTCTGAAGGTTCAATAACCCATTTTAATTCCTTAGTACCTACAGGTAAACTATCAATTTTAAAGTTTTGACTGGATCGGTTTTTTTGTCCGGATAAAGGACTAGATTCGGATGAAATCTGCGAAATTAATACTTCTTTTTCATTCGAATGTATACCATTTAATTTAATGATACTATCAATTAAACCTGGCCCAGGAAAATCAGCTGCGATGATACCAGAATGTTTAATTCCACCTTGTTGCAAGAGTTCGGTCCCAAGTGTATTCATACCACCATAATATACTTGTCCATTTTTATCGCGGGGGAAATCACTCCACGCATTAGTGAAATTCGTTTGAATCAACTTAGGATTACTATCAGTATTTCTGTTCTCTTTTCCACTTGCAACAAACCATGGATATACATTATTTAAAAATGCAGCTGCACCACCTGTACCGCTAAAATGGTTGAGATATATTTTTCCATTATTAAAGTTAGTATTTGCATTTTGTAGATGGGTTTTTACCGCATTCCATTTTCCATATATTTCGTCTGGACCGCTTCCAATTTCAAATTTATCTTGTATATTCAAACTTTCGTAATCAACACCGTAATATTGAGAGGATGTAAAGTTTTGTAAGATTACAATTTTACCCCGGATATCTCCTAAAGTAGGGTTGTTTCTATCTGTAGTTGGTACGGAATTAGGGTCCCAAAAATATGAAGCATTAACGTTTTTATATTTTAAAAATATCTCCTCAAATGATAGTGATCCACTTTCAGGAGTAGTTTCTTCTTTTAAGCGCATTAAAATTGTTTCTGTCGGATAATCTTTTAAAAATTGAATTGCCTCTTTTAATACATCTTCAAACACTGCTTTTTGATTTGCAATACCATGGTACATTGCAAAAGAATCTTTTACACGTTTAACACGCATATCTACATATCGAATTCCAGAGTTTAATTGTTGGGGTAGACTCATAGTTTGATTTCTTGTCAAATTTTCATCAAGAAAACTTGCGCCATGTAAAGCCATTGTACCGTGAGTCCCTGGAATAGATAATTCACTTAATTTTATTGAATTTGCTACTTTCGACATCCAAGCTGGATTTTGATAGCCTATATTGGATTCATAGGAATAACCGGGATGACTATCAGCAAAAATAGTAGATGGTGTACTTAAACTTACTAGTGTAAAACAAGTAAGGATGCTAATTTTAAAGAAGTTGTTCATTTTGTTCATTTTATCTCTCCTGACCTTTAAACAATAGTTAAAATAAGATGGTTTTTTACTATATTTATTGTTGTCATTCTTTAAATAATGAATTGTTGTATTTGAAAAAAATTAAAAAATAGGAGGTGTAAGTTATTTGAGACTTTAATAATTTGTTGTAATGAATTGTACCTAATAGCCAAACGGATTCTTAAAGAATCGAAGTATGGACTCGAAAAAACAACCTTTTATCGTATTGTATACAAACAAAACAGAAGCCTTAAAAAAGACTTCTATTTTATGACATATAATGAATGATAAGCTGGTTAACAAATCAAGATAATGTGACTGAGTGGTAAAAATCTATTAATAGCTGTTTCAGAATTTCTTATAACAAGGCTACTTAGGAAAAGTGGATCTCTACAATGCTAATAAAAATTTAAAAATTCTATTCATTAAAACTTAAACTAACTACAGTTGCGATAGATTGGGCTGCATGTTCCCAGCTGCCATCTATAACTTTCCCAATCTGCTGACCAAGTGCATTTAAATCATTTGGATTAACTGGGATCCCATTATAAGCAGCAAGAATTGATAAAAGTGGAGCAGCAAATGGTGTCCAACCACCTCTATCAATATTAAATACAGGCTTATCTATTACCTTTCCATCTTGCACTGTAAACTCATAATAAAATTGATCATCTGGACGAAAACTTAAATGATGAGAAATTTGTCCCTTAACATATGTTTTACCGCCACCTAAATTTACTACTTCAATTGGTTTTACATTAAATTCATGCTCAAATACTTTAATTTTTTTAACTTCTGGACCATTTAAGGCAGCCTTAACCGCTGTTTCCAAATTATTTTGTGCGAATGGTTGAATACTCATTTGTACCTCTTTTTGTTGGATAGGAGCCTCTTTTTCTGCAGCAAACACCGATGTAGTCGGTAGTGCACCTGTAGCTAATGTAGCTGCAAGTGCTGTCGTCATCATGATTTTTCTTTTCATCTTCATAGTTTTCTTCCTCCCTTAAAGTAATGATATATAATTTTTTAAAGACTGACATGGGGCAATATTTTATTTCATAATGCACGCAAAAACTAGGTTAAGAATTATGTCAGAAAATCAAAATTAATTATATATTCATTTACAATGATATCTATCTACACATGTTTTTTCAATTTTCTAACAAATGGCACAATAATAACTTTTCATAAGGTAATTTAGTGTTTCAATTCTCTCTATGCACGTTTTAAACAAATTAAAATCGGAGTGGTAATAATATATTTACAAGCAAATGTCGTATATAATTTGAGAAAAGTACACAATTTTTTTATAAAAAACTATAGGAATTATCGTTATATCGTTATCAAACTAAGTAAGATAAATAATAATATGATGAAGAGCTTCCAGTGATTCGCTATAAATTCACTGAAAAATGAGCATGACATCATACACTCATGCACGACAACTAGGATATCAAAGCTCCACTTTATAGCGAATGAGCTAATACGAATGAGATTGAAAAATTTTATTAGTGGCGTATAAAACTATAACAAATACTACAAATCAATTAAAAAATTTCAGTTATTCTGAATGCGAAGGGCACGTAATATTTATTGTGAACTGTAGTACTGATCAAGATTTTAGGAGGAAATATGAACAAAAAGACTAAAAGAATCATATTACTTATTAGTATTTTAGTAAGTTTTAGTATCTTTTTATATTCACAAAACAATTTAATAAGTATAACTGAAGTTAATATAACATCTAATAAAATCCCCTCTTCTTTTAAAGGTTTTAAAATTCTACAAATTTCAGATTTACATAATAAAAAATTTGGCGACAATCAAGAAACTTTAATTCAAAAAGTAAAAAGCATAAATCCAGATATTATTGCTATTACGGGTGATCTAATTGACAGTAAATCATACGATGCAGAAGTTAGTCTGGAATTAATACGAGGGCTTGTAAAGGAGTATCCTATATATTTTGTGACAGGAAACCATGAAAAATGGTCAGGAAAATATAATGATTTAGAGAAAGAGTTGAAGCAACATCATGTTACTGTTTTAAGAAATGAACATGTAAGTATTCAAATAGGGGGACAAGACATACATATACTTGGTATTGATGATCCGGAATTTGTTACTGGAAACCGTGATGAAGGAAATGTTGTAAAAGATGAAATTATAAAAGCGAAATTTGAAATGCAGCCGGATACATATAATGTATTACTATCCCATAGGCCTGAATTTTTAACAGAGTATGCTGATGAGCAAATAGATTTAGTGTTATCAGGGCATGCTCATGGAGGGCAAGTTAGATTGCCATTTATCGGAGGTTTAGTTGCGCCAAATCAAGGGATTCTCCCTACATATACAGCCGGTTTATATGAAAAACAAAATACGTCTATGGTAGTAAATAGAGGACTAGGTAATAGTATCATACCGCAAAGGATTTTCAATAGACCAGAACTTGTAGTCGTACAGTTAAATTGAACTGTACGATTTTTTGTATAGAAAAATAAGCCATATGTAATTTATACAAGTTAACATTACAATTTTGTTAAAAATTTTCTACGTTACATAAAGTAACAAAATTTGACCCAGAGAGTTTGTTATAGTGTAAATAATCAAAAAACTTAAAAATTAGTCGAGTGAAAAGTGTGATAAGTAATTCATGAAAAAACTTAAAGGGGTGTACACATGCATAAAGAATATGAAATTGAAGAGTATACGGCGATTGAGGAACAAATACATTATTATTGTAAATGTTTATTAGTAAGTCATCCTGATCAAATTATAAAGTATTTAGAAAAAAGGTTAGAAAAATATGCAGAAACATTACAATATGCCCATTTATATCCCGACACAGTTATATTACCGTTACAGCAATTAGTTATCGAATATTCTTTAGATGTTGCTAGAATTAGAAAATATATGAATTTAAAAACGTAAAATGAAATATATAATTTAAATGAAACAGAGTCGACTTTAAGAAATGATATTCTAATGTCGACTCTGTTTCATTGTTTAAGATTGAAAATACATACTAATCAATGAATTTTGACATATAATTACGCAAGAGTAAAATGAAAGTGAGTACTCACTCATTTTTGAAAAGGAGGAAGAATACGTGCAGCAACCTGCCATTATTTTACGGACTGTATCAAAAAGTTTTGGAAAAAAAGAAGTAATACACAATCTTTCATTGCAAGTTGAAAAAGCAGAGATATTTGGTTTAGTTGGGCCTTCAGGTTCAGGGAAAACGACTCTTATTAAATTGATTGCAGGTATTAATGAGGCAACAGAAGGTGAAGTGCTTGTTTACAACACGAACATGCCTAATTTAAATGAAATGAAAAGAATTGGTTATATGGCTCAGGCTGATGCATTATACGAAGAGCTATCAGCATATGAAAATGCAGATTTTATTGCAACGATGTATGGATTAAAGGGAAAACATAAAAAAGAAAGAATCGAAGAGGTTTTTGACCTTGTACAATTATCACAACATATAAGACAGCAAGTGCAGCATTTTTCAGGTGGGATGAAGAAGCGTTTATCATTAGCGATAGCACTCCTTCATGAACCTGAAATATTAATTTTAGATGAGCCAACAGTGGGGATAGATCCACTTCTTAGAAAAACAATCTGGGAAAAATTTTATGATTTGAAAAAGAAAGGCACAACTATTATTGTAACGACGCACATTATGGATGAAGCTGAGTTTTGTGAGCGTCTAGGGTTGATTAGAGAAGGAAAGCTAGTTGCGACTGGAATACCTGAAGAATTGAAAAAACGGGTATCATCAGGACGGATTGAAGATGTCTTTTTGTTGGAAGAGGTGGCCCTATCATGAGAGTTACTGGTGTAATCATTCGTATTATTCGCCAATTTTTTCGAGATAAACGTTCGTTAGCGATGATGTTTGGGGCACCCATATTATTACTTTGGTTATTGTCTCTAGTGTTTACACAAAAAGACTATGTACCGCATATCGCTGTAGTTGATGTGCCTGCTCCTATTGTAAAAACAATGAAAACTCAAGAAGCCTCAATTTATGAATACGGCAAAGAGACAGCAATTTCAGAGTTAGAACTGCAAAAGGTAGATGCAGTAATTTATTTAGAGAATGGGAAAATGAATCTTTTATTAGAAGGAAGTGATTCATCAAAAAATCGTGCTGTACTTCAAGTTTTACAAAAGAGTTCAGAAAAGAATGATGTATCAGTTATGAAGCCTGAAGTAAATTACTTACATGGCTCTAAAGACTTTACAATGTTTGATGGGCTTGGTCCCGTATTGATTGGTTTCTTTACATTTTTCTTTGTATTTATATTGTCTGGAGTTTCCTTTGTTAGAGAACGTTTAAGTGGTACATTAGAGAGGTTATTGTCCACTCCAGTGAGAAGATGGGAAATAGTTGTAGGATATATTATTGGTTTTGGAATCTTTGCATTTATACAATCAATTATAATCGTGAATTTTTCAGTTTATATTTTAGACTTGTATGTAGCTGGCTCCATATGGCTAACGCTACTTATTACATGCATGCTTTCTTTAACGGCATTAACTTTAGGGACGTTTTTATCAGCATACGCAAATAATGAATTTCAAATGATCCAGTTCATACCGCTTGTCATTGTGCCACAAATTTTCTTTTCTGGGTTGTTTCCAATCGAATCTATGAATAAGTGGCTACAAATGTTAGGGAAATTATTTCCACTCACATATGGAGCTGACGCAATGAGACAAGTGATGATTCGAAATCAAGGATTTACAGAGATCGCATTAGATCTTACTGTATTACTACTTTTTTCTCTATTATTTGCAATAGGGAATGTATTTGCATTAAAGAAACATCGGAAAATATAATGATGATACAAAGGGGCATTGTAGATGAAGAAGGATTGGCTGGATGAATTAATTGCCGCAACTAATACGGATAAACGAAATGAACGTCAAATGCGTATTTTAGAGGCAGCTGTTGATATGTTTGGAGAAAAAGGATATGCATCAACTTCTACAAGTGAAATTGCAAAGCGTGCTGGTGTAGCGGAAGGAACAATCTTCCGCTACTATAAAACGAAAAAAGATTTATTGTTAGCGGTCGTCATGCCGACATTAACGAAGTTTGCTGCGCCATTTTTCGTACAAGCCTTCGCAAAGGAAATATTTAAATCCGAGTATGAATCATATGAAGGGCTTCTAAGAGTTGTTATTCATAATAGATTTGAATTTGCAAAAAAGCATTTTCCAATGATAAAAATATTAATTCAAGAAGTGCCATTTCAGCCAGAATTAAAAAATGAAATACAACATTTAGTAGAAACAGAATTACTTTCACATTTTAAAAAGTTAATTGTAAAGTTTCAAGAGGAAGGGGAGATTATTGAAATACCGCCATCTTCTGTATTACGTCTTACTTTATCAGCTGTATTAGGTTTACTATTAACAAGGTTTTTATTATTGCCTGAAGAAAAATGGGATGATGAAGTGGAAATTGAAAATACGATTCAATTTATATTGTACGGATTAACACCACGGAGGTAATGTGATGCGCCAATTTGCTAAACCGAAAATTATTGTAAGTAAATGTTTAGAATTTGATGCCTGTCGTTATAATGCAGAGATGATTCCAGATGTAACAATACGAAATTTGCAACCATTTGTTACATTTATCCCGGTTTGTCCAGAAGTAGAAATTGGTTTAGGAGTACCTCGCGAAACGATACGAATGGTAGAAGAAAATGGCGTAAATAGACTTGTGCAACCGTCGACACGAGAAGATGTAACTGAAAAAATGGAGCAATTTTCAAATGACTTTTTACAAACGATATCCGATGTGGATGGTTTTATTTTAAAGAATCGTTCGCCAAGTTGTGGTACGCGCGATGTGAAAATTTATTCTGGTTTTGAAAAAGCGCCAGTAAAAGGAAAGGGATCTGGCTTATTTGGCGGAGCAGTAATAAAAAAATTTTCGCATCTTCCAATTGAAGAAGAGGGTAGATTGTCGAATTTTATTATTAGAGAACATTTCTTTACAAGACTGTTTACAATCGCGCATTACAAAATGATTAAACATACTAAAAACATAAAAGAACTCGTATCATTTCAATCAGACTATAAGTATTTATTTATGGCATATAATCAAGTGAAACAAAAAGAATTAGGGCGTATTATTGCAAATCAAAAAAATGAAACGATTGAAGTTGTATTTGATAAGTATGAGAAGACTTTATATGAATTATTTATGCGCACCCCCCGCTATACATCGAATGTAAATGTATGTGAGCATATTTTTGGATATTTTAAAACAAAGTTGAAAAAACAAGAAAAAGATCATTTTTTAGATTTGATACAAAAGTATATAGAAAAGAAAGTCCCGCTTAGTAGCTTACTTACAATTTTAAAATCATGGGCCATTCGATTTGACGATAAGTATTTATTAAGACAAACATATTTTGAACCATACCCTGAAGCTTTAGTAGAAATTTCGGATTCGGGAAAAGGTAGAGATTATTAAACAATAAATTACATAATTCGACACAAAACTTCCTATGTTGTTGTAGAACAATGTAGGAATTTTTTTGTGCATTGGTACAGAATCTGTTTTAAAATTAAGTTATGACAGAATTATAGAAATTATCTAACTAATATTCGTGTCTTTTAAGAAGCAATGTTTGTAGTAGAAACTCGCACGCTGTCGAAACTCAATATTCGATAAGGGGTGTGTAGCGGAATGGAATTTACTCTAACTCGCGAAAAACAAATGATTAAAGAAATGGTACGTGACTTTGCTGAAAAGGAAATCGCACCGAAAGCTGTGTATTATGACAAAACTGCGGAGTTTCCATATGAAACATTTCAAAAAATGGGCGAACTAGGATTATTAGGTATCCCATTCCCTGAAGAGTATGGAGGTTCAGGTGGCGATACTGTATCGTACGCATTAGCAGTTGAAGAAATTGGTCGTGCTTGTGGTGGGACAGGATTAAGTTACGCTGCAACAATTTCATTAGGTGCTTCTCCAATTTATTATTTCGGTACAGAAGAACAAAAACAGAAATATTTAGTTCCAATGGCGTCAGGTAAAACATTAGGTGCTTTCGGATTAACTGAGCCGAACGCTGGATCTGATGCAGGCGGCACACAAACGAAAGCTGTGTTAGATGGAGATGAATATGTTATTAGTGGTGAAAAGTGTTGGATTACAAATGCAGAGTATGCAAATACAATTATTGTAACCGCTATCAATGGTGTTGAAGATAATGGTAGAAAACGTATTTCGGCATTTATCGTACCGACTACAAGTGAAGGATTAACGATCTCAAGTCCTTACGATAAGATGGGTGTTCGTGCTTCTAATACATGTGAAATCGTACTTGATGGTGTACGTGTACCGAAAGAAAATATTCTTGGTGATGTAAATAAAGGATTTAAACAATTCTTATATACACTTGATGGAGGACGTATTTCAATCGCAGCATTAGCAGTAGGTATTGCACAATCTGCATTTGAACGTGCGCTGCAATATGCGAAAGAACGTCAACAATTTGGAAAGTCAATCTCTAATTTCCAAGCGATTCAATTTAAATTAGCTGATATGGCGACTGAAGTAGAACTTGCACGTAATTTAGTACATAAAGCGGCTTGGTTAAAAGATAATGATAAACCTTTCGGTAAAGAAGCGGCTATGGCAAAGTTATTTGCATCTGAGGCGGCTAGTCGTATTGCAAATCAAGCGGTACAAATTCATGGTGGATACGGCTATATGCGTGAATATGAAGTGGAACGACATATTCGTGATGCAAAACTATTAGAAATTGGTGAAGGAACTTCTGAAATTCAACGTCTCGTAATTGCAAGACATTTAGGATGTAGATAAAAAGGAGGAATCACTATGTTTCAAAAAATATTAATTGCTAATCGCGGGGAAATCGCAGTTCGTATTATGAAAACTTGTCAAAAACTTGGCATTCGCACTGTTGCTATTTATTCTGAGGCTGATGAAAATGCCCTACATGTAAAAATGGCAAATGAAGCTTACTTAGTAGGTGGACCGCGTGTCCAAGAAAGCTATTTAAACCTTGAAAAAATTATTGAAATAGCTAAGAAGACAAATGCTGAAGCAATCCATCCGGGATATGGATTATTATCAGAGAATCCATCCTTTCCGGTTCGCTGTAGAGAAGAAGGAATTGTATTTATCGGTCCATCTGAAGAAATTATTACGAAGATGGGAAGCAAAATCGAATCTCGTATTGCAATGCAAGCTGCAGATGTCCCAGTAGTTCCAGGTATTACTACAAATATTGAAACTGCCGAAGAAGCAATTGAAATTGCAAAACAAATTGGTTATCCATTAATGCTGAAGGCATCCGCAGGCGGCGGAGGCATTGGAATGCAGTTGATGGAAACTGAGCAAACGCTCACCAAAGCATTTGAAAGTAACAAAACAAGAGCACAAAACTTCTTCGGTAACGGAGAAATGTATTTAGAGCGCTATATTGCAGATGCACATCATATTGAAATTCAGCTTTTAGCAGATACACATGGTAACACAGTGTATTTATGGGAGCGTGAATGTTCCGTGCAGCGCCGAAATCAGAAAGTAATTGAAGAAGCACCTTCACCATTTTTAGATGAAGGTACGCGAAAGGCGATGGGAGAAGTTGCTGTACAAGCTGCTAAAGCTCTAGGCTATACAAATGCAGGTACAGTTGAGTTTCTTGTAGATGATCAGAAGAACTTTTATTTCTTAGAGATGAATACGAGATTACAAGTAGAGCATCCAGTTACAGAAGAAATTACTGGTTTAGATCTTGTAGAACAACAACTTTTAATTGCATACGGTGAGAAACTATCATTTACACAAGATGATGTAAAACGTAGTGGTCATGCCATTGAGGCACGTATTTATGCAGAGGATCCGAAAACTTTCTTCCCATCACCTGGGAAAATTACAGATTTAACGCTTCCATCAAATGTACGTATTGATCACTTTTTGGAGAATCAAGTCACGATTACACCTTTCTACGATCCAATGATTGCGAAAGTCATTGCTCATGGTGAAACTCGTGAAGAAGCAATTTCAAAATTACATGATGCTTTAGAAGAATTAAAAGTAGAAGGTATTAAAACAAACACGCCAATGCTACTTCAAGTATTGGAAGACGATGTGTTTAAAAGTGGTATTTATACAACGGGTTTTGTAACGAAACAACTTGTTAAAAAATAAGATTTAACAATATTAAGGGGGAAAAAATGATGACGAAGGTTTATGCATCGATGGCAGGAAATGTATGGAAGATTGTTGTAGGAGTAGGAGATACAGTAGAGGAAGAGCAGGATGTCGTCATTTTGGAATCTATGAAAATGGAAATTCCAATCATTTCAGAAGAAGCTGGCACAGTTATGAAAATTAATGTGCAAGAAGGCGATTTTGTAAATGAAGGAGATGTATTACTAGAGATTGAATAGGGAGATATAGGGGGAAGCGAATTGAAACTACCTAATTTTGCTGTCATTAAAGAAGTCGGGCCACGTGATGGCTTACAAAATGAAAAAAAGATTGTTGGCACAAAAGATAAAGTAAAATGGATTCAACTACTTACAGAGGCGGGATTATCGTATGTTGAAGTTTCCTCATTCGTTCACCCTAAATGGGTCCCTGCATTAGCAGATGCAAATGATGTGTTTTCTGAGCTGAAAAGGGATCCCAATGTTACTTATGCAGCGCTTGTTCCAAATCAAAATGGTTTGGAACGAGCTTTTTTGCAAAATGTAGATGAGGTGAATGTTTTTTTATCAGCAAGTGAATCTCATAATAAAAGTAATATTAATAAATCAATTAAAGAAGCATTAGTTGTAATTGAAGATATAACAAAACAGGCATTATTCGAAGGGAAAAAGGTAAGAGGCTATGTTTCTACTGTATTTGGCTGTCCTTATGAAGGAGATATAAGTGCCACAGCAGTTGACGAATTATGTAATCAACTATTTTCATACGGCATTTATGAAGTATCTCTTGGTGACACGATTGGTGTAGCGAATCCGTTACAAGTAGAGCAAGTTTTAGAACATTTATTGAAGAAATATGATGCTTCGCAGTTTGCAATGCACTTCCATAATACGTATGGAATGGCTCTGGCCAATGTAGTTAAGTCATTAGAATATGGTATTACAACATTTGATAGTTCTTGTGGTGGTCTTGGGGGCTGTCCATATGCACCAGGAGCATCAGGCAATGTTGCAACCGATGACTTAGTTCATATGCTCCATAAGTTAGGAGTCCAGACGAATATTGATGAAGAAAAGTTATTGAGAGCAAGTCAATTTATTCAAAGTAAATTAAATATTCAATTACCGAGTCATGTGTATAGAGCGCTTCAACATAAAACGATAAGTAGGTGAGAAGATGCTACAACTACAAAACATTTCAGTTAATTATGTAACACCTCACGTTGTAAAGATTTCGTTATATCGTGAGAGACAAGCAAACTCATTATCTTTAGCGTTATTAGAAGAGTTACAAAACATATTAACTCAAATAAGTGAAGAGTCCAATACTCGTGTAGTTATTTTAACAGGTGCTGGTGAAAAAGCGTTTTGTGCTGGTGCTGATTTAAAGGAACGTGCTGGTATGAATGAGGAACAAGTTCGCCATGCTGTTAGTATGATTCGCACTACTATGGAGATGGTTGAACAATTACCACAGCCAGTTATTGCTGCTATAAACGGAATCGCCCTTGGTGGCGGTACGGAATTAAGTTTAGCTTGTGATTTTAGAATTGCGGCTGAATCTGCAAGTCTTGGACTTACTGAAACTACACTTGCAATTATACCAGGAGCAGGTGGTACGCAGCGTTTACCAAGATTAATTGGTGTTGGTAGGGCGAAAGAATTAATTTATACAGGCAGACGTATTTCAGCGCAAGAAGCAAAAGAATATGGTTTAGTAGAATTTGTTGTACCAGCTCATTTACTTGAAGAGAAAGCGATTGAAATAGCAGAGAAAATTGCTAGTAATGGTCCTATTGCTGTTCGATTAGCAAAAGAAGCAATTTCAAACGGTATTCAAGTTGATTTACATACCGGATTACAAATGGAAAAACAAGCGTATGAAGGTGTAATCCATACGAAAGATAGATTAGAAGGATTACAAGCATTCAAGGAAAAACGCACACCAATGTATAAGGGGGAGTAAATATGTTAGACCAAAAACAACAATCGAATACATTTGAAGAAAGAGTTGAAACGATTAAACAAGGCGGCGCACCAAAGTATCACGAACAAAACAAAGAAAAAGGAAAACTATTCGTTCGAGATCGCTTAGCTCTTTTATTTGATAATGGTGAATATGTAGAAGATGCATTATTTGCAAATTGTGAACAAACAGGATTACCTGCTGATGGTGTTATAACGGCAACGGGTAAAATACATGGTCGTACTGCATGCGTAATGGCAAATGATTCAACCGTAAAGGCTGGATCATGGGGTGCACGTACAGTTGAAAAGATTTTACGTATTCAAGAAACGGCAGAAAAATTACGTGTTCCGTTATTTTATTTAGTTGACTCTGCTGGAGCGCGTATTACAGATCAAGTAGAAATGTTCCCAGGGCGCCGCGGTGCAGGAAGAATCTTCTACAATCAAGTGAAATTATCAGGTAAAGTTCCTCAAGTATGCTTATTATTTGGACCTTCGGCAGCTGGTGGCGCATATATTCCAGCTTTTTGTGACATTGTTATGATGGTAGAAGGAAATGCATCTATGTACTTAGGTTCTCCTCGTATGGCGGAGATGGTTATCGGCGAGAAGGTAACTTTAGAGGAGATGGGCGGAGCTCGTATGCATTGCTCTGTATCAGGATGCGGAGATGTTTTGTGTAAAACAGAAGAAGATGCGATTACACAAGCAAGACAATACATTTCATATTTTCCAAACAACTACTTAGAGAAGACTCCATTGGTTACACCTCAAGAACCGAAACAATTCGAAAAAACGTTAGAACAAATCATTCCAGAAAATCAAAATGCTCCTTTCAATATGAAAGATCTCATTAATAGAGTTATTGATGAAGGTTCTTTCTATGAAGTGAAAAAATTATTTGCTCAAGAACTAATTACAGGCTTGGCACGTATTGATGGTAAGCCAGTTGGTATTATTGCAAATCAACCGCGTATGAAAGGCGGCGTATTATTCCACGATTCAGCGGATAAAGCAGCGAAGTTTATTAATTTATGTGATGCATATCATATTCCGTTGTTATTCCTTGCAGATGTACCTGGATTTATGATTGGTACAAAAGTAGAGCGTGCTGGTATTATTCGTCATGGTGCAAAGATGATTTCTGCAATGAGTGAAGCAACTGTACCGAAAATTTCTATCGTTGTTCGTAAAGCATACGGTGCTGGTTTATATGCAATGGCAGGTCCAGCCTTTGAACCAGATTGCTGCCTAGCATTACCGACAGCTTCTATTGCAGTAATGGGTCCAGAAGCGGCAGTCAATGCTGTATATGCAAATAAGATTGCAGCTTTACCAGAAGAAGAGCGTAATAGCTTCATTGCTGAAAAACGCGAAGAGTATAAGAAAGATATTGATATTTACCATTTGGCATCAGAGATGGTCATTGATGGTATTGTTCATCCAAACAATTTAAGAGAAGAGTTAAAAGGACGATTCGAAATGTATATGAGTAAATATCAAGTATTTACAGATCGTAAACATCCTGTTTATCCAGTTTAAAAGCCCTATTTAGGGCTTTCTTGCTCAAAAAGTCAAGGAGGGGAAAACATTGAAACAAGCAGTTTGGTTTCCAACAGAAGAGTATAAAGAAAAAACGCGTTTATATGGTTGGATGAAATCATTGGGCTATGAAGATTATGAAACGTTTTATAATAAATCTATTGAAGAAACAGATTGGTTTTGGGGAGAAGCTGAGAAAGCGGTTGGTTACCAATGGATGAAGCCTTATACAGAAGTGCTAGATTTAGAAAATGGTACACCGTTTGCACAGTGGTATAATGGCGGAACATGTAACGTTGTAGAATCAGTTTTATCACGCTGGCTTGCAGATGATGAAACAAGAACGCAACCAGCACTACAGTACGAGGGAGAAAATGGAACTTCAAAATCATTTACATATGAAGATCTTGACAACTGGGTAAGTCGCGTTGCAAACGGTTTGAAACATGCGGGTATTGAAAAAGGTGACCGTGTAACAATTTATATGCCGATGATTCCAGAAACAGTTGTTGCAATGTTAGCTGTTATGAAAATCGGAGCAATTATTTCACCAATATTCTCAGGATTTGCGTCTGATGCAGTCATGACTCGTGTACAAGCGGCAGGATCAAAAATGATCATTACTGCAGATGGTTTTTCACGCCGAGGTAAAGTTGTTTCATTAAAAGACGAAGTAGATAAAGCTTGCGAACATTGTCCAACTGTTGAAAAAATTGTTATTGTTCGTCATGCAGGAAATGATTTTACACCACATAATTATGATTTCCCATGGAGTGCACTAGAAAAAGAAAAACCATTTACACATGCTGAAGAGATGAATAGTGATGATCCGTTAATGCTCATTTATACATCAGGTACAACTGGGAAACCGAAAGGAACAGTACATACACATGCTGGTTTCCCTTTGAAATCTGCATGTGATGCAGGATTTGGAATGAACATCAAACAAGGTGACCGCGTATTATGGGTAACTGATATGGGCTGGATGATGGGACCGTTTTTACTATTCGGCTCTCTCATTAATGGAGCAACGATGGTTATGTACGAAGGTGTTCCAGATTTCCCAGAAGCAGATCGTTTATGGGAGACCGTTGATAAATATGAAATTACACATCTCGGTATATCACCAACATTAATTCGTGCGTTAATGGCAAAGGGTGATGAGTATGTAAATAAACATTCGCTCAAGAGTTTAGAAGTATTCGCATCAACAGGTGAACCTTGGAATCCAGATCCTTGGATGTGGCTATTTGAAACAGTTGGAAAAAATAATGTACCAATTTGTAACTATTCAGGCGGAACTGAAATTTCTGGTGGGATTTTCGGAAACGTCCTTATTAAACCGATTGCACCGATTAGTTTTAACGCATCTTTACCAGGAATGGCAGCGGTTGTGCTCAATGATCAAGGCAATCCAATTCGTGATGAAGTTGGAGAATTATGTTTAGAGAAACCTTGGGTTGGTATGACGAAAAGTTTCTGGGAAGACGATGAGCGTTATGTGAACACGTATTGGTCACGTTTTGAAAATAAATGGGTTCATGGTGACTGGGTGATTTATGATGGTGAGCAATATATTATTACAGGACGCTCAGATGATACGTTAAACATTGCTGGAAAACGTATTGGACCTGCAGAATATGAATCTATTCTTGTTAAGCATAATGATGTCATAGAAGCTGCCGCGATTGGTGTACCTGATGATGTAAAAGGTGAAGTTTGTCATTGTTTTGTAGTATTAAGGGACAATGTAACATTCACAGGAGAGTTAAAGAAAGAATTAATGAGTTTAGTAAACTCTCATATCGGAAAAGCATTGTGTCCAAAAGATATTCACGTTGTAGAAGATTTACCAAAAACACGTAATTCTAAAGTAATGCGACGCGTCATTAAAGCTGCTTACTTAGGAAAAGAATTAGGGGATTTATCATCACTTGTAAATCCTGAAGTAGTTCCATTTATTCAGGGGTTACAGTCTAGTAAACTATAAAATTACGAATGAGCTCTATGTAAATAGAGCTCATTTTTAATGTTTACAAAAAGATAAGAGAGAAAAAGTAAATTTGAAGTTAAAAAATCTACTATTAGTGTTAAGTATGTCTGTTTGTTTTTAGTTTTTATCAAAATAGGATACTGTTGCATATCTATCCAATGGAGTAATTGAATTTTGTTAAGAATGAAAATTTAGTGAAGAAAAAAGTAATGAATAAAAGGAGAAATCCCTGGGGGACAGGGATTCAATAAAGGAGATATCATTGTCGTTCAATGTCAAAATTTGGCGCATTCGACAAATTAATATTATCACGAATTTTCAGGAGATTGTGATAGTGGATGTGTCAAAAATGTGTACGGGTTCCATATAAAAGTGTTAATTAAATAGGAAAAGGGAAAAGAATTAAGTTCACTCGTTCTTAAGATTTTTCCCTTTTAAATTTACTGCTTGTTCGTTGTTCTATATACATCTGAGATTGGTAAATCGTCGCCATGTAAAGCTTGAGTACTGTCCTTTTTGTTTGAATCATGTGCCTCCTGAGATGTTTCTTGCATTTGCTCTTGGGCTTTACTAGGGGTATTCAGCGCATCCGATGACACATAATCAAGTTGTTGACTTAATAGATTTTTTTTATCCATGTTATGTAGCTCCTTTTTGAATTTAGATATAAAAACGAAGTGTTTTTAAATAGTTACGTGGGTATTATGTATCTTTGAATGGAATTATATACATAAACTATATTGAGAATTTAACTAATTATAAAAATCACTTGTGATGACAAGTTTAAGAAATATAAAGATCATTAGTTCTTAATAAAAGCTTTATTTTAGTAGGGTGTTTCGAAATTTCATTTGAAAGGAACATCCCAATGATAAGATGAGCACTGTAAATCAGTGCTCATCTTATCAGAAATTGCTTAGTACTTAAAGATAAAACCATTACGGACAATTCACAATGGTAATAGTGACGCTAGCCATTGTTCCAGGAGAATCAAGAAGTGAAGCAGTAACGGTTACTGTTCCAGGCCCATTAGCGGCTAGAAATACAGCGGTAAAGTTACCTGAAGCATTTGTAATGACAGCAAGAGGAACCATGAAAGCAAGAGAAGGATTACTAAATGAAAAACTGACCACTACTCCTGGAGTAGGACTACCGTTTACTAATACTTGACCCGAAAAAAATAAAGTATTATTTCCTTGAGTGGATACACATGTCGTGGTTTCGTTAGAAGTCAAAGTAATAGATGCAGGCCCAGCAGGAAGATTAAATCCAGTTGGTCCAGTTGGTCCAGTTGGTCCAGTTGATCCAGTTGATCCAGTTGATCCAGTTGGTCCGGTTGGTCCGGTTGAACCCGTAGCTCCTGTAGAACCGGTGGGACCAGTAGGGAATTGAAAGGGTTGAACAGGTGGAAGTGTAGGTCCAATAGAACCCGGATTAAGTGCAGCAAAAGATAAAAACTCGTCCATTATTTATCACCTCTAAAAATCGTATTACTAATAGTAAATGTAATGATAGAGCAAAGTGAAATGGACAAGCGGTTGTATTTTAATAAATTAAACAAAATTTTTATTTGATAGAAAGAGAGATTAGTACGATTCCTTTAGAAATTAAATATAAAAAGGCGAGTATTTTCAAATCGCCTTTTGGGTAATGCAGTGTAATTTTATTCAGTTATTTGAAAAATAGTTTCATTCGGTTTGGAAAATCCATACAGTTTCCTTGCGAATTTTAAAATTTCTTCTTCACTATCTGTTAAAGTTTTAACATCATTTTTAAGGGAATGACCATCCTTCTTTAAAGAAGATAATTTTTGTTGCTCCGTATTAAGCGTGATTTGTTTTTCTTTAATCATTTCTTGTTGGTTATTAAGAGAATATTGAAGGACAAAAATTATAGGTAATATTAAAACCAAAATAGTTATAATACGGCGTCTTGTTTTTTTATTACTACCTTGTTGGGTGTTAGGGTTCACTTGCTGTGAGGGTATATTAGGATTTGATTGTTGGGATGATACTTTTGGGATGTTTCCCATTAAAAGGCCTCCATTACTGATTGTAGAATTTAAACTATTTAAAAGTATTATAAATGTTCAATAAGGATTTTAGAAGATATTTTAATATAGGTGAGTTTTGTAAAGTTTAAACAAAATTTTTATTTAAATAAAAGAACTCCCGATTGTCCGCGGGCTCCTAAGGGAAATCGTCAAATAATGAAGTACTCGACTAATTAATGATATCATGAATTTTTTGGTAAAAACACTGGTAAATTCATCCGAATTAATGAGAGCATCATTTGAAACAAAAACGCTATTTTAATAGGGAGGGGAATAATGATGATGCCATGGGACAAGCGAGTATACATTGTATCAAGGTGATCATTTTATTACAGAGGGGACAATTTTTGAGGTTAGTGAAAAGGCGAATAAATCATTATATTGGCTTCGGTGCATGTTAGTTCCAAGCTATGAAAAAGTGTGCGGTAATAGTACAAAGCGACTTTGGTTGATTCGGATAGATGATGACGAAGAATGATGTGAAAATTTCATTTCGTAGAGAAATAAGGTGATTAAGGATGGGCATAGAATATGCCATACTTGTATTAAAAAAGAGCAGAATTTAGCCTATATATAAAGATGTTGGAATTGTTCTAAAGGGGGGAATATCTGAAATATAAATAATTGAGGGGAGTGAACTAATAATGGAAACTAGTACTTTTTTAGGATTGTTTTGGGGATGGGTAACGGTTATTGTATCGGGAATACTTTTCGTACGACCATCGGTACTACGTGAATTGAAAAAATTAGTGGTTGAAGACAGAGGATTTGGTATTATGTATGGTTTTCTATCGATTTTCCTAGGGTTAGGTAGTGTAATCCTACATAATGTATGGGTATTCAACTGGCAGGGGTTCCTAACGTTTATTGCATGGCTTGCATTATTAAAGGGAATCTACATAATTGTATATCCTGAACCTTCCAAGAAAACAGACTTTGAAGTAAGGGTACTATCTACACGTATAGCGCTCGCTATCATTGGCGTCTTGGCTTTATGGATGCTTATAGTAATCTATATAAAATAATCTTTTTCTAATAAGGAAGTTAATAAAATATGAGAAAATTCCATTATAATACTAATTTTAGAATGTTGCATTGCGAAATGGTCAGAAATTCTTGCTTACAAATCGTCCATTCCCTAATTTACATGCTCAAAAATTTATAGGAGCATTAGAATTTGCGAGTATTCGGGATTTTGGTGTATGTGGTCTTTTAGTTAGACAAAATGGTGCGTACATTTTTAAAACTCATAGACGGCTGGTTGAATCTTGGCGAAGAGCAATAGATTAAATACGATTCTTTTATGTGAAGTTCGATAAAAAAGTACAGTAGATTCATCTATTGGAGGAAAACGTGGTGTTTCTAAAAGAAATAATTTATGTTTCTATGATTCACCAACTTGGCAGGATAAAGACGTTGCTGGTTCTGTTAATGTATGATTAGAGTTTGTTATTGATGCAAAAGTAAGTGTTAAAGGAACACTACAATACAAGGTGCACAATAGCAAAGGAAAAACATACTGCTGTAAATAAGCTTATTTGTATGTGAAGTAATTAAAGAGTCGATTTATAAGAGTCAGCTTATTTTTCAATACTCCACTCAACTAGTAATTATAGATGCCAGTTTAAATCTCTACGTGTTAATATATAAAAAGCTGACTATATTTAGTCAGCTTTTTATATATTCTAGTATTTATCGGTCCCAAAAGACATATTCTTTCCTTTAATTTGACATTTAATATATTACCAATGTTTTCTTTTACAATGACAACAAATAAAGAAACATTTACAGCGACACTTATTTCGTTTAGAACGCCAATCATCATCACAATGGTGTTGTTCTTTAGATTTCCACCAATCATCATTGCAATGCTTTTCTTTAGAACGCCAATCATCATCACAATGGTGCTGTTCTTTAGATTTCCACCAGTCATCACAACAATGCTTTTTCTTAGAACTCCAGCAATCATTTTTCCAGGACATTTTTTATACCTCCCTTCAATTAGGGTTCATATTATTCTATGTTTTAGTAAAAAAATGGCTTGTTTATTAACCTATTATTTTACCTTTATATGATAGAGTGCTTTCTACTAAATATAGAATTCATACAAACTATGCTTAATTTTCAAAAGGTAGTGGAGAGAACTGCTGGTTATGATATTAATCAACAAACACTTGTTGAAGAAAACGTTCTGATTTTAAATAATATCTTATTTTGGAGTACGCTTTTTTTAATGTATATTTCACAACAGCAAAGGCAAAACATACTATATTACTGCAAACAAAGCCTATGTATATGTGAAGTAATAGGAAAAGCTGGTCCCTCTTAAAGGAGCCGGCTTATTAAAAAAAACAGGTTCGTTTGAGAAAGAGGTTGTCTAAATTTTAAATTCAGCAGAATTAAATCCAAGTCCAATCATTAAACAGGCCTTTAATTGTTAGAGGTCCGTTTTGTTATTAATAAAGAAAAGAATGTTATTGTCGTTGAAAGCACGTTTATACTAATAATGCTACATATTTGGAGTATTTGAATTGAGTATTCATACAGTAGTATATTCGTCTTTAATATATATATATAAAAGTTTAGTACAAGTGTTTGTTTTTTTGTTTCTATGCTTTTGTCTCGTACACTTTTAAGCTATTGGACATACTTTACTAATAGAAATGATTAGGGGGTGAGGATTTGGGTTCTCGATTTAATAATTGTAGAAAAAAATGTACGTGTAAACATGATGATTGTTGGGATGTTTTTGAAGAGTGTAAAAAAGAACAGCATGAGAAATGTGACAGCTCTTGTGTACAAGGAATTAGAGACGAACTTAAAAAATTAATTAATAAAACAGTGCGAATTAACACTGAAGGACGTACTTATATAGGTACTGTTTCTTCTGTAACTTGCGATGTTGTTAAGCTGGCTGCTATTCCTGGTTCAGTTGCAGCAATTATATCTCTTTGTAAAATTGAAGCGATTTTACCACCTGCTACAACTGTTGTTGATGAGTTTGATTTTAACGGTGTTGACGTAGCAAATAAAGAGTAATTATGCTTTATTGATGCTAAGCCATTCTTATGAATGGCTTTTTATTTTGTTTAAAAGGGAATATATTTTTCATATAGAAATAAATTTGAAGGTGTATAAAAGGTTGTGTGAAAGGAGAATGAGAGTGATCAAGCTGAAACAATTTACAAGAACTGATTTCAAACAATTAATAAATTGGATTGATTGCGAAGAATTTTTAATACAGTGGTCAGGAAATGTATTTACATACCCTTTACATGAACAACAATTAGAAAAATATATTGAATGCAAAAATACGCTTGCATTTAAAGTAATAGATGAAGAGACTATAAAAGTAATTGGTCATATTTCACTTGGGCAAATTGACAATATAAATAAATCTGCAAGAATTGGAAAAGTGTTAGTTGGTGATACGAAAATGCGAGGGCGTTCTATAGGGAAACATATGATAAAAGCAGTATTACAAATTGCATTTAAAGAATTAAAACTACATAGAGTAACTCTTGGTGTTTATGATTTTAATACGTCGGCCATCTCATGTTATGAAAAAATAGGATTTGTAAAAGAAGGTTTATTAAGAGAATCCAAAAAAGTAGGAGAAACATATTGGAATTTATGGGAAATGAGTATGTTAGAATATGAATGGAGTGATAAAAAATAATAGTTTTTTATAATTATGTTATGTCAATTAAAAGGGGTATGGTGGGAAGTTATGAATAAAAATACTAAAGTAATTTCAGTTGCAGCTGTTTCAGGAGGAGGTAAAACTACTGTTACAGAAAGTTTAACTCACAAGTTAATGAATTCAAAAGCACTATATTTTGATAGCTATGACTTTGATAATTGTCCTGCTGATATTTGTAAATGGATTGATGATGGAGCAAATTATGATGAATGGGTACTTACACCATTAATTAAGGATATTCAGCATCTGTTACAAAATAGTTATCTAGATTATATTATTGTAGATTATCCTTTTGCATACCTAAATAGTGAAATGCGACAATTCATTGATGTAACCATATTTATCGACACACCTTTAGATATTGCGATGGCTAGAAGAATTTTGCGAGATTTTAAGGAAGATACAATGAGTGAAATACAAAATAATTTAAAACACTATATAACATATGCTAGAAAAGCATATTTAGAGGCACTTCATACCGTAAAGCCAAATTCAGATATTGTTTTGGATGGATCTTTATCTGTCGATGAAATAATTAATCAAATTTTAGAGTCACTTAATCGGAGAGAAGTAATCGTCAATGGTTAAATGTATAGAGGAATATGTACAAGTTGATGATTTTAAAATGTATTCAAAAGTATTCCAAGGAAAGCAGTTGCAACCTGTTATTATAATGGAGGCAGGCTATGGCGATTATTCAAAGACATGGGATCATATCGCTAAAGAGTTGACGGAATATGGGACGGTACTTACATATGATCGAGCGGGCGTAGGAAAAAGTGGGAAGAGTTCCAAGAGACGTATTAGTTCTGAAATGGTAAAAGATTTAAGGTGTTGCTTGGCGCAATTACAATTGAAACCACCTTATATTTTTGTAGGACATTCTTTTGGCGGTATAAATGCACGTTTATTTGCGACTTTTTATCCCGAAGATATGTTGGGAATCGTTTTGGTTGATTCGACACCGGAAAATTATAAAGAAGATTTTCTGCCAATCATGTCTCCAGAATTTCAAGAAGCTTACTATAAACAGTTTGTATATGAAAGTTCTTATGAAGAGTTTACATTTAGTTTAAGTGAAGTAGATAGACATTGTAAATCAATGAATGATATTCCACTTGTCGTGTTAGCTGCTGGTAAAAAAACTTTTTATTCGCAAGCTGCACAACTGAAGTGGTTACAGTTGCAAGAAGAATTATTACGATTATCATACAATCATAAATTTGTAATTGCAGAACAAAGCGGTCACTATATTCAAAAAGATGAACCATATTATGTAATAGATGCGGTTAAGTGGATTGTTGAGGTAGGGGAGAGATAAATATGTACACGTTATTTCAATACAATTGGCAAGTAAGAGATGATTGGTTTAAGTGGTGTGAACAACTTTCAGAGAAAGAATTACTCCGCAAGCGTGTAGGTGGTGTTGGGAGTGTTTTAGAAACATTATTCCATATTGTCGATGTTGAGTACAGCTGGATTAGTGCGCTTCAAGGAAAAGAAGATAATGAACCGCAGTTTAAAGATTATCAATCCATCCAAAAAGTGAAAGCGTTATCTAATTTATATATACGAGAATTAGAAGATTTTTTACAGTTGTGGTCATTTAGCCTAGAATGTAAGATATTAAAAGCTTCGTGGACAGATAAAACATATACATACGGTGAAGTTTTAAGACATGTAATTGTACATGAAATTCACCATATCGGTCAGCTATCTATATGGGCGAGAGAATTAAATCTTCAGCCTGTTTCAGCGAATTTAATTGGAAGAGGACTATAGATTTAGAAACCGGCTTGCACTGTGAATGCAAGCCGGTTTTTATATATAAGAAGATTTCTTAGTTGAAATCCTCGGATTTTTTCTGACGTATATGTAAAAACATTAAAATTGTAATAATGAAGAAAATCAATAATGTTTGTATAATCAAATTTTTAAACTGAAGTAAAACTGTCCACGATGTAACAGTATCTTTAAAAGCTTGGAGTGCAGAGTACGAGGAAGGATCAAAACCATACTGTAGTAATTTTTTTGTTTCAATAAAAGTACTGTTTTCATCGTCGGCGTCTAATATTACTGAAATAAGTCTAGTATCTCCTCGTTTTGCTGTACTGACAAAACTATAATTACCATTAGTTGAAAAACTAGTTTGTAAGCCATCAACACCTTGGAGTTTAATGTTTTTATTAAGGGAATAAATCATTTTATTTGTGTTGAAAACTTTTGAGTCTTTGAAGGTAAATTGGTAAGAGGTTAGTTTCGTAATGTTCAATACATTAGGAAAGTCTTTTACTAATTGTGTTGCTAGTTTAGCTACGTCTATAGCTGTTGTAGTTGATTGTTTATTTGTATCGTTATTCATTCCAGTAGCATTTAGAAACGGGGATGGTTGTGATAACTTTAGTTGTTTTGCTTTCTCATTCATTACAAGTGTAAAGTTATCTTCGTTTCCAGCAATCTGTTCTGCAAGGGCAAGTGCGGAACGATTATTCCCTGTCAAAAACAATGCATGAAGTAAATCACGAACTGTCGTTTTATCTTTCGAAGTTACTTGTATAGGGCTCGTTTCTGCTCGGAAAACTTCGTTATTTATTTTTACTAATTCATCTAACTGTATTTTCCCTTCATTCAGCTGCTCCATTGCGATATACTCTGTCATTAATTTAGATAAAGTAGCTGATTGTATAGGAATTTCTTCATTTTTTTTATAAACAACTTCACCTGAATTAGCATCTATTAAAATAGCTGATTTAGCTTGAATAATTGGACCATTTACATAAAGGTAAAAATATAAAACGATAAGTGCTGTAATAACAAAAGATAATAATAAAATTGTGAATTTTTTCAAGAATTGCATAAGCGATCCTCCTACTATGACATCAATAATAGTATTGTAAAAAAGAATGCTTAATTAGGAAGAAAGAAAAGGTAAAGAATTTCTAAAGAATTATAAAGGATTATTTAATTTTGGATATTGATGGAAAATAAAAGGTTCAATTTCTTATATGATAAGAAATTGAACCTAAAATTAAATTGTATTAACATTTATATGGTTGTAGTTTTATAGTGAAAGTTGTTCTTTTCTCATCACTATATACTTCAATTGTTCCTTTATGCAATTCGACAATACTTTTTGCAATTGCCAATCCGAGTCCAGATCCACCAGTGTTTGTCGAGCGCGATTTCTCCACGCGATAAAAACGTTCAAAAATATGAGGTAAATCGGTACTCGGAATAGGCTGGCCGTAATTTGTAATATCAATTGCAATCATATTATTACTTTCGTAAGCAGTAATATCAATATACTCACCATCGCTACCATAAGCGATAGCATTAATAATTAGATTTTCAAATACGCGAACTAATTTATCACCATCAGCTAATACCATGAGTTTTTGAGATGGAAAAGAAGGTCGACATTCTATATTAGCTTCTTGAACCTGTATGCGGAATTGAACAGTTAATTGTCCAAGTAGCTCTACAATATCAATAGGAGCAGAAAATAAACTTAACTCTTTATTTTGAACACGTGTATATTCAAACAAATCATTCATTAATGCATTAAGACGGGTTACTTTATCGTAAATGACTTGTATGTAATAGCGTAATTCCACTTCATCTCTATAATTATCATGGTGGATTAAATTCACGTATCCAACTATAGAGGTAAGAGGAGTACGTAAATCATGCGATACATTTGTAATAAGTTCACTTTTAGCTTGTTCCGCCTGTCTTTCTTCATCAATTGAGACTTTCAATTGTTCAACAATTTGATTAACACCGGTCGCTAACTCTTCCAGATAATTATGATGTACGATAGAAATTTTATGATTGAAGTTTCCATCTGCAATATAACGAATCTCTTCTATCATTTTTTTAATACAAGTTTCATAGTAAAGCTTTCTTTCATGACGATAAAAAATGTATAGGTAGGATGAAAAAATAGAAAATAAAAACAAATAAGATACAATCATCATCCAGAGAGATTCTTTTATTCCTTTATATTTTTCATATCCAAAAATTCTAATGAATTCTTTGCCGAGTTCGCTTAATGTAAGTGAACTTTCAATTACACTTGTAACAAGACGATATATTATTAATTCAGTAATAGGAGTAAGTGTGATGGCTAACATAAACCAAAAAATCAACTTCCATTTTGGGATATCTTTTAATATATCAAATGCTTCATTTCTCAATTTTATAGCCTACTCCCCAAACAGTATGAATAAACTTCTCTCCATTCATTCCTGTTTCAAGTTTATCCCGTAAATTACTAATGTGGACCATTACAGTTTTATTTGAGCCATAACCATCTTCATTCCAAACGCGTTCAAAAATTTCTTCGGAACTAAATACTCTTCCGGTATTACTCGCAAGTAAATATAAAATATCAAATTCAATAGATGTAAGTTTAATATATTCTCCATTTACTTTAACAGTATGATTATGTTTGTGTATTTCAGCAGAACGAATACGAATAATACCATCTTCATTTTTGGAGGAAGTGGCATTTTGGAAAGATGATCTTCGTAACAAAGCTTTCACTCTAGCTACTAATTCTAATGGATTGAATGGCTTAATCATATAATCATCTGCACCTGTCATAAGACCTAATATTTTATCCATATCTTCGGCTTTTGCACTCAGCATAAGAATAGGTACAGTATTATTCTCACGAACTTCCTGGCAAACTTCTAATCCGTTTCGTTTTGGCATCATTATATCCAAAACCATAAGGTCAACTTCATATGTAGAAATCATTTGCAATGCCTCATCGCCATCGTATGCTTTATAAATGTTATAGCCTTCATTTCGCAAATAAACAGCAAGTAACTCAACAATTTCTTTATCATCATCAATAATTAATATGTTTTTCTTCATTATGTAGTTCCTTTCCTAACAAATCATTAACATTACTATAATATCAAACATTTATGTATTTTGTAGCCATGATTCCACATAAAATTTCATGTAACGTATAAAAAAGGGATTAAAACATTCATAACGAATACAAATAAAAAGGATATTTAAATACAACGTTATATTGAATGTTTGGAAGAAGGGGGACTTATGATGTTATATAAAGATATTTATTCATTTACTCCGACTGGAAAAATTGAAAATAATATAAAAGTTTTTCTATTAAAATACAATAAAGAACTTACATATAAGCATTCAATTCGGGTAGCAAATGAAGCCCAGAAAATTGTGATTAAGTATCATGAAAACGAGGAAAAGGCAGCAATGGCAGCATATTTACATGATATTAGTGCAATCTTTCCGAATGAAGAGCGGGTTGCAGTTGCTGAACAATTTGGAATAGAGATATTACTAGAAGAACGAGAATTCCCGATGATTATTCATCAAAAATTGTCGAAAATAATTGCAAAAGAGATATTTAAAGTGGAAGATGAAGAAATTTTAAATGCAATTAATTGTCATACTACACTACGTAAGCATGCAACGAAGATGGATTTAGTGTTATTTGTTGCTGATAAAATAGAGTGGGATCATAATGGGACACCACCTTATTTAGTAGAAGTAAAAAAAGGATTAGAAAAATCTTTAGAACATGGTGCTTTTTCATATATTTCATATTTGTGGGATAGAAGAGACACGTTGAAAGTTTTACATCCGTGGCTAGATGATGCATATTGGCAGTTAAAAGAAATTGTAGAGTAGAAAGGGTATAAGAATGCAATTAAAAGAATATATGAATCAAACATTTCCTGGAGTTACATTAGTACCACATATATACTTTCAGTGGAAAAATCATTTGCATTTTCATTTTGGGAAAGGGAAATGTCCAAATGTCGAAATGTCGAAAGAACCGACGATGTAAATATGGAATACTTCACTCAACTATATACATATAATAAATACTTATTTGAAGATATATTTTCAAAAGAAGATGAAGTGTTTTTAGTAATAAATGTTTATCGATTTAAAAAGGAAAACGTGAAAAATTCGCAGAAAATAAATGTATATAATCGATTTATTAAAAAGAGGGATTTAAAGTTCCAAATAAGACAAGAAACAGTACCTTTTCTATTTGAAGATGAAGAAGCTAATTTATATTGTACATATCAACTTTCGTTAAAATGTTTTGCTAGCGATATAAAGTATAAACCGCTTATTCAAGCTGCGAATCATGAAGATTTTCCAGGTCTTAATCCTCGTTTTGGACGTAAGGAAGAGATTTCTTATCCAGATGTATTTCTCATAAATGCAACGAAAGATATTATCATGTTTGTTTATGATGATAGAGGATGTGAAGTAATTGCGAAGAATAAAGAAACAATACGAAATTTATATGAGAAATATAAAGAGTGGATTCCAGATTATGAACGAGAAAGTATAGATAACTTATTTACATGACAACAATGGGGGAAGTGAAGCGTGTAATGAAACGTATTGCAATCGTAGCCGCATGGGAACCAGAACTTACGTATTTGCATCAATATTATCCAAGTGAACGCATTGAAAAAAGAGCAGCTTGGGAATTTCATTTTCATTATATCAATGATCTGGAAATTATTTCTGTTATAACTGGAGTTGGGAAAGTAAGCTGTGCTAGTTGTGCGCAATTATTAATTAGTGAATTTCAGCCAGATGAGTTGTTTATGACAGGTATATGTGGAAGTCTATCAAATAAGGTGAAAAATGGACATATTGTAGTAGCCCTTAATGCAATACAACACGACGTTACTGCTGCTGGTTCGGGGGAAGATGTTTTTAATTTATATAATGGTAGAACAGCACCTATTGAAACAACAAAGTCACTTGTAAGAAGAATAAAAAAGATACGATCTTATGATCCGATTCATTATGGTACATTTTTATCTGGAGATCAACGTATCCGTAGTTCAGAAATGAGATATTTACTCCATACTGTATATGGAGCATTGGCGGTTGATCAAGAAGTGGCAGCTTTTGCTTATGTGTGTCAAATCAATAAAAAACCTTTTCTCATTTTAAAAGCTGCTTCAGATCAAGCAAATGATAAAACGAAAGAGGAACAAAAAATCTTTAAAATGTTAGCGTGTGAACGAGCGTGCGAGCATTTAATTGCTTTTTTACGTGTGTATGAGATTAATGTAGTAAATAATAGATAGTAAGAGGGATTAATATTGGAAAGTACAAATAAAATAGCTATTCTGGGTGCAAACGGGAAAGCTGGGAAATTCCTTGTAAACGAAGCATTAGAAAAGGGATATCAAGTAAAAATATTAACAAGAAATTCTAATAATATGACGATAACTAATGAAAATTTAGAGACTATTATTGGAGATGCACGTGATTTTTCTTCAATACGTGAATTACTTCAAGGGTGTCAAGCTGTAATTAATGCGGTAGGTCAACCAAAAAATGAATCTTATATTTTTAGCACAGTAACAAAGCATATTTTAGAAGCAATGAAAGAGTTTGAAATAAAACGATATATTCTAATTTCTGGTGGTTCTTTAGATGTTACAGAAGATCAAAAGGGAATTGTAAATAAAATAGGAGCTACCTTGTTTAAAGCATTTTTATCAAAGATGATGCAAGATAAATATAAAGAATTGCAAACTATTCAAGGTAGTGATGTAGATTGGACAATTGTTAGATTACCATTTGTTATGGAAGGGAAGAGCATTGGAAATATAAAGGAGAGTTTAGTAGATATGCCAGGAATCAAAATTCAAAATAGTGATATTGCACCATTTGTGATAAAACAAATTAACAGTGAGAGATATGTAGGGAAGTGCCCGTTTATTTCAAATTAAATGGTTTAATTAAAAGTTAAAGAATGATGGGTAGATTGGCACTAGTACATTTTACGTATTTGAATGCTAAGTTTAACACGAGTAAGTGGGGGAGAATTTTATATGATTCAATACAAAAGATGCAGTGAAGTAAGTATAGATTTAGTGTATGAAGCTTTTAAAGATGGATTTTCAGATTACATTATTAAAATGGAAGTTTCAAAAGAAGATTTTATAAAAAGGTTTTTGGGACCAGAAGGGAATTCACTAAAACATTCCTTTCTTGCTTTAGACGGTAACAAATCTGTTGGTGTAATACTTGGCGGGATAAAGGATTATGAAAACATAAAAACAATGCGTTGTGGAACATTAGCGGTTCATCCTAATTACCGCGGTATTGGTGTGAGTCAAAAATTATTTGAACTGCATAAGGAAGAGGCGCTTCAAAATGAGTGTAAGCAACTTTTTCTTGAAGTCATTGTAGGCAATGACCGAGCGATTCATTTTTATACGAAATTAGGCTATGAAAAAGTGTACGATCTATCTTATTATAATTTAAAAGATATGACTAAAATAATAAATAAAGATTGTAAGGAAATTGAAGTAAAACAATTAGAATTTCCAGCTTTTAAAGTTGAAATTCAGAAATGGTTACACTTCCATATAAATTGGCAAAATGATATGGATTATATCGAAAAAACAAATAATACATTTTACGGTGCATATGTCGATAATGATTTAAAGGGTTCAATATGTATGAATGAACAAGGTAAAATTAGTTTTATATTCGTAGACAAAGACTATAGAAATCGTAGTATTGGATCAAAATTATTACAAGTAGCAAGAGAAAACTTACATGTATCAAGTTTATCAATTGGGTTTCCAAACAACAATTTACTGGAAGGGTTTTTAAAGAAAACTGGATTTGAAAAGAATTCATTAGCACAATATGAAATGTATGTATTGTTATAAAAAGCGAAAGGAGTCATTATTTCGCTTTTTATTTTTGTGCTATATTGATATTTTATTTTGTATAATATTCTTTTTTTATGTAAAATAGATAGGATGGGAGGGGATGAAATGAATAATGGATTAAAGTTTAAGATTTTTGAATTACATTGTTTCGTTCAAAAGACTTATTCTGATATTAAAATAGCATGTGATATTGCCATTTATCAAGAAAACACTTCTAAATATTTAATTTCATTAGGGTTTTTAAATAAATCATATATGACTTATATAGAAGCAAAAAGATTTTATCGTGAAAATGAAGAACTTATAAGTGTAGAATTTGATAATTTCTTTGATACATATGATAAATTAGAACAAGAATTAAAAAAAGTTATTTCAACTGAAGATAAGAATCCTTCATTGCTACATAACAGGCTTGATCAGTTTCAGCAAAAAGTTGAAAATATAAATGACCTAATAAAAGTATTGCAAAATGCTCGTTAAAGAATACTTTTTCTTTTTCATATAGAAAGTATGTATTAAAAATATATTAGGGATATGACATATTGAAGAGGTGACTTTTGTTGATTACAGAAGTCATCTTTTTATAATACAGTTTTGCGTAATGTGATGTACTTTTTATTTTTTCTATTTTTGATAGGAATACATTGAAGCAGTTTCATATTTTAGGAAATTATACGAGGAAAATAAAATGAAGAATAAAAAAGAAATAGCTATAGTTGCATTAACAACAGGGTTAGTTTTAACAAGTGTAACACCATATGGAATAGCTTATGCAGAAGAAACGGGTCAAATGCAAGTTGAAATTCATGAGGATTCGTTCCGTACAGGTGCACTTACACAACCATCACAAAAGATGCCTGAGAACGTAGTGAAAGATGCACTTAAGGAAAAGGCGGAGCATGCTTTGTCTCCAAAACAAGTTAGTGGGGACAAAGGAGTAGATTACAAAGTTGTTCAAAAACGTGCTTCTTATGATGGGACTACACTTGTGCGTATGCAACAAATATATGAAGGTAAAGAAGTATATGGACACCAATTGACTGCCCATGTAGATAAAAAGGGTATTATTAAAAGTATTTCAGGAGAAAGTGCACAAAATTTAACACAGGTAGATTTAAAGAACACTAGTACTTTCTCAAAAGAAGAAGCAAAACAATATATTTATACGAAATACGGGAACGATATTAAATTTATTTCTGAACCAGAAGTTAAGGAAGTTATTTTTGTTACTGAAAATAATGGGCAGGCTAGCAATGCATATCAAGTTACATTTGCTGCTGCAACACCAAACTATGTAACTGGAACTTATTTAGTGAATGCTCATAATGGTGATATGTTGAAAAATATGGTGCAAGAGTCAGATTTAAAAGTAAGTGAAGAGCATGTTGAAGCTATTAAGGAGAGTAAAAAAAGCAATTTTAAATCATTAACCGGAACTGGAAAAGATGATTTAGGTATAACTCGTACATTCGGTATTTCTGAACAAAGTAACGGGAAATATGCGCTTGCTGATTACACAAGGGGGCAAGGAATTGAGACGTACGATGTAAATTATAGAGATATTACTTTAGAAGGTAAATATTATCCTGGTATATTAGCAACTAGCACTTCAACAACATTTAATGATCCAAAAGCGGTAAGTGCTCATTTCTTAGCAACAAACGTATATGATTTTTATAAAGACAAATATAAGCGTAATAGTTTTGATAATAAGGGGAAAAAAGTAGTTTCAGTTGTACATGCATGGGATTCTGGAGAAATAGATGATCCTAAAAATTGGGGAAATGCATTTAGTGCTAATGTTAACAATGTTAGTATGCTTATATATGGTGATCCAATGGTTAGAGCGTTTGATATAGCGGGCCATGAATTTACACATGCGGTTACATCTAGCGAATCTAATCTTGAATTTTTCGGAGAATCTGGAGCAATTAACGAGGCATTATCTGATATTATGGGAACGGCTATTGAGAAATATATAAATAATGGAGAATTTAATTGGACAATAGGAGAACAAACTGGATCAGCTCTTCGTAATATGAAAAATCCATCTGCAGTCAAATTTTTTAATGGAGTACCGTATCCAGATGATTATAGCAAATACAGTGATTTAAACGGAGAAGATAATGAGGGCGTTCATTTCAACTCAAGTATTATTAATAAAGTCGCGTATTTAATTGCACAAGGTGGCACTCATAACGGTGTAACTGTAAATGGTATTGGTGAAGATAAAATGTTTGATATTTTCTATTATGCAAATACTGATGAATTGAACATGACTTCTAATTTCTCTGAATTAAGATTAGCGTGTCTTAAAGTTGCAACAAACAAATATGGAGCGAACTCAATTGAGATTGAAGCGGTTCAAAAAGCTTTTGATGCAGCAAAAATTAAAGGAACAGTGAAAGAAAACGAAAAAAACGCAGAAAACGAAATCCCAGAGCTAACTGTACCGTTTACAATTACACTGCGTATAGGTGATACGTTTGACCCGATGAGTAACGTAAAAGCTGTTGATAAAGAAGATGGTGATTTAACAAATAAAGTAAAACATAAAGGCGATGTAGATACTTCTAAACCAGGTACATACATTGTGGACTACTCGGTCGTTGACTCTCAAGGGGGACATACAGCGGCTACACAGACTGTAATTGTAGAGGGAAATGGAGAAACATTAGATTTAAACCCTACATTAACAGTGCCTACTGCAGCGACAATTCATGTAGGAGATTCATTCGATCCAATGGCAAAGGTATTAGCTATTGATAAAGAAGACGGCGACCTTACTTCTAAAGTAAAAGTTAATGGTGAAGTAGATAGCACTAAAGCCGGTACTTACGTATTAACGTACATAGTTACAGATTCTAAAGGTCATAAAGTAACTGCGGAACAAACTGTAACGGTCAAAGTTAGAGATGAAGTTAAAAATGAAATACCAATACTAAAAGTACCTGCTACAACTACAATTACTGAGGGGGATCAATTCGATCCAATGGTAGGAGTATCAGCTACTGATAAGGAAAACGGTGACCTTACTTCTAAAGTAGTTTATGAAGGAGATGTAGATCCCTCTAAAGCTGGTACTTTTAAAATAATATATAGTGTCACAGATTCTGTAGGTAATGAGATACATGCAATACAAAAAGTATTAGTGAAGGATAAAGATACTAGCAAAGCTAAAGGTCTTACTAATAACAGTAATATCCCGAACAGCATTAATTCTGATAAAAAAGAATCTACATATAAAGAGCTTCCCAACACGGGTGCAAGTGAAACGAACAGTACAGCAATGGGCATATGGATGATTATTGTCAGTACAGTACTCACTTTGGTTCGCAAATTTAGAAAGATATAAAAATAATAGTAGGGATTATTTCTCACACAATAATTATTAGATGAATTTTTTACTTAATAAGATTTTAGTATTTAAGTAGTGTATTTGGCTTCTATAAAACTTTGTGCCTGGACACTGTTTTGCCTACAGACCTACATTACATATAAAACACGTTACTATTCTCATTCAAATAAAAGAATAGTAACGTGTTTTTTTGATTTAAAAATAGCCTAAATTCAAAAGGCCATGAGTGTGGAAGTAATTCTAATCTGCCATTGATAAGTTACTAAAAACACTTTGTTTTAATGAAAGTTTAACTCTATATGACAACATGAGATTTTCGGTATTTACCAGGTGTTTCGTTAGTGAATTTTTTAAAAATTTTAGTAAAATAGCTTTGATCACTAAAGTTGAGCGAAGCACATATGTCTGATAAGGGATAGGTTGTGAAAGTTAATAACTTTTTTGCTTCTTCGATTCGTTCACGTTGAATGTACTCAATTAATGAAATACCGACTTCTTTTTTGAATAATATAGATAAATAATCTGAATTTACGTTTGCAAATTTAGCAAGTTGTTTAACAGATATTTGATTGTAAATATTTTCAAAAATATAGTTTTTGCAAATAGCGATTGTCTTTGAGTGCTTCTGTACTTTTTGTGCTTTTACACAGTCTGCAAAAGTACAGAAAACATTTCTTAATAAATCCCAAACAGATTGTGTGTCTTTTAAATCCTCTGTCTTTTGAATGTGTAGATCGTAAATCTTGTAAGCGATCCCGGAAGGAAGTCCTCCTTTTATAGCATATCTAGTAGCAAGTGTGATGGATGAAATACAAATGTTTTTATGACGTCTTAATTGATGAAATGAAGATAAGGATGAAAGAGTCTCTTGTTGGAATTCGTAATAATATTTGAGTGCGCTTTCTTTATCCCCGTTTTCTATAGCTCCAAGTAGTTGGTTCTCTATATACAAATTATGACAGATAGATTCGTTTTTTTGCATTGAAATATATACATCCTCGTTTAAGATACTGCTATGACTTACATGAAATGAGTCACTGTTATTTGAAAAGGTACTTACATCTGAATTTTTTTTATAGAGAATGTTATAGAACAATATTGCTATATTTACAAAGAAATTTTGATCTTTGACTGACAATGAAAAATAATGGTCTCTTGTTCTTTTATAATTCGAAATAAAATTAAGGTTACTATCCGTTTTACTTGTAGAAAAATTTACATGTGTCAAGGGCCCAATAATAACAGTACCGTTCACTATATAATGGCTCTTTATGTGAATTAAAATGAAGTGCCCTAAATATTGGTGAATTCTGAAGATAGGCGAATTAAATGAATCATTTTTTTGAAAAAGCACATGTAACTGTTCTATTTTTGATTTATAGAACGAATGTGAATCATCTTTTGATGTAAATTCTAAAAGAATATTTTTGTTACAATCTAAAAAACAAACTGGAATTTCAAAAGATTGGAAAAACATATTACAAATGTACTCTATCTCAACTAGACTGAGCTTTTTAGTCATATTATTCCTCCTTACAGTTGTGTGTAATAGTTGAATGTTTATATATTCCCTTTTTTCATAATAAGTAGAAACGGAAAAACTTTATTTATAAAAATTATAAACTTCTAAGAATAATACCATAATTTAACATGGTTAGCACATATTATTTGAATATACAGGTAATAGTTTTAGGGGGGAACGTAAAATATGAATTGTCACACTTATTCGTTGTTCATTGCTTATATGTATCAAAAATGATTAAGATTGGATTTTAAATAGGGATAGGAAGGGAGAGATTAATGAATTGAAGTTAAGTAATTAATGTGAATTTTCGATAGAAGTTAATATGTAACGATTTTCGAAGTAGAGATATAAGTGTAATTCAGGGGGAAAACTACATATATCATACGGAGAGACAACGTAATAATAGAAAATAAGAAGAGTGAATAAGTGATTGTAAACAATGGATTGTTGGACGACTATGTTTTAGGTTACTCGTTTAAATCTGGTACTTGGCACACTATTGCTTTTAAGAGGGTAATAGTAATAAAGAGATTTTTAAAATGATAGAAGTAGTAAAGGGGATAAGAGAAATGAAAAAAATATTTAGTGTGCTTTTAGTATTTTTCTTAACATTTTCTACATGGTCTAGTGTATTAGTAAAGGCAGCTTCACCATCCAAAGGTACTTTAACGATTCATAAATATGAACAAGAAAAAGAAAAAGAAAAAGAAAAAGAAAAAGAAAAAGAAAAAGAAAAAGATGGCGCACCGGGGCTAGAAGGTGATGGCTCTGCAAATCAAGAGGTACCAACAAATGCGAAACCGTTAAAAGGTGTAACGTTTGAAGTGAAAAGGGTTGCATCGTTTGAAAAAATTTCAAACGATGGGAAAATCGTGAAAGAAGATGTGAAGCCTATAATGGGAGCAACTCCAACTCAAGTAGTAACAGATAATAACGGACAAGCTGTATTAAAAGATCTTCCGCTAGGACGTTATGAAGTGAAAGAAGTGGCAGGACCTCCGAATGTTAACCTAAATCCAAATACGTATACAGTGGATATTCCATTAACGAATAAAGAGGGTAAAGTGCTAAACTATGATGTTCATATGTATCCGAAAAATGAGATTAAACGTGGTGCAGTTGATTTAGTAAAGACTGGTGCAAATGAAAAAGCATTAGCAGGTGCAGTATTCTCTTTATTTAAAAAAGATGGTACAGAAGTGAAAAAAGAGTTAGCAACAGATGGTAATGGGCATATTCGCGTGCAAGGATTAGAGTATGGGGAATACTATTTCCAAGAGACAAAAGCGCCGAAAGGGTATGTACTAGATCCGACTAAACACGAGTTTTTTATAAAGAACTCCGGAACTATTAACGAAGATGGAACAATTACTTCTGGTACAGTAGTTAAAGTAGAAGTGCAAAACTATGAAGAACCAAATATTGATAAAAAGATTAACGGGGATTTGGAAGCGTTACCAATTAATCCGTTAACTAATTACAATTATGATATCAAAACATTAATTCCAGAAGACATTAAAGAATACAAAAAATATGTAGTAACAGATACTTTAGACAATCGTTTAATGATTCAAGGAAAACCAGTCGTGAAAATTGATGGAACGGAAGTAAATGCAAGTATTGTAGAGGTAGCTGTAGAAGGCCAAAAAGTAACAGCTACAGTAAAAGATTTCACAAAGTTAGATGGTAAAAAAGAATTTCATTTACAAATTAAATCACAAGTAAAAGAAGGAGTACTATCTGGTTCGGAAATTTTAAATACAGCAAAAATTGATTTTATAAATAAAAATGATGTAATTGGAGAAAAGGAATCTAAACCTGTAGTTGTTGTTCCGACAACTGGAATTATCGAGTTAACAAAAGTTGATGGTGCTGATAAGAAGAAATTAAAAGGTGCGGAGTTTGTACTTAAAGATAAAAATGGAAAAATAGTTGTTGTGGCAGGTAAAGAAGTCACAGGTGTATCAGATGAAAATGGTGTTATTAAATGGACTAACATTCCGTATGGAGACTATCAAATTTTTGAAACGAAAGCACCAACTTATACAAAAGAAGATGGTACAACAGCTTCATATCAATTATTAAAGGACCCTATTGTTGTAAAGATTAGCGAAAATAATCAAACGGTTAAATTATCGATTGAAAATAATAAAAGTGGATGGGTTCTTCCTGTAACGGGTGGTATCGGAACGACTCTATTTACTGTACTAGGCCTTGCGTTAATGGCTACAGCGGCATTTGTTTTCTTTAGAAAAAAGTTTGCTAATAATTAAGGTTTTAGGAACATGTAACCAAGTGATGTGAAAAGGGGAGAAGCAAAATGCTCCCCTCTTTTCAATATTTTAGTATATGCAGAGGTGGAAATATGAAACGAAATCTTGTTTTAGGAGGTATTTTTTTATTTGGATTAGCTATTTTTTTATATCCTACTATTAGTAATTGGTTGGCGACTCGTGCACATTATTCTGAGATTAGCTCCTACGATAAGAAAATCAAAGCACTACAAAAGAAAGAAGTTGAACGTAGGGAAAAAGAAGCAACCGAATATAATAAACAAGTTCAAACTTCCATGAAAACATTTGCAGATCCATTTTCTGAAGAAAAAAATAATCATCAAGCGTATGTCGATGCGTTAAATTTAGGTGATGTAATGGGGTATATTGAAATATCGAAAATTAATATAAAACTGCCAATCTATCAAGGGACCTCTGAGGAAGTTTTGAGTCGCGGGGTAGGTCATTTAGATTATTCTTCACTTCCGGTAGGTGGAGAAAATACGCACACTATTTTAACAGGGCATCGTGGTTTACCATCAGCAAAATTATTTACAGATTTAGATAAATTGAGTGAAGGAGATCTTTTTTATATTCATTCTTTAGACAAAATTCTTGCTTATAAAGTAGATCAAATTAAAGTAGTGTTACCACACGAAACGGACGATTTGAAAATTGTGGAAAATAAAGATTATATAACATTAATTACATGTACGCCTTATGGAGTAAACACAAATAGATTACTGGTTCGAGGTGAGCGTGTGGAGTTTAACGAGAAAGAAAAACAAAAAATGCGTAAAGAGATATTTATGTTTAATAAGTGGACCGTAGTAGTCTTAATCCTATTATTATGTGTGTTACTAGTCGCAATTTATAAGAAAAAATTAACTCGATAGAATGAATTTATTTATCCTGTATTAATGGGCAGTGGGACCGAAAATCCAGAGATAAGCAAAGAAGGTATATAGGGGATGAAGTAAATCCTCACTGAAAAAAGTTTCACTTTATTCGACTGTAGAAAAAATACGGTAAAGGTGGGGACAAAGGAATTGAGGTTACGATTAAAGTTGGTAAGTATTCATTTTATGGTTTTGTTAATGTTATGTGTAAGTTTTGTCGTATATGCACCAAAAGAAGCATATGGATCCACGACTAACTTAGAAGGTCTAGGGGATATATCGCGTTATAATGCTGTTGTCTTTGGTAACCATATAGCAGTAGGTGGCGACATTGAAGGAGCAATTGCAGTTCAAGGTGATATGGATGCATCTGGTTATACAATTGTAGGTGCAGCAGCGGGAACATCTAATATAGTTGGGGGAAAATGGGATGACGAGGGATATCCATCCTTGTTATTGTCTGGAAAATTTAAAAAGTCAAGAGAGGAATCTTTTATCATTCAAAACGGAATAGTCGTAATGACAAAAGAGAGTGATCCAGATCGTATCATACAATCTTCTTATGATCGTATCGTTTATAAAGAAAAACTAGAAATTAACGCGAAATTTAATGAATTTCACAACATAGTGAACCAAGTCAGTAAAAATGCAGGTCAATATAAAACGAATACCCCAATTCCAAATATGAGTTATGGAATCGGAAAAGATATAAACAATCCTAATATTTATGTTTCATCAGAATTGGTAGGGAAAATCAATTTAGATATAAGAGATGTCTTTTTACCTAATGCTAAAGGAAAAGATTTTATCGTTATGTATTCAGATGCAATAGAGGTTACATTTAAAAATGGTGCTATCTTATATGACACGAACAATATTGGTAGGGCTACAGATATAATTCCTACATCACAACCCTATTCTCCTAATTCACCGTTCACTGAGTTATACGGGAAGGTGATTTGGGTTTTTCCTAATGCAAAAAAAATCACAACAGAGGGATATGGTGTCGTTGGGAGTGTGTTTGCTCCAAATGCTGTATTAGAAACAAAAGGCGGTTCGATTAATGGACAAGCATTTGTCGGTGCAGTACAACAAACTGGTGGATTTGAATTTCACAATTTCAAATTTAATTGGCAACATTGGTACAAGCCTAGTACAGGAAAAGTAAAGATAAAAAAAGTAGATAGTAATAATGATAATAAAGAATTGATGGGGGCAAAGTTTCATATTGAAGATTCAAATAAAAAAGTAGTTGGTGAGTTAGTAACAGATGAAAAAGGAGAAGCGATATCAAAAGAATTGCCAATAGGTAACTATACCCTAGTGGAAGTAGAAGCACCTAAAGGTTATGAATTATTAAAAGATAAAATAGCTGTAAAAATAGAAAAAGATACAGTAGTAGAAATTAAAATAGGGAATAAGAAATTACCTGACCCGACTGGGCAATTTGAAATTGAGAAAGTTGATGATAAGGATATTAATTTAAAACTAAAAGGTGCTGTATTTCAAGTGTTAGATAAAGAAGGTAAAGAAGTTACTAGATTAACAACGGATGAAAAAGGAAAGGTGATTTCCAACCAGTTAGTAATTGGAAAGTATACGGTTAAAGAAATAAAAGCGCCAAACGGATATATGTTACTTAGAGATCCAATAGAAATAGAAATTACAGAAGCGGTAAGGACACAAAAACTAACAGTGAAAAATGTGAAAAATAATTGGGTAATTCCTAATACTGGTGGCAGCGGAACAACAAGTTTTTACGTGACTGGTTTTGTGCTAATGTTTGGTGTGCTATATTTCTGTAAGAAAAATCGTTACATTAGATAGTTTTTAGGGGATGAGTTCGGCATTGTACTAGATTCATGCTACTAAATTTGTTGAAGAAGGAAGGATAATAGTAAACATAGAATATATTAATAATTAAAATGTTTACGAGGTGAAAGTGATGGCAATAAAACAAGACGAAATTAAAGTAGTAGTCGGAGCTGGGGTGTTTAATAATAATCCAGGTTGGATACAAACGCAAGAAGATGAACTTAATTTACTAGATAAAGTTACGTGGGAAGAAAGATTTGAATACAATTCTATTTCAGCTATTTTAGCTGAGCATGTATGGGAACACCTTACGTTTGAAGAAGGTGTAAGGGCAGCAGAAATTTGTTATGAATTTTTAAAGCCAGCAGGGCACATTCGGTGCGGTGTTCCTGATGCATTTTTCCGAGACGAAGCATACCAAAATATAGTTCAAATAGGCGGACCTGGTCCGAAAGATCATCCAGCAGCAAGTCATAAAATTGTTCATAATTATAAAACATTAACGAAAATGTTTGAAACTGCTGGATTTGAGGTAGTTTTACTTGAATATTGTGATGAAAATGGTCAGTTTTATTACAACGAATGGGATGCAAATGACGGTGTTATTTTCCGTTCGAAAAGGTATGATTCTAGAAATAAAGGTGATAAACTTGGTTTTCCATCTTTAATTGTTGATGCGATTAAATGATAAATTTTTCAAGCAAGTAATTATAAAAAGCAGAAAGTGTTCTTTCTGCTTTTTATTTTGCAAAGGGGATGAATATACTATGCAACCTATAAAACAAGTGGCATTAACATGCATTACTCATGATCCAACAGGGAGCTTATTATCTACAATAAAAGAACTAAAAGAGGAATTGTTAAATTTAAATTATGATAAAAAATATATAACAATTAGTAATGTAACACCTAAAGAGGTTGTAAAAGAACTAGCAGAATGTAACTTCCATATAAATATAGTAGAAAAATTAGGAGTAGGGAACGCACGTAGGGATTCTTTGAAGTTTGTTAGTAACTATAATCATGATTACTATCACTATTGTGATTTTGATCGTTTGCTAACTTGGATTAAAGAATATCCAGCTGAGCTTAATTTGTTCATTCAGAATATAGTTGATGTAGATTACTTAATCATTGGCAGAACGGAGAAAGCTTTTCAGACACATCCTGAAGAATGGAAAATTACAGAAACAGTATCGAATAAAATTATGTCATTACAATTAGGGAAACAAGTAGATATTACAGCTGGTTCATGTGCGTTATCAAAACAAGCAATTGATTACATAATAAAATATTCTAAATGCAGAATGACTGATGGAGAATGGCCAATGATTATAAATACTTTTACAGATTTTAATATTGGTTACATTGCGGTAGAAGGTTTAAAATACGTGAACAACCTTAACCAAGATAATATTATTGACCCGATAAAAGCATGGTCAATTAGATTAGAGCTCTCATATATAATAAGTCGATCAATTTTGGAGTTAACAAAAACCTCTTAAATTAATGGGATGTAATAGTGATTTCCTTTTTTATTGAAATCATGTAAAATAAAAATAGAACGTACATTCGTTTAGGCGAAAAGGAGGTTAATTTATAATGTTAGCTGTAATAGATAAACAAGGTAATGAATATGTAGTACAATTTGAGCGTTATTTTTCATATTCGATAGAGGAAGTTTGGTCTGTTTTAACAGAAAACAGTAAGCTTAAAAAATGGATGTCTAATTTACAAATTGAAAGTCTTAAAACGGGTGGAATAATAAAGTTCGACATGATGGACGGTTCATTTATAAATATTGATATTTTAGAGTGTCAAGTAAATTCAGTACTTGAATTTACTTGGGATAAAGATCGTGTCCGATTTGAAATACATAAAGAAGAAAGTGGGACTCTTTTACTTCTTAAAGAGTACATTCATGTATTAACTGATCATACACCGAAAGATATAGCTGGTTGGCATATTTGCTTAGATCTTTTTTCTTCCGTACTAGAAGGGAAAGAAAAAGAATTTTCTAAAGATGAATGGCAACAATGGTTTGAAATATATAAGGATAAGGTTCTTGAAGTGAGAGGATAATTACGTAAGATAATATATTTATTATGTAATTATTATATTGTAAAAATGGTTTTCATGAAAAATAAGAATAGAGGTTAATATGAAAGTAAATCAATTAATTGCTAATAACATAAATAAATTAGATACAGCTATTCCATTTAATAAGTCGTTTGGAATTGCTGGTTTATCAGGATCAGGTAAAACAACCTTTTGTCAAACGATTGGTGAAGAATCAAAAAAACGATTAGTTTCTTTATTGCCAAAGGCTGAATATCAATATTTATTTCCTAACATTATGGAAACGAATTTTAGTGCTATTAAGATAGAAGATATGCCTTTAGTTCTTTTTCTAGGAAAATCATCGATTTCTTCCAATCCACGTTCAACAATCGGTACACATACTGGTGTTTTCACAGAGGTACGTGAAAAACTTGCTGATGTATTTCATCTTTCACCTGAGGTTTTTTCATTCAATAACCAGTTAGGCTGGTGTACTGGCTGTAAAGGCCGAGGTACTACTAAAAATATTGAGTGTAAAAAATGTATGGGAAAACGTTATAGCGAAGAAATCGAACAACATACGATAGATTTATTTGCTAAACCACATACAATTTCAAATATTAATGATTTAAGTGTTGAGTCTATTCTTTCGTTAGCGGAAGAGTTAAATATTAGTGAAGCAAAGCAACATATACTGAAAAATATAATTAATATGAACATTGGTTATTTAACATTAAATCGAATTATGGGTACGTTGTCAGGTGGAGAGTTAACAAGACTATATTTGGCTGAATTTATGGCAGTAAGCGAAAATGCTGTAATTATTATTGATGAGATTTCAGTTGGACTTGATCATGAAACATTATTACAAATATTAGAAGAGATTAAGCAGTTAGGGTGTAAAAATCAAATTTGGCTCATTGATCATTCAGATACTGTACTGGATACAACAGATGAGCAATTGTTCTTTGGACCTGGTAGCGGAAAATATGGTGGACAAATTGTGAAAGAATCGCCAAGACCAAAACCAATACTGTCGGATCTAAATAAAGAAGTACCAACAGAATATTATACATTCCATGAATTAAATTGCCGTAATATCCAAATGGCGGAGTTTCAAATCCCTAAAAATAGGCTTGTGACGGTTACTGGAGAATCTGGATGCGGGAAATCTACACTTGTCAATGAATGTTTAGCTACAGATTTCTTGAAACGATATCCAAAAGATAAATTAGTTATGGTAGGACAAGATCGAAATCAATCCATTACAAGTCGATCAACTGTAGCCACTTTCCTAGATATTAAAAAGAAACTCACAAAGTATAGCGAAGAAATTGATGATATTTTTGAGCGTTCGATTGAGGATATTATAGATGAACTCCCAAATGAAGATATTGCGTATAAACGCTTGAGTTTATTAATTAAATTAGGACTAGGTTATTTAACGTTAGAACGAAAAACACAAACATTATCAACAGGTGAGTTCCAATGTGTTCATTTAGTTTCGGAGTTATTTGCAAACACAAGAAATCCACATACATTATTTATTTTTGATGAGCCTTCAAAAGGTTTATCACAAAATATTTTAAACCAATTTATAGATAGTGTTAGAGGGATATTACAAGATGAATCAGTCTCTATCATCATGATTGAACATAATAGTTATATGTTAGAAAGCTCTGATTATATTGTAGATTTCGGGAAAAGACAGCTTGAATCTATAAAGCATCTTGATGTAGTAAGTCATGAAGATTATTATCGTCAAAAAAGCAGTGTGAATAATGCAGAGCAAATACATATTTCTTCAGCACTTAAGCATAAAGAAGGCGTTCACTATTTAGAAGAAAATCATATTCACTATTTTAAAAATGCCGAAAATATTTATAAGGGTGGTATTTTAAAAAGTTTATCATCAATGGCCCGTTTAATTTATAGTGAATATGAATCTGATACAATTGCACCTGTTGTTGCTATTGATCTTGAAAGACATTTATATAGTCAATATAGTTTCTTATATGAAATTGGTGGACTAATTAATCATATTGTAGCTGCTCATCCAACTAATAAAGATACGAGAAGTTTTGATTTCTATTCACAGGACAATCATTGTCCATCTTGTTCTGGACGCCTTCAAATTGAAGTTTTTGATAAAGATATTGCAATTCAAGATAAAAACGTTCCATTTTGGGATGGTTTATTTGATCCGGAAATCATGAAAGTATTAAAATTTTATCAATATGAAAAAATAGAATTTTTATTTGAAGAAATTAAAAATGAGCTTGGTCAAGATTTATCAAAGAGCTATAATGATATGTCAGAAGAAGAAAAGCATACGTTTTGGTACGGATATTTTGAAAAATCATTTTATGATAAAAAAGGAAAGACACGCAGAACATGGGTAGGATTTAATACGATTATTGGTGGATATATTGTTATTTCAAAAGCAGCTATTAAAGAGGAAATTAAGACTTCTAAAGAATTGATAACATGTCCAATTTGTGAGGGAACGGTATTAAATCATCAAAAACCGCTTAAATTTGCTAACTTCGATATTCGTGAAATTATCAATCAACCTATTGATGAAGTGTTGAAGATAGTCGGTGATTTACCTGCACTTCAAAAATTGAAATCTATTGTTGGTGGCGATATGAGATTGACAGAAGATGTTTCTTTATTGCCAAGAAAAGCACAAGTTGCACTGAAAATGTTTGAATTAGAACAGGCAAGCTTTTCAAACTACGAAATGGTGTTACAAAATGTCTTACCATTCTGGGACGAAATAAAAGGAAATATCGAATCCATTAGTGTTAATAATCAAGTAACTGTTTGTGATTTCCCTAATGTTTATGAAACGAGAGAAAACATTATAGATAAGTATTTCACAAATGGTAAATATAAAAAACTTACGTATGTATACGAAGCGTTTGGATACAAAAAGTTAGTTACCCAAATTAATAAAATTAAAAAAAGTAATCCATGTCCATTCTGTAAAGGAAAGAAAGTTATAACGGAAGATAATCTACATGATGGTGTATTTAAACTAACAATTCCATGTGTAACTTGTACTGCAACTGGTATTAATGACGAAGGACTAAAAGAAGTTGTTGAGAGCGTGGATGTACAAACATGGTTAACTGGAAAAGTTTGTGATGTTGTGGATGAAAGCTTATTAACAGAAGATGTTTCGCAAATACCAATTTTTAATCGCATTCGTGAATTGGATAAACAAGATATGATGGCGGTTTATGAATGTCTGGAGATAAATAATTAAGCGAAACAACTAATATGTTGATTAGCATAATTGATTATAAAAACGAAAATATGCAATTTTAATTATATAAATATAACGCATTTAATTATTATTTAAATCATTAAAAGTAGTTGACTCTCACACAATGTCATTGTTTAAGATGAAGTTGAGCTTCGAAGTAGATGTAATTCATAGGAGGAAAACATGTTTAAAATAGGGGATTTTTCAAAACTATCTTCCATTAGTATACGTATGTTGAGACACTACGATAAAGTGGAATTATTACAGCCAGTAAAAGTCGATGAACAAAGTGGATATCGATATTATTCAGCAGCCCAATTAAAGAAAGTAAATCAAATTCAAACATTAAAAGATATGGGGTTTAATATTGCTACTATTAAAGAAATAGTAGAGAGCGATAATATGGAAGTAATAAAATTACAATTTGAAAATCGTAGTGCTCAAATAAAGGATGAAATGGATGACCTCCAAAAACAATTACGTCTTCTCGAAGCCTCAATGAAAACGATGAGAGAGGATGTTGTTGAGATGAACTATCATGTTTCAATAAAAGAAATTCCAGAAAGAAATGTAGCTAGTGTTAGAAAGGTTATTCCATCTTATAATCGCGAAGGGGATTTATGGGGTATATTAATGCAAGAAATACAAATGAAAAATATTAGCATTGCCCATCCGAGTTATAGTATTGCAGTTTTCCATGATCGTGAATACAAAGAAAATGATGTAGATGTAGAAATACAGCTAAGTATTTTAGGGAAGCACGAAAAGACAAAAGACGTTACATTTAAAAATATTGAATCAACTAATGTAGCTTCCATAACGGTTAATGGAAGTTATGAACAAATGACAGCTGTAAATGAGGCTGCAGCAAAATGGATTGAGACAGAAGGTTACGAATTAGCAGGTCCAATGTATAATATTTATCATGTGAGCCCAGCGATGGAATCGGATCCTAATAAGTGGGTTACAGAAGTTTGTTATCCAGTTAAATGATGATAAAGAAAAAAGGCATATAATTAATGCCTTTTTTCTTTATGGGTACCGTCAGGGAAATGTTACAATGCTAAACCTTTTTTTCTGACGATTCTCCCGTTTTTAATAATGTTAAGAAAGTTTCAGTGGCCTTAAAGAATCTAATGAGATCACTTTCTCTGAATTAAAATGGTATTCTCCTAGCAAATTAATATGTTCCCAGCAAAAAGGTGACATATGGTGCAAGATTACGGTTATGGCGGGTGTAAACCAACCAGAACGTGATCTTATCCGTATGCGGTAGCGTGAAGGAATTGAACTGGCTAAGAAAGAAGGAAAGTTTAAAGGTCGGTTAAAGAAGTACCATAAACATCATGCAGTAAAGCTTAATAAAGAGGGAGATATGACTGTAAATCAAATTTGTGAAATTACAAATGTGTCTAGGTTCTCATTATATAGAAAGCTATCGGAAAGGAACAGTTGATGAGTTATACTAAAAATAGGAAATATTACAATAGAAAATAAATTTCATATAGAGGTGGAATTATATGCCTAAAATTGACAATATGTTAGCAATTCTATGGATGCTTCGTTCAGGTGAAAAAATTACTGCAAAACAAATTTCAGAAAAGTTAGAGATGAATATAAGGACTGTGTATCGTTATATTGATACAATTTCAACAAGTGGCGTACCTATCATTTCAGAACCAGGACATAACGGTGGATACACTTTATTGAACAATTTTATTGAGGCTCCTCTTTTTTTTGATTTTGAGGAGCAAACTGCACTATTTCACGCTGCTGTTTTTGCAGAAGAAGCGGGATATTATGGAGGTGAAGCACTAAATAGGGCCATTTCAAAACTAAGTAAATACTCAAATCAAGAGCAGGAAACAAAGATAAACCAACATTTAGCTAGTCTTGAAGTAATAAGTCGATTAAGTTCGCTCTCTATGGAACCTTTTTTGAAGGAGTTGGAGCAGGCGGTAGCTGACGGGTACTCAGTAAAAATTATTTACCATAAAAGTGGTGAAAAGCAATTAAATTATAGATTGGTCGATCCGTACAAAATTATCTATTGGAATAATAAGTGGTATGTGATTGGATTTTGTCATCTTAGGAATGATATCCGTAGTTTCAGAGTAGATCGAATTGAAAGTCTAATGCTAACAGAAAATAAGTTTAACCGACCAGAAAATTTTTCAGCACGTGACTTTTTTATAAAAGGTCTTCTTCCAACTATAGAAGATAAGGAAGGGACTATTTCTTTGGTTATTAATGGGGATAAAAGTGTATTGGCTGATATTTGCCAACATTGGTTTTTAGGACATTATTTACAAGAACGGACTTCAAATCAAGCAGTTTTTCTTCTTGAAAAAGATATAATACATACATATGTACCTTATTTACTTTTGCCGTACAATAAATCTATTAAAGTTATTGAGCCAATAAGTCTTAAGAAAAGACTTATTGAAGTTCTTTCAGAATTAATAAAATTTCATCAAGTAATATAACTTCCCTGACGTTAACTGTCAGGGAAGTTATATTATAATAGCTATATAAATTGTGATTGGAGTGTTATTGGATGCAAACAAAAAAAGTATTTCTATATGTATTTAACACAATGTCGGACTGGGAATTTGGATATTTAATTGCAGAATTAAACTCAGGAAGATATTTTAAAAAAGATTTAGCACCTTTAAAAGTAATTACAGTAGGAGCTAATAAAGAAATGATTACTACTATGGGAGGACTGAGTATAAAACCAGATATTTCCCTTGATGAATGTACTCTTGAGAGTAAAGATCTTTTAATTTTACCAGGAGGGACTACTTGGAGTGAAGAAATTCATCAACCGATCTTGGAAACAATTGGCCAAGCTTTAAAGCTTGGTACTATTGTTGCTGCAATTTGTGGTGCAACTGAGGGCCTCGCGAATATGGGATACTTAGATACTAGAAAGCATACAAGTAATAACTTAGAATATACTAAAATGGTATGTCCTAACTATAAAGGAGAAAAGTTCTATGAGTCGGAATCTGCGGTATCTGATACGAATTTAGTTACTGCATCAGGAATAGCTCCTCTGGAATTTGCAATGGAGGTACTGAAAAAAATAGATGTATTTACACCAGATGCATTACATTCATGGTATAACCTAAATAAGACTCATAAACCTGAATACTTCTTCAAGTTAATGAATTCAATAAATAAATGAAGTAACTGAAAAGCTCAATTTCTCTATTTTGATTTGTAGAGAAGTTGGGCTTTTTAATTTGGAATTTTCTTATCGTTGTAAATTCGTATTTTCCTGACGCTACCCTTTTATCAACTTATCCGTAAATATCAAGAGAAATTACTTCTTGATTCGATTCGTCAACTACTGTCAAAATTTTATTTAAAAATGTACAAAATGAGCGGAGTGTAATGGATATTTTCGTTCTTCAATTTCAATTAACCAATCATACATAATTATCTTTCCATCCATAGTAACTTTTTTCGATCGTATTGATCAATCATTACACCAACTAAAGGGCCGAATAAAACAATTGGCAAATTAATAGTAAATAAAGAACTCATAATTACAGCTGAACCGGTTAATTGATAGGCAATCCAAGGCAATGCAAAAGTATATAGTGAATCTCCAATTCGTGAAATGAGTAAACCAAAAATGAAAATCTTGTATTCTTTTGAGAAAGTTGTCTTAATGGTAAGCCTGCGTTCTAGTATAAATTTCACAACTGTTTGAACCACCTTTATTATAGAGGAATTTGAAAATCATCCGTCCAATACTTGTTATATATAGAATTCTGTAATTTTTAGATGAATCCTACTTTTTATAGGTATTTTTAAAATCTAAAGGAGGAAATAAAAATGAGGGCAGTATTATGAAAAAGATTTAATTGCGAACAGGATGGGGAGAAAATTCATTAACAAAGTATAGACATTCGTGGAAAGAAACAGTACCTGAGTATATAGCGCAAAACCTACTTGATGCTGTGTGTTGGATTGAAGATAATTTAAATACATAATAAAATTATAGTAAACTATTTTATTCAAAGGTCGTTAGGAGGGAAAATATTGATACATATAGATAAGAATGTGCGAACAGCTGGTGCGTATGTAATATATAAGAATTTATTTGTTTTTCAAGTTGGTCCAACGAATAAAGGTGATACATTAGGTGTAGTAAGGCTCGGAGGACATAAAGAAGGGGATGAAACAGCAGTAGAAACAGCTAAAAGAGAAGTGAAAGAAGAAGCTACTATCGATATTGCTATATTGAGTTCACCAATTACATATTATAAAGAGAATTGGAATGCAAAATCAAAGAAAGTAAAAGTAGAAAATGAAGTCAATCCAATTTTAATTATTGATAGTCCAGATGAAACTTTATCTATTATGTATATGGCACATGCAGAAAATGAACCAACTCCATCCTCTGAAACGAACGGGCTCTTATTACTTTCAGTAAGTGATATTAGGCTAATTTGTAGTAAAAAAATAACACTAAACGATTATATTAAGCAAGATGGAATAGCTGTATTGAAAGAAAAAATGAATAAAGAGTTAATCTTACAACCTTTTCCACAACTTATGTTTTTAGCAGGAATTTTAAAAGAGGATCCTTTATTACTGCAGCAGTTTCTAAATTAGCAACAAAAGCCACCTTAATAAGGGGCTTTTGTTTTAAATAATTTAATGGTATGTGTATCCTCCATCAGGAAACAATACATTGCCTGTAGTAAAACTATTTTGCATTAAATATAGAACAGTATGTGCAATTTCATCATTATGCCCAGGCCTCTTTAGAAGAGAAAGAGATTTATAAGCTTCATAAGCAGCTAGTCTATTTTCGTTTTGTTCATTTTCCCTCCGTATCGTTCCAGGGGAAACAACATTAACTCTTATAGGAGCTATTTCAACAGCTAAAGCTTTCCCTAAACTCTCAATAGCACCATTACAAGCTCCATAAGCAGGTGCCCCTTTAAGCGGTTTTTGACTAAATGCACCGGACATTAATACGATAGATCCGGAGTCTGAAAGAAAAAGAATTGCATATTTTACGGCATAATATTGTGGCCAAAACTTGCCGATAAAGCTGCTTTCAGCAATATCATCAGTAGCGGTTATAGGTCCAAGTGTGTAAGAGGCTCCTGGTGTGAACAAGTGATCAAAATTCCCAACTTTCTTGAAAAAATCTTGTAATTGGTTTTTATTTTGGTTATCCAATACATAAGTTTGAAGATGAAGGTTATTTATTACTTCTTGAGCAATCATTAATTTTTCAGTCGAATGCCCTGCAATAATAACATGTGCTCCTTGTTCAATTGCTTGTTTTGCTGTTGCAAACCCAATACCAGAACTCCCACCAATGATAACGATACGGCTACCTTTTAATGTAGTAATAGACATATTTAAGCCACTCCTTTAATAAAAACGTTAAAATAAAACTATTATTTCTTTATTATTCGCTAAAAGATAGCAAGTGAAAAGTACGCACTTTTTATGTACATAGTCGCATATTTCGTACTAATCACTATTCATGCGGATATGCAATGTGAAAAAAGATTTGTGATGTCAGAGGAGAGGTGTGAAAAATGGATTTACAAGAACCGAAGTTAAAAGGAGTAATAGCGACATTACAAATAATTGGTGGGAAATGGAAACCACTTATTTTGTTTATATTATTAACAGACGGAACAAAACGGTTTGGTGAATTAAAGCGATTAATACCAGATATATCTCAAGGGACGTTAGCGAAGCAATTGCGTGAATTAGAGCAAGATCAACTAATAAAACGAGAAATTTATCAAGAAATACCACCTAAAGTGGAATATAGTTTATCTAAACATGGAAAAACAGTAAGTACTGTGTTAGATAGCATGTGTGGTTGGGGAAGAAGACATTTAGAATATATTAATGAAGATGAACTGTAAATATATTATGTAAACTGAAATGTATAAAGCTGCTATTTCGATAATTTGTATTTTATAATATACTGAATTAAATGATGTTATCGTACATATTTTCTTTTAATTGTAGTGGGATGAATTTATGTATTACTCGAAGTAAGTAGTCGTTTGGGATTGAAAGATGCGTACCAGATATAAAAGGAGATTAATAAGAATATAAACTATGAGTCTATTTCGATGATGATCAGGATTAAACATTTCATGCACATTAACAAAGGGGAAATAATGAAATGAACGAATTAGAGTACAAAAACTTTTATGATAAAGTAGGAAGATTAAATGGATGGGATTTTAGTAAAATAAAATGTGAAACTGTAGGAGATACATGGGACTTTTATGGAGAGGTAAAAGAAAGATGCAAGCAATCACATATATTACTTGATGTTGGTACAGGTGGAGGAGAGAATGTACTTAACATAGCATCTTCGGCTAAATTGTTAATTGGAATAGATAATTCTAACGGAATGATAGAAACAGCACATTCTAACTTGAAAAAATCAGGTGTACAAAATGTTGAGTTTCTTCAAATGGATTCTGAAGCTTTAGTGTTTCCGCATGCGCATTTTGATATAGCTTCAAGTTGTCATGCACCGTTTATAGCATCTGAATTAGCAAAAGTAATGAAAAAAGGTGCTATTTTCTTAACACAACAAGTTAGCGAACATGATAAATTGAACTTGAAAGAAGCATTTGGAAGAGGGCAATGCTTAGGCGAAAAAGATGGAATTTTAAAAGAAAAGTATATGAGGGAACTTATTCATGCAGGATTTGAATTCGTGCAAGTACGTGAATATAATATTACTGATTATTACAGTACGCCTGAAGATCTTATTTTCTTGTTAAAACATACGCCTATTATTCCTAGATTTGGAGAAGAGGAAGAGGATTTTACTATTTTACAAAAGTTCATTGATGCAAATAGTTCTGAAAAAGGGATTCGTACGAATTCAAAAAGGTTTATGATTATTGCTGTTAAATTATAATGTGTTATAGATTAAAAGCTGCTTTTCTTTAAAAAAAGCAGCTTTTTGTGTGGAAAAGAAGGTTATACAAGATGGTCTTCATTACTAGAGATTGGAGTTAAGGACCTGGGTATAGAAATAAATTATAAAGTCTGCTGGCATGCGAGAGGTACAACAACGGTTAATATTGTAAGAGGTATGCATAAGGACGAAACATTGGGATTATCCGAAAGTTATAGTAGAAGAAATAAGAAAACATCGGTAAAGTTAAATCCAAAAGGTTGATTTTTGTAATATATAAAAATCAACCTTTTGGAGCGTATGTAATATAGAAATAACGTATAGAGTAAGTAAGATTTTTACTTACAGTTTTATTTTTTAGCAGGTGTATTTCCCATCGCGATAGAAATTCTATTCCAACTATTAATTTGATTAATAATCAAGACAAGGTCAATATATTGTTTTTCATCATAATGTTCACATACTCGTTTGTATAGGGAATTAGGAACTCTTTTAGTAGGAATTAGTGTAATATGTTCAGCTAGTTCAATAGCGACCTTTTCTTCTTCTGTATAAAAAGTACATTCATCCCAAGTACTTAAGCAATAAATCCTTTGTTCAGTTTCTCCCATTTTTCGCGCATCAGATGTATGTAAATCTAAGCAGTAAGCACAACCATTGATCTGAGAAACTCTAATTTTAATAAGCTCTCTAGTCATTCGATTAATCGTTGATTGCTTTGTGTACTTTTCCATGTCCATCATAATTTTCATAGCATTAGGTGCAGCATCATAGTAAGAAATTCTTTGGTTCACAAAACATCACTCCTTTAGCTTAAGATATTGTTCATTATATCTTGATATGGTCGTTTATACCAATTATTTGAACTATAGCGCAAAACGCTTGAAGTTAAAATTTTATTGCATTAGCCGGAAATGTTAGCGTAACTGCTCTAATACAAAAGTATTATTTTGTTAATTAAAGTTTCAATCTCCAGATGGATTCTTCCTGTTAGTTTTTGAAATACAATACTAATAGATATTATGAATTTGGAGGTTTATTACAATGATTACACATATATCAGATATAAAACTACAAACGGTTTCCATAGAAGGGGTAAAACAAGTTTATAAGGACATATTATCTTTTCCAATAAAAAAAGAAACAGCATCATTTATTCAATTTGAAGTAACACCTTATACAACAATTAGTTTTCAAGAAGTATATGAACCAATTGCACCTGCTCACTTTGCTTTTGAGATTCCATATTCAAAATTTCTTGAAACAGTAAGATGGCTAAAGGATTCTGGATTACTCATTGTGAAATGGCAAAATGGAAATGTAATTGGTGAAGAGAATGGTTTATACAATGTATACTTTAAAGACGGGGATGGAAATCTACTCGAAATTATCGCACATAGTTATGTTAAAGAAGATGTATTAGTACCGCAGTCCCCTTTAAATATTTTATATGTAAGGGAAATCGGACTTCCTGTTAAAAGTGTACCTGTATTTACAGAATGGTTAAAATCCAATCTAAATATGAAAACGATGAAAGATGGGGATATTTTCAACTTTGTTATAGGTGGCACTGCATACATCGTTGCAACTTGGTGGCAGCGACCTTGGATCCCGATTGCGATGAAAGCTTTACCACCAAAAGTACACGTATCTTTCGGAACAACAGATCAAGCATTTTTACAGCAAATCCAAATTAACTTTAAGAAAAATAGTGTCCCATTTCAATGTAAACATAATGAAGTATCATTTATTGAGCAGGGATATGCATTTTCAATTGTGCATACACCAAATTTCCCTTCCGATATTCCTAGTAAATTAAACTTACCACTTTCTATTTAAGGATAGAAAGTGGTAAGTTTTTTATATTTTCGTGGAGAAGGGTTTCAGCATAATTACACTGAATTTATAGGGGAGTATAATGTGTCAGCTTAATTTACAGTAAGGAGAGAAATGAATTGAATTTAGGAAATCCGATAGCTAAAGGGAATACAGCAGAAATCTATCTCTATAATACTAAGGTTGTAAAATTATTTAATGAATATCTGCCTGATACAGAGTCTATGAATGAAGCAAAAAAACAAAAATATGCTTATTCATGTGGACTATCAGTTCCGAACGTATTTGAAGTGACAAAGATAAAAAATAGACAGGCAATTATTATGGAATACGTAAAAGGTGACAGTATGGGGGATCTCCTGCTTAATAATCTAAATGAGGCAGAGCATTACATAAATATTTGTGTTAATGAACAAAAAAAAGATTCATGCCATACGTGTGAATACGGATGAAATGGAAGCGATGGGGGAAAGGTTAGAGCTTCAAATTAAATATGTACATAAATTGGATGAAAAACAAAAGGAAAGTATATTGAATAAGTTATATTCAATCAAATTTGAACCTAGATTATGCCATGGTGATTTCCATCCATCTAATCTAATTTTGAGTGAAAAGAATGTAAATATTATAGACTGGGTAGATGCTTGTTCAGGTGATATTCGTGCAGATGTGTTTCGTACATATTTATTGTATGCGCAGTCTTATATAGAATTAGCGGAAATGTATTTGCGAATATATTGCAGTAATACCGATCTAACAAGAGATGAGATCTTTCAATGGGCTCCTATTATGATTGGAGCTAGATTTTCAGAGAAAGTATCTCCGCAAAATGAAGTGGATTTAAACAAATTATTGAATCAGTATTTATAAGTAATAAAACAAAGGTTGTCTAGTAGCCAATTAATAAATGCTGTTGTTAAACTAAGTTTCCTTGTAGTTAAACAATAGCATTTTTAAACATTGATATAGGTATATTTAGTTTCGATCTTCATCCTATAAAGATTTATTATCCGTATTTGTTCCTCAGTTAATTCTTCTTTACCCCAATACATATGCATTAAGCTATATTCAAAAATCTCCTTTAATTTTATAAACAATGGAAACTTGTCTATCATCTCTTTAGGGAGTTCATTTTCTTCTTTATATCCTTCAAATAGTGCTTTTGTAATAGAATGCTCATAGTTAACGATATTCCCATTTCCAGCAAATGAATATTCTATCGCACTATAAATAGGAACGGCTAAATCAAATATGTAAAAATGTTTTTCGCAGTCTTGAAAATCAATCATTGTTATGTTTGAATTGTTTTCAACTAATATATTTTCCAGCCATAAATCTCCGTGAATTAAGCCGTAATTGGAAGTGGATTTTTGTAGCTCTTTTATAGAAGTTAAAACGTCAGATGCAATTTCTCTTATAGTAGTTTCTTCTTTAGAGATATACTTAAGAAAATTATATTCTTCATTTTCATACCAATCGTTTATATGTTTAACCGGATTAGTCTGTTCAAAGCTTCTAGAAATGCGATGTAATTTTCCAATTTGTTTACCAAGCTTTTTAAATATATTTGAATTCCAATCACACCTCGGTAAATGTATACCAGGAGCAGCTTTATATAATACAGCAAAAATCTCCTTGTCTAATGGAAACTTTTCTACAAAATTTCCTTGTAAAGAAGGGATTATTGGTGGAACACCTAAGCCATTTTGATATAAAAAATTCGTATATGTAACTTCTTCTAATTGTTCTGCATATGTTTTGTAGTTTGTAATTCTAATGAAATAAGTACCTTGTTGTGCGTTACATTGATACATTTCATTCGTTATGGGTTTAATGTTAATAAAATTTAATGGATATCGTTCATTTATTAATTGGAGTATTTCTTTTTCTAGCTCGTTCATTGTAACTTCCTTTCCAAACTTTAATTTTTTATTTGAGAACTAAAAGATTCTTAATATACAACATTCGTGTTTTATTTTTGATATCCTTTAAAATGAAGCATGAAGTAATGAATGGCTCATGTTATAAAACACAAGAAATATCAAAAGAAAGAAATGACTCTCTTTTATACTTATAAATAAGGAGTGAAGTAAATGTATGAACATATACAGCAAATGATTGATTGGATTGAGAGCAATTTAAAAGAAGAATTTTCATTAAATGAATTATCGCGTTATATGGGTTATTCTCCGTATTACTGTTCTTTTAGATTTCACCAAGTAACAGGCATGAGTATAAGGCGTTATATTCTTTTAAGAAGGCTGTATTTATCTACGGGGGATTTGATGAATGATAGAAAGATAATAGATATTGCATTGGATTACAATTATTCTTCGCAAGAGGCTTATAGTAGAGCTTTCAAAAATGTTTTTGGAATGAATCCAAGAGAATTCCAACTTAACAAAATGCCTATTCAATCATTTATTAAACTAAAAATAGAAGAGGAGTTAAAAATGAATATTTCTAGAAAATTAGAGGTTGAGCAGTTACGTAGCAATAATAATGAGTTGTTTGATAAAGATGTATTAAACATATTGAATGGTCAAATGATGTATGAAGAATTTAAAACGGAGAAGCTAATGGGTGAGTCTGATTATGCCCCATTTAACGAAGCGATGTGTGTAAACACGGCTACTACACAAGTTTTTAATGAAGAATTTATTAAAACAAGAGCAGAAGGACATAATAGTTCAGTAGAAAGTTATACAAAAAAAGTTATAGATCCGTTAGAAAATCTTTTTACGAAAAAGTATAAATGCATTGTTTTATGGTTTGGTGAAGATATGTTCTGCCAAATGAACTTACTTACCATACTTTCATACTTAGAACAATCTTGTTATGAAGGGAAGGTATACTTAAATAGCTTCAGAGAAGATGAATTTAAAGTAAGTCAACTTGAACTGGAATTAGGAAATTATTCTTCTATATACGATGAAGTAGTAGTGAATCATAAAAAAACATCCTATAAAGTACCACCTGTAATCTATCAAGCTATAGACTTATATTTAAATATGTTAAAAGAAGATAATATCGTAGTAAAATTCATCTCTAAAAATAAAGATTTATCAACTCGAGAATTATTAACAAAGTTGTTTAAACTCTTTTCGACAATCGGATATGGTGATTCTCAGTACATAGAACTAATAAATAAAATAAAGAAGAAAGCTGAACCTAAAATATAGGAACAGCTTCTTTCTTACAATTGTTCAAATGACTCTAATTCGCTCTCTACAAATAACATTAGTTCTTTAATTGTTTCACCAGAAAAATCAAAATGAATTCCAGCTGCTTCATATACTTCCGTTAAAGATCTAGAGCTACCTAATGATAAAGCCTTTTTATAATTTTCTATTGCTTGTTTAGGATTTTCTTTATATTGTTTATACATTTGTAGTGCACCAAGTTGTGCGATAGCATATTCGATGTAATAGAATGGTATTTCGAATATGTGTAGTACAGGTAACCAACCAGTTGCAATCCAATTTTCATACCCTTCAATATTTACGACGTTCGATTGGTAAGTGTTATGTAATTCTAAATACTTTGCATTTCTTTCTTTAGCAGTATGATTAGGATTCTCATACATCCAATGTTGGAATTGATCAACGATAAGCATTTGTGGTAAGTACTTAACAATATCTATAAAGAAATCTAATTTTGCTTTTATAAATTCTTCAGTATTCTCATAAAATGTATCCCAATACTCCATCGAAAATAATTCCATTGTCATGCTAGCGAGTTCTGCTGATTCAGAAGGGATTTCCAAATATTTTTGAAGTTCTAACTGCTTCATACATTCATTATGAATACTATGACCCATTTCATGGAGGAAAGTAGTAACATCATAATGTGTATGATTGAGATTCATAAAAACGAAAGATAATCGAGAAGCAGGTAAATATTCGCAAAATCCTCCTGGTCCTTTTCCTTTACGACTTTCTAAATCTAAGCAATTATTTTTACACATACGGTCCAGTAACCTAGAAAATTCGGGATCTAGTTTGTGTAAAATATGAGAACTTTTTTCGATTAATTCACTGGCGTCTTCGATAGGTTTTAATGCTTTTTGATTTGGTGCGGTTGCTTTTAGATCCCATGGACGAAGACTATCTACTTGAAGTTCAGATGTTTTCTCATTAAATATTTTATTGATAAGTGGTACTACGTATTTACGAATAGATTCAGCAAGTTCATAGCAATCCTCAGGTGTATAATCAAAACGTTCATGTTTTTTAAACATATAATCACGATAATTATCTAATTGAATGTTTTTCGCTTTTTGGTGACGTATTACGATTAATTCATTTAATATCTGTTGTAATGTATCTTCAACAGATAAGAATGTTTCAGAAATGAGTGTTTTCGCTTTTTTTCGTATATTACGATCCGGATCTTGTAAGTAAGACTGTAGTTCAGTAATTGTTTTTTCTTCACCGTCCCATAGTGCAGTTAAACCACCTGTAATTTCGAAGTACTCGGTTACTAGTTTGTCTTCGTCTACTTCTAAATCAATGTTCTTTTCACAAAATAAAGTCTGCGCATTCTTTATTTTTTTATCTAGTAAGCTATACGTTTTTGGATCAAGTTCCATTCGAAAAGGGGACTCTAAATATTTATTATCAAATGAATTTTGATAACGTTTCAAAAGAGGCCTGACAAATTGTTGGTCATATTCAAAAGTATCTTTTATTTTTTTATTATCTGTACTACATTGAAAGGCGATATAGTGAGATGTTAATTGTTCTTCAATTTCCCAAATGAATGTAGATTGTTTTTTTAACCAATTTTCAAGTTCTAGTTTTGAAGAAATCACTTCATTTTCTAAAGTAGAAAGAGTGTTTTCTAATTCTAGAACGTTACTAATATCAATCGTATTTAAGCGCTGCATGACATATCCCTCACTTTTTATTTATTCATGGAGATATTCTTCTTTTTCACTGTAATTCCTTTTTTACCCAAAAAATTTGTGCCTATTACACCAAAAATAATCATTATTGTACCAATGATATGAAAATAAGAAATTTGCTCGTGTAAAAAAATAACGCCTGCGATAATTGTAATAAGTGTAGATAAGTTACTAAAAACACTTATTTTAGCGGCTTCAATGTATGATAAGGAATAATTTAATAGCAATGCCGTCAGCAAGGAAGATAGTAACCCTAAATATAAGATGGAGATAAGAAATGTTCCATTCGTAAACGGTTTAAAGTATGCCGTTATAGTACCTTTGCTTATATGGCTGGCGATTGCGATTAAATTAAAGCTAATAAAGCCGATTACTGTCATTGTGTAAGTTAAATCCATTAGTTTGAATTTCTTCGTCATTTTTCGAGCTAACACATTATAGAAAGCAGATGATAATGCCGATAGCAAAATAAGAATAACACCTATGAAACTAGTTTCATGAGTCCTTATACCATTCATGATAAATATATAAATGACACCGATAACAGAAATGAGTACAGATATTTTTTGCCATGTATTTGTATACTCTTTTAAAAAATAGGAAGCTAACATCATCGTAAATATAGGAATAGCCGCTTGTATAATTCCAGCTTCGGATGAACTTGTATACACTAAGCCAAATGCTTGGAAAGCAAAAAATAGTGCTGGATAAAATATTGCAAGTGGTAAAAGGGGAAGTATATTTTTGAATGACATATTTAACTTTACGAAACCGAAAACAATGGGAATGCTTGCTGCTATGAAAGCAATTGTAAAACGATGAGCAAGGGTATCAAGTGGGCTTGTAACAGTTAATGCTAATTTCACAAACATAAAGGAGAATCCAATAATAAATGAATAGAGTAAAGCTGATAAATATGCCTTTGTTGTAAGTTTCATAATTTCACCTCATAGTAATTGATTTCTTACTGGCCAGTATACGTACATAGTAATCTTTATGATCTAGTGCTACAATGTGAATAATCACAAACTGTACCGGTACAAATTAAATGTTGAGGTGGTAATGATGTATAAGTATTTACATGTTTTCAACGACTTAGAAAGTATGATTCAAAATGGGGAGATAAAAGAAGGAAAGAAACTACCGTCTATTCGGACACTCGTTACGAAATATGAATGCAATAAGGCGACAGTAATACGAGCGCTACATGAATTAGAAAAGCGTCATATTATTTATTCCGTCCCTCAAAGTGGATACTACGTTGTTCGAAAATCAGGGGAGGTTGTAGAAAATGAAGAGATAATTGATTTTGCTTCCTCAGCACCAGATCCAGATGTTTTTCCATATGTAGATTTTCAACATTGTATAAATAAAGCCATTGATACATATAAAAATGACTTGTTCGTATATGGTACGCCAAAAGGTTTACCGTCTTTAATTCCGGTTATTCAACAACAACTGGTAAACTATCAAGTCTTCACTAAAGAAGAAAATATTTTTATAACGTCAGGTGTACAGCAGGCGCTAGCAATATTAACTTCTATACCATTTCCAAATGAAAATGAAACGATATTAATTGAACAACCAACATATCATCTATATATTGAATATCTAGAAATAAACAAAATTCCTGTAATTGGTATTAAACGTACGAATGAAGGTATTGACTTAAATGAATTGGAACGCATTTTTCGAACAGGTAAAATAAAATTCTTTTATACAATACCAAGATATCATCATCCGCTCGGAACTTCTTATTCTAAAGATGAGAAAGAAAAAATTGTGTTATTGGCTAAGAAATATAATGTATATATAGTTGAAGATGATTATTTAGCAGATTTAGAAATGGATTCAAAAGCAGATCCGTTATATAGCTTGGATAATGGGAATCATGTCATATATTTGAAAAGTTATTCAAAGATTATTTTTCCAGGTTTACGAGTGGGCATAGCAGTAATCCCACCGGTAATAGCGAATGCTTTCCATACATATAAAAAGATTTTAGATATCGATAGCCCGATGATATCCCAAGCTGCTTTAGAAATTTATATAAAGAGTGGCATGTTTGAACGTCATAAAAATAAAATTAAATCTTCCTATCACGATAGATCTAAAAAACTAGCAGAAACATTAGAAATAACTCATAGTGAAAACCCGCTTTTATTCACATATAAAAAGCAAAATACAATTGGAATCCACACTTGTTTAAAATTATACAAAACGAGTATTTCCGAAATGTTTTTCCATAGATTAAATGAAATGCAAATAAGTATTGATGCGATTGATAAAAATTATTTGAGAGGTTTTCCGAAAGATAGACTATTAAAGTTAAACGTATCGAATGTGAAGGAAGATAGGATTGAAGAAGGAATTCGTAAAGTAATTGAGGAAATCAAACAAGTGGAACGTATAACCTTTCAATTTAAAAAAGAAAAAAATGAATAAGGGGGTTTGTTGTGAGACGCAAAATAATTCTCTTGTTTGTGTGTATCGCTATAATAATTGGAGCTATAGTTGTGACTAAATATTATAAAAAAGATGACCAATGCATTGCGGTTGGTAAGTATTCAAGAGGTATTATCGTAAATCAAAATAACGAACCTATATCTAATGTGAAAATTTATGAAGATTCAATCGAAAGTAAGGAACGCAGTATTTCAAATACACAAGGCGAATTTGAAATACTAAATGGAGTTTGTGGTGAGATTGTATTACAATTAGTTACTCCAGATGGTGAAACCTATACGAGGAAATATGATAGTAATCATATACCGGAAGTGATAGAACTGAGTAATAAAAAGTAATAGAAATTATATGAAATCATTACAAGGAAAATGTGTAGAATTAATATTTTTTAGAGCACTCAATAGCTGAGTGCTCTTTTTATTTAGGACATAAGTAATATAAATGGAAATAAATTACCAATAAATGATAACTTTAAAGTGTAGCATTTATTTTGAATAGGAGGGTGATCGAGTCTATGGCAGTACGTTTAGTCGATGATTTACAGCAACTATCGTTGTTACTAATGTTTTTAAGTACATTTATATTTTACAGATATTTAAAAAAAGTAAGACGAGAGAGAAATTTGACTGGTTTTGAATGGACAATGTATTTTGTCACTCAATTTGCGACAGTAATTTGGACAATTACTTATTTTATTAAACACTTAGCTGAATCGTAATTTCTATTCATTCAATCTAGTTTCCTGTTATCTATTAGGGATATAAATATAGTCCGTATCTAAATCAATGACAACATCGCTCATGACGTCTTCTTGTAGTAATTTTGGGGGTTTTTCATAATGGTACTGTACACAAAATAAGCTTAGAAGATCTTCATTAGATATCTCTTCATTTTTTACATGTAAATACATTCTTCTTAATTCGTTTAGAGAACAGTTACGGCCAATAACATACTCATTTATTCTATATCCATCAAATTCAATTATCATATTATCACTGTTGGTTGCTAGCCAACATTATAGCTTGAATTTTAGATGAATCTATTATACATTGTTTGAAATTTAGTGAGAATATATTTTTATATAATGTGAGGGTTATAAATGGAACAAAATAAATTAGTTTTAGTAGGATCAAAACGTCTTAAGTGGGAAACATGTAAAATTAAGTCTATACAGGATGAGGAAATTATTATTAAAACAATTGCAGGTGCAATAAGTATTGGAGCAGAGTTACCGCAGTATAAAGAATCTGATGTTACAGATACAAATCCTATGTATCCAAGAAAAACTGGATATGAAAGTTATGGTGAAGTTATTCAAGTTGGTAATAAAGTAACAAATTTAAACGTAGGTGATAAAGTAGTTTCTTTTTATGGGCATGAAACGGTAGGAATAGTTAAAGGGGATAAAGTAATTCGAGTGCCTAGTTATATAAAATCTAAAGTTGCTTTATTATCTATTCTTTCGTGTGATGTTGCTAAAGGGGTATTGAAGCTAGACCCGCGACGGGATGAAAAAGTACTCATTACTGGAATGGGAGTTATCGGTTTACTCGCTTGTTATTTTTTAAAATACTATGTAGGTGTTGAGCATGTGGATGTTGTTGAGCCTAATAAAAATAGAAGAGAATTTGCAAAGAAGTTTGGTGCGAAAAACCTCTTTGATTCGGAAGAGAAACTTATAGATACGTATAATTACGGTTTGGAATGTTCTGCTACAAATAGAGGGTTTCACACATTGCAAAAGGTTATTAAAAGTAATGGGGCTATATGTATTCTTTCTGATGGTAATATAGAAAACTTAACATTAATCGCCGACTTTTATCGAAAAGAATTGCAAATCATTGGTTCAAGTGACGGATATGATTATCAAAAACATGCAGATTGGTTTTTTAATCAAATAGAACAGACGCCATGGATAGAAGAGATTTTTCAACATGAAATTCATTATACTGCTCTTGAAAAATGTTTTGAGGAATTAAGTGAGCGGATAATTACTCCTTTAAAAGTATTTGTCTCATATGAATAAAATGACCACGTACTGGTCACGTAGCTCACATATATTTCGTCACTAATATGATAACAAAACGAGGAGTAGCATGTACGGGGATTTTTATTGGGTACAACGGGTTGCGTAAACAGAGAAGGATTCTTGCTCTTTCATTATGTACAAATAGTATATTATCTTTCTCAATGTACATATTAAGTAAAGTGTTTAATATCATGTACATAAAAGGCGGGGTAATATGGATGAAAATAAGAAAAATGAAGAATTGAGTAAATTTAAGAAACAATGGTTTAATGAAGATAATCAACCAGTAGCTGGTATAGAGTTAGCATTACCGCCTGATATAGGCAGCATGTTAGACTCCAAATCAGTTGATGATAAAAGTGGAGAGAGTAATAATGAATAAGTTTAATCTATGCATCCATGTGGGTGCTTTTTATTTTTTTGACAATGGAAGATGGATCATCAAACCCTTATTGAAAAAAGATTGATCAAAATAGATTGTTTTTCAGTATATGTAAGTTTGATTTTTACAAAAAAGTTTAATTAAAATGCATTTAGAATGCTATATGAAATGGGAATGCTAGTAACATTCACCATTAAAGGATTGGGCAATTATGAATATAATTTGGGAAAGTATTATTTTAATTCTTACTGGAATGATTGCATTAAAAATGACAGGTAGTAATTCTGTTAGCCAAATGACGAGAGCTGAAATAATTATAGTAGTTTCCATTGGACGTATTATTGTAGAGCCTGTATTAAGTAGGAAAGTAGTCCCATCTATATTTGCAGCTGTAATATTTGCAAGCATACTTCTTATCATTCATTTTTTTGAATTGAAATCAAAGAAGGTGGAGCAATTCCTAAATGGCAGTAGCATTGTAATTGTTGAAAACGGAGAAATTGTAAAAGAGAATTTGATGAAAGCAAAAATGTCGGAACAACAACTATATATGCAATTAAGAGAAAAAGGAATTCATGATTTAAAGAGTTTGCAGCAAGTTACAGCTGAACCGAATGGGCGTATTGGTTATCAATTAATAGAGAAAGCTCAACCGATAACTTTAGAAATGTTAGAAAAAATATTAGATCAATACAATATAAAAAGATAATTTCTCTTGAGAAAAGCTAATACTACAACGGAAGTATTGGCTTTTATGTTTTTCTACAAAAACATAAGGGTTAATAAAAAAGAGTGGGTTTTACACCAATCTTTAAAATAGATATAGGCCTATTATTATGCTATATTCAATGGAGCTATAGTGACTATGGTAAATATTTTGAATAGAAGAAAGAACAACTGTATATTAACAATACACATACTATCTTGTATTAGAATCGTAAAAATTAAATTGGCACAGGGAGCCGTATTATATAGGCCTTTTATGTGATACTAAAAATGAGATAAAAATAAGGAGATAGAAACATAATGGAATTTTGGGAATCAAGTTTTATTGAGAAACAAACGATGTGGGGATTTGAACCTACAGAATCTGCAATTTTGACAAAAGATTTTTTTCTGGAAAAGAGCGTTAAAGATATATTAGTTCCAGGTATTGGATACGGTAGAAACGCAAAGGTGTTTATCGAAAATGGTATAAATGTAACAGGTATTGAAATTTCAAAAACAGCCATCGATTTAGCAAAACAAAACGGACTAGAAGATGTTCGTATGTATCACGATTCGGTAAACGAAATGCCTTTTGATAATAAACTTTATGATGGGATATTTAGTCATGCACTTCTTCATTTGTTAAATGAGCAGGAAAGAGAGAAATTTATTAAAGATTGTTATAATCAATTAAAACCAGGTGGATATATGGTTTTCACAACTGTTTCTAAAAAAGCTCCAATGTACGGAAAAGGAAAACAGTTGGATAAAGACTATTATGAAGTAATGGAAGGCGTAAAAATGTTCTTCTATGATTCTGAATCTATAAAACAAGATTTTAATAAATATGGACTAGTACAAGTTTCAGAAATTGATGAGCCAAATAAGATCATGGAAAATAAACCTTCAATCAATTTTTTAATGCTCCAATGTAAGAAAGAACTATAAATAAAAGTTATTAAATATTATTAAAGATGTTTATATATTGATTATGCACAATTAAAAAGGACAAGCATATAATATAAATACCTATTAACTTTAAGTAACCTTAACTTTCGTTAATAGGGCATCTCAAAATCCCCAAAAAGAGCACTTGCGGAAACAAGTGCTCTTTTATTTTTTTGTTTATTAAAGAAGATTATATTTCGTTCAACTAATATGGAATTTAAAACCATAAACTTTTAATAAAATGGTAAAATTAATAGGAGGATGTATAAAGGGGGCGAGGGATTTGAAACTAAAAGAGCTGGCGGATTTGTTTTTGATTAAAGAAACCATTGGAGATATGAATGTAGAAATTACGGGATTAGAAATGGATTCTAGAAAAATAACTAGTGGAAATTTATTTATATGTGTATCAGGTATCGATGGTTTTCTTGAAGATCGACATCAATTTGTTGAAAATGCAGTGAAAAATGGCGCTGTGGCGTTAATTGTAGAAAGAGATATAACTATTGAAATACCTAAAATAATTGTTAAAGATGCTAGGTATGCTATGGCAGTTATTGCGTCACATTTCTATGGTTACCCATCTAATAAAATGAAGCTAATTGGAATTACAGGAACAAATGGTAAAACAACTACTTCCTATTTACTTGAAAAAATTTTAACTGATTATGGATTTCAAACAGGGCTTATGGGGAATAACGGAGTCAAAATTGGTTCGAAATGGTATCCTACTGATATTAATACGCAAGAACCACCGATACTTCAGCGGAATTTGCAAACGATGAAAAATCATAATACAGATTATTGCGTTATGGAAGTTACGTCACAAGGTTTACATATGGAAAGAGTTAAAGGATGTAACTTTAAAACTGCGGTTTTCACAAATTTAACGCAAGATCATTTGGATTATCATGGTACATTTGAGGAATATAAACATGTAAAAGGTCTTCTTTTTTCAAGATTGGGAAATGATTTTTCTACTACAGATAAAAAAATTGCTATTTTGAATGCAGACGATCCATCGGTAGAATACTTTAAAAAAATTACTTCAGCTGAAGGTATCACATATGGAATACATAATGAAGCAGATGTTCAAGCGAAGGATATTACTTTAAGTTCAAAAGGAATACAGTTTTTAGTTTCTGCCTTTAATGGAGAAATAAAAGTTAATCTAAATCTCGTAGGCCGCTTTAATGTTTATAATGCATTAGCAGCAATAACAGCTGCATTGGTTGAAGGTATTCCGCCTACAAATATTAGTGACAGCTTATCTGATTTAAAGAGCATTGAAGGTAGAATGGAAATTATAGACGAAAACCAAGATTTCCTTGTAATAGTGGACTATGCTCATACGCCCGATGCGTTAGAAAATGTCCTTACTACAATTAGCGAGTTTTCAAAAGGTAAAATCATTACTGTTTTCGGCTGCGGTGGGGATAGAGATGAAAAAAAACGACCTATAATGGGTGAAATTGCTGGAAGTTATAGCGATTTTGTTTATATTACTTCTGATAATCCACGTTCGGAAGACCCGCAGTCAATAATGAAAGATATTGAAAAAGGATTTTCACAGAATAATAATTTGAATTATAAAGTAGAAGTAGATCGTGAACTTGCCATAAAACATGCAATAAACATGGCATCTTCTAATGATATTGTTTTGATTGCAGGGAAAGGGCATGAAACATATCAAATTTTAAAGGATTTGACTATTCATTTTGATGATAAAGAAAAAGCTCGACAAGCAATTATAAATAATAAATAGATTATCTTTTAGAAAAGACTAGATTAGATTAAGTTGTGAATGGAGTGTTATTGAATGCAAACTAGAAAAGCTTATTTATATGTATTTCATACGATGTCCGATTGGGAATACGGACATTTAATTGCTGAACTTAATACAGGTAGATATTTTAAAAAGGGTTTAGCACCTTTTAAAGTAGTTACAGTTGGAATAAATAAAGAAATGGTTATTTCAATGGGAGGCTTGAACGTAAAGCCAGATATTTCCCTAGATGAATGTGTACTTGAGAGTAATGATTTATTGATTTTACCTGGAGGAAATACTTGGACTGAAAACATACATAAACCCATATTGCAAAAAGTTGAAGAAGTTTTAAAGATTGGTACTATTGTGGCTGCAATTTGTGGTGCAACAATAGGCCTTGCAAATTACGGATACTTAAATTCTAGAAAGCATACAAGTAATAGTTTAGATTATATGAAAATGGTTTGTCCTACATATAAAGGGGAAAATTTATATGAAATGGGACCTGTAGCGTCTGGTGAAAATCTTATTACTGCATCTGGAGTAGCTCCTTTGGAATTTGCAATGGAAGTTCTAAAAACATTAGATGTATTTGCGCCAGATACACTCCATTCATGGTATGAATTAAATAAGACACATGAACCTGAACATTTCTTCCAGTTAATGAATTCATTAAATAGCTAAGCAATTTAGTATGATCAATAATAAAAACCATGTTTCTAATGATACTGAAGCATGGTTTTTGTGTTTTGATTAATAAATATATAAAGTAACAAATTTTGTACAATAAAAATGAATTTGAGAGAAAGAGTCACTTCTTTATTATACTATTATTTCTGAACGACAAAAGTAATGGCATTTGTTTTTAATTGAATGTGTTTGCCATTTCGGACTATATTATAAGCTAATTCTTTTATTTCAATTTTTATTTCTTTCCATTCCTTATAAATGTTTTTTAATAGATATATCATATGTTCAGTTGGAAGGTTAATTTCAATTAAAGCATCTAATTCTTCTTTCGTATGTAAGTCAATTTCTTGTATGTTCGAGTTTATAATTAAACAATTGATACCACCAGTTTTTGTACCTTTTTTCATAGAATGGAGCAAGTTTGTTAAATCTTCTTCTGATTTAACATGCTCTAAACTTGATACTGCAACGATATAATCATAGGTATCAGGTTGGATGTAGTAATTTTCAATTGCCGCTTGTTCTGTTTTTATAACTTCAAATACATCATGTTCTTTACTATAAGTTTGTAATTTTGTTAACGCAGAATCCAGTAAGTCCACACATGTAACAGTACCACTAGCATTTTTTATTTTTTGTGCAATTGGAATGCTATTTCTTCCAACGCCAGAGCCTAGATCAAGTACTTGTAAGTTATTTTGTCCTTCAAAGTACTCCATTAAGTCCATAACTGTTTTAACCGGTTTGTAAAGCCAAGAGCCAGTTTCAAATAGTTTGTATTGTTCATAGCGAAGGTCATGATATTTCTTTTCTTCTTGTCTTATGTAATTAATACGATTCATTGTATTTCAACTCCAATACTTTCATTCTAACGAGGCCCTTTAGCAAAACTTGCTAAAGCATCTAAAACTAATTCTATATTACTGATCAAGATTTTCACCTCAACTTATAAGATATTTATATAATTCGATAAGAATGAAGGTAAACCTTTTAGTAAGAGGATATTAAGGTTTTACTGTAGAAAACTGACTATCTTAAGCAATTAAAAAAATGTATAAACATGGAGAGGAAACTGCATATGATGTTTTATGAAATTGTTTGCTTTTCTTGTAAAAATATATTCCGTGTATACGAAGGAAGCGAAAAATATAAGCGATTTAAAGAGAAACCGAAAGGGACATATTGTTGTGATGAATGTAGTCATAAAATTCAATTAGAAGCAATAAAGCATTTATTTAGATAACTTTTTTGTCCGGAAAAGTTTGACAATAAAAGTATTATAAATTATCATATGAAAAAACTAATATTTAAAATGGCATGGAAGAGAAGAGTAGTTAAGAAAGAATACGTACAGAGAGCTCTGGTAGCTGAGAAAGAGCAGTATACATCTTAATGAAAAAAGACTTGGAGCTGCGCAAGGAACTAATTTGTTTAGGGATGGTGCGACGGGTTCTCCCGTTATAGAGATAGGGTATAAGCATATTTTGCCGTACCTGAAGAGGTTAATATGGCGACGTATTAACAAACTGAGGTGGTACCGCGAAGCTAACAACTCTCGTCCTCAAGATGAATAATCTTGGGGGTGGGAGTTTTTTTATTGCATAAAACTGAAAATGTGAAAACAAAAAATCAATTGAGGTGAGTAATATATGCATTGGGCGTATGAAGTAGCACATGAATTAATTAGAAAACATCCAAACAAAGAAACGTTTGTTTGCGCATCTGGAATAAGTCCATCTGGTTCTGTTCATATCGGGAACTTCCGCGAAATAATAACGACATATTTCGTGGTAAAAGCACTACAAGATTTAGGGAAAAAGACTCGTTTTATATTCTCATGGGATGATTATGACAGATTTAGAAAAGTTCCTAAAAATATTGATCCATCTTTTGCAAAATATATTGGTATACCATACTGTGATATTCCAGATCCATATGGTTGTCATAATTCGTATGCAGAGCATTTTGAAAAAGAGTTTGAGAAATCTCTTCAAGCATTTGGGGTTGAAGTGGAATTCATATATCAACATGCTGAATATAGAAGTAGAAGGTATAACAAAAATATATTAGAGGCTTTATATAAAAGAAAAGAAATATATGATATTTTAATGGGATTTAAAACTGGGGAGTGTAGTGAAGAAGAGCGAGAGAGCTTTTATCCAGTTACATTATATTGTGAGAAATGTGGGAAAGATGCAACAACGATTACACATTTTGATGAAGTATTAAAAACAGTTCAGTATGAATGTGTATGTGGAAATCAAAATGAATTATCAGTATTAAATACAAATAAAATGAAACTGAATTGGAAAATCGATTGGCCGATGAGGTGGATGATAGAGGATGTTATTTTTGAACCGGGCGGAAGAGATCATTCATCAGAAACGGGTAGTTATAATGTATCAAAGGAAATTGTGAGGGAAATATTCAATCGTGAAGCTCCTCATTACGTTGCTTATGATTTCATTGGAATTAAAGGGAATCATGAAAAAATGTCTAGTTCATCAGGGAATAGTATTACACCTAGCGAGTTGTTAAAAGTGTATTTACCAGAAGTGATTCTATTTATGTTTGCTAAATACAGACCAAACGCAGCTTTTCATATCGGTCTTGATGAAGATGTGATTCGCAATTATACAGAATATGAACGATTGAAAGATGGTTATGAGAATAAAACGCTCAAAAATGAAGATTTATTTGATGCAATTAAACTCTCTAAAGTTGATGGCAGGTTTAAAGAATATCCAAAATTTAATCAAGTAGCAGGAACGTTACCATTATTAAATTTTGATTCATCTATTTTACAAGGTATATTAGAAAAAACAGATAGGAGTTATGTATTAGATGATATGATAGCGATATGTAACCGTGCAGAGTATTGGATAAGAAGCTTTCAATCTGAAAAACTAATTTCGGTAAATCAAGAAAGAAATACAGAGTTTTATAACACATTAGATGAAAGACAGAAAGAATGGCTAGTAGAAGTTTGCAACATACTTCGTTCTAACAAAGATTACTCTAACTTAATGGAACAATTGTATTCGATTTGTCATCATGAAAATAAAAAAATAATGAAAGAAAATCAAAAACAATTATTTCTTATTATATATAGGCTCATTATAAATCAGTCTAGCGGCCCACGTATACCGTTATTAATACATGTAGTAGGCATTGAAAAGTTCATCGCATTATTAGATTTCTAAAAATGCTAAAAGAAACGCAAGTACTCAGAAATCTAAGTACTTGCGTTTCAAATTTTGCTACCGTGAATACATTTTCGGACATTCATCACCACGTGGTTCATAAAAGCAATGACTTTTAAATTGTCCCGCAAATGGCTGGTTATACCATTCAGGCGGACAAGATCCAACTGGACGGAAATACCAAAGAGCCCATCGTGCTGGCCAGCGCCATTCACCTTGTAAAACTTTTCTTGCAATTTCTTTTTCAGAATCACGAGCACGCTGATAAAAATATCCGTATTGCACTGCTTCAAATCCACCGGGACTTTGATATACTGCGTCACGTACAGAACGAAGCTGTTTAAAATCTAAGCAATCACAAAATACACGATTTACTACTACGCAGCCAACAAGTTGTTCACCTTGTCGACCTTCTCCTTCAGCTTCTGCACGAATTAAACGAGCTAGTAAATCAACATCACTTTCGTTATATGGAATAAGGGGCATAGTGCTACCACCTTTCTTTATCTGTTATAGTAAAGAGTGTATGTATGAAAATAAGCTAAGTGCTTTTCTATATGTAAATTCATTAATTTTCACAATTAGCTTTTATGAAAAAAGCTAATTAGTAATTGTAGACTAATGTAAAAGGGGAGAGATAACGTGTATCGAATTCATAAAGACCATATTATTTACGCAATGTCACCAGAAAATAAGCCGTGTATGGAAGTAGAAATTGGGAGTCGTCTTGTATTTGAAACATATGATTGCTTTGAAAATCAAATTGAATCTGAAGATGTTGCGTTTCAAGAATTAGATTGGAACCGAATTAATCCGGCGACTGGGCCTGTATATATTAATGGTGCAGAACCTGGTGATATATTAGTTGTAATGATTGAAAAGATTAAAATTGCAGAGCAAGGTGTTTTAACTACAGGAGCGAATCTTGGCGTAATGGGTGAAGATCTAAACGAAAATACAGTGAAAATCGTCCCAATACATAATGAACATGTTTTGTTTTCAAATGAACTACAAATCCCGATTAATCCAATGATCGGTGTTATTGGTACTGCGCCGAAAGAAGAGAGTATTTCATGTGGCACACCGCATGATCACGGCGGGAATATGGACTGTAAAGAAATAAAAGAAGGGACAACATTATTATTACCTGTAAATGTTCCTGGTGCCCTATTAGCATTAGGTGATTTACACGCGGCGATGGGTGATGGTGAAATTGGTGTTAGTGGAGTAGAGGTTGCTGGTGAGGTAACTGTTACAGTTCAAATTATAAAAGGAAAGAAATGGCCACTACCAATGGCGATCCAAAAAGAAAAAATAATGACGATTGCTTCAGAGAAATTGTTAGATGATGCAGCGAATCGCGCTGTACGTAATATGGTGACATTTTTACATAAGGAATTAGAAATGTCTAAAGCTGATGCAACACTTTTATTATCAGCTGCAGGCGATTTAAGAGTTTGCCAAGTTGTAGATCCACTGAAAACAGCACGAATGGAACTAAGTATGAATTATGTGGAGAAGCTAGGTTTTAGTTTGAGTAAATTTCATCTTAAATAAGAATGATAGAAGAAGGATGCTGTTGTATAAAAGTATCCTTTTTTGATTTACGGATGATATAAAAACAGGTAGTATTTATTTTATATCATTGAATATAAGATTGTGGATTAAAAAAGGAGTAAAATGATGGTTAAAATTATGATTGTAGAAGACGATATGAAAATTGCAGAACTATTATCAACACATGTCGCGAAATACGGGTATGAAGGAATTATTGTATCGGATTTTCAAAATGTATTAAACATTTTTTTAGAAGAACAACCAGAGTTAGTTTTATTAGATATTAATTTACCAAGTTTTGATGGGTACTATTGGTGTCGTCAAATTCGCGGAGTTTCTACATGTCCGATATTATTTATTTCGGCTCGTGAAGGCACGATGGATCAAGTTATGGCGCTTGAAAACGGTGGCGATGATTTTATTTCAAAGCCCTTCCATTACGAAGTGGTAATGGCTAAAGTTCGTAGTCATTTAAGACGTGCTTATGGAGATTATGCACCGAAAATAGAAGAACGGATGGTTGAGCAACAAGGTCTTTGTTTATATCCTGAAAGGCTTGTATTGAAATTGCGTAATCAAGAGATTGATATAACGAGAAATGAAGCCATTTTATTAGAAATGTTAATGAAAAATTATCCGCGTGTTGTGGGTAGAGAAGTGTTGTTGAATAAATTGTGGGATAGCGAATCCTATGTTGATGATAATACATTAAGTGTAAATACAACACGTGTGCGAAAAAAGTTAAAAACTTTACAGATTGAAGATGCGATTGAAACAATTCGTAGTGTCGGTTATAGATTACATATTACTTGGGATACTGGTATGGAGAAATGATAAGATTATTTATTCGTGATCATATACCACTTATTTGTTTTACAGCAATCCAATTACTAGCCATATTTCTTGTATATTGGTTTGATGGGCATAACCATATTGCAACGGCATTATATGCAATGTTTTTAGGTGTCTTTTTTATGGTAGGCTATTTAGTATTTCGTTACTTTACTCATCGTACGTTCTATGAAAGATTAGCAAATCCGTTGTACTCTTTGGATGAATCTGTTCAAAAATCAGATTTTGCAGTTTTATCTACTGCGCTTCAAGAACTACTTGAGGTACAATATCGCCATTATCAAAATCAGCTCCAGATACAAGAGAGAAAAAATAATGATCATTTAACTTTTATGAATCAATGGATACATCAAATGAAAACACCTTTATCTGTAATAGAATTAATTACACAAGATGAAGTCGATCAGCGTTTTGAAAGTATAAATGAGGAATCAGATAGACTGAAAAAGGGATTAGAGATGGCTCTGTATGTCGCACGTTTAGAGGCATTTACACAAGATTTTTATGTGGAAAAAGTACAGCTACATAAAATAGTAAATGATTCTGTACATGAACATAAACGCTTCTTTATCCGAAATTTTGTATATCCAGAGCTTAAAATTGATAAGGACATTAGTGTAGAAAGTGATGCGAAATGGTTACAATTTTTAATTGGACAAATACTATCGAACGCGATTAAATATTCATCTGGTAGTCGAGAGAAGATTAAAGTAAAAGCTTGTAAGGAAGATAACAACGTTATACTTGAAATCATCGATTATGGCGTAGGGATACCGAAGCAAGATTTACCTAGAGTATTTAAACCTTTCTTTACAGGGGAAAATGGCAGAGATTTTAAAGAATCAACTGGAATGGGGCTATATCTTGTATATGAAATTACGAAACAATTAGGGCATAGTGTAGAAATCCATTCAGAAGTTGGTAAAGGTACCGTTGTACGAATTATATTTTTTAATGTGTAAATAAGTGATCTAGGCTAAAGAACTTTGGAGATAAGTTTTATAGACTTATTTTATCCCGCTTTAATGGGCAGTAAGACCCACACCTCAAAATTCAGCAAAAGCAAAGAAGTTAGGGATCAACTGCCCATTAAAGTCCAATTGGTTCAACTAATAATCAGTAGGGGATGGAGAAAACCCCCATTGATTAAAGTTTCACTTTATAGCGATTATATGAAATGGTAAAAGGTAATCTTAGTATGTATAATGACACGCTAATAAATACGATTGTTAAATTAGAAGTATTTAATAAAAAGCTGATAAATAGTTTTTGTAAGAAAAAAGCCACCCCTTTGAAAGAGATAGCTTCATGAATACATCCTATGAATAAGTGTATCAACCTTAATAAGTATAATGTTCGAATTCGTGATATGTTTTGTGGATTATAATAGAATTAGTCTTTTGTTTTTTCATGATACAGTATTGTAATTAAGTAAACAAACTTAATAATGTATATCCAATTAATCCTAAAATAGTGATAGGAACCATCATTAAGAAAGAAGAAATTCGATTAGCATTAGAGCGTTCTAACACAAGAATCAAGATAATCCCCACTATCACTTCGGTATATCCAACAGGTAACATGTGACTATAGTCTTCAAAATTTAAAAGAATGTGAAGTCCATCCGTTACAAAAACTCCACTAATAAGCGCGCTTCCGAATTTATGAAGTGGATTTGTAGTATCTTTCCATAGAAAACCTGCGATTCCAAAGATAGTTCCTCCTATAAATGCACATACAATCCATACAGATATAAAATAAATAGAGTGAGCTACATTTTTAATAGCTATTGCATAACCATAGTAGCCTAATATCATACCGAGTAGTGCAAGGGTGCCTGAAAGTATAGCTGTACGCTTAGAATAACTAAAGCTAGCCACAAAAAAGGATGGAACTAACCAAACGCTTCCTAGATTAGCTAATGAATTCCAATGTCCTGGAAGTATACTTTGCCCCAATTTAGTTAGTATACCAACAATAATCCCTACTATAATTGGGATGAGAAAAATCTTTAAAAACATAGTTAACTTTGTGATTTTTAATGTCCTGTCCATAAATTCAATCCTTACATTAGTATTTTCTGTAAACATATAATAGCTTATTGTAGGGGGATAATCAATAAAAATTTATCGAAAAACAATAAGAGATTGTTGGGTAACGAATAACATTTTGTTTTTATAATTAGGTGAATAAAATATCAAGAACTCGTTACTCAACCAAATGGTAAATCAAATAATATATGCAAGTAATGAAATTGCCCAAAACATGTAATTCAACTTAGTATAAATCTCTCGTATTTTGATGAAATGATTTATGATAAAAAAGAAACGAAAAGGGACTGATATAGTTTCTTCCTGTTTTTATTTACAATTTATTAGAAGGAGATATTTTTTACTAGTTGTGAATGATAGGGGGATTGTAATGGATATTCGAAAAATGAAATATTTCATAACGGTGGCAGAAGAATTAAATTTTAGTCGTGCAGCAGAACGTCTTATGATGGCACAACCTCCTTTAAGCCAAGAAATTCGTAAATTAGAAGATGAATTAGGGGTCCAACTTTTTCATCGAACAAAAAGAATAGTTGAGCTTACCGATGCTGGCAAAATATTTTTAGAAGGCGCGCGACAAACACTGCTTCAAGTAGATAGAACTATTAAGGAAACACAGCTTGCGGATGAAGGAAAGGTAGGACATTTAATCATCGGTTTTGTCGATTCTACAGAAACTGTTATAGACATATTAAAAACATTTCGAGAACGGTTTCCAAAAATTCAGCTTATATTACGCGAGATGACAACAGACCAGCAAATAAAAGCACTCTATGAAAAACAAATTCATATTGGATTTATTCGTTCTAAGCAGAATAATGAAATATTGTCTTCCGAAGTTTGTTCTAAAGAACGTTTAAAATTGGTTTTATATGAAAATCACGCATTAGTTTCGTTACCTAATATTTCTATTAAAGAACTAGTAGATGAACCATTTGTTTTATTTCCTCGTCATTTCGGTACTAACTTTTATGATTTAATTATTAGTTACTTTTGGGAACATGGAGTAAGTGTAAATATTGTTCAAGAAGCAATTCAAATGCAGACGATTGTTAATTTAGTTGCAGCAGGAATGGGGATTTCTGTCGTTCCATCATCGGTGGAGAGTTATAAAAAATCGGGAGTCATATATAAAGACATTCAGGAACATACACCGGAAATAAACTTATACGCTGGATGGAGGCAGGATGAAAAGTCTGTCGTGCTCGAGAACTTCTTATCAGTTGTTAGAGAGATTTATACGACTTCACAATTTGAATTTGAAAAGTAAAGGCCCATCTTGATTGGATGGGCAGTAGTGATTTGGGAAAGGTACTATATTTATTGTTAAGTCACTGACGATTTAACCTGTTTTACTTGGGTCATACTCAATGAAACCTTGTAGCACACTATCAATTTGACCCATAATTTCAGGTGACAATGTAATACTAGAAGCAATTACATTTTCTCTTATTTGCTCCGGATTGGAAGCGCCAATAATAGCAGAGGAAACAGCTGGATTTTGTAGTACCCAAGCAACTGCAAGTTGAGGTAGGGTGAGATGATTTTCTTGTGCAATAGGAATAAGTTTTTGTATAGTAGTAAGTACATTATCACTCATCCAACGTTGTACGAGTTTGTTAAAAAACGGTTTTCCCGCATCTGAATTAGCACGTGATTGGGAAGGAATTGGTTTACCTGGTTGGTATTTTCCAGTGAGAATACCTTGTGCGAGGGGAGACCAAACAACTTGACCAAGTCCTTCACGTTGACATGTAGGTATTATATCTGTTTCGATCACTCGCCATAACATCGAATATTGAGGCTGGCTAGCGATAAGAGGAATGTTCAATTCTCGGGCAAGTGCTGCACCGCGTGTGATTTGCTCCGATGTCCATTCACTTACACCTAAATAAAGGACTTTACCTTGTCTTACAAGATCTGAAAAAGCTAACATCGTTTCTTCCAGAGGAGTTGTTGTATCGAATCGATGTGCATAATAGACATCAATGTAGTCTGTATGTAGCCGTTGTAACGATGCATTACAATTTTCTATAATATGTTTTCGTGATAATCCACGATCATTTTTTCCAGGTCCGGTCGGATGGCATACTTTTGTACAAAGTTCTATACTTTCTCTGCGTATTCCTTTCAAAGAGCGACCAAGTACTTCCTCGGCAATAGTGTCCGAATAAACATCTGCAGTATCGAACGTTGTAATTCCAACATCTAATGCGGCTTTCACACATTCATTTGCAGTATCTTCATTTACTTTTCCGCCATGGTTTATCCAGTTCCCGTATGCAATCTTGCTTACTGTTAATCCACTGTTTCCTAGTTTGCTAAATTCCATTGTAGAATCCCTCCTTAAAAATGATAACTTTATTATAAGAACTGAAATGTAGTCTGTATAATATATAATTAATCTTAAATTTATATAAAAATTATATAAGAGGGGGTGCTTAGAAGTTTCTTGCTAGGGAAATCTAAAGCAAGTAGTACAACAAATGTAATTTGTGCTTGTTCAATTTGAAGTTAAGAAATGATAAATAGCCCTTGAAGAAAGTAAATTTTATAATAGCACATATAATTGCATTTACTCATAAAGTACTATCATGGTACAATATGGTTACTAACGACGGAAAGGAATGATGGGTGGACGATGATTAACTAATCTTATTTTTAAATGTTGAAATTCAATAAATTTCAATTTCTAAAAAATAGGATTAGTCTGCCCAATTTCCATACAACGGTATTGCTATTTATGTTGTGCAATAGCTTATTTGGGTATGAATATTTTAACGACTAATCCTGCCAAATTTATTTGGGAGGATTTTTTTATTCTCCCTTAATGAAAGGGATCGGTATTATGAAAGAACTATTAAAATTAAATGATGTTTATGTTGAAATAAAGGAAAACATTTTGTTAGAGAAAATGAATGTGACAGTAAAACAAGGGGATGTTATCGGATTAATTGGTAAAAACGGGGCTGGTAAATCAACGTTACTTCAATTAATAAATGAGAAGATTGAACCATCAAAAGGTACTGTTGAATGGATGCAAATGAATATGACAACAGCATATGTTGAACAAGAAAAAGAATTTTTCGTTAGTAAGGATATGATTGCAAAAGAAGCGGAACTTCTTGCAAGGTGGGGCGTGCCAACGAACGATTTTCTAACTTTAAGTGGTGGTGAAAAGCTAAAAGTTCGATTAGCAAAAGGATTTGCTGAAAATCCTAATGTATTAATATTAGACGAACCGACAAATCATTTAGATGAGATGAGTACGGAATTTCTCATTAAACAAATAAAAAATATGAAAGGTACAGTTATCGTCGTATCGCATGACCGATACTTTTTAGATGTTGTCGCAACTAGAATATGGTCAATTGAGGATAAGAAATTAATTGACCATAGTGGGAATTATACGAGTTATATGAAAGCACGTGAGCAGAAAAGAATGACGCAGCAGCGTGAATATGAAAAACAACAAAAAAAGATAGAACAAGTAGAAACGCATATAAAAGAATTAAGTTCATGGTCACAAAAGGCACATGCGCAGTCTACAAAACAAGAAGGAGTGAAGGAATTTTATCGTGTAAAGGCGAAGCGAATGGACGCGCAAGTTAAATCGAAACGAAAACGTCTTGAAAAAGAGTTGGAGAAAACGAAAATAGAACGTGTGAAAGAGGAGTATTCAGTTGAATTTTCTATTCAAGCGAGTAAAAAAGTAGGAAAACGTTTCTTAGAAGTAAAACAATTGCGGAAAGAATTTAATAGACGAACATTATTTGAAAACGTTAATTTTACAATTCAGCACGGTGAGAAGGTTGCGATTATTGGACCAAATGGCAGCGGGAAAACAACTTTACTGAAGATGATTATGGGAACAGAAACTGTTGAAGGAGAAGTATGGATTTCACCTTCAGCAAATATCGGCTATTTAACACAAGAAGTATTTGATTTACCACTTGATAAAACACCAGAAGATTTATTTTATAAAGAGACATTTGAAGAAAGAGGAAAAGTCCAAAATTTAATGAAACGTTTAGGATTTGAATCTTCCCAATGGAAAGAGCCGATTCGACATATGAGTATGGGTGAACGAGTAAAGTGTAAGCTAATGGCTTATATTTTAGATGAAAAAGATGTACTTATTTTAGATGAACCGACGAATCACCTTGATCTTCCTTCACGTGAACAGCTTGAAAATACATTAGCTGAGTATAACGGAACACTTGTTATCGTTTCTCACGATCGATATTTTCTGGAGAAAATAACTAATACAAAACTCGTGTTTTTAAACAATACGATACAAAAGCAGCTCGATGAACCTACGAAAACAAGAGATGAAATTGAAGAGTTACGTTTAACGTTAGAAACAGAAAGACAAGAAGTATTAGGGAAATTAAGCTTTTTAACTTCTAAAGACAAAGAATATAAAGAACTAGATGAACGGTTTATGGACCTTACGAAGCAGATTAAGGCGCTTTAACGTAAGGAAGGGGGATTAAAATGGGAGAAGAGAGCTTGACTAAGTTATTTAAAATAGATTGTGGTGATATATACCTACAAGAGTTTGCGGTCAAAGATGCAGAGAGTATTTATAAAATATCAAATGAACCAGAAATAGAAAAGTTTTTACCAGACTGGAAATCAACGATAGAACAAAGAGTTAATTGGGTTACAAATGATGAAATACCAGAAAACAAAGCGTTTCTTCATGCTGTTAGAACTAGGACTAACATAGATGATCACATATTAAGACTAGGAATATTTAAGAAAACCACAAATGAATTTGTTGGATGGTGCTGCACAGGTATGAAAGATGAGCTTCCTTCACCGAACAGAGAAATTATGTATGCTGTTTCAAGTGAATATCATAATAATGGTTATGCAACGAAAGCGACAAAAGGCTTGATCGGTTATTTGTTTGAAAATACAAATGTGGATGTCCTTAACGCAATTGCTTTAATTAAAAATGTGCCATCAAATAAAGTTATTGAAAAATGCGGGTTTACTTATTTGGGTCAACAGATGATAGAAAATCAAATTTATAATCATTATGTATTGAGTAAATCCGGATGGATAAAAAATAGTGCTCTTTAAAGGGAGCGATTATGCAATGCAAAAAAGCTTAGAACTAAAACTCTAAGCTTTTTTGCATTTATATAATAAAGATTTGATATACAATTGTATTTTCTACCACTATACAATTATTATAAGATAGTTATGCGTTAATTTTAGTTTGAAAACAGTTTTATTGTCAGTTTTTTTAGAAATCTTACAAGCGTGTAAGATAAATGAAAGATGAATCAATATGAGCATTAAGACAATTCATTTACACTCTATTGTGAGAAGTGCAAATGAAGGGAGAATAGAAATGGAAATTTTACATGCGAAAAATATTAGTAAAGTATATAAAGGGAAAATACCTTTTAAAGCATTAGTAGATATTGATTTATCAATTCAAGAAGGTGAATTTATAGGGATCATGGGGCCATCTGGTAGCGGGAAAACTACATTATTAAATATGGTATCTACTATCGATTCTCCGTCCTCAGGAGAAATATTAATAAACGGTACAAATCCTTTCCAGTTATCATCAGAAGATTTAGCTTTATTCCGTAGGAAACAATTAGGATTTGTTTTTCAATCATTTAATTTACTTAGCACGCTTACAGTGAAGGAAAATATCGTATTGTCGATGACATTAGATGGCGTTTCTGTGCAAGAAATGAACAAACGCGTACAAGAAATCGCAGAGAAATTAAATATTACAGATATATTGAATAAAAGAACGTTTGAAATATCAGGAGGCCAAGCTCAAAGAACAGCAATTGCTCGTGCAATTGTTCATAAGCCGCAATTATTACTTGCAGATGAACCAACAGGGAATTTAGATTCTAAATCTTCAAATGATGTAATGGAGATGTTAGATACTCTAAATAAGGAAGAAAAAGCTACGATGATGTTAGTGACTCATGATCCGTATGCAGCGAGTTTTTGCAGCCGAGTAATCTTTATTAAAGATGGTCAACTATATAACGAAATTTATTGTGGCGAAAGCAGGCAAACATTTTATCAAAAGATTATGGATGTCCTTTCTTTGTTAGGAGGGAAAAGGCATGACTTTTCGTCAGTTCGCATTTAACAATATTTTTCGCAATAAGCGTACATATGCTGCCCATTTTTTAAGTAGTGCATTTTCTATTATGATTTTCTTTACGTATGCTCTTTTATTATTCCATCCTGATTTACAGGGGGAGTTGAAATCGACAAGTAAAACAATAAGTACATTTGGTACATTAGGATTTGAAGTTTCTCAAGGTTTGATTTTTGTCTTTTCATTCTTCTTTATTCTATATTCAGTGAGTTCGTTTTTAAAAACGCGTAAGAAAGAATTTGGCATTTTAATGATGCAAGGTATGTCAATGAGACAGCTTAAGAAGTTATTGTTAATTGAAAATATGTTAATTGGACTTGGTTCGATTTGTATTGGGATTCTTATCGGCCTCGTATTTTCTAAACTAGTTTTATTAATAAGTGCCAGTGTATTAATGATTAGTAACGGCTTACCTTTTTATATGCCAGTGAAGGCGGTATTATTAACTGGCATCACGTTTCTATTCTTATTTTTAATTGTTTCGCTAGTTACTTTTAAAATGATAAAAGTAACAGAACTTGTGGAACTTATTCAAGCAGGGGAAAAGCCAAAGCCTGAACCGAAATCGTCAATTTTATTATCAATTTTTTCTTTATTTAGTATAGGATATGGCTATATTTTAGTATTTCGCTTTATCCCAAGTTATAGTTTTATTACGCTCGGAATGGGTGTGCTCCTAGTAATTATAGGAACGTACTTTTTATATACACAGTGTAGCGTTTATATATTGCATCTTGTGAAAAGGAGTGAATCTTTCTTTTTAAAGAGAACCAATATATTAACATTTTCAGAATTAATATACCGTATGAAAGATAATGCAACAATGTTTTTTATAGTATCTATTATTTCAGCAGTTGCTTTTACAGCAATTGGCACGACAGCAGCTCTTGGAAACAAAGATTTGGTAAGGATGACAAACCCGTATACATTTCTGTATACAGCTCCTGATAAAAATAAAATAACGGATAAACATCTCTCGATTATAAAAAAACATCTTGCTGATTCTAATATTCCATATCGAATGGCTTCCACTTCAGATATTTATACAGAAAGTAATGTAAATGTAATGAAGTTAAGTGAATATAACGAACTTGCGAGAGCACTCGGGTACCAACAAGAAACGATTGAAAAAGAAGATGAAATGTTATTAATCCCTGGAGTTGTATCACAAAAACAAGAGTTTAAAAATGGTGATTATAAAAAGAATATTGAAGTCATTCAAGGCGATTGGACAAAGACATTTCATGTGAAAAAAACTGTAGATAATTTAGTTTTGCCACACGATACGGAAGGGATTAATATTGCGATTCAAGATCATGTGTATGATGAAATTCCGCTTAATAGTAATCTAGATTTTGAAAATATTATTCAATATCGAACTTATGGATTTGTTGTAGATGATTGGATAAAAACAAAAGAGATTTCAAACCAATTAAGTGACATATTCGATCAAGATCCTAGAGACATACATTTTGAATTTAGAGCACTAACTATAGAGTTGTTAAGTGCAAAACAAACGAATGGGTTATTACTTATGGCAAGTGTTTTAGTTGGAATCGTCTTCTTTACTTTCGCTGCTAGTTTTATTTATTTCCGGTTATATACTGATTTGGACCGCGATCAGCAGCAATATAAGATGATTTCGAAAATGGGATTAAGTAAACGAGAGTTGAAAAAAGTTGTAACAAGACAATTAGTATTAATGTTCTTCTTACCGATTGTTATTGCAGTGATTCATACTGTGGTCGCTTATTTGGCATTACAACAATTAGTCGATTTTTCTATTATGAATAGCTCTATCATAATTTTAATTTCATTTATATGTATACAAGTTTTATATTTCTTTATAACTCGTTGGCGTTACTTACAAAAGCTTTATAAAACTATGGAACAGTAGAGAATATCAGCAAGTAAGATTGCAGAAAAGCATGTAAAAAAACATTTTGAGTTATGAAAGGAACTGTGATGAAAAAAACACTCTCTATTTTCATATTAAGTATATTAATTTTAATAAGTTTAAGTGCATGCTCTAAAAATGAAAACAGATTTCCAACTAACGGCGTATTAATCATTGGAGATGAGAATCATACTTCAACAATTATGAATCGTTATAAGGAAAATACGAAAGAACTTGAAGTTTTTTCGGTGAAAACAGGTAAATTTGACCAAAAAAGGGTTTTAATGTTAAATGAATCTACTGCAAAAGCGATGATTAAAGCAAAAATTTTTCGTAAAAGAGATCATTCATCTCATTCTAAACCTTTAGATACGTTACCGAATTTTCCAAAAGAAAGTTCACTATTATTTATAAATGAAGAAGAAAAGAATATAAAAAGTATTGAAATAGAAGGAAAAGTGATACCAGTTACATATGATAGTGATGCTTGGCTTGGTAATAATCGAAATTATGGAACACTATGGTATGTAATTGTGGCGAGCAATAGTGTATATAAAGAAATACAGGCAAATGAAACAAAAATGCAACTTCTTCATCTGAAAAAATCTTTAGGTGACGAAAAACCTAAAATGTCGACAGATAATATATTGACTAATGAATATGTAAAAGTAAGAAAGTTAATTAAAGATTTTGAGGAAGAAGTATCAGTTCAATTTGTCACGATTGGAGAAAAATCATAAAAAAGGGTTCAAGGTTGATAGCGATTTTATCAGTCTTGAACCCTTTTTTATTTTAGACCATTTAGATAACATAATTTACATTACTTCATTTAATCGCGTCTCGCTCGGTTCTTCAATCGCATTTGAATTTTGAACTGAATTATTTTGAGATTCTTTTTCCTTACGAGACCTTTGTAGCATTTCAAGTATGATCCATAAAGGAACACCTTTATCTTTTAACATCTTCCATAAATCTAATTCGTTAAATTTATGCTCAGGTTGTTTCATTTCTTTTTCAGATGAACGAATATCAAACTTGATTGGATCATTTGATTTTTTATCTTCAAGTTTACTAGAAGAGATAATATTACGCTCAAGAGAAGTAGGGGTTAATTTAGTAGGTTGAGGTAGTGTATGAGTATTTATTCCGATTTGCATGCTTTTTCCTCCTCCTTAAGTAATGAAATTAGCTTTCTTATAATTTTTAAAGCTATTTAACTTGAGGAAACTAAACCTAATTATAAATTCAAATAATAAGATTTACAAGTTGTATTGTAAAAGGTAAATGCTTACTTGGATTAATATTTATCAACATTTGTGTATGTTTTCTGTATATACAATGTATATAAAATACTTTACATTATGTTTAAGTTAAAAACTTATTTTTAATAGAAATATGTAAACGTTTTATTAAGGGGGAGAAAGAATGGGGAAGTTAATTTTAAAAATATGTTTTTTCGCATTAGTGACTGTTTTTTCGTTCACAGTAAAAACAACATACGCTGAAGAGAAGCAACAAAATAATTACCCTATCATACTAGTGAATGGATTTGCAGGGTGGGGTAGAGAGGAAATGTTAGGGGTTAAATATTGGGGTGGTGTTCATGATATACAAGAAGATTTAAAAAGAAGTGGCTATACAGTACATACTGCTGCTGTTGGACCTGTTTCTAGTAACTGGGATCGCGCATGTGAATTATATGCGCAAATTAACGGTGGTACAGTAGACTACGGTGCCGCACATGCTGAGAAACATGGACATAATCGTTTTGGCAGAACTTATAGTGGTTTTGCATCGAATTGGAGTGAAACAAATAAAGTTCATTTAGTTGGGCATAGCATGGGTGGACAAACGATTAGAACATTAGTACAGCTATTAAAAGAAGGTAGTTTTGAAGAAAAAAATTATGTGAAAAATCATCCGAACACGAATATTTCACCACTATTTGAGGGCAAGAAATCATTTGTTCATAGTGTGACAACATTAGCAACTCCTCACAATGGCACGACACTTGCGGATGGTAGTCTTCTAGTACCGTTCGTTAAAGATTTGCTTATTACAGCTGCAAGTTTTGGAGGGAATAATAATTTATCGTTATATGATTTTAAATTGGATCAATGGGGTATAAAAAAGAATACTGGAGAGTCTTTTTTCCAATACACTGATCGTATTGTAAATAGTTCACTTTGGAAAGATACAAAAGATATAAGTCAATGGGATTTAAGTACAGATGGTGCAAAGGAGCTTAATAATTGGGTAAAGACGCAATCAGATGTGTATTACTTATCCTATAGTGGACATGCATCACAAGCAGCACCTATTACAGGTTTACATCTACCTCATATAACGATGAATAAAGTGTTAATGGGTAATGCATTTTTCTTAGGTTCCTATGCAAGATATGAAGAAAACCGTCCATTCATTGATACTTCTTGGTGGCAAAATGATGGTGTAGTAAATACAAATTCTATGATCGCGCCTTCTTCTAACACTTCGGTAAATAATAATGAGACTTTACAGATTGGAAAATGGAATCATATTGAAACGAAAGCAAATTGGGACCATCTCGATATGGTAGGACTTAGTGTTTCAGACACGTTAGGTTTTTCTAGCATTCAAGAGTTTTATAGAACAATTGCAGAAAAGTTATCAAGATTACCAAAATAGGTAATAATAAAGCGCTCTCGATGGAATTCGAGAGCGCTTTATATTATATTGAAAGAGGGATATGGTAGAAAAATATGGGGGGTATATTATGAAAATAAAAGTTGTATTATCAGGATATGGAACAGTAGGAAGAGAGTTTATAAAATTATTAAATGAAAAAAATTTATATATAAATGAAATATATGGAATAGATTTAGTGGTAAGTGGTGTATTAGGTAGAAATGTTGCAATACATAATGAGGACGGATTATCTATTCATCACTTATTAATGTATGGTGGCGGTAGCGCTGCAATTGAAGAATATATTGAACATCATCCGAAGGAACGAGCAACAACTAGCATAAGTGGAACTGTATTAGTAGAATCAACAGTTACAAACCTTAAAGATGGAAATCCAGGAAAACAATATATAAAACAAGCGATTGAGAAACATATGGATATTGTCGCAATTTCAAAAGGCGCACTCGTTACAAACTGGAGAGAAATAAATGAAGCAGCAAAAATCGCAAATGTACGAATTCGATATAGTGGTGCAACTGCTGCGGCATTACCGACACTAGATATTGGGCAATTTAGTTTAGCTGGATGCCATATTGAAAAAATAGAAGGAATATTAAACGGGACTACAAATTATATTCTTTCAAAAATGAATGAGGAAGATATTACGTTTGAAGAAGCACTGAAAGAAGCGCAAAGTAAAGGAATTGCTGAAACGAACCCAATATTAGATGTAAGTGGTTCTGATAGTGCGTGTAAATTGTTACTTTTGACAAACAGTTTAATGGGAACAGAAAATACGCTTACCGATATACATATAAAAGGAATCGAACATGTTACACAACAACTAATTCGAAATGCTAAAGACCATAATAAATATATTAAATTAATAGCTTCAGCATATACGGATAAGGATGGTAAAGTGGCTCTTCATGTGGAACCACACGAAATAGATAAAGATCATCCGCTAGCAAATGTAAATGGGACAGAAAAAGGAATTACCTTCTTTACTGATACGATGGGGCAAGTTACTACAATTGGTGGTGCATCAAATCCACGCGGAGCCGCAGCAGCAGCTTTAAAAGATATAATTAACTTATACCGTAAAGATTTATCACTTAGTAACAGGCAGTAAAACACCTGGTTCGTGAGGGATAATAATCAGTGGGCGATAAACAGCCCATTGATTAAAGTTCCACTTTATAAGACCGTACCGCCCTTTATAAAAAATACATATGTAGTGGACCTTTTGAGAAAGAAATAAATATGCAAAAATGATTGCAGGGGGTAAGGAATTGTTTAAAGATTTTAAAGTTGTGAAAGATCGTCCTGTTTATATTCAATTGAAAGATTATTTGAAAAAGATGATTATGAAAGGTCATTTGCTCGGGGATCAAAAAATCCCTTCAACTAGGGAACTAAGTGAATTACTAAGTGTGAGCAGAAATACTGTGCTCGCTGCTTATGCAGATTTAGAGCAAGAAGGACTCATTTATGCAGTTAAAGGTAAAGGGAATTTTGTAGCGAAGGTTGATATATCGAACACTTCGTCTGTTGAAATAGATTGGAAAAATAAACTTAATACAGTTACCTTATTAGCGGATGAATTAGATTTAATGAAACATGGTGTTCGCTGGGAAAAAGGAATGATTGTTTTTAATAGCATTGCTCCGGACGAAAAGCTATTTGATGTGGAAAATTTCAAAAGAGCTTTTCTTACTCGTATGTCCATTGAAGGGGATGTCGTATTAAACTACGGATACGCAAAAGGTTATAGACCTTTAATGAATTATCTACTTCATTATATGGAAATGAAAGGTGTAGATATTTCGAACAAAGATATTTTAATTACAAATGGATTTACAGAAGGATTAGACATCGTACTATCCTCGTTATCGAAGAAATCAGGGCGGGTTATTTGTGAGAATCCAACTCACCATGCGGCATTGAAGCTTTTCCGTTTACATGGACTTGAAGTTCACGGAATTAATATGAATGAAGATGGCATCGATACAAACGAAGTAGAAAAAAGTTTGCGTGAAAAAGAGTTTGATTTCGCGTATTTAATTCCTTCCTATCATAATCCAACCGGTATTGTTACGAGTTCGGAGAAAAGAACGGAACTGATGAGATTATTCTCAAAATATAAGGTTCCTATTATAGAAGATGGATTTAATGAGGAGCTACGTTATTCAGGTTCGCATTTAGCACCATTATTAACTTTTGCTGGAGCTGGTAATAATGTAATTTATATTAGTAGCTTTTCAAAGGTACTTTTCCCTGGTTTACGTGTAGGCTGGATTATCGCAGATAAAGAACTGATTCATCATTTAGAAAGTGTAAAAAGAGCAAGAACGATTCACACATCTACGTTAGATCAAGCTGTTCTATTTCAATATTTACATGAAGGATATTTTGAAAAATATTTAAAAAAGGCAAGATCAGTTTATAAGAAAAAATATGAGTTAGCTGTTGGGGCGTGTAACGAGTACATTCCGTTTCAAAGAATGACCGGTGATGGTGGACTTCATTTATTTATAGAGTTAGAAGAAAAAATTCATGCCCGCACACTTTTACAAAAGTGTTATGAGCAAGGGGTTACATTTTCTCCTGGAGATGTTTTTTATTCTGATGGAGGAGGAGCGACTACTTTTCGATTAGGGTTTTCACGTCTGAAAGAAGAAGAAATAGTTCGTGGAATAAAAATAATCGGTGATACAATAAAAAATGAAATTTGGAGTTGAGGAAATGAGAATTGGCGTTATTATGGGTGGAGTATCCTCTGAAAAACAAGTATCAATTATGACTGGAAATGAAATGATTGCAAATTTAGATAAAAATAAATATGAAATCGTACCAATTACATTAAATGAAAAAATGGATTTAATCGAAAAAGCGAAAGACATTGATTTTGCGCTCCTCGCATTACACGGAAAATACGGGGAAGATGGGACGGTTCAAGGCACGCTTGAAAGTTTAGGGATTCCTTATAGCGGGAGCAATATGTTATCTAGCGGTATATGTATGGACAAAAATATTTCGAAAAAGATTTTACGCTATGAAGGTATAGAAACACCCGATTGGATTGAACTTACAAAAATGGCGGATCTAAATCTTGATGAATTAGATAAGTTAGGATTTCCGTTAGTGGTAAAGCCCAACTCTGGCGGATCAAGTGTTGGGGTAAAGATTGTATATGATAAAGATGAATTAATTTCAATGCTGGAAACTGTGTTTGAATGGGATTCTGAAGTAGTAATAGAGAAGTATATAAAAGGTGATGAGATTACATGTTCCATTTTTGATGGAAAACAGTTACCTATTATTTCAATCCGACATGCAGCTGAGTTCTTTGATTACAATGCAAAATATGATGATGTTAGTACAATTGAAGAAGTTATCGAACTTCCAAGAGAATTGAAGGAACGTGTAAACGAAGCGTCACTGGCTTGCTATAAAGCATTAAAATGCAGCGTTTATGCAAGAGTGGATATGATGGTGAAGGATGGTACTCCATATGTAATGGAGATTAACACATTACCAGGGATGACACAAGCAAGTTTACTACCGAAAAGTGCAGATGCAGCTGGTATTCATTATAGTAAACTATTAGATATGATTATTGAAACTTCATTGAGAGTAAGAAAAGAAGAAGGATTTTAAGTAGCGGTATCATGAATACTTTTGACAGTAACATGAAGTATGTTATGATGAATACAATATGAAAACTTAATATTTATCCACTAGGGGGGCCTAATATAGGCTGAGATCAAATGAGAATTTGAGACTCTTAGTACCTGATCTGGTTAATGCCAGCGTAGGGAAGTGGGAAAGACATTACTATTTTATGAATAAATACTGTCAATTTCACTTTCTTTACGTCTGTAAAGAAAGTTTTTTTATTTTAAAGCGTTAATAACTGTGGATAAATACGTATAATAAATAAATTACTTGGAGGGATTTAAATGACTTTTTCACAATCATTACGTAAAGAAGTAGATTCAATTTGGGAAGCTAGTTTTCATCATCCTTTTGTAAAAAAACTTGGCGAGGGAACGTTAGATTTAGCTAGTTTTCGCTATTACGTGCTTCAAGATTCATATTATTTGAGTCATTTCGCTAGAGTACAAACTTTAGGAGCTGCAAAGGCTCTAGAATTAGAAACGACAGCTCGTATGGCACACCATGCTCAAAATACATATGAAGCAGAATTATCTTTACATGAGAATTTTGCGAAGAAACTAGGGATTACACAAGAAGAAAAAGATAATTTTATCCCTGCTCCAACTGCATATGCGTACACGTCACATATGTATCGTGCTGCGTATGAAGGACATTTAGGTGATATCATTGCAGCAATTTTACCTTGCTATTGGTTATATTATGAAATTGGTGAGCGTTTAAAAGAGTGTCAGCCAGAAGAGCCAATTTATAACGAATGGATTTCTGCTTATGGATCTGATTGGTTCCGTACGCTAGTTGAAGAGCAAATTACAAGATTAGATACTATCGCTGAAAACGTAACAGAGTCTGACCGTAAGCGAATGAAACAGCATTTCATTATTAGCAGTCAATATGAATATTCATTTTGGGAAATGGCTTATACTTTAGAAAAGTGGCCAGTGAATACAGAAGTAGAAGATGTCATTGGATAATGAGTAGGGGTATTGCTATACATAGGTATGGATAATACCTATGTATATGATTTCATAAAAGAAGTATCGCAAAAAGACGCATCAATCTAAGTGCGTCTTTTTTCAATTTATAAAAATGAGCCTATGGAAAAATAACCTAAAAATAGGTATATGAACAAGGTGCATTATCTAGTGATAGGTCATATTTTGTAGGTGTACGTATTGAACTTAATTTATCCCACGTTAACGGACAGTAAAACTCCCACCTCAAAATTCAGTTGGAGCAAAGAAGTTAAGTGGGAGATCAACTGTCCGTAAACGTCCGATTGGTTCAACTAATAATCAGTGGGGGATGAACAAAACCCCCACTGATTAAAGTTTCACTTTATAGCGCTATTTCTACTTAGATTGAACGAACAGAAATATAGGGAAGCATTGAAAAGGTTGAAGTTTATAAACGGAGGTCATGAAAATGAATAAGTTTCAACAAGAACTACAAGCGTTAAGCCTTAATGATTACCAATCTGGAAATATTGTGTATTGGGACCAGCAAAACCAATATCCATATTACTATATTGAAGATGATGCTCGTCGCTGTGGCGGTTGTGGTCGTTGTGGTGGTTGTGGCGGTCGCTGTGGTGGATTTCGTTGTGGTGGATTCCGTTGTATTGGTTGCTTCGGTTGTTTTGGTTGTGGCGGTTGTGGTAGTTGTTCTAATTGTTTTAGTGGTTTTAATGGTACTACTGATACAACTGGTACTATTGTAACATATGAATATTGATAAGAGAAAAAAGGAATCCATCAGTGAAGTATTATACAATTTTTGTAAAAAATCAATCAAAACACATGTAGCATCCTTTCATTTAAAGAAACAAGTTATCCCACCTTTTTATAAACATTGTGACTTTATTTCAAATCAACAATCAAATGTCTTTTTTATGTTCTATACCCTTTACGCGATCTTGGACTTTCGTAAGTAAATTTATTGCACCAGAACCAAAAAGAAGGGCTGCTATCAGCCCTTCTTTCTTTTTTCATATTTCTCATATAATTAAACTTAATCATAAAAAAAATCTTACCACCTTATAAATTGTTACAACCAAGGCTAAGAATCCATTTCCACTAAGAACAAAACCAATCCAATGAAAATATTTACGTTTCTGAAGTAAACATCTCCATCCAAAAAGAATTTTAAATTTTGTTTTACTTTATATTACGATTTATAGACCTGAAACCATTTTATTGTGATATAATTTGTTTTTGTCATTATGAATATATATATGTTAGGAGTTTTTTTTTGGAAATTGGTTCTGAATTAAAAAATGGTCGCCACTCATTTTTTGATGGTGGATTATTCAGCTTTATTGGTTGGAGTATCCTTGGTGTACTGATTACAGTTTTTACCCTTGGTATTTGTTACCCTTGGGCTTTATGTATGGTTTACGGTTGGAAAATAAATCATACAGTAGTTAACGGGCACCGTATGAAATTCAATGGTTCTGCTGTAGGCTTGTTTGGTAATTGGATAAAATGGTTGCTCTTATCAATTATCACTCTAGGAATCTACTCATTCTGGGTTTTCATTAAACTTGAAGACTGGAAAGTAAAAAATACTACATTTATCAATTAAAAAACATTAGCTTTATAATACCAGTCTATAACGACTGGTATTTTTATTTATGGTATGAAAAACGAAAATATAGATAAATAGCCCATGCTCATTCAGTTAACAAATATGAATACCTACAGAACAAAAATTCCATACATTTTGAAAGAAACCTTTTTATTTTTCGCTCTGAAGAATATCCGTTTCTTAAGTTAATGGTTTTGAAGTCATCCTTAAATGAAAATTTTCTGTCTCTACATTTAGTTATTTTGAGACTTTTCTTTTTCTTAAACTGTTGGATATGAGTACCTTCTAGTATAAATTTACCATTTAAAAAAGTGATTCTAACAACATTAGGATTGTATCATATAGCACAATGTAATTTGTGTTACATAGCAAGAAAAATAATCAAAATTTAAAGCCTGAAAAAGAAGCACCAAAGCAAATTACATTGGTGTTTCTTTTTTTGCGCTTTCGGGCACAGTGGTTCCTGCAGTACTATTATAAAAGCAATTTCGGATGTAAGGAATTTGTAAGTAATAGGTAAGGAAAAAGAGATTTTCATTGTATATGATAAAAATATAAAGTGGCGCGAAGGGGGAAAAGGGTACGACTTATATATGAAAAACAAACCAGTAACAAGAGTGTTTTAAAGAAAATAAGTAATTTCTAGAGTTAACATACATGTGGAAAAGAGAGCGAAGGCATTTTAAATTGAAGTTTGTTTATAATAGTTTTTTAACCTGTTAGGGGGATCGTAAAGTAGATTATTAATCGCCTTGAAAATATCTATGACCTTATAGTACTAGGCATGCTGTATTAAAAATTTTAATTTTGAAGGGAGAATTAATATATATGAGTACGAAAAAAAGAATGGGTAGTAAGTTATTACTTGTCAGTGCAATTTGTGCGATAACTATTCCTTCGGTTTCATATGCGGAGGAAGTAATGTCACCTAAAAATTTTGAGGATTATTCAAACTTGTTTGAGGGACGGAATAAGGACGTATTGAAAAGAAGTTTATATCCAAATACATACAATAATCCGTTTAGTCACCAAATTAAATCGACATTAAAGGAAACAAACACAAATATAAAAAAAATAGACAATATTGAAGAGGGAAATCCCGTTATATCTACTGCTTTTTCATTTGTCTGTTCTATGCATACTGAAGATTATAAATCTGCATTTGATTTAACTTCTCGATCATTACAGAAAATAATATCTGAAAAATGGTTGAAGAACTATTGGGAAGAACTTCCTACGCAATTACAAAAAGGTTCTTTTATAGAAATTGGAGAGGTTACACAAAAAGAGACAAATTCTGTTCATACAAATGTAGAGATTAACTTAGTTTTTGAACAAATTACTGTACCTTTACTAATAAAACTAGATCCATCTGGAAAAATAGATGATTTTCAACTCAGTATGCCGTTTAGTCCTGTTGCAGATCGGCCATCATATAGTAATCCTAAATCATTTGTTGATAAAGAAGTAGTAGTTGGAAGTGGTGCATTTCCATTACCAGGAACATTATCTGTTCCAAAGGGAAAGGGTCCTTTTCCAGCGGTTATTCTTGTTCATGGAGCTGGAGCAGCCGATCAGGATTCAGCAACGTATGCTTTAAAACCATTTCGTGATTTAGCTGAAGGTCTTGCCTCGAAAGGAATTGCTGTTCTTCGCTATAATAAACGAACCTATGAACATAGATTGAAAACAGAACTTAGTCCTTTTTATACAGTTGATAAAGAGACAACAGATGATGCACTTCTTGTGACTCATTTTCTTCAAAATGAACCTATGATAGATAAGAATCAAATTTATATTCTTGGTCATAGTCAAGGTGGAATGATGATTCCGAGGATAATTGAAAAAAATCAAAATCAAAATATTGCTGGGGCAATTGTGATGGGAGGAGCGGGCAAGGCATTCACAGACAATGTTTTAGATCAACTGGAGTATCGTCTTTCTATTGGAGAAATGAAACCAGAAGAATATAAATTTTACAAATCGCAGTTTGAATTATTAAAGGATCCTAATTTCTCTAGTCAGAATCCGCCAAAGGGTTTTTCTTTAGGACCACCAGTATATTGGGATTCTATCCGTAAAATTAAAGCAGCAGAACTGTCAAAAAAACAAAAAACACCGCTTCTTATTCTTCAAGGAGAAAGAGACTATCAAGTTCTATCAAAAATTGAAATTCCTTATTGGAAAGAACAATTAAAAGAGAGAGATAACATTGATTATCGACTATATCCAAAGTTAAATCACTTCTTTACAGAAGGAGATGGAGAATTAAGTAAACCGGATGAATATTATAGTCCCGCTAATATCCCTGAGTATGTTATAAATGATATTGCTACTTGGGTGCAAGGAAGATCGAACTGAAATTAGCAGCCATATTTTTAAATAGCTATTTTCAGTTCTTAAGGTAGAAATAATAATAATATATTATGATGTGAATAACTATAACGAACGGAGTAAAGTTTCTTATTCAAATACTTTAGATTCTCAAACCTTGGGGCATGATCTATGCCTAGCGTCTTAATATTTTGAAGTATATACAAATACTCTAAACGAAAAAACGGTATTCTTTCTATCTATGATGTAGAAGGACTATCGTTTAATAATCGCTTATATGTCATCTTCAATAATAGCCATTATCATTTAGAACACACTAATACCAAATAATCATAAAAACATTCTTAATATCAAGAGTTTAACCAATCAGATATTTTTTTACTATTGAGTCGAAACCGGGGCATGATATTGATTTCTACTCAATTGATGAATGTTTAAAAGAGCGTCAGCCAGAAGAGCCAATTTATAAAGAATGGATTTCTACATCGGGTTGGTTCCGTACTTTAGTTGAAGAGCAAATTACACGATTAGATGCAATAGCTGAAAAAGTAACAGAGGCAGACCGAAATCGAATGAAACAGCATTTTATTATTAGCAGCCAATATGAATATTCATTTTGGGAAATGGCTTATACTTTAGAAAAGTGGCCAGTGAATACAGATGTAAAAGAAGTAATTGGATAAAAAAGGTATTGTTGAACATAGGAATGAACAATACCTTTTTTATCGTTATTTTTGTAAAGTTATTGTAAATTGCAAATACAATACACTATTTATATTGTATAATTCGAATGTACTATATTTAATATTAGTAGGTGGTGATGTATATGTTGTGTTTTATAAAGTATAGAAGATAAACAATTATTATTTTTTAATTATAATGTATTATTCGAATAAATTAATAATAATTAAATTTTAAAGAACCGGGTTTTAATTGATTAGATTATGTAACGTAACGGTTTCTTCTAGTTTTTAGATGATCAAGGCAAATGTAGAAAGGAAGTATCCATTACATGGAAAAACTACGGTTATTAACATTTGAGAATATTGTAGAGCCGCTTTTAAATGAAAGTGTATCATTTATATACTTTCCTATCGAATGGCTTGATATTGTAGAAATACATTATAAGACATTTTTATTAACAAGTAAGTTAAAAAGATTGAATGAAAGATTATATGATATGTTTTCTGATATATTATTTATTCAGCACAATCCATATGTATTAAATGAAAATACACCATGGATTGTATGCAAAGAACCTATTAGAAAAGAACAACTCGATTATATTTTCCAAAGTTGGTATGAGGTTATACATGATTGGAAACCTAATAAATTAATAGAATCGCCAAAATATGAATGGCATTACGATTTAATTTCTAATTTAACAGTACTACATGATAATGAAGTATATTCTAAGTGGTTGCCCGCTTTAATTTCACATATTTTTTGTGAACAATCTGTACGATTAGAGAATATTAACGAAGAAGATATATATTTTTCTCCGCTTAGATCACAAAATATTTGTGAGGCAATGTCAGAGCCTATTAAAGATGAAAAAACACAAGATTATTTCGCCTACGTATATCGGTTCGAATGTATCACGCGCGGTGGCGAGAATATTCCGTTATTAAATGTTTCAATAGGAATTCGGAGGTTTTATCAAGAATATAATCATCCAGATATTCCTTTGCTATTAAGACGAAAACGGGGCATGATATTGGTTTCTACTCCAGAATTTTCATCAAATAATACAAAATTACGATTTGTAAAACTAAAAGTACAACAAGCTACAAACGGCATAAAATGGATTAAAATATTTAGAAGTTTAAAAGATGATTTTCATATAGGTGGAGAAGTTGAATTAGAGCATATTCTTCAATATCCGAAAGATTATATGCTAGGAGCAAACATTAGGGTGTTGCTTCCATACAATGAGAGAATATATAAAGTTCAAGGTACAAAAATAAAACCTGGTATAAAAGTAAAGGAAAGTGAGTATCTTTTTAAATGGTTTCAGCAAAAATTCTCTCATTTCACATTACTACCAGAATGTAATAAGCTAGCAACAAATAATGAAAATGAATTATTCCCTTTAATTGCACCAAAAGGATTAGAGACTATAACGTTAGAACTATGGTCTGAAAAAATATCGTTGGAAGTTGAACAAGCGTTATTTGAAAATGAAATTGTGTTAGCTCAAATTGGCGAGTCATCATATGTATTAAATGCAGATTCTCCAGTATTATTAAAAATAGTAAGATATAATATTGAAAAAGTATTGCAAAATCCATATAAAATGCAATATTGTCAGAAATACAAAACAAATTTAGTAGAGGATGTTATGAAAGCCGTTTATGCTACTGCAGGTGAGCGCAATGATGCGACGTTGGCGTTAATCGCAATGAAAAATTGTGATGGGCGTGAAAAAATTGATCCAAAGCAAATCGTTAGAGAAGGGTTTGCACGAACTAACCGTATTTCAGCATTTATTAATTTATTTATTGGCCAAAGTGTATCTCGTAAAACAATTATTAATTGTATCCTTAGTTTATTAGAACAAAAAGGATTTTTGAAACGTAGTTGGAATAAAATAAATTTACCTTGTACATATGTTAATTTATCAATTGAGCGAATCTCGAAATTTGATTTCTTACCTATTTTTTCACAAATAAAAGGAAAAGAAATTTCATATAAACTATATGGGAATACAGAGTGGCAAACGATTGATCGTTTATTATTAAATATAAATAAACATAATGCCTTTTTACCGCAGCCTTCAAAAAGAAATGATATGGAGATTCTATTTAAACAATTTGTTTCTGAAACATTATCAGGAATTTTACAACATGTAAAAGAGCAAAATGAACAAGTGTATTTCATTATAGATGCGAATTTAAGAAAACATTGGATAAAAGAGTTACAAAATAAAAAAATTGATATAGATACTTTCCCTGAGATTGTTCCTGATGTGCTAAAGGTTCCAAACTTAAATATTATAAGAATAAATAAAGCTTTTGATACACCAAAATACGGTGTGATAGAACGTGATGATGTTCCGGATGGCACAAGTTTATATACAGATCAAAAGGGGATGTATTATAGCGCTGGTGAATATTCTTTGAATGATAGTGAAACATTGCAGCGATACATACTTGAAATTTTACCTTTAGGTGTAAAATCTGTAGAAAGGAATTATATCGCCAAAATGATACATTACATGTGCTGTAATTCAAGTATGCTGTTAGAAAAGGATGTACACATGCCGTATTCCATGCATATGGCGAAAGTAGTAAAGGGCTATATGACGGATATAGATGCAAGAGAGTTTAAAGAGTTTGATGATGAACTGGATGTAGATATTATGAAAATAGAAAAGAAAGATTCAATATTCTGCTCTAAATAATAGTAGACAAATCCTGCTCATTATATCGGTCAGGATTTGTCATTTTTCCATGTAAATAAGGATATCTTTTGTCATGTATCTTCTCTTTTACGTATTTACTTTATTTACATACAGGATTAAGATGTTTTTTAGAAATAAAAAACTACATCATTTGGGAAAGCAATATGAATTGATTCAAAAGAAATTTGAAAGGAATGAGGAATTGTGAAGAAATTAGATGTGTTATTAATGCTATTGAGCGGCCTCTTTCCGGTTGCAGGAATTATAAAGAAAATCCCACTAGAACAATCTTTATATATCGGGGGCCTTTTATTTTTTACTAGTTTTGGTAGCTATTTTGCGAAAAAAATATATTCACGTATATGTAGTTGGATAGCGTATGCGCCATTTATAACACTACTGTTAGTCATTTGGCATCAAGATATTTCAACAAGTTCAATAATAGGGAATGCGAAAATCGCCGCTTGTATCGCTTTAATTCCATGTTTATTCCGTTTTCGTACATATGGACTTACTTTCGGTTTATTCTCATTATGGGCCGCTTTACTTTGGGATATTAAAGAAGTACAGTCTTTAGTCATACTTGAACGTATGTCGAGTTTAATGACAAGTCATTACTTATATCTTCTACTGTTAGTTGGAGGACTTATATTAGGTGGATTACTTGCGATGTTATTACATCGTAAAGAGCAGGATGATAATAAAGAAAATATAAATCTATTTCAACAAAAAAAGAAGCGCAAAAAATTATCATTTAAGATTCCACTTCCTAGATTACCGAAATTAAAGATCAAATTATTTAAGTTTGGTGGAAAAGCATCAAAACGAAAAACGCCAGAAAAAATACGTGAGCATAATTACGAAGAACCAGCTTCAGCTGCAACATATGAAATGGCAGAGCAAATACAACAAGGTACTGCTCAAGGACAAACGAGGATGGAACGTCGTAGAAATAGGTATAATGTATAAGAAATTTCAGTAAACCCTTTAATGATGTATCATTAAAGGGTTTTTTTATGTAATTAAATATAGATTGCCAATACGGAATTCATAGCATACTCTAAAGATGAGCAATTAAATAAAATAATGGGAGGACAAAATGTTGATTATTACATATATTTCTGTCTGTATATTATTTTTAGTTAGCTTTTTACATGTTTACTGGGCTTTCGGAGGTAAGTGGGCGACAAATAGTGTCATTCCAACAAAATCTGGAGAAAAGGCATTTATACCAGGTGTAGGGATGACATTGTTCATTGCGTTATTATTAAGTATGGCAGCAATGATTTTATTACAACAAACAAATGTTGTTCATTTCGAAGTTCCTAATAGTATTGTTCAATTGGGCTCCTGGATTTGTATGATTGTTTTTTTTATAAGAGTAATTGGTGAGTTTCATTATTTTGGCATCTTTAAGCGAAAAAAAGATACGCGTTTTGCTAAAATGGATACTGTTTTATATATACCACTTTGTGCATTTTTATCTTTATCGTTCTTACTAGCAATTATAACGTGAACATAAAATAGTAGCTGCTTTTTCTAAAATAAATAAACGTGAATTAGCAAGGAGTAAAAGTGAGAAATCTAGTAGTAAATAAAAAGGATGTAAGCGTCTTCTTATCGAAATATAGATTATTATGAAAGGCGGTGACACTATGAAGTATGTAAAAGTCTGTATGAATGGCGGAAGTGAACACAAATTCTCGATGACTTTAGATCGGTTTGAAGAACTTATTACTACAGAGAATGGACTATTAGAAAATAAATTAGTTAGTATTGAAAATGTAATGATTAATCCTACTAATATATCTTCTGTAGTTGAAAAAATTGGTGTACCGGCTAAGTTTATGGAAGCTTAAAAATCGATACATAAAAAAACATCCATAAGGATGTTTTTTTATGTGTAAATATAATAATTACACAATTAATAAATGAGCAGAATTTTTAGCAATACGTATACATTTGATGTTTAATAGATGCACAATAAAATAAGTACAAGCATATATTATATTGTAGGACAAGACCTTCGTGTCCTACTTAATACTCAGAAAAAACCTCTATCACATGAGAGCATCCAATTGCAGGGTGCTCTTTTTTTATCCCGTTCTTTAACTTTCAATTTTAAACATATCTTTGATGTTAATAAATATTAAAAATAATATAATAGCAAAAATTAAGTTTGATAAATAGAAATCTTGATGAAATAGTAGTTCAAAGATGACATCGAAAACATATAATATGGCGATAGTAGGTAATATACAAATAAATATAAATCTCCAATTTTTTAAATAATGTTTATAAGTAGTAATCGCTTTCTCCATGCATATAGCTCCTATATTTTTTATTTTCTATATAATTATACATTTAAATAAAAGGATTTACAAAAGAATATTTAGTAATTAAGAATTGTAGGAGAGATTTTGTTGAAAATGTGGATAGCTGTAGCAATCTGAATAATAAATGCTTTTACTTAAAAAAACTTTAAAAGAATGATACTAAAATGATACACTATAATATACGTTATTTATGAAATGAATAGAGGGATTTGTATGATAGACAAAATCAAAAATGTTGTAGAGGATATGTATGAAGATGAAGCAAAACATTTACTTCAAAATATTCTAATTCAGTTAAATTTGTTAGAAGAAAACTATAGTGAAGATGCAATTAAAAATTTGATGGATATTCCTAAGCAACTAACGAGTAATACATCATATATAAGAAATGTAAAAGAAAGCACACACGTACATATTGCGTTTGATGATTCAACAGCTGGATGTTTAAAATATATGCTTAGTCAAGAAGAACAATTGGAAGAGAGGGTTGTCGCTTTTTCTGAATTTTTTTCAATTGGGCCGATAAACAAGTTACATATGCATGAGGGACAACTTGCAAGACAGAAATGGTTAGTAAACAATTTAACTGCTTATGATAATTATTTTGAAGTAGAGTATTTACCAAGGTTTTTAGAAACTATGGAAGAACTACACACTATTCCTATTGAAACACCTATTACAATTTGGAAAGCTAATAACGCACATGAACATGTAGGCCTATGTTTTGTAATGGCGCAATTAAAAGATAAGAAAAACATTCGCGTTATTAATACGTCTGAAGCAAGTAAAGAAATATTAAAAAAAGAGTATGCTATTCGTGGAACAGGAGAATTATCGCCTGACAGTTTAGCTCTATTGCAAAAAAGTTTTGCAGCATTTCCGTATGTAACGAAAGAAAAGCGAATGGAGTATGAATATGAATGGGATAAATTATCGAATAGTACGGAGTTTTTAAGAGTTTGGAATGAAAATGAAGTGTATTCGGTACAAGAAGATTATTTTGATCAATTTATTATTGAATGCGCGAAAAGTGTAGGTGCTGATTGTGAGTTCCTAAAAGCTCCTAGAGTAATTGGTGAGGCACTTGGTCTTGCTGATCAGTTGGTTGGCGATACATTTTTAGAATATCGTTTAAAGCAATTAATTAAAAAAGAAGTTTTTGAATTTGAAGGTTCGTTAAATGAAATGCGTTTTTATAGTGTGAAGTTGAAATAGCAATTAAACAAAAATCCTCTTCTAATAAAGAATTAGAAGGGGATTTTTTGGGGAATAAAAGAGAAGTTTTTCCTTTATGGAAGTTTTATATAAAAAGAAAATTCATATATCATATAGAATTTATTAATAATTAGGAGGAGTAGCTCATTGAACAATCAGTTTTGTTCATGTCAATTAGATGATGCACCAAAGTTACTACCTCCATCGAACCTCCCCAGTTTACCTTCTGCATTTGCTACTCCTGTACCAACATCTCAAATGAGATCATGGATGTGCAATTGTTTAGGAAGATGGGGCTATTTAAGGTTAAATATACCTGCTACTTTTGGAAGAGATTTATGGTTTTTCCCAACAGAAGTTAGCCGGTTTGATGTATCAGGATATACTTGGCAAGATGGTCATCGTTTTAAGGAAACTTACCAATATAAACAAATTAGTAATTATATGTGCTTTGCATAGTGGCAAATAGGAGAGATTTATTTTTGATCTCTTCTATTTGTAGTTTGCAACATTTTTTATGAATTTAGGCTATACATAAGCTTCCTATAGGGGGCATATCACATATGAATGTTAAAGGTACTAAATGAAAAGTAGGTGATTTGTTAATATGTATAACCAGCAAAATTATCCATATGATCAAGGGATGTATTATAATCCGCAAAACTACGGGTATGAATCTGTAAATGAAATGAGAGAATTGGAACAAGAAGATTATAGACCAGATGATGCGGAAGATGCTCCAACGTCACCACCACCGTCACAAGCGCCGTCGTTACCGTCTACATTTGCTTCTCCAGCTCAAGCAGGGAATATGAAATCATGGATGTGTAACTGTCTAGGAAGATGGGGCTATTTACGTTTGCATCGTCCTGGACCTTTCGGAAGAGACTTATGGTTCTTCCCGACTGAAGTGAGGAGAAATGGGGTTTCAGGTTACACTTGGCAAGGTGGTCGCCGTCGTAAAGTAAGTTATCGCTATCAACAAATTAGTAATTTCATGTGCTTTGCGTAAAGAAAAGTGAGAGAGTAAAAGCATTTTACTCTCTCACTTTTTATTTTTCAATATAAGAAGTAAGATTTCGAATGAAAATTTACAATTTTCTCGTTTTTATTAGAGTATAATGCATATGTTGGTTGGTTTTCAAAAACAAATGAGAGTGAGGGAATACAATGTCAATGAAAAACAAAGTTGGGCTAAGAATAGAAGATGGTATTAATTTAGCTTCAGCTCAGTTTAAAGAAGATGCGTATGAAATTTATAAAGAATCTAGAAAAGTGCAACCTATCTTATTTGTGAATAAAACTGAATTAGGTGCAGAGTGGCTTATTACAAGATATGAAGATGCTTTGCCACTATTAAAAGATAATCGCTTAAAAAAAGATCCGGCCAATGTATTTTCTCAAGATACATTGAATGTCTTTCTTACTGTTGATAATAGTGATTATTTAACGACGCACATGCTAAATTCAGATCCACCTAACCACAATCGTTTACGATCACTCGTACAAAAAGCTTTTACACCGAAGATGATCACGCAATTGGAAGGAAGAATACAGGATATTGCAGATGATTTGTTAAATGAAGTCGAGCGAAAAAGTTCATTAAATCTTGTTGATGATTACTCGTTTCCTTTACCGATTATTGTAATAAGTGAAATGCTAGGCATTCCAAAAGAAGATCAAGCGAAATTTAGAATTTGGTCTCATGCTGTCATTGCTTCCCCAGAAACACCAGAAGAAATAAGAGAAACTGAAAAGCAACTATCTGAGTTTATTACATATCTTCAATATTTAGTTGATAATAAACGAAAAGAGCCAAAAGAAGACTTGGTGAGTGCATTAATACTTGCGGAAAATGAAGGGCATAAACTTAGCGCCCGAGAACTATATTCAATGATCATGTTACTAATTGTGGCGGGACATGAGACAACGGTAAATTTAATAACAAATACGGTATTAGCACTTCTCGAAAATCCGGATCAATTACAGTTATTAAAAGAAAATCCAAAATTAATTGATGCAGCTATTGAGGAAGTATTACGATATTATTCTCCAGTTGAGGTTACAACTTCAAGATGGGCAGATGAACCTTTTCAAATTCACGACCGAACAATCGAAAGAGGAGATATGGTTGTCATTGCATTAGCTTCTGCAAACCGTGATGAAACGGTATTTGAAAATCCGGAAGTATTCGATATTACTCGGGAGAATAATCGTCATATTGCTTTTGGCCATGGTAGCCATTTCTGCTTAGGTGCTCCGCTTGCTAGGTTAGAAGCAAGGATTGCCATTACTACTTTATTTAATCGAATGCCTGAACTACAAATAAAAGGGAAACGTGAAGACATTAAATGGCAGGGTAATTATTTAATGCGTTCTTTAGAGGAATTACCATTAACATTCTAGAATATTTATTGTAGACATGCATACATAGAAAATGATTTACATAGAGTATGTATGTGTTATTTAAATTCGAAACGGAAGGGTGAAAACATCCCAATGATCAACTAATTCTATTTGTAAGAGATCTTCGTTAAAAAACGAAATATTCTTCTGAATAGGATTAGTCTGTGCATTTATAGAAAAGGGATGTATTTCGCTCTGCGAAAATATAGTCTTTTTATATGATTTGTGCTGCCTCCTGTTCAGAACATGAAATAGGGGGCTTTTTTATGTCGACAAATGTAGTAACGAAACAAAACAATGGGGTATCACAAGTATTAAAAAATCGGTTTGTGCAAGGAATTCTTGCATCAGCATTATTTTTACAAATTGGAATATGGGTTCGGAACTTTGCGGTATTACTATATGTAATGGAAATGACGAAAGGTGATGCTTTTGCTATTTCGATGATTTCGGTTGCTGAGTTTGCTCCAATCTTCATCTTTTCCTTTATAGGTGGAACCTTTGCTGATAGGTGGAAACCAAAGAAGACAATGATATGGTGTGAAACGTTAAGTTCCATTTCAGTATTCGCTGTATTAATTACACTTATGTTTGGAACATGGAAAATCGTGTTTTTTGTTACACTTATTTCTGCAATCCTTTCGCAGTTTTCTCAACCATCAGGTATGAAATTGTTTAAACAGCATTTATCAACGGAACAAATCCAATTAGCGATGTCTATATATCAAACAATATTTGCGATTTTTATGGTGTTAGGACCGATTCTTGGAACATTTATCTTTCATAGTTTTGGAATTTATATTTCAATTATCATAACAGGTATCGCTTTTTTACTGGCAGCAGCTGTGTTGTTATTTCTCCCGAAAGATCTTGAGAATAAAAATGAGAAAAAAGAAATCACGTTGTTACAGGAAATGCTAGACGGTATTAAATACGTAAAAAAGAAAAAAGCATTAACTTTGCTAGGGCTTTGTTTTATGGCAGCAGGACTCGGTATTGGTTTAATTCAGCCACTTGGTATATTTATTGTAACTGAGCAGTTAGGACTATCAAAAGAGAGTTTACAATGGTTACTAACAGTAAATGGTGCAGGAATGATTGTTGGCGGCGCTTTAGCGATGGTATTTGCGAAAAATGTTGCTCCGCAAAAGATGTTAATTGTAGGGATGTTCGGTCAGGCGATCGGCATTGGTATTATAGGTTATTCGACGAATTTATGGGTGACACTTACAGCACAACTTTTTAGTGGGTTAGCTCTTCCATGTATCCAAATAGGTATTAATACGCTCATTATTCAAAACAGCGATACAGATTTTATTGGTCGTGTAAATGGCATTTTAAGTCCACTATTCACCGGTTCAATGGTAGTAACAATGAGTATTGCTGGTTCATTAAAAGAGGTGTTCTCATTAAGTACGATGTATGAGGGCACAGCTTTACTATTTATAATTGGATTATTATTTATTTTACCTATATACAATTTAAAACCAGTAATAGCTGTAGAAAGTGAAATAAATGGTAAAGGAAGTGCTGTACAACATGAATCCTAATCCAAATGTTAAATATCCTATTGAAGGAAATCAAAATGTCCATTTTATAAAAAATACAATAACGAAAGCTAATATACTTGTTGGTGACTATTCTTATTATGATGCGAAAGATGGAGAAACATTTGAAGATCGAGTATTACATCATTATGAATTTCTTGGAGATCATCTTACTATTGGAAAGTTTTGTTGTATTGCAAATGGAGTTACCTTTATTATGAACGGAGCGAATCATCGGATGGATGGATTTTCGGCATATCCATTTAATATATTTGGAAATGGGTGGGAGAAGTATACACCTAATTTGTCTGATTTACCTTACAAAGGTGATACAGTTATAGGAAATGACGTTTGGATTGGTATGGATACAACTATTATGCCAGGAATAAAAGTAGGGGATGGTGCAATTATTGCAGCTAAATCTGTTGTGACTAGAGACGTAGCACCATATACAATTGTTGGCGGAAACCCTGCAAATAAAATAAAGGAACGATTTACAAATACAATAATAGAAGAATTATTGCAAATTCAATGGTGGCATTTTGACATTGAAAAAATAACAGAAAATATAGATGCTATTGTACGAGGAGATATTGAACCATTAAGAAAGCTAAAAAGGTAATAAAAAATGCATGACAAAGAGTATCATACCTCCGAATTTTGTTAATGATAATAGAACAAGGAGGTGTGATACTATGGCACAAGACGTTTTATGTGAAGTAAACAACTGTAAATTTTGGGCTAACGGCAATAAATGTAGTGCAGATGCAATTTATGTAGTAAGTAATAAAGGGAAACAAGCATCAACTACGGAAGAAACAGATTGCAAAACTTTCGATCCAGAAATATAAACTTTTAAAGGGTAGCCAAATCGTGGTTGCCCTTTTATTAATTATAGTATTGATAATAAATATCATTTTCATTCATTGTTTTTAACTTTTCTTGTTATTTTTTCATATTTTGTTCATAAGTGATGTAATCCAGAGCAATTCATGTTCAATACGTGATTTACTAAATGCAATGACTTCTGTAATAAAAGATGAGCTAACATCTAAAGATTGAATAGCAGTAAGCTGTTTATGTAGTACGTCTTGGCGTATTGTTAAAATTTCTTTTCTACCTTCGTAATCAAGTTTTTCAAATAGAGCGATACGTACAAGGAACTCAGCGTTATTTGTCGCAATTTTTTCAGGAAACTTTCTTAACATTTCTGAAAAAATTTCTTCACCTGTTTCAGTTATATCGTACATATTTCGGTTTGGCTTTCCGACTTGTTTATGTATTTTTTTCGTTATAGCACCCATATTTTCGAAGCGCCGAAGAGCGGGATAAAGTGTGTTATGATTTAATTCGAAATTCTCACCTAACCGGTTTTGAACATTTTTCTTTATTTCATATCCATGTTTTGGTCCAGTTGTTAATTCTGCTAATAGTAAAATGTCAACGTACATAAAAATCCCCCTTATATATTTCTCAAGTTCCCCAATGAAAAATCTCCTTTTGTATATGTTAAAATAACATATGTTAGATTATACAACTTTGAACTGCCGACCTATCACTTTTATTGTAAAAGAAAAGGGAGGAAAGAACTATGGCTTCGCCGGAAAATGTGATTTTAGTTCATGAAATTTCAAAGCTGAAAACAAAAGAAGAATTGTGGAATCCGTATGAATGGTATCAATTTATGAGGGATAATCATCCGGTTCATTATGATGAGGAGCAGGATGTATGGAATGTTTTTTTATACGATGATGTAAATCGAGTTTTATCGGATTATCGCTTATTTTCAAGTAGAAGGGAGCGAAGGCAATTCTCAATCCCTCCTTTAGAAACTAGGATAAATATAAACTCTACTGATCCACCAGAACATCGCAATGTACGTTCTATCGTTTCTAAAGCATTTACTCCAAGAAGTTTAGAACAATGGAAACCTCGAATACAGGCTATCGCAAATGAACTTGTACAACATATTGGAAAATATAGTGAGGTTAATATCGTTGAAGAGTTTGCTGCACCTTTACCTGTTACTGTCATATCCGATTTATTAGGAGTACCAATAACTGACCGTAAAAAAATTAAAGAATGGTCTGATATTTTATTTATGCCATATAGTAAAGAAAAATTTAACGATTTGGATGTAGAAAAAGGAGTTGCGTTAAATGAATTTAAAGCATATCTTCTTCCAATTGTTCAAAATAAAAGATATCATTTAACCGACGATATTATCTCAGATTTAATACGAGCTGAATATGAAGGTGAAAGATTAACCGATGAAGAAATTGTTACTTTTTCTTTAGGTTTATTAGCGGCTGGTAATGAAACAACTACAAATTTAATTATTAATAGCTTCTATTGTTTTTTAGTGGACTCGCCTGGAACATATAAAGAATTAAGGGAATCACCTAAATTAATTTCAAAAGCGATTGAGGAAGTATTACGCTATCGCTTTCCCGTTACATTAGCTAGGAGGATTACAGAGGACACAAATATATTTGGACCTTTTATGAAAAAGGATCAAATGATTGTTGCATGGGTAAGTGCAGCAAATGTAGATGAGAAAAAATTCTTACAAGCTTCTGAATTTAATTTACACAGAATAGGAAATGAAAAGCATTTAACCTTTGGTAAAGGACCTCACTTTTGCTTAGGGGCACCACTTGCACGTTTAGAAGCTGAAATTGCATTAACTACCTTTATAAATGTCTTTGAAAAAATAGAGTTATCTCCATCGTTCAATTTAGAAAAATGTATATTGGAAAATGAACAAACATTAAAATACTTACCTATTCTTTTGAAAACTAGGTAAGACGTTGAGCAAGGTGCATTGTATTGTACCTTGTTTTTTATTTCTCAATTGTAAAATTCTAGTGTGTTTTATAGTATGGAAGTGTGTGAAAGAAGAGTAGAGGAGGATACTTATGTTAACGTGTAATGGAAGCAAAACGTTTCAAGTATTTATTAAAGCTGTAACCGATTTAATAGATAGTAATTTATCCGAAGAGAAAATGGTTTGTGCAATTGAAAAATTACTAGGAAAACTATTAGAAAAGAAAAGATGGCTTCCGTTAGAGAAACAGAAGGTGAATTCGACTCAATATGCACGACACTTGCTATATGAAGATCCTTTAAAGCGTTTTGAAGTATTAGCTCTTGTATGGAAAGATGGTCAATCTACACCTTTACATGATCACGATGGCACATGGGGAGTAGAAGGCGTTTTTACAGGAAGAATAATGGTGCAGAACTTTATACAAACTAAGCAGCTTGAAAATTCACTTGTTTATTTAAGGCATACAGGAAATCTTTATTTGGGAGAAGGTGAAACAGATAAAGTCATTCCACCAACTGATTGTCATATTCTTGAAATAGAAGAAAATGAAAGCGTCATCACTATACATATTTACGGAAAACGTTTAGAAAAGTTTAAAGTATATGTTCCAACTGAAGAAAAAAATGTGTATATGTGTGAGACAAAATATATTAGTTATAGTTCATAGTTTAAAATCAAAAGCTTTTCTTTAAAAAGAAAAGCTTTTGATTTTATTTTTAATTATTTCTTGACCTGAAACGCTTTTCATAAATTATAAATAAAGGGTACTTCACGAAATCAGTATGAAAACGATACCTTTCGTTCAATATAAATTCGTGTATATATAGAAAGTGGTGAAGAAATAATGAAATTAATCGCAATTGATTTAGATGGAACTCTTCTTTCGGGGAATAAAATGATTAGTAAAGAGAATGCAGAAGCAATTCGAAAATGTCAGGAAGCGGGTCATGTTGTAGCAATTTGTACAGGACGTTCTATCGTTGACATTGAAAGATTGTTGTTAGAAGTTAATTTAGAGTGTCCAATTATTGCGGAAAATGGTGCGCTTATATATAAAGATAATAAAATGATGAAGAGATATCCAATTCAAAATATGCAAGCACTTGAGATTGTGAATTATCTTGAAGAGAATGGCTTATATTATCAGCTTTATACTAATAAAGGTGTGTACGTACCGGATTATGGAGTAGAGAGTGTACGTAATGAAATCGAGTATGTGAAAAATTCAAAAGAAAATTTCGACTTGAAAGAATTAGAAACTATCGCAGCTTTATACCTGGAGCATACAGCGTTTCATAGTGCAGAAAGTTGTAAACCGATTGTAGAAACAGATATACATGTGCATAAACTTTTACCATTTTCTTATGACATAGAAAAATTAAAAAAATTAAAAGAAACGTTTCTGCATAATACTGATTTAGCAATTACATCTTCATATTGGCATAATTTAGAGATTAATCATCGAGATGCTCAAAAAGGAAATGGATTATATACTTTAGCAGAACACCTGAATATTCCAGTCGAAAATACTGTAGCGATTGGTGATGGGCTAAACGATGTTTCCATGATGGAAAAAGCGAACATATCAATTGCAATGGGGAATGCTGTGGAAGAAATAAAAGCGATGTGTCAATACGAAACCTTATCAAATGAAGAACACGGTGTTGCACATGCTTTATATAAATATGTAATGTAATATAAAAAGAAAAAAAGAATCCAAATAGATTCTTTTTTTCTTTTTATTAGGGGTAAGGTATTCTATGAGATTCATAGAAGCCTTATTACATTTTATTATATAGAATATATTGGAATAAATGTTTATATTTTTCATATTAATTGTGAAAATTTTATGAACTTTATATTTTTTGTATTTTTATACTACTACAAGCGATATGAATAATGCTATTGTCATAGTTAAATCTATGCATGAGGGCGCGTTATTGGTTGCTTGTCAAATTAAAATTGGTGTTTGATGGAATACATAATGATTAAAGTTTCATTTTATACGTAAATTCTTCTCTTTTTTAATTGAAAAATAAAATTTGTTCGAATAATTATTCTGCAGCTATATACCTAAAGGCACATTCTTCGTATAATGGAGAAGTATAAATTTTGAATTTGTATTAATTTTACATATTGAGGTGAAAAAGGAATGAATGCGCGGCTAATGGAACTTATTGATGTGAGTACAATAGAAACCATGGCAGAACAGTTTTACAAATTAACCAACATATCACATCAACTTCTTGATGCTGAAAAAGAATGTATATTTTCTTTTGGAATAAATGAGATGAAAATATGTAAACTTCCCAAAATTGAAATCCCCATTTTTTTATACAATCAACATTTAGGATCTTTTGTAGTATGGTCAAACAAAATTGACATTTTCAATTGTCAAAAATACTTTGAAATGCTTTCAAATCTAATTATAGATGGGGCGACAAAAGTATTTCAAAGTAAAAATACAACGTTACTTTCTCGAAAAGAGGAGGAACTGCATACAATTTTACAAAACATGCCTGTTATGGTTGATGCGCTTGATTATAATGGAGATTTTGTTTTGTGGAATCGGGAGTGTGAAATTGTAACAGGTTATACCGCTGAAGAAATAATAGGAAATCCAAATGCCCTTCAATTATTGTACCCAGATCATAATTATCGTCACCAAATACAAACGAAATTTTTAACTTGCGGAAAAAATTTCAGGGATTGGGAAATGCACTTAACATGTAAAAATGGTGAAATCAAAACAATCATGTGGTCCAATATATCAGAACAGTTTCCTGTAACAGGATATAGCTACTGGGCTGTCGGAGTAGATATTACACATTTAAAAGCGATAGAAGAGCAGTTAAAACAACAAACGTCTGAATTGGAATTAATTTTTAAGGCTTTACCAGATTTATGTTTCTTAACAGAAGATGATGGCACAATTATAGATTATAAAGCAGGATCCCCTTCGAAATTTTATGTACCGGCACAAGCTTTTATGGGAAAAAAGTTTTTCGAAGTATTACCATCTCCAGTAGCACAGCAGTTTCAGGAAGCAATTCATCAAGTGAAGGAAAAAGGAACGAATGTAATTGTTGAATATCCACTTACAATTAATAGGAGTATCGATTTCTTTGAAGCTAGATGCTTACCATTATTACAAGATAAAATTATGATCATTGTACGCGATATTACAGAACGGAAAAAGACAGAAGAATTGCTAAATAAATCAGATACACTTGCAGCAATTGGTCAATTAGCAGCTGGTGTGGCTCATGAAGTGAGGAACCCATTAACTGTCATTAAAGGGTTTATACAGTTATTTCAAATTAATAAAGAAGATCAAGAAAAATATTTTGATTTAATGCTTTCTGAAATTGAAAGAATAGAAGCGATTCTTCAAGAGTTTTTATCAATTGCTAAAACAGATGAGATAAATACAGAACAAAAAAATATTTATCAAATTTATAATAATGTCGTATCGTTAATGAATACAAAAGCAATTATGACGAATATTCAAGTGGAACTATATGCAGACACCAAAGACATAAGCATTGAATGCTCAGAAAATCAATTGAAACAAGTGTTTATTAATATTTTGCAAAATTCAATCGAAGCTATGCCAAATGGCGGGAAAATTACAATTCATATTAAAGAGATAAACGATGAAGGTGTCATTATTCATGTAATTGATGAAGGAATAGGGATACCTGAAGATAGAATTAAGAGATTAGGTGAGCCTTTTTATAGTACAAAAGAAAAAGGTACCGGTATCGGATTAATGTTAAGTTATAAAATCATTGAAAGTCATCAAGGGAATATAAGTATTATGAGTGAAGTTGGAGTCGGGACAACAGTAACGATTTACTTGCCGAAAGCTCAGAGTGAAAAATCTCTATCAAATTATGATGATAGATTCGAATCAATACGTCCAATTATTAACTCTTAAATTACTAAATCCCCAATAACCAAAAGTTAAGCTTTCGGTTATTGGGGATTTTTATATTTAATTTAGTAAACTTTACCTTTTCTTAACCTTTGTTTTAATTTTTATTAAGTTTTTATCAGTATATTAATATTTGTGCAAAGTACTGTATAGAAAATGTGCATTACTTTTAATATATAGATTCAATTATTATTAGGAATTCTGTAAGGAGGAGATTATGACAAGGTGACAAAGCATGAGAAAAAAAGTGGTAGAGCAATACCGACGCGGTTAAATATTTTATTTCTTTGTGTATTTTTATTATTTTCTGCAATGATTATACAGTTAGGTAAAGTACAAATTTTCGATGGAGAGACTTATAAAAATGAAGTAGAAAAGAGAGAAAATGCAACTGTGAGTCTATCTGTCCCACGTGGAAAAATATTTGATCGAGAAGGGAATCCAGTTGTTGATAATACATCTTTACGCACGATCACGTACACAAAGATGAAAGGTGTAAAATCAGAAGATATATTAAAAACCGCAAGACAACTTGTAGACATAATTGAAATGCCGCAAGAAGATATAGATAAGTTAAATGAGACAGATAAGAAAGATTTTTGGATGCAATTAAATCCGAAACTGGCTGAAAATCTAGTATCGAAAAAAGAAATAGATACATTTAGAGAAAAGGATATTAGCGGCAAGAAGCTAGATAAAAAAATAGAAGAGTTAAAAAGAAAACGGGTTACAGATAAAAATCTTCAGGAATTAACAGAGAAAGATATAAAAGTGTTAGCTATTAAAAGTAAGATGACTTCTGGTTATCAAATGGCCCCTCAAATTATTAAAAAAGATGTTAGTGAAAAGGAATTTACTATAATTAGTGAAGGTTTAGCGAATCTCCCAGGTGTAGACGTATCGGTGGATTGGGAGAGAGTGTACGTAAATGATGGATTATTCCGATCTGTTCTTGGAAATGTTTCTAATTCCGATGAAGGATTACCAAGCGAACGATTAGATTACTACTTGGTACGTGATTATAGCCGAAATGATAGGGTTGGAAAAAGTTATATCGAGCAGCAATATGAAGATGTACTTCATGGTACAAAAAAAGAAGTAAGAAGCGTTGCAGATAAACAAGGTAATACAATTAGAACGGAAACCGTTTCTGAGGGAAAAAGCGGTAAGAATTTAACTTTAACAATAGATATGGAATTACAGAAGAAAGTAGAAGAAAGTATTGAAAAAATATTAAAGGCATATAAAGGGTCAGAATCCATGTTGGACCGTGCTTTCGTTGTGATGATGAATCCGAAAAACGGACAAGTATTATCCATGGCCGGGAAAAGACTTGTAGAAAAAGACGGAAAAACAGAAGTTGAAGACTATGCATTAGGCACAATGACTAGTTCTTATGAGCTTGGATCAACAGTTAAAGGTGCGACAGTTTTAACTGGATTTGAAACGAACGCTATAACACCAGGTACTTATTTTTATGATGCACCTATGAAGTTTAAAGGAACTAAGGAAAAAAAGTCTTGGAAAGAGTTTGGAAATATTGATGATTTAAGAGCGTTACAAGTCTCTTCAAACGTTTATATGTTTAATACAGCATTAAAAATTGCAGGTGTAGATTATGTAAAAAATAGTTCATTGAATATTAAACAGGAGTACTTTGATAAAATGAGGTATTATTTCAGGCAATTTGGATTAGGTGTTCCAACGGGTATTGATTTACCGAATGAAACAGCTGGACAAATTGGTAAAAAAGATAATCAACCTGGCTTCTTACTAGACTACTCAATTGGTCAGTATGACACCTATACGCCACTTCAGCTTGTACAGTATATTTCAACAATCGCAAACGGTGGATATCGAATGAAGCCACAAATTGTTCAAGAGGTAAGAGAGCAAACGTCGCAAAAAGATGAGATTGGTAAAGTGGTGCATGCAGTAGAACCAATCGTTTTAAATAAGATAGATATGAAAGAGGAATATATAAATCAAGTAAAAGAAGGATTTAGAAGGGTATTCCAGGAAGGTGATGGAACAGGAGTAAGGGCGTTCCAAAAAGCATCTTATAAGCCAGCAGGTAAAACAGGGACAGCACAGACAGTATACGGTGGAGAAAGTGATATTGGAAGAAATGAAAAAGGTGAGCGAAGAGAATGTTATAATTTAACGTTAGCAGGATATGCGCCGTATGATAATCCTGAAGTAGCATTCTCTGTAGTTGTGCCGTGGGTTATTAATGATAAATCTGGTATTAACTCTGATATTGGAAAAGAAGTTTTAGATGCTTATTTTGAATTAAAAAATAAGCGATTGACTGGAGAAACTACAAAAATAGATAGCTCTCAAGAAGGTTAAAACATATGAAATGTTATAGAAACTAGAGTCGTCTTATTTATGAATAGATTCAAAATGGATGATAGAGAAGGATAAAATCATTCTATCAACTATGCACACTTTATAAAATAAAACATATATTGATAGCATAGGACAAGCTGAAAAGCTTATTCTAACCTCACAGAACACTCCTTATCACGGTTAGGCATCTACTTATGTAGATGCCTTTTTTAATTTATTAACTGACAATTATTTATCAATCTAAAGTAGTAAGTATATTAGGACTATTAGGGGAAGATGGACGGTAATAATTACAGTATGATTAATAAGAGTATTGAAATGTAAGGAGTGAGAAATAAGTGCTAAATATTTTAGTGGTTAATTTTCCAGCAGAGGGACATGTAAATCCTACATTACGTTTAGTCAAAGCTTTTACTGAACGGGGTGATCACGTACATTATATTACAACAGAACACTTTAAAAGCAGAATTGAAGATTTGGGAGCAACTGTATATACTCATCCAGATTTATTAAAGGAGATTTCTATTGATACTGAAACCTCACATGGGCGGAATTCTTTCTTTCATGTACATGTTCAAACTTCTTTATATATATTAGAAATTACGAAACAATTATGTGAGAGCATCAATTTTGATTTCGTAATTTACGATATATTTGGTGCTGGAGAGTTAGTAAAGGAGTATTTACAAATTCCAGGCGTACTTTCTTCTCCTATATTTTTAATTCCTCCAGAATTTTTGGAGACTTTACCTTTTCATCCAAATGCAGAAATACAATTCCGACCCGATGAGTTTTCTGGAAATTTACTACGTCAAATGGAACATGAATTTGGAGTAAAGCTTAAAAATAATCTTCAATTTATGCATAACAAGGGAGATATTACTCTTGTGTACACAAGTCGCTATTTTCAACCTAATAGCGATTTATTTGGAAGAAATAACATTTTTATTGGTCCTAGTATTTCAAAGCGTAAAACAAATGTAGAGTTTCCATTTGAATTGCTTAAAGGTAAGAAAGTTATATATATTTCAATGGGAACACTGCTTGAGGGGCTCGAACCATTCTTTAATACGTGCATTGATACTTTCTCTGATTTTGATGGAATAGTTGTAATGGCAATTGGTGATAGAAATGATCGTTCTAAAATTAAGAAAGCGCCAGACAATTTTATAATTGCTTCATACGTACCCCAATCAGAAATATTAAGTGAAGCAGATGTTTTTATTACACATGGTGGCATGAACAGCGTACACGATGCTATTTATTTTAATGTCCCATTTGTTATAATTCCACACGATAAAGACCAGCCAATGATAGCACAAAGATTAACTGAACTTGAAGCAGCACATCGATTATTGAAAGAACATGTTAATGTGCAAACTTTAAATGAAGCGGTAACAGACGTTCTTTCAAATGAAAAGTATAAACATGGTATACGAAAACTGAATGATAGTTTTTTAGAATGTGGTGGTACTAAAGAAGCAATTGCAGTTATAAAATCTCTTTTAAATAAATAGTTTGGACAATATAAAAGCATAGAGGATTAACCTTTATGCTTTTATATTATTATACTGCAAACTGCACAGCAGTATTTGCATGTAAAAGCGCGGTATCAAAAACAGGTACAGTAAGGTCGTTTTGGGAAATGAGCAATGGTATTTCAGTGCATCCTAGCAATATACCTTCTGCGCCGTTTTGAATTAATGAGTTTGTAATTTGTAAAAGTTTTTCTTTTGATGTTTCTGAAATAATTCCTTTACTTAATTCATTTAAAATAACATGATGAATAAAATTTCTTTCCTCTTCATTTGGGATGATTGTCTCAATATTAAAATTTGCTAGACGTGATTTATAGAAGTCTTGTTCCATCGTTTGTTTCGTACCCAATAGTCCGATACGCTTTATATTCTGTTCTACCATTTCTTTAGCACTTACATCACCAATGTGAAGAAGTGGAATAGATATTGCATTTTCTACTTCTTCAGCAAATAAATGGACCGTATTGGAACACATTAATAAACAATCAGCTCCGGATTTTTCAACCTTTTTTGCAACTGTGACTAATTCGTTTTTCACTTCTTCGTATTGATGATTTTGTAATAAAGTAGTTACTTCACCAAAGTCCATGCTATATAAAACAAGCTTTGCATTTTGATCATGTTGAGAGAGTGTAAGTGTATTAATATGTTTATAGTATAACGATGTAGATTCCCAACTTAGTCCACCAATTAAACCGATTACTTTCATCGTACATTCCTCCCGTAACTATTTTGAATTTATTATTTCATAATTCCGATAAGAATACAATGATTTAAATGTACCGTTAAACAAAAAATAAAAATAATTAGAAAAGTGTTGAAATTTATACTTGTTAGTGCCATAATACGAATTACAAATTAATACTTATCCAGAGAGGTGGAGGGAACGGCCCTATGAAACCTCAGCAACCCCTATATAACTTTATAGGAAGGTGCTAATTCCGCAGAGGACACAATGTGTTTTTTGGAAGATAAGAGGATTCTTGAACGTGAAAGAAAATGACCTCTTATGTAAGAGGTCATTTTTTGTTGTATAGAAAGGGAGTGTTGATGCATAATTCATTTTCAAAATAAATATAGAGTAATAAAAGTTGACTAATATAGGAGGGGAATTGTAATGAACAAATTATCAACAAAGTTAGTAGTAGCAATCGGAATTGGAGCAGCATTATACGGGATATTAGGACTTTGGGGATTTTCTATTGCACCAAATACATTTATTAAACCTGCATTAGCTATTTTAACCGTTTTTGGAGCGTTATTTGGTCCAGTGGCAGGACTTTTAATAGGACTTATCGGTCATACCGTAACAGATACAATCGCTGGATGGGGTATTTGGTGGGGGTGGGTTATTAGTTCAGGCATTATCGGCTTTGCAATGGGACTCATTCAAAAAAGAGTTAGCTTTAGTGTGAAAAACGGGACGTATAATAAGCGGGATATTTCTTATTTAGCCATTACTGGGTTAATTGGTATTGTCATCGCTATTATATTTGCTGGGGCATTTGATGTTATTGTGATGGGAGAACCATTTGACAAAATTGTTATACAAGTATTAGGAGCAACAATTGCTGATGTTATTGTATTTCTAGTTCTTGGATTGCCAATTACAATAGGCCTAGCTAAATCTAATAAGAAACACACACATTTAAAAATTGAAAAGTAGGGATGTTAACATGAAACCAATCATTTCTTTTGAACAATTCAGCTTTCAATATGAACATGCTGCGCAGCCTACTGTAAAAAACATTACATTTCATATATACCCTGGAGAAAAAGTACTAATTGCTGGACGAAGTGGTTCAGGGAAGTCAACGTTAGCTCATTGTATAAATGGGCTAATCCCGTTTTCTTATGAAGGGATTAGTACTGGTAATATTTTAATTGCCGGAAAAGACCCGAGGAAAGAGAGTGTTTTTGAACAGAGTAAACAGGTAGGAACAATTTTGCAAGATCAAGATGCTCAATTTATTGGTCTTACAGTAGAAGAGGATGTAGCTTTTTATTTAGAAAATGAATGTGTGGTTCAAGATGATATGAAAAAGATTGTTTCGGACTCATTAAAAAAAGTAAAGATGCATGATTTTCATAAACAAAGTCCACATGAATTATCGGGAGGGCAAAAACAAACTGTTTCTTTAGCAGGTTTGTTAACAACAAATGCTGATATATTATTGTTCGATGAACCGTTAGCAAATTTAGATTCAGCAAGTAGTTTACATACGATAGAACTTATTAAAGGTATACATAAACAATATAATAAAACAATTGTAATTATTGAACATCGAATAGAAGAAATGTTAAACCTGGATTTAGATAAAATCATTTTAATGGATGAAGGAGAAATTGTTGCAATAGGGACACCAGAAGAAATTTTAGCGTCAAATATTTTACCATCTATCGGCTTAAGAGAGCCTATGTACATAGAAGTATTAAAGAAATTACAGTTTGATAGCAATCAGGACGTAATATACTACCCACTTCAAAATCTTCAAAGGGAAAGTGTTCGTAGCATAATAAATGAGTGGATGGAGAAGCAAGTTTCTTGTAAAGGTACTCTTACAAAAAAAGAATTATTGAAAGTAGAGAATTTGTCATTCTCCTATCCTAATAAACAAAAAGTATTGGACAATGTAAATTTCTCCATATATGAAGGCGAAATTGTAGCACTTTTGGGCCATAATGGAGCCGGTAAATCAACATTAGCTCATAGTCTTATAGGCATAAACAAAACAAAAAATGATAGGATTGTATTTGATGAAGTAAATATCAATTCTTGGTCTATTCGTAAACGTGGAGAGATTATATCTTATGTGATGCAAAATCCAAATCATATGATTACACAACCTACTGTTATAGAAGAGGTTTCATTTTCATTAAAATTAAAAAAGGTTTCAAAGGAAGAAATTAAGCTTAGAGCAGAAGAAACATTAAAACTTTGTGGTTTGTATCCACTTCGAAATTGGCCAATTCAGGCATTAAGTTATGGACAAAAGAAGAGAGTAACGATTGCATCTGTACTAATAGCAAATCCGAAACTTATCATATTAGATGAACCGACAGCGGGACAAGATTATTATCATTATAAACAGTTTATGTCGTTTATTAGAAAACTAGCTGTACAGGGAATATCTTTTATTTTTATTACACATGATATGAATCTCGCTTTAGAATATGCAGACAGAGCGATTGTTCTAGATGAAGGGGAAATTATTGCGAATAATTCCGCGCCCATTGTATTAGGGGATACAGAAACGCTACAAAGGGCGAACCTAAGGGAAAGTTCTTTATTCAAACTAGTTAAATTTAGTGGAATTTCATATTCTGAAAGGTTTATGGAACATTATTTTGAGGATATTAGGAGGGAGGAAGGTGTATAGTACATATTTTCATCGCATGGATGGAGCAGTGAAATTGTTGTTATTTATTTTTTGTATGACACTTACTTTTTTGTTTTTCGATTTTCGTATATTGCTATTTATATTTATAATTGGATGTATCGGACTATTTATTGCTAAAATTCCATTTCGTAAAATTTGCATTGTTTTTACTGTTATATTTACATTTAGTTTATTAAATTCTGTCATGATTTTATTTATTACACCAACTCATGGATCTGAATTAACCGAATCATATACTTCGTTTTTACATATCGGATATGCAACAATTACATATGAAACATTATTTTATGCAGCTACACTTTCATTAAAATATTTTACGTTATTACCATTTACACTTATTTTTATATATACGACTGATCCAAGCAAATTTGTGAGTAGCTTAAGTAAATTTCGAATTCATTATAAGATTACATATGCAATAAATATTGCATTACGTTACATACCTGATATTCAGTCCGAATATAAAGTTATTAAACATGCGCAAGAGGCGAGAGGAGTAGCTTTTGAAAAAGGAGAAGCAAGTTTATGGATTCGTATGAAAAACCGTGTCTTAATTTTTTGGCCTTTAATTATTCATTCACTAGATAGAATCGATACAGTTTCAAATGCAATGGATTTAAGAGGATTTGGAAAGAAGAATACACGAACTTGGTTTTATACAAATAAAGCGAAAAGCGGGGATTTCATTGCTTTATTTGTAGGTGTTTTTATTTTAATTGTTGCAGTGTATTTAAAGTTACATGTATTTCAAAACTTTTGGTATCCATTTTAAAGCGCTCTTAAATGAGTGCTTTTACTTATTTTTATGTGGACATGCTCAAAAAAGGGATATTTACATAATGTATAATACGAACCAGTTAAAATGATCAACTACCTATTAGTTTTCAAACCAAAAGGAGGAGAAAATATGAGTTACGGTGGTTCTTGTGGTTTTGGTGGAGGTTTCGCGTTATTAGTTGTGTTATTTATTTTATTAATTATCGTTGGATGCAGCTGCTGGGGCGGAGGGTACTAATTTCTAATTAGTCTCCACAAATGTAAACTTAAAAAACATAGAAGATACTTATGTATCGAAACAAATAAAAAAGGAGCAATTATGCTCCTTTTTTATTTGTTTTCAGATGAGTTCATATTACATTTCGGCAATGTAATTGTCAAAGTTGTACCTTTATTAATAACGCTTCGGATTTTCAAACTACCTTGCATCGTTTCAATGATCTTAACAGCAACCATTGTACCTAAACCTGTACCTTTTGTTTTTGTACTAAAATATGGTTCACCAAATCGATTTACTTGCTCTTGTGACATACCAATTCCGCTATCCTCAATTAGAATAATAACTTTATTATTACTAATAGATGAGGAGATATGTAAAGTACCACCATTAGGCATTGCTTCAATCCCATTTTTTATTAAGTTTAAAAAACATTGTTGAAAGTGCTGTTTATTGCCTACAATTGTTGCCGTGGAAAAATCTTTTGTAATATGTATTGTATTCATATTACATAATGGTAAGATCATATTAATAACTCGGTTCAATTCTTGTTCTACTGAAATATGATCTGATTTTTCTGAAGCAGGTTTGGCAAACGTTAAATAATCATCAATAATTCCTTGTGCACGATGTAATTCTTCAAGTATATGTTCAATATACTCGTCTCTTGATTCTGGAGTTAAATTAGGTGTTTTTAAAAGTTGAGTAAATCCTTTTACGACAGTTAAGGGATTTCTTACTTCGTGCGATATACTAGCAGCAAGTTGGCTGACAATCTCCATTTTTTCCATTTTAATGATCTTCGATCGCATACATACTGCATCTTTTAAAACTTCATTAAAATAAATGACAAACAACATCAAAATGGTTGGTAATATTATGAAATAAATAATGTACAAATTATTCACTTCAAAATCTGATAAAGTTAATACAATTACAGTTGTAAATATTGCTAGAAAAAATGTTAAAAACATTCCATAAGCTACTTTAATTTTTCTATTATACTTATTAAATTTTGCGGATGCGAATGCTGTAACGATAAACATTGTGCCATAAACTATTATTGTTAACATACTAAATCCATAAAATGAAAATCTTGTAATTAATAAAATAGCAAACAAAATGATACCAACAGGGAAGCCACCATAAAGTGTGCCTATTATAACTGGTATTTGTCTTAAATCATGAATACAATTTTCATCCATATAGATTGGATAGCGCATACATAAAATAAGAGGGATACTCGTACAAAGGATAATAAGTAGTTTTTTATATTTCTTTAAATAGCGTCCGCTATCATATATAAAATAAAAAATAAATATACTACTTAAAATGTAAAGAAGATTATTTAATACGTTTTGATTAATATAAACAAAGTTCATAATATTTTCCTCGTTATTTTGAATTTCCATTTTATATGTATTATACATGATAACATGTATTAAGCTGAACGAACCTTGATAATAAAGGTTTTGTTTGGATTTTTATTGCAAATTGCAAACATTAGCTAACCAAAGATACTTTTACCAAAATTTTTTACTGCTTCTTCTTGCATATTCGGTAAAACATGAGAATAAATTCTAAGCGTTAATGAAATATCTGTATGACCTAATCTCTCACTGATAATTTTAGGATTAACTCCTTGTTTCAATAATAAAGTTGCGTGTGTATGTCTTAAATCATGAATTTTAAATTTTTTCACTGCTGCATTTTTTATTTCTTTATAAAATTTTAACCTGAAAGTATTTCTGTATAAAACCTCACCAGATTTATTACAATTAATTAAATTAAAATCTTGATAAGCAGAACCCATTCGTAATTTCTCTTTATTAATTTGAATTCGATGTTTTTTTGCTGCTTCTATTGTTTCTACAGGAACAGGGATTGTACGGTTTGATGCACTTGTTTTCGCGGTGTTTTTAATTTTATCATCACCACCAACAGTTTGATTGATGGTAACTGTATGATTTTCAAAATCAACATCCTGCCAACGTAAACCTAAAACTTCTCCAAGACGCATCCCTGTAGTAATTACTAATAAGTAAGCAATGTGATATCGTGAGTCTTGTGAATGTAATAGAAATCTTTTTACTTCTTCCTCCGTCCAAGTCTGGATGGGGCTTTTTTCTTTTTTTGGGTAACTCAACAAATTGAGCGGGATTTCTAGAAATAATATTTTGTTTTACTGCTAGATTCAAAGCTGTTTTTAGTACTCGATGCAATTGGATTAAGGAATTATTTGAAATACCAGTATCTAATGCTGATTTATAGCATTTTTGAATGTCCATAACATTTAATTTATGAAGTGCAATCATTCCTATACTCGGTATAACATGATGGGTTACATTGTTATAATAAGAAACGTAGCTATTTCTTTCTAAACTCATCCTTTTAATTTCTAACCACTGAACCAGATAGTCTTTTAAAGTAAGCTTAGACGGCTCCACAAAAATCCCTTCATTTAACTCCGTAATCTTTTTCGCCACATCTTTTTCGGCTTCTTTTTTTGTCTTATAACCAGAAAACCACTTCTGTCTTCTTTTTCCTGCCTCTGGATCAGGATCGATATCAATAATGATACAGTAATTATTTCCTCTTTTTCGAATATGTCCTTTCACTTAATACACTCCTTCATTTTGTTTTGAATCATGTTGTATAAGTCTAGTTGTAATTTTGCTGCTATGAAAATTACATGTTTGGACATATCAGCGATAGATACATTTTACCATATATGAACAAATTCAGTTATAGGGTATGATTGTCAGATAATACTAATTTCATCTTTGCAATATACAGAAAATTCGGTAATATAATCGATGGAATTATAAAGCGATTCAAGGGGGAGGAAGAAAGATGAAAAAGTTATTAGCAGTATTTTTCGCACTAGCATTAGCATTTACGGCTATTGGTTCTACACCAGCTATGGCAGCGGGGAATTCTGATGCAAGAATTGTAACTTATGTCGGAGTACTACAGAACTATATTTATGGTAAAAAGCCACTATTCAATAGTCCAAGTGATCCAACAGTAGTAGGGTATGTAGCTAATCAATATGTAACAATAAAGCAACCATGGTTTATTGTTAATACATCTTTAGGGGAAAAATGGATGGGATTCAATCAATGGGAAGTTTCACTATGGCGTGATTTTGATGCAGGTGTGGGACGTTTATATGTAGACGGAAAAGTGGCAATACGTAATGATCCGGGCTCTCAACCAGTAGGTTATGTTGCTAATCAAAACGTTACAGTAAAACAAGCTTGGTATTTAATTAATACATCTTTAGGACAAAAATGGATAGGTTATAATTTGTAAAAAAGCGCTCATTATGAGTGCTTTTTTATTTGTATATATTGAGATTTCAGCAGGATTTTCAGGAGGCAACACGTTCGCATTTTATAAACCGAATCTAACTGGTACGGAAGGAATAGCTGCATATAACCATTTCAATGCGAACGATGTTCCAATTTATATTCAAATCAATTTCAAAGGTAAATACAAGGAGCCTTTATACATGGAAGTACTTGAAGATGGTGACTGTTCACTTGAAACACATATCGACGGGGAAGATCATGATGAAATTGATCAGTTAATTAAATATAACCTCATCGACCATGCATTAGACACAAGAAACGAAGAATTGTTCCATAAGTTAATTGCAAATTAAGGGGAAGGTGGAAGGATGGCGGTCCTTTACAAATTCAAACTCACAACCATTTTCGAACACTGGCCAAATGAAGAATTTGTAGTAGCAGAAACCGAAGGAAAAGCAAGATTCCTATATTGGCAAAAGTTCAGAACAAAGTTTCTAACAATGCCGATGGTTGAATTTATGAAGTTTGTAAAGTGTGAGAACGAGGGTGTATTTGATATCAAGCGCATGTACAGCGCGGAGAAAGCTTTTAAGAAAATGCAGAATTTCCGCAACCTCCATTTTGCTTATATGGGTATGCGAGTAAACGTAGCTGGCATGTGGGGTACGATCGTTGGAAACTGGAAAACTAATTTGTTTGTTTTGTTCGATGGGGAAATTGAGAGGCATAACTGCCATCCTCATTGGGAAATTGCTTACTATGATGATGAGGGCAATGTGGTTCGAAACTACCAGAAGGGAGAGTATGCGGTATAAGTAAAAAAGGACGAGCAGTCGTACCTGCCGTCCTTTATAGGAGAAAAATTATTCTGGATTAGAACTACGAATAACCAGAAAACGCGCTTTAAAACAGTGTTGTCAAAGATGTAATAATCTATGCAACAAAAAAGCTTAGTCGGAATTCAAAACACCAAATGGCTTGCATTGGTAACAGGCTCAAAAGTAGTATATGTAAAATGAAAAATTTCATACAAAAAGCAGACAACATTTTCGGTTGTCTGCCAGTTAGCCGAATGAGTTAGCTAATTGTGATATATTGCATTCCCATTACGAGAAGAGTGAAGCTGCTAGTTCAAACAGCTTGTTGGTATTATTTTCGATATTTTTAAAAATATACAGTAAGAATTAGAAAAGTTATGAACCAATCTGCCTCTTACTGTAAAGAGAAGGAAGTACCAGCCGTGGATTAAGCGGCTTGAAAATAGTATGTATTGATTTTTGAAAAATATTCAAGGGGTGAAGAAACATGGAATATTTAATAAATGGTGTTTATGAAATTACATTATTGATCAGTGAAGCGAAAGGGAGAAGAGAATAATGAATATCGTAAAATTACGTGGATTACAAAGGATACTTGATAATCGAATTATTAAACAACACGGTTTAGAAGGTCAAAACTTAGTTAGTAATTTAATTTTGGCGCTACAGGTTGAAATCGCTGAATTAGCGAACGAGACACGTTGTTTTAAACATTGGAGTAATCATATGAGGTTCAAGATGCTATGCAAGCTTTAACAACTGTTAAAATGACAGCGAACTTCAAATTACAATCTGATGGCTTAACGTATTTTGTTTCTGAGCCAACGTCAGATACACAACTTAATGCGATGAAAAGATACCTTGACCGTAAATTAATAATTACGGTTTCATCATGTTAATAAGAACGTCACCATCTATTAACTCAATATTTTTATTCGCAGCGTATTGCCTTGCGTTCTTATTAAATTTACTAAGTGTAACAAAGTATCCTCCAACTGCATCACCATCAATAATAGCGCTATGTAACTTTTGAATGTACGGTCTTCCAATAGATTCCTTTGTATATCTTTTCACTTCAACAAATTTCACTTCATCGTCTTTCCAAAGGATAATGTCTTTTCCGCCATCATTTGAGCCAGGTGTAACTTGTGCTCGATACCCAAGAGAATTAAATAAGTCAGCGATTAAGTATTCAAATTTTCGTGGATCCATTTGCTCTAGATATTCACGATTAGCCTGCTCTCTCAATTGGTTCATACGAATCTCCTCTTCTGAGACTTGTGGTGCTTTAAGGATTATTCCTAATGCAAAAACGATGACTAATGAAAGGATAGCCCAAATCATAGAATTCACCTCAGTATGAGTATGTCCTAAATGAGATTAATTAAAATTCTTGTAGTCACTAATTTTGTTTTATGCTAAAATCCATTGGGTATTTATTATTAATAATTATTTTGGAGGATTTATGAGCAATCAGAACGACAACAAGACAAGCAGTGTTAAAGCAGTCCCAGTAATGATTTTGGGATTATTCTTACCAATCTTTCTTCCGGCTTTATTAATGTTGGGGCTAGGGAAATGGATGCCGAATGAAATTCAATATTCAGGAATAATGTCATTATTCATTTTATCTATTGAAATGTTTATAATAGCGGCTCTTTTTACGAAGATTTTAAGTTTGGTTGGCTTGTCTGAAAAGAAGTTAGATGAGTTAGGCTTTTTAGGGTTTACAATATCAATGGTTACTTCATTTTTAGCAATATACGTAGGGTATTTTTGGATGACCAAAAGTGGTTTATCATCAGTTGAATTAACGTCGAAAGGTATCTTAGTTATTGCTATTGTTGCAACTATTATTTTAGCAATTTTATTAAAAGTTTTAGAAAGAATGGAAAAAAATGAAGTGAAACAGTGAAAAAGACGGTGTATACCGTCTTTTTTTATTTTATATCTTCTTCGATCCAAATTTCTTCTAATTTCATTTCCAGTGCACGAGCAATACGATATGCAACAGGCAAGGTTGGAAGTCCCCCTTTTATTAAATTCGTCATTGCCGAATTACTTATATTCGCTTTCTTTGCGATATATCCATATTTGATGCCTTTTTCATCAAGAATTTGTTTTAATTGACTTCGCATAATTTCCACATCCATTTTAAATTTTTGCTTGTCCATTTAAATATTTTGAGAATGGACAGGCAAAATCCTTCTTTCTAGGTCATATACCTATATCAAAACCACGAGGAATACCGAGTGAAATCAAGGACATCAAGAGGGGAGAGGGCGCGTATGCGTTGGCAATATTCACATTTGAACGAAACGCCTTACCTGTATCCATCAAAAGAATTAAGAGGTATGTATAGGGATTCAAATGGCAAAAAAGAAACAAATGCAATTGTGGACCACATGGCAAGACAGGAGGTTTTTGATAATCGTGAGTACAAGGCTATTACCGTTTATCAAACGATATTATAGATGATTTATATGAAGATGAGGATGAAGTGCTTGAGTGGGGAGATGTCATTAATGAGTATCAGCCGGTTATGACAGCGAAGGGATTACAACTCATTCAAAAAGAGGGATTTAAATGACAATCGTAGGAGAAGCATAACGGGAAAATGTCAGTTATTCATTTCTTTACAGTAACCAAATACAGAGAAAAGAAACTCGAAGAGTTGGCAGCTAAATATGATGTTTTTGTGAAGGTTTATGTAATAGAAGATATATATAAAGTAATAACATGTTTTAAAACGAACTGGTTAACACTTGAGGTAAGAGTTCTATTGCATTTGTAAAAGCAAATTAAGCCTATGTGTATGTGAAGAAAAAACAAAAACCGCCCTTGATGAGACGGCTTTTTAACTAATAAACCTATTAAAAAAATTTAGGATTTGAATTTTCAATGTTTCTAAAGGGTGCGGTGCATTAGCACCATATTCTTTTGTTTTTGGGGTGAGTAATTTCTTAGATTAGTGAAGAAAAGAACGTTGTTCTTTCTTTTTATGTAAAATATTCTAACTTGGCATTAGGAAAGAACTGTTTCATATAGGAATACAGATAATTTTTTATATCCTCTTCTTCTTCTTTTTGATAAATGTATTTTCCGATGCCATATTTCCCCCATTTATATCTTCTTTTCTCTTCATCTAATTCTAATTTTGTCATCGGGTAGTTTTTTTCAATCACCCTCTTAGCTGGCTTTGTAAAACGATGTTGAATAAATTCAAATGTAATATCATCCCGAGCATCAAGAGGTAATTCAGCATTTAGGCGTTCAAACATATGATAGTATCCACCCTGCCAGCCTTCATGAAGGTAAATAGGGGCTACAATGAAACCAAGAGGATAGCCTGCTCTAGCTACTTTTCCTGCTGCTTCAATTCGTTTGGCTAAGGGAGAAGTTCCTGGTTCAAAGTTTTTAATCACATAATCAGCGTTTACACTAAAGCGAAATCTTGTCTTTCCATTATGTTTAGCATCAAGTAAATGATCTACATGGTGGAATTTCGTAACAAACCTCAATTTACCATATTCCGATTCTCCAAAATGCTCGATGGCCCGTTTAAGAGTATGCGTTAAATAATCGATTCCTACAATATCTGAAGTACACGACGCTTCAAATCTTGTTAATTCAGGTGCACGCTCCTCCATATATTTGTCAGCAGCATCTAAAATTTCTTCAACATTTACATACGTTCGTATATATGGCTTACTTCCCATCGTTGTTTGTAAATAACAATAATGACAATGTCCCATACATCCTGTTGCAAAAGGAATTGCATACTCCGCTGAAGGTTTGGAAGTATCAAATTTCAGCGTTTTTCTAACACCAACAACAAGTGTAGATTTTGCTACTCGATACTTTTGAAAATCGTTATCGCCTGGTAAATCTCTTACTTGATTATGGGAAGTAGTATGTCGAATTTCAACATCCATCTTTGAAAACTTCTCAAACAGCTCTTTCCCCAAAGGATAATCTAAAGCTTTAGGTTCAAAATATACAAGCTTAGGCATAAATGGTTTATTCATTCCAACATCCCCTCTGAAATATCACCATAATAGTAAGTGTACGCTTGGTTTGCCTCATCTTCGGTAGCATATACAGCCATTTCATTTGTTAGTGGATAATACGTTTCATAAAGAAATAATGCTAATTCATTAGGTCTTTCAGGGTTATTTACAACTGCCGCAGCTTGTATATTAGCTACGTCTTGAGTATGGGGATTTCGGTAAAAAATATAGACAATGTCACCAGCATGATATGTTTTACTTTCAGAAGAAAATTCCATTCTATCACCTTTTCATTTTGTATAATTCAATGTACAAATTTTTACTTTCTAATTTTCCTGTAGTGTAACCATTTAATTTCATTAATAAGATTACGTCATACAAACACAATTAATAATTGCACTACCAAAAAGGCAAGCATATATCAATGCTTGCCTTTCGTTCTAACGACGATGTTCAACAAGATCAATTACACCTAAAACCACGTGAGCTAAACCAAAACCAAATACTGTATTTGCAATCATTTTATTAGTTCCACGAGTTTGTTTAAGAGCATAACCTGCTGCTGTCACTGCTGTACCTAGAGCTGTTGGAATTAATCCTTCACGAATGTCCACAGTGATGCCTCCTTGTATCGTAGTTAGTAATAAATTTGTTTCAATCCTTTGAAGTAAAGCGTTGAAACAAGTATTAGTATTTTTCTTTTTAGTAAAATTATGTGGAGTTTTTATGAATAAGTATTTCGGATTCATTACAGCAATAGAGAGTGAAGAAAATATAACCTGTTTTCTATTACCAATTATGAGTAATCAAAACTGTTTAGGCCCATACTAATCTGTGTTTAATACATGATAGATATGAAGTTGAATATAAAATGGAACATAAAGGTAAAAATTCAATAGAAGATGCATTACTTCAGTACAAATATGGTTTGGGAGTATTTGCTGAGAAGATGCCGAAACCTACTGAACAATTTAATTCATTTACGGAAGAGTGCTTTAAAGATGGTGCGCTATCAAAAAAGCAAAAACAATTGATTGCATTAGGTATTAGTCTTTATTCACAGGATGAGTATTGTATTATTTATCATACAAAGGGATGTTTTGATCAAGGAGCTTCTGAACAAGAAATACTAGAAAGCATTGGTGTAACGGCAGCATTTGGCTGTGGCCCTACTATGAGTCAAGCAGTCACACTTGTTCAAAAATGTATAGAAGAACTAAAGAATATGAATTAATTAGAATAGAATTGATTGCATGAAAGTTTAGCTTTTTTATTTCTAAAATGTTTTTTTATTAATTGGCAAACATGAAAAAACTTGAGCATTTTTGGTTATGCTCAAGTTTTTATAAGATATTAATTCATACTAAAAATCGTCCAGGATAAGTATGTAGCAAATGCAGACCATAAAAAATATGGGATGAATAAGTAAGTTGATATCTTAGATAATTTCAAAGAAAAGACAATTAGTAACAATGTGGTAATTGTGATTAAAAAACAATCTATTGTTGCTAAAAATAAATTCTTTTGGCTAAATTGAAAATAACTGAACGCTTGATTGCAGATATAATTTAAAAGAAATAGGAACCAATATAGTTTTTGATGAAGCCCATACCTGTTATAAATAATTGTAATTGATAATGCAATAAGCCCATATAAAAAAAACCAAACAATTCCGATTATCATACCAGAAGGAGTCCAAGATGGTTTTTGCAGGGCATCATACCAAACACGATCGATAGGGAATAAAATACTGGAAAGATAAAATAAACCATATGTGAGTAAGAATATCATGATACTAGATTTTTTCATAAACATTCTCCTTATTATATAGAAGATTACAGAACTCTATACAATAGTATGTCCTTCCAACAAATACAATTATTATATTCAATATGTACATAGGTATTTTTGTTGAAATTATTTAGCATTAGGATCTACAGAGAAAAGAGGCTGGAGGATATAATTGCAAAGGATGTTGTATTTAAAAGGTTTAGTAATAGAAGAAATAAAAAAGTGCTAACAAGTTTGCAAACGAACTTGCTAACACCTATACAAAATAGACTTAACCAAGTAGACAGTACTAATATGCAATATTCATGAAAGCATCTATGTTATACATGATTATAGTAGAAACTTTATGTTTTTAATAATATTGGTTATATATTTTCAGCATTTGCCACGTTTATCCACTCTTCATAAAATACTTTAACTGATTCATATCGTTCAGCTCGGCTTTCATTTACAGCACGATACGCTATTTCATATAAATCCCTACTTGCTTCCCATTTTGTAAAGGAACGATCTTTTCCACCTCCTAAAATTTCGAAAGCCATCGCCCCCATATTAAATACATTTGTTCTTGCATCAATCATAGCGTTTAGCTCAAATTCTTCAGGAGACATAAAACGCGAGGAACCCCATAATCTTCCCATTTTATTCACGTATGGTTTTTTAGAATATAAATCAATATCACAAATCTTCGTCTTATTTGTATGAAAATTATATAAAATACTACCGTCATAAAAATCTATTGCTACATAGTTTTCCTTTTCGACATATGTATGGAAAGAAAACATAGAATTTAAGGATTGAATTCGCTCCAAAACAGATAAATGCTTATATTTATAATAAGGAGAGTTTGGATTTTTATATTTCTCAGGAGGCGGGAAACTCCAATGTGAATGAAGACATTCGCCATCAAACCAATCAAAAATTAAGACATATCCAGATTGAACGGGAAAATGTTCAATTAATTGTATAAGTGATTCATGCTTTAATTCTTCATATAAGGAAACTGAATTTTTTAATCTATCAATTGCATCGCCGGTCTTTCCGTTATATGCAATTGTATGTGCCCCTGCATATTTAATAAATTTCTTATGCCCATCTTTTACTACACCAAAAGATAGATTTCCTGAATCTTGCTGGTCAAAAACCGCAAATACGGTTCCTAATTTCATAAGCCAATCAAAATTATGATATTTTTTTAATTGGAATGTTACTTGATTTAATTGAATTTCAACTGGAATATCTTTCATAATATACCTCACATTTATTATAATTAAGTTGTATATTTCAGTATTCGACATATTTTGTAAAAATCCTATGTTAATTACATTAAATTTTATAAATATAATAATAAATACTTATAAAAGGGTGAACAATATGGAACAACAAATCGTTATTAAACCATATCAAAAAGATTGGTATGAAGAGTATTTAATAGAAAAGGAGAAATTTATTTCATTATTTGGAGGAGAATGTATTGCTATTGAACACATAGGGAGCACATCTGTACAAGGATTAGGAGCGAAACCTCTAATTGATATGATGATTGGCGTAACGGATTTACAAATTACTGAAAAGAGGATTGAAGATTTATTAAAAATTGGATATGAGTATGTTCCAAAAGAAACACCTAATCGACGTTTTTTTAGAAAAGGAAAATGGAGAGCTGGTACCCATCATTTGCATGTTTATATTTATAATAGTGACGAATGGAAAAACAATCTTTTATTTCGAGACTTTCTAATAAAACATGAATGGGCACGTAAAGAATATAGAGAATTAAAAGAGAAACTTGCAGCTACATATCCTTTTGATCGTGTTTCATATACAAAGGAAAAGGCACCGTTTATTCAAAGAATTTTAGAATTGGCCAAAACTCAAAAAAACTAAAATTACAGATTCTTATCTAAAAAATTTTAAAAACCCCTTCCTACGTTATTTATAGGGAGGAATTTTTTCTTTTGTCATAACGATATACATTATTTCTAATTATTGGAGACGGATTATTTTATTTATTTCGATATTTCTAGTACATTGAAAATATTAAGGGGGAATTAAACAATGAAAGCTATTGTACATCAATATAAAAAAGGGATAGAAGGATTAGAATATAAATTTTCATCTGAAACAAATCCTAATGCTGGTGAAGTAAAAGTAAAGTTAAAAGCTGCAGGATTAAATCATAGGGATTTATTTATTATAAACAATAGAAAAGAAATGGAGCTGCCGTTAGTAATAGGGTCAGATGGTTCAGGAATTGTTATAGAAATCGGAGAAGGTGTTTCAAATAATTTATTAAATAGCGAGGTTATTATAAATCCTAGCATTGGATGGGATAATATTGCTGAAATACCTGAGTTACCAGAGGTGTTAGGTGGACCGAAAGATGGTACGTTTGCTGAATATGTGATTGTACCAGCTGAAAATGTAGTGGCAAAACCGTCATATCTTACTTGGGATGAGGCTGGAGTTTTATCTTTATCGGCATTAACAGCATATAGAGCGCTTTTTACAAAAGGTAGATTGAAGTGTGGAGAACATGTTTTAATTCCGGGAATAGGCGGCGGTGTAGCGACATTTTCCATGTTATTTGCGAAAGCAATTGGTGCAAAAGTGATTGTTACTTCAAGGGTAGCGACTAAAAGACAGCTTGCTGAAAAATATGGCGCAGACATTTCTTTTAATAGTTCTGGAAATTGGGAAGAGAGTTTACGCGGAGAGAAAGTAGATTTAATAATTGATAGTATAGGTCCAGCAACATTTTTACAATATTTTGATGTATTAAAACCAAATGGGAGAATTGTTAATTTTGGTGCTAGCTCAGGAGATAAAATTGAATTACCTTTACGAGCATTATTTTATAATCAAATCGATATTATGGGGACATCTATGGGTAGCCGTGAGGAATTTAATGAAATGATTAAGTTTATAGAGAAATGTAAAATTAAACCAATTATTGATAAAGTTTATTCGTTAGAAGAAGCCATTCAAGCGTTAAGCCGTATGGAACAGGGCGAACAGTTCGGTAATATCGCTCTACGTATGGAATAAAAATATGATTTAATAACCTATGTTTTTATATGAATATGTTATGTAATATATACACTTATAGTTTGTGAATCATTTGATTTAAAAGGTTTTTCCACCCTATATATTTTTAATACATGTAAATAGTTACATAATTGTCAAATGAAAAATAGTAAAATGAATAAATTGAAAATCTAAATGTGTGTAAATATTGTATACTGTGTAAATCAAGTAAACTTGTAACTTAATTTCAAGTAAAACAAGAAATTGTAAGGAGAGAGTAATGTGAATTACACAGTATTTCAATGGATAAACAATTTAGCAGGTACATCTGCGCTCTTAGATAAGGCAATGATTGCTATTACAAATAGCGCTGCATATGTGGCTATTCTATTCATGTTTATCTTATGGTTTCATAACGGAAAGAAAGAGAATGCGATAAGAAAACAATATACAGTGTTGTATACGACACTTTCAGTAATAATTGCATTACTAGTAAATGTTTTTATTCATGTAGTATATTATCATCCACGTCCTTTTGTATCATATGAAGTGAATCAATTAGTACCTCATGCAGAAAACTCATCATTTGTTAGTGATCATTCTGTACTTGTATTATCGATTGCATTCACTTTTATGCTTAGAGGAGAAAAGTTAAGATATATTGCATTTTTATGGGCGGTTTTAGTTTGTATATCTCGTTTGTATGTAGGTGTTCATTTTCCTTTAGATGTAATGGGTGCAGCTGTAATAACGATTATAACAAGCAGTTTATTATTGCAGAAAAAACGTATATTTGAACCAATCGCAAAACTTGTTTTCAAAATGTATGCACTCGTAGCGAAACGAATTCCTTTTCTAAAGAAATATAACCATGTAGCTTAAATTTCATAATTAATCTTATAGATTAGGCAAAAAAGCCTCCTTTGGAAATCCAGAGGAGGATTTTTTGTTGTATACAAGTGAATAGATTACTTCCAACAAAATTAAAAGAATGAATATTCTTAAATTTCACGTACTGTATTTTAAGTATGTAAATAAAATTACAATAACAACAACTAGTTTTGCATTGTTTTAAAGGAATTAAAAAGAAAACTTCGAAACATATAGTATCGAAAACAAAAATCACATATTTTAAAGCGCATCTTTGTATGTATCAATTAATAGAGAAAGGAGATAAACATGCATAAACTTCAAACGAATAAAGGCGCGCGGTATTTTATGGTTGCTTTTATTGTTTTGTTTCTTATTATGCTTTTGCGTTTTTTCTATATTCAGGCAGTAGGAGTCCTGCATAATGTGGATGTAAAGGATCTAGCAAATGAACAACATAATAAAAATGGTGTATTGGAAGCAAATCGTGGCACGATTTATGATCAAACTGGAAAAGTGCTAGTCCAAGATTCCACAACGTATCGTGTTGTTGTGAATTTAAAAGGAAAAGAAAACGTGAAAAATAAAGATGAAACCGCAGAACAATTAGCTGCCGCGCTTGAAATTGATAAAGAGGACGTACTAAAAAATTTTCACGAGGGACGTACGCAAGTTGAAATTGGAAAAGTTGGTCGGAATTTATCTAGAGAAGTGAAGGAAAAAATAAAACAATTAAAAATCCCTGGTGTATCCTTTATGTCAGAGAAAGCCAGAGTATATCCAAATGAAGATTTTGCATCCTATATACTTGGTTTTGCTAGACCAGATGATAAAGGAAATACAGAAGGAAAATTTGGACTTGAAAAAAGTCTAGATAAATATTTGCGCTCTACAAATGGGAAAATAGAATATGTGGGCACGCAAGGGGGGATTCCGCTTACGAATGATATAGGAAAAGTAGAAGCCGCTAAAAATGGAAATAACGTATACCTTACGCTTGATAAACAAATTAATGGTTTTTTAGAAGAAGCAATGAACAAGGCACAAGAACACTATGATCCTTCTATGTTAGTAGGAATCATAGCGGATCCAAAGACAGGCAAAGTTTTAGCGATGTCTAGTAAACCTAGTTTTAACCCCAATAAAGGTGATATCGAGTACTTTTTAAATGATCCAATCGCAAATGCATACGAACCCGGTTCAACAATGAAAATATTTACGTTAGCTGCTGCAATAAATGAAGGGGTATATAACGGGAAAGAATATTTCCAATCTGGAAAATATTCAGTTGGTTCATCTGATATAAAAGATCATAACGGTGGGTTTGGATGGGGATCTATTACATTTGATGAAGGCTTCGAAAGATCATCCAACGTAGCTTTTTCTATTTTAGAAGATCAGTTATTGAAACCGGATAAATTTAAGCAATATATGAATAAATTTGGATTCAACCAAAAAACCGGAATAGATTTACCTGGCGAAAGTAAAAACACATTATTATTAAATACACAAATTCAACAAGTCACAACTTCTTTCGGACAAGGTTCTACAGTAACTCCCATCCAATTAATCCAAGCAGCTACTGCTATAGCAAATGACGGAAAAATGATGCAACCATATATCGTTGACAAAGTTGTAAATCCAACAAACAAACAAGTTATTATGGAAAATCAACCGAAAGAAATTGGGAATCCGATAAAAAAAGAGACAGCGGACAAAGTAAGAGACTTAATGGAGCGTGTTATTACGTCTTCAAAAGGTACTGGTACAATGTATAAAGTGGATGATTATCCAATAGGAGGTAAGACCGGAACAGCGCAAATTCCGAATCCTGAAAATGGACGATATATGGAAGGGAAAGAAAATTATATTTTTTCATTTTTAGGTATGGCTCCGATTGATGACCCAGAGTTAATTGTATACTTAGCTATTAAACAACCAAAGTTAAAGGGAGACGAGTATGGAGCTCAGCCGCTTGCTGAAATATTTAAACCAGTTGTGAAAAATAGCCTTGAATATTTAAAGGTGAAACCATATACAGAAAAACAAATGGTAGATGCAACGAAACGATCCCAATTAAAAGTACAAAACTATGTCAATCAATCAATGGATACAGTAGAGAATAGTGTAAAAAAAGAGAAGCTTCAACCGATAATTTTAGGCGAAGGAAAAATAATAAAACAATATCCGCAATCTGGTGAAGTAATGAGTGAAGGGGATCGTATATTTTTATTAGGGAAGAACGCAATAATGCCAAATTTACAAGGTTGGTCAATGCGTGATGTTATGTATTTCTCTAAATTATTAAAATTAGATTTAAAAACTACAGGTACGGGCTATGTAACGAGTCAGAGCATTGAAAAGGGAGAAGATATACAAGAAGGCGATGCATTAATCCTAGAATTGGAACCACCGTTACAACCGTTAGCAGAGGCGAATACAAACTGATTCGGACAAAGTGAAGGGTCTATATACAATAGGCTCTTTTTTTTATAGATTTAAGTAATTTCACGCACCGTAATTTTTTTAAAAAATAATAAATGAGAGAATCAACAGTGACACTTCGTAAATATCTGATTATTTTATATTTACAGTTAACGTAACTTGTGATATTATGGAAAAAATTAAATGTAGTGAAGAGAAGAGTAAATAAAATGAATTTTTCACAGAGAGCTCTATTTAGCTGAAAAGGAGCAAAAATTCTTTATTGAACCAAGCCTCTGAGCAGCACATCGGAACCTTTTATTAGGGGATAGTGTGACGGGAGCTCCCGTTATAGGGCTATGGTATAAGCATGTAATAGAATGCAGTACCTGATAAGGTTAATATGGCGACATATTAACAAACTAGGGTGGCACCGCGATGATAAATCTCGTCCCTAAGACTAAAAGTCTTGGGGGTGGGATTTTTTTATTGTTTTAAAACAATTTGGAAAGCGGGGGCCTAAAATGAAAAACACACTTAAAGATTGGAAATATCCTTTATTACTACTGTCTGGAGTTGGTATTGCGAATTTAGGGGCATGGATTTACTTAATAGCACTAAATGTACTTGTCTATAATATGGGGGGATCAGCCTTAGCTGTTGCTACTTTATATGTAATTAAACCATTAGCCGCTTTATTTACAAACGCTTGGTCAGGAAGTATGATTGATCGTTTAAATAAACGGAAGTTAATGATTCATCTCGATATATATCGTGCGGTATTTATCGCTATTTTACCTCTACTTCCATCACTTTGGTTTGTTTATGTATTCGTATTCTTTATAAGTATGGCCAGTGCAATTTATGAGCCAACTGCTATGACGTATATGACAAAATTAATTCCCGTGGAGCAAAGACAACGTTTTAACTCATTACGTAGTTTAATAGGGTCTGGTGCATTTTTAATTGGTCCAGCGATAGCGGGAGTATTGTTAATAGCAAGTACACCGGAGTTTGCTATATATATAAATGCTATAGCATTTCTCATATCAGGAGTAATTACATTGCTGTTACCTAATCTTGATAAAAAATCCGATATTCATACGTCAAATGACAAGCTATCTCTAGCTGTACTAAAAAAAGATTGGAACATCGTTTTAAATTTTAGTAAAAAATCTTTATATATCGTTTTTGTCTACTTCTTATTTCAAGGAATGATGGTTTTAGTTGCCGCAAATGATTCACTTGAATTATCATTTGCGAAAGAAGTTTTATTGTTAACAGATAGTGAATATGGCTTTTTAGTTAGTATCGCTGGAGCTGGGTTTATTTTAGGAGCCATAACAAATACAATTTTATCAAAAAAATTAACACCATCATTTTTAATTGGAATAGGATCATTATTCATTGCAATCGGTTATTTAATTTATGCTTTTTCAAATGAATTTTTAATAGCGACTATCGGATTCTTTATTTTATCTTTCTCTATGGCATATGCAAATACGGGATTTTATACTTTTTATCAAAATAATATACCTGTCCATATCATGGGACGGATTGGGAGTATATATGGACTTGTGATTGCGGGCATCACCATTTTAATTACGATATTGTTCGGAGTTGCCACTCAATTTATTTCTATACAACTTGTGGTTATTGTAGGCTCATTAGTAATGTTACTTATAACTATCATATTGTGTGTGTTTACTTTATTGCCATCACAGTCTAAGATGTATTCCTCTGAGTCAATCAATTCGAAATAGTTCTCTTGGTTTTGATTTATGGTATTCAATAGGAGGGTTCACCCTCCTATATATGAAAATATAAGAAAGGTGAACAATATTGATAAACAAGGGTGGTTTTTGTAATGAAAACAAAAGATCAAATTTGCACCTGGAAGTAAGTTTCACTACAACAATGCAGGTTTTATCATACTGGGATTAATAATCGAAGAACAGACAGACAGGACTTGAATTTACGGAATATATAGAAAAAACATATTCAATCCAATTAGTATGAAAAGAACGGATTTGTAAACGTAGATTCATATTTACACGTATACTCGGATCATAAAGACGAGATAAAAGGTGTCATGAAAAGTGATATAGATCAGCTATATCCAGTTCAAACATTTGCTCATTATACAGGTGAAAATAAAGAAGACATAAGAAAACAATTTAAACGAGTTCATGATTGTTTTTGTTTCGAAAAGTATTTTAACTAACAGTTCATACAGGTTAATAGATATGTTTGTTTTGAATAAAGATGCTAACAGATGTACGAGTCAAACGTACGTCTGTTTATTTTTATTAATAATGCTTACGACTATTACATTGTGTACCGTAATAAATAGATGATAGTATAATCGAAAAATATATAATGAATTAACAAAAAAATTGTAAATACATTCATCCTTTGTTTATCAATGCTGTGAACGGTAATACTAAATAACATTGAACTTTTACAACAAGGAATGATAATATGATATTTATTTACACAGATTTCGGCGGAACACATTCAACTTCACTTGCTGCAGCTTATCATTTAAATAAATTACCAACGGATCGTAAGTTAACGAAAGAAGAAATTTTGAATGTAGATTACTTTAATAAATTGAAAACAGAGGATATGGGGAAAATTATTTTTCATGGAATAGACGAGAATGGTAATCCGGTTTATACAATTGGATGCGGCGCATCAAAAGTTGTTGTACCTGCGATGAAGCATTTAGGAGAGATTCTGCAAAAACATTATCAAAGTCATGAAAAGATTATTTTTTCTAATACATCACCAACAGTACCTATACCAATGACTTTCGGTGGTCTGTTTTCTAGAAGGTTCCACATTGACTTTATCGGTGTACCGTTACTTGTATGGGGAGCAAAACTTTGCTGTGATAACATACAAAGACTTGTTAGTTATACGAAAGAAGCTGGCCAATTGACGAACGATTATGTTGTAATTTTAGATAATGAAACTTTTAAATAATGTATGATAAGAAGAAAATCGGGCAAATACTTCGATTTTCTTCTTTTTTTGGTGAAAATGACAAAAAATATTCACATTTAATATCCATCTACTATAGCCAAAACAATAAAGTCCTGTTACTATTACAGGGATATTCTCTTTTCGTAACGTAAATATATAGAAAAGTCAGAAAAGAGGAATTGAATTAAGGGAGGAACAACATGAAGCGTGTTGCTTGGATTACTGATAGTACAACTGCGAGTTTTAAAACAGAAGGAGATAACTTTGTTATCCCAATTGAAGTTATTATTGATGGTGTGTCGTACAAAGATTGTGAAGAAGGTGTGCGTGAGCGCGTTTATAATGCTTTGAACGAAGGTAAAACTGTCACTACATCACAGCCTAACATAGGGGAAATGGTAGATTTATTTTCGAAATGCAAAGAAGAATATGAAGAGGGATTTGCAGTTGCTATTAGCGGAAAAGTAAGTGGAACTTATCAAAACATGAAGTTAGCTGCAGACATGGCAGGTTTCCCATTAACGGTATTGGATAGTGAAACAACAAGTTATCCAATGGATGAACTAATTAGAAAAGCGAAATCGTTATACAATGATGGTATGACGTTACAAGATATACACAAAACATTAGTAAATGAAAAAAGAAGACCTTTCCACGTATTCCCGAAAAGTTTAAAAGGCCTTTACGCAAGTGGACGTGTAAAGGGAGTTCAATTTTTACTTGGAAGTTTATTAAGTGTTAACTTAATATTAGAAGTAAAAGGTGGAGAACTTTTACTTGAAAAGAAAGTTCGCAAAATCCAAAAATGTCGAGAATACATTAAAAATGAGCTTGAAAAAGAATTACCAAAAGTACTTCATATGTTCCATGCTAACGATAAAGATGGAGCTGAAGAATGGATTTCAGATATTAGACAAGCATTCCCTGAAATGGACTTTAAATTATATCCATTACCAATTTCATTTGCGGTTCATGCAGGTGAAGGTACAATAGCAATTAGTTATTAAGATGAAAACCCGTGAATGATTCGCGGGTTTTTTATTTAATTAAATTGAAATTGGAGGCATATTACATCGCTATCAAGCAAAAAAGATCATTTTATCATTTTTGGGAGCAACCAATCCCTCAATTTGATTTGAAATTAAAAATATAAACCTTTGCCTACTGGCTGAACAGTTTCTAGCACAGTATTGACCATTTCTTCATTGATTAGGTTCCTTATAATCCAAGCTGAGAGATCTTGAGCTGCAAAACAGCCTGCAGCAGTCGAAATATTTCCTTCGTTCACGAAACTTTGTTCAATAACGTCCACATCAAATTCTTTAAGCTGTTCTACTGCGGATGGATATGTAGTGGCTTTTTTACCTGTTAGCAATTTTTTAGCTCCTAGTAGTAATGAACCAGAACACATAGATCCTATTAATTGTCTTTGAGGATTTACATGAATACTATTAAGATATTCTTGATTTGTATATAAATTTTGTACACCCTTACCACTTGCAAATATTACAGCGTCAGCAGACGGAATATCAGATATGCTTCCTGTCATGGGAATACGTAAGCCAGACATGGATATATGAGTTTTTCCCGTTCCTAATAGTTGAACGTCCCAATCAGAAATACCGCCAACTAAACGTACACGATTTAATAAATCCCATGGTAGAAAAACATCTATATCAGTAAAGTTATCAAAACAGACTATTGCAATTTTCATTTTTTAATCCCCATTCTATATGTATGTCCCCTTATTTAAAATATAAACTTCTCCTTATTATGTTCTATATTAAGTTGTAAATCCCTGTATATTCCATGCGTTTGAAAGAGATGTTAGCGGTTTTTTAACTTCTCTAAACATAAAAAGCAATAAAAATTTTTCTTGGTTTCTATCAATTTGTTGTGCTCAACTAAGGTTTGTAGCAATAACTCGTAAGGTATTTGGAAATGAGGATCTTTAAAATTATCAAGGAAATAGATGTAATTCATCATACACACAAATAGAAATAAAAACATTACCCTTTCTTATACATTCACAGATATAAACACGTTTTTTCGTTTTTAGGGGATATAATATAAATAGCCAGCAATCAATAAATCCTATAATTTTTGTAAAATAATTTTGACGTTTTTATTTTTTCACTATAAAATACTATTCGTTCATCCAAATTTAACCAATAGTATATAAAAGATATATCTTTTTAAATGCTTAGGTATGTATTTTTTAGTTTTAAGGGGGAAGAGTTAATATGAAAGTAAAAAAACTAGTTACGCTTGCAGTACCATTTATGCTATTAGTAGGTTGTGGATCGGAGAAAACAGATGCAAAACCGAAAGGAAAAGTGGAATCAAAAGCAGAAACAAAAGAGAAGTTATCGAAAGACAAGTATCCTGAGCGTATAACGGCTATATCTACCGAATTCTTGCAGAAAGTCACTGAAATGTCTGAAATAGCAAAAGATAGAACAACCAGTAATAAAGAAGTATCTATGAAAATATTAGCACAATTAAAGGATATACAGAAAACCATTAAGAAGTTTGATACTATTGAACCGCCAGTAGAGTATCAAGAAGCCCATAAAGACATATTAAAAGCAGTAGATTGTTATAAAGAATCATATTCGATTCAAGAAGAAATTTTAACATCGGACAAGAAAGCAGACGAGAAAGCACTTATGGATAAAGCAGATAAGTCAAAAGAGTTACTAAAAAAAGGTTCTGAACTTTGGGCATCTGGTTACAAACCGATTCAAGATACGATAGTAGGTAAATCGAATGAAAGTAAGAACAACTCTGAATCTAAAACTGATAGTCCTTCAACCTCTGATACTTCTACTTTTAGTAATAAAGATGTGCAACTATCAATAACTGGAAAAGAGTTAGTAGGAGAATGGGGTAGCTATGAAGGTTCTGAATTTATCAAAGCAGTTGAGTTCCGAAAAGATGGTACATATATCGCTTATGATGACAAAGGTAAAACGCCTTATGAGCAAGACCACATGGAAGGAAGTTGGTACTATACTCAAGAAAAAAAACAAGTTTCTTTAACGGCGAAAGAAGTTGTAAAAGGTGGGAATAAGATTGATACAAGTCAGTTAAAGGTAGCAATAGACTACAATGTTGAGTCATTTAAAGATGGTTCGTTCAAGATGACAGACGTAAAGGGAAACAGTCTACAAGCAGTAAAACGTAAGTAATTTATGCTATTTGATTATAATTAATTCAAAAAAGACATTTACTTTTTCAGTAAGTGTCTTTTTTATATTTAAGATATGAATCCGCTTTCTCTTTAATTCATAAAGCTAAAATAACTATGAACAGTATATTGTCCTATCCCTTTTAATAATTTTAACCTTACCATTTTAACACCTCGCGTACATTTTGTTTAAGACATATTATAAGTAACAAACCGTAAATAATGTTGTTTAGAAAGTTTAAAGGGTTTTTTAATATAAAAATAGAAATCTATATAAAAAAATATATAAATGGTAGTGATACTATGAAAATAGGTAAATTTGGAGAAGTAAATAACATAAGTATTGATACAATTAGACATTACATGGATCTCGGCCTCATTATTTCTGAAAAAAAGGGCGGTCACAATTTTTTTGACGAGTATTGTCAAACAGATTTAGAGCTTATATTACATTACAAAGAGCTAGGTTTTAGCTTGAATGAAATTAAAGAACTGTTTTTTTATAAAAATTTAGCGAAATCTATGAATTACAAAAAAGATACTTTTTACCAATCTATATTTAAATTGAAGTATGACCAGATGGAACAGGAAATAGAACTTTTGGAGAAGAGACGGGATAAATTAAAGGAAGTGTTACATGATTTATTATTAACAAATGAAACTTCGAATTCAATTATAGGGATAGATTTAAGCGTACTTCATTTGCTTACATGTTCTAAGTGTAGCAAAAAACTAATTCTTCAAGATGGAATTATTACTAACAATCAAATTACTGAGGGGAAGCTAATTTGTAATTGTGGTGAAGAATATATTATTACTTCAGGAATTATAACTGCGGGTAAATCATTTAAAGCAAATGAGCGAACGTCACTTGAAGATACTATTTCGGATTATATTCATGAAACTGATAATGCGTATTTGGAAAATATGCATAGAGAAGGACAATGGGCGAAAAAGAAACTAATACATTTAGATTTAAATAATAAATTAATACTGGATATAGGATCGGGACTTGGGTTCTTTTTGAGAAACATTTATGAAGAACTACCAGAAGATTGCCTATACATTGCAGTGGATCGAGATTTAAATAAACTTTTATTTTTAAAAGATGTATTAGCGAAAAAAAATCCGAAAAGAAACATTCTCTTTATCTGTGCTGATTTTTTGAATATCCCTATTCAGAAACGGTCTGTTGATATTGTAATTGATCATTCTGGTACGAGCAATTATAGTTTTGAGCATGAGGATTTTTTACTTCACGAATTAAATCCACTTTTTAAAACGGATTGTTATTTATTAAGTTTATTTATTTTATTTAAAAATTTCAGCTCAAATAGTCAAATTACAAATAACTTTCGAGCAAATTTTACACTTTCAAAAGTAACGAAAGAAATCCAAGATTTACAGTTTCAATCCATAGATGAAAGTACTTCAAACTATTTGAAACGAGGTGGAAAATACGAGGATTTCTTTGTTCAAGGAGAAGAAATTTATACATATTCATTTTTCGGAAAAAGATGGGGTTAACCCCATCTTTTATTTATTTTCCCTTAAAACTTTTCAAATAGTACATATTGCTATTGGGTTGACCCAAGAACTTACAATGTACGTAACACAAAGTTAGGCAGGGGGAAAAGTGATGGGAAGTTTACGATTACATATAGAAAATAAAAAAAGAAATCAAGAACTAAGAAATATTTGTTTATATTCAATTGCAAAAACAGTATCAATATTCGGTAGCTCTATGTATAGTTTCGCACTAGGATTATATGTTTTACACATAACTGGATCTGCGTTAAATTTCGCAATTACGCTCATATTAGGAACGATTCCAATGATTGTTATGAATCCATTTGCTGGTGTAATCGCTGATAAGGTTGATAAAAAGAAACTAGTTGTTTGTATGGATTTACTAAGTGGGTGCTTATTAGTAACTGTTTATATATTAAGCAGCTATTATGGATTAAACTTATTCATCATTTATACTACTACCTTTCTAATGACGGTCTTTACAACCTTTTTTGGAATAGGATTAGAGGCTGCAAAACCAAATATCGTCTCTAAAAAGAGGCTTATGAGTATTAATTCAATAAGTAAAATTATCGATTCTGTATCTTTAATACTAGGCCCTATGCTAGGGGGGATTGTTTTTGCAGTCTTTGATATTAAAACATTTATCATTATAAACGGTATTTCATTTATTCTTTCGGGTATATCCATATTATTTATTAACTTTAAATTGTTCGAGCAAAACATAAACGAGGAATGTTCTATGGGAGAAATTAATTTTATTAAAGATATAAAAGAGGGATACTCTTACTTAATTGAGAGGAAAAGCTTAAAGAATACGTTTAATATATTAATTTCCCTTAATTTTTTCTTAGGTTTTGCTGTAACTGTTCCATTACCATACATTATTAATACAGTTCTCAATCTGAGTCCTAAACAATTTGGTATAATTCAAGGGACTTTTCCAATAGGTATGATAGTGGGTGCAATATTAGTAAAAAAGATAACTGATCGTTTTTCTTATTCCTATCTATTGAAAAAAATAAGTTTTATGTTGGCGATTTTTATGATAGTTTCAGGTATCCCTGTTTTATTCAAAAGTATTGAAGTAAATAATATTGTATTTGTTACTATGTATTGCGCTATTATGTTCTTTGTAGGGCTAACGATAGCATTAATCGATATCCCTTTAATTTATTTTATGCAAAAAGAGATTCCAGATGAATATAGGGGTAGAGTGCTTAGTATTGGATTAAGTATAGGTAAAATGATGCAGCCGATAGCGCTGGTATTATCAGGTCTATTATTAAATCATATTCCAGCCTACACGATTCCAATTGGAGGGGGCATCGTATTTCTTATTTTGAATAAAGTTTATTCAAATAAGTTGAATTTAGAAATTCATTCAAAAGAGTATAGTGTTGAACGTAATTAAATAATATCGAAAAAGCGCTGGATCATCATCTTGCGCTTTTCTATCGTAATTCCGTTGTTATTCCACTCATACACTTATCAATATTATCTTCTTCAATACCAATAAATAATCCTCATACTTTTAAATCGAGATTGTAGAAATATTGTTAGTTGTAGCATGTCTCTTCACTGAATACTTAGACAAAAAGGATCTTAAACGTTGAAAAATACATTAGGGAGAGTATTGAAAAAGCATACGGTGGGGGGGATTATCTACAACTATAATACATGTTATCATATGTTCATATTATTAAAAACCTAAATTTTCCATTAGAGAACAGGAAAGGAACTATTATTTACTTTATGCTAGTCAAATACAACACCTTTAAATAAGTTATAAATAAGAAAAGATGCCACTCTAATTTATATAACGTCTTAAGGTGCAATAAACAATATTCATAGAGTGAATAAATTAGGAAGACTAAAGAAAGAGTTGGAAGAAACGTAGATATAGTTTAAACAAAGGGGTAAATATTAATGAAACGTAAAATATTAACAGTAGTTTTACCAATTACATTAGCATTAGGAGTAGGTTGCAGTAAGGATGTCTCCGAAACAAAGAAAACTGATAGTATAAAAGTAGCAGAAGAAAAGCAAGATGATGGTAGATTAAAAAACGCACATGATTACAAAGAAAAGGTTAATGATGTAGCAAAAGAGTGGGTAAACCAGTATCAAGTTATATCAGATGTAATAGCAAAAGACCCTTCATTTGCTACTACAGAAAATGAGTTTAAAACAGAAATAGGTAATTTTAAGGTTGTAACACAGAAAATGAAAGAGATAAAACCACCTAAGAAATATGATGATTTACAAAAAGAGTTGTCTGATGCAATGTTAATGTACGAAGACTCTTTAACAGAAATGGTAGAAGGTTTAGATAAAGGTAACCCCGAAACAGTCACACAGTCTTCTAAACATATGGATGATGCTTTAAAGAAGATAAAGAAAACAATACAGACAATAAAAGAACTAAACGATAAATAGTAGTAATTAGGATATAGATTTCTATGAGATACAAAATTCTAACTATATCTACAAGGGATTCTTTTGCATAGTGATCAAGATTTCCGGGATATTCCAAGCTAATATAATGATTCCCTAAAAAAAATAAGACAGTACACAATATTGATTTAAAGTAAAACTCAAATTATAAAAAGCGCAGGATAATCATCCTGCGCTTATCTATCGTAGTTCAGCTGTTTTTCTAATAACAATCTTATCAATATCATCTTCTTCATCACCGATAAATAAACCGCGTTCTTGTAAATACGCCTCAAAATATAAATCCGCTTCTGCACGTTCATCATATGGTTTTACAGATAGAACGAAACCTAATTTGTTTTGTTCCTCTAAATGAGAAGTGGAGATGTAGGCCGGTACATTGTGGCGTAAAAAAAGTTCTTTAACCGGAATAATCATATCTTTCATTAATTTCGTTAACATACCCATTTCAAACTCGAAATTAAAGCGATCTATGCTACATAAATCAGCGAATACTACACCGATAAAACCTGTATTAAATACTTCTTGATATTCTACTTCTTCGTTACCGTAAAAATTCTTTTCGATTAAATAATTTATAAAGTAAGAAACGCCGTCACTTTGTTCAAATGGTTTCGTTGAAAGAACAAAGCCGATTTTCTTTTGTTTATGTAAATACACACATGACATGTATGCTGAAATGTTATGTTCTTTAAATAGAGAACTTGTTGCTCCAGAGAGGCCATCAAGTACGTGATGAACAATTTGAAGTTTTTTACGAGCGAAATAATAGGATTTCTTTTGTAACTCCAATGTATCAATAAAGACAGAGCCGATAAAGCCTGTATTTGAAATAATAGGTGTTTGCTTTTTTCTTCCTCTGCGCTTTGCTTGAGCCATTGTAAAAATCATCCCTTCATGTACAATTAAAATAAAAAAGAACGTTTGTTCGTATATTTATATTTTACTATTAAAACACTCTAAAGTAAAGGGTTTTTGATGAAAAAATAACAAAAAAGACACCTGTAAAAGGTGCCTTAAACGCTGTAGGGAAGAGGGTTCATCCCAACTATTTATATTATGATACAGAAACGATCTCTTCTGTATCTTCTACATCTAAATGACAGTCCATAGTACGAACATCTTGATCTTCATGACTTCCGAAATAAATAGTAATTTTCATATGTATCGCTCCTTTATTCTAGGAATACCTAAAATAATTACTAGTAATGTTACTGTTTATTATATACCACTTTTTTCATTCCGACAACGTTATATCATTTTTAATTCTTTTAGAGGAAAAAAGAGTAATGTATAGAGATATTTTTATAGAAATAGATACATTTCTTATGTGTTATATTTAATACTGAAGAATTCGAAAACGAATTTTTATGAAAGGAGAAAAATGAATGAATTATAAACAGTTACTAATAGATAACTTCACATATAAAACCTCATATATTGCGCGGCAGTTACATGGAATGAATGTAAAAGAAACGAAGGACTACATTGCTGTCGAATGTGGTTTACCGGCAGATACATTTAATATCATTACTATACTAAACAATAATTTAACGGAAGGTATTGAGAAACTATATAAAGTGGTAAACAACTATAATCAAAAGAAACTTCCAATGAGTGTTTGGTTTTGGGATGATAGGCATGAGCAGACTATAAAAAGCGTATTAATAAAACTTGGCTTAAAAGAAGCAGAACAAAATATCGCGATGGTAGCAGACTTAAAAACAATTCATCCAACAATAAACATGCCAGAAGGTTTTACGATACAAAAATCATCTTCGTCAGGACAAATTAAAAAGTTTGGGGAAACATTAGCTAATCTATTTGGTACATCAGAGGAAGGTACACATGTTCAAGCGTTCTACAATCAAACTGCTTCTTTCGATTTATGGAATAGTGAACAAATGAAACTGTACTTAGGATTTTATAAAGAAGAAGTCGTATCGGTTGGTTCATTAGTATGTACAAAAGATAGTATTGGTATTTATGATATAGCAACTAAAGAAGAATTGAGAGGGAAAGGGTTCGGCTCTGCTATGTTTAATTACTTGCTGCAAGAAGCAAAGGAATTGAAAGTTGCTCAATGCGTATTACAAGCTTCACCTGATGGCATTAATATTTATAAAAAGACTGGTTTTCAATCTGTAGGACAAATGACTGTTTTTGAAAATCGACATTTAATGGAATAAATCATCCAAGTCAAATTGCTTTCATGTAGGAGTTAAAACATCATTATGAAGAAGATATATATCGTTACAATCATTTGCACCTTTATGGTAATAGGTACTTTTGTTTTTCATAAAGCAAATGAACTTAAGTACACGAAAGCTATTAATCAATTAAATCATATAAAAAACATTGCACATAGAGGCGCTTCTGCGTATGCGCCGGAACATACAATAGCAGCGTATAAATTAGGGCAACAATTGAGAGGAGATTATATAGAAATTGATCTCCAAATGACAAAAGACGGACATTTAGTAGCTATGCATGATGAAACAGTAAACCGCACTACAAACGGTACGGGGCTAGTTAAGGAACATACATTAGAAGAAATAAAGCAACTTAATGCAGGTTCTTTTTTTAATGAAAAGCATCTAAGTTTAGCGAAGAAAGAATTTGAAGATGTTAAAGTTCCAACACTAGAAGAAATTATTGAAACGTTTGGGCATAATGCTAATTATTACATTGAAACAAAATCGCCAGATGAATATCCTGGTATGGAAGAAAAGCTATTAGAAATTATAAAGCACTACGAAATAAGTGATAAAATTATTATTCAATCATTTAGTGAAGAAAGTCTGCAAAAGATTCATAGTTTAGATGTTAATATACCGCTAGTACAATTACTATCTTACAAAAAGGCAGCTCATTTAACTGAATTAGAGATAAAAAAGTATAAAACATACTGTATCGGTCTTGGGATGAACTATAAATATATTGATTCAGCTTATGTAAAGAGTATAAAGAAAAACGGATTAGAAGTTCATCCATTTACTGTAGATAATGAAACAGATATGAAAAAGTTACTTTTATGGGGAGTTGACGGGATGTTTACGAATTACCCGGATCGTTTACATTCGTTAGTTAAACTATAATAGTGTAATTATCACTGAACCAATAAAACAAGTACCCACAAGTATACAAAGATAGTTTATGGTTCAAATGGTAACATCATTGAATACATAGCGCCGATATTGAAATGAAATCCGAAAAAGAATCCAATATTTTTATTGGATTCTTTTTATTTAGCTCTAAGTGACGAACTTAAAGCAATATGAATTTGTTAATAAAATATTACATTGGGTATGATTTTTTGTAATTACCATCAGAAAGTAACGGAATTGTAATGAATTTTAACTACGCTTTTTATATTTTTTTGATACACTGGCTACGAGAGGAATACCGATTAATGTAGGTAAAAACCAAAACCATATAGGTGGCAGTAAATTTATTAAGGGAATATGAATACCGACGTTTACTAAAAGTGCAGTTACCGCACCTATATAAGAACCTAACATACCTCTAATATGGTGATGCAGCCAATTTTTCCAACGTTTTTTTCGTGCCAGGTAGCCATAAATCGCAAATGAATAAGAGAAAATTGCTACATAAAATAAATATGCGATTTGATCCCAGTTTATAATGGATAATATAATTGCAGTAAGGGTGATGACAACGTAGGATGCATGATATATTTCACCCCATTCCGTATGTTTTCCTTTCTTCTTTTGGGCAACCATCCCTACAATACCAGTGATTAAGCATATTGTTCCAAATAATATATGGATGGTTAAAAGAATGTTGAAAATGCTCATAATAATTCCTCCTTTTTTATTTTTATAGTATTGCAGTATAGGAGAAAAGTTGAAACATATTTTTTATCGACCTTAATATATTGAAATAAAGGTACTCCTAGAACAAATTTAAACGGACAAATTTTTCTTGGATATAGTGAGACACGTACTACGTGAAATGAAGGAGAGACTTCCATGTTTACATCTATTACATATTTACAATCAGGGAATGAAAAGCAACAAAAAGTGTATGATGTTTTGAATAAACTTAACATTATGGAGGATTTAACTTTGTATAGTCCGGTTCTTTGCGGGACAATTCCTATTAGAATTGATACTCTTCAATCTGACTTAGATATAGTAATGGAAGTACATAACTTTGATGTTTTTGAACAGGAAATGAGATCTTTATACGGTTCTTATAAAGGATTCAAAATAAAAAAGAAAAAAATTAAAACTACAGAATCGATAAAGGTAAATTTTGAGTTTGAAGGTTTTGAATTTGAATTATTTGCTCAGCCTAAGCCAGTACGTAACCAAAATGCATATAGACATATGATAGTAGAGCACATGTTATTAATGCAGCATCCCCATCTAAGGGAAGAAATACTTCACTTAAAAGAGAGCGGTTTAAAAACAGAACCTGCTTTTGCTCAAGTATTAAATATTGACGGAGACCCTTATGACGAACTTATTTTATTGGGACAGGAAATGAGATTGTGGTAAATAAGATACATAAAAACTCCTCTATAGTAAAGAGGAGTTTTTGTTATGACATTAGCTTACGGATTAATTCACTCAACAATTTAATCCCGTTAGTCATTTGCTCTGGTGAAGCATATCCATATGATAAGCGAATGTACCGATCTGATTCTTCTTCATAAATACGTCCTGGGTTTAAAAGAATTCCATTTGATAGTGCCTCTGAAAATAATTTCTTCATCGGAATGCTAGGTACAATCTTTAGCCATATAAATAATCCGCCACTAGGAATATCCCACGATGCAATATCTGCGCAGTACTTATTTAAAGCTCGTATCATGATTTGTCTTCGTTCTTTTAGTTTAATTCTTACGTTTGCAACATGTTCTTCATAAAAACCTTTATTTATCCATTCAGCAGCAACTCTTTGGGATAATGAGCTGGATCCATAGTCTGTTTGCATTTTTATATCTGACAATCTATCAATTACAGGTTCTGGTCCAATAATCCATCCAATTCTAAGTCCAGGAGTAAGTGTTTTAGAGAGACTACCAACATACAATATATGTCCATGTTTATCTATCGACTTTAAAGGAGCTGGAGGTGGTTCATCAATCCATAACTCGCGGTAAATATCATCTTCAATAATAGGTAACTGTTCTTTTTCACATATTTTTAATATTTCTTTTCTTCGTTCTTGAGACATTAATATCCCTGTTGGATTTTGAAAACAAGGGATAGAATATAAAATATTTTTCTTTTGACTATATTTAATTCGTTTTAAAAATTCGTTAGGTAAAATACCGTGATGATCCATAGATATACCAGATAGATTTATATTTGCTGATTGAAATACATGAAGTGAATATAAGTAAGAAGGCTGTTCAAGTAAAACGGTTGATTCTCTATGCAAAAGACCAATTGATATTAATTGGAGTGCTTGTAATGCACCAGAGACGATTAATATAGAACTGGCTGATGTATGTATTCCGAATGATTTTACGTATTTACTAATTGCTTCACGTAACGGTAAAAAACCTTTTTGTTCTTCGTATCCAAAATACTCTAATTCCTCACATACGCTTTTCATAATCGTCGGCATAGTTTCTAGCGGGAAAAGTTGAGGCGCAAGTTCACCTTTACTAAGATGGATAAGTTTTTTATTTGCTTCTGCTTCATTGATTTCTCGTACTATTAACTTGCTAGGTTTATGAATACCGGCCTTTACATATTCACTCCAATCAGGCAGGGGATTCGTCGCTAATAATGACCATGTATTATTTGTTACAATTGTTCCTGCTCCAATTTTCCCTTGAATCAATCCATCTGCCATAAGTTCATCTAGCGCAGTTATTACAGTACTTCAATTTACATGAAATAATTTGGCTAACTGCCGTTGACTAGGAATCTTACTTCCAATAGGCCATTCTCCGTTTTCAATTTTTTCTTTCATATAGTCTACTATCTGCCGATATTTAGGCAGTTTTTTATTCGTTGTCATAAAAAAACTTCCTCGTTCACTTTATAAATGCCAAGTGGTTGGTTTTTACGATAAGTAACTGGTTGAAGACATTGTATCAACTATTAAATATGATGAAAAGAAATAATTGGTAATTATAAAGTGGTTGGTTTGAAGGGGGAGAAAAACATGAATTATAAAAAATGGGATTTTCGGATTATTTGTGCTCATGCTTTTACGATTTTTATATGGGGGACTGCCTTTCCGGCAATTCGTATGGGGCTTGAATCTTATACACCTGAGCATCTTACTTTACTACGTTTATTAATCGCTTCATTTATACTTCTGTTGTTTTCTTTTATTTACAAGTTACGGCTACCGGATTTAAAGGATATCCCAGCAATTTTTATGTTCGGTGCTTTAGGATTCACTTTTTATCACATTGCATTAAACTACGGCGAAAAAACAGTAAATGCTGGATCTGCAAGTTAAATTGTTTCAGTCACACCTATAGTAACGGCTATTTTTGCATCTGTTTTTTTGAATGAAAAAATGAAAATAAATGGTTGGATCGGTGGTGTAATTAGTTTTATAGGAATTGCTTTCATATCATTTAGTCAAGGAGATGCTATTCAATTGAATAGTGGAGGATTATTTATATTATTAGTAGCGATTTCAGAAAGCTTATTTTTCGTTTTCCAAATTTCTTACTTAAAAAAGTATGGTTTCTTGCCACTTACCATATATACAATTTTGTCTAGTACTGTATGTATGCTTATTTTCTTACCCGGAGTTTATCAAGAAATACTAGCAGCTCCTCTTGAAGTGAATATGAGTGTTATATTTTTAGGTTTATTTCCAACAGTACTCCCATATATCGCATTGGCATATATCATATCTCATTCTGGTGCTGCTGAGGCAACAAGTTCTCTATATTTAACTCCAGTAACTGCATGTTTTGTTGCTTGGATATGGTTAGGAGAAGTGCCAACTTTTGTTTCGATAATTAGCGGAGGGATTACTATACTTGGAATTGTGATTGCTCATATACCAGTATTAAGAAAAGAAAAACATAGGAATTTAGCAAATAATCAATCCGTATAATGTAATTCAATAATAATTTTATGATACTTTTTTATGTAATTTCCTTCTTATGTTGATAAATATAATATTTTGTATTTCAGTTAAATATTGTATGTTACATTTTATATAGTAAGCATTTTAAAAGGAGATGACAACATAATGAATGGAAAAAGAAAAATTTTCACATGTATTTCTATTATAGGAATTGGACTAGCTAGTTTTTCTAATTCTAGTTTCGCAGCAAATGTAATGGACAATTCAGTACAAACTTCTATTCCCATAGTTAATCAACAAGTAGCTGCTGTAAAAGAAATGAAACCATTTCCCCAGCAAGTTAATTATGCAGGTGTTATAAAACCAAATCATGTTACACAGGAAAGTTTAAATGCTTCTGTAAGAAGTTACTACGATAATTGGAAAAAGAAATATTTGAAAAATGATTTATCTTCTTTACCTGGTGGTTATTACGTAAAAGGAGAGATTACGGGTGATGCTGATGGGTTTAAGCCACTTGGAACTTCAGAAGGTCAAGGGTATGGGATGATAATTACAGTATTAATGGCTGGTTATGATTCGAATGCTCAAAAAATCTATGACGGTTTATTAAAAACAGCAAGAACTTTTAAAAGCTCTCAAAATCCTAATTTAATGGGATGGGTTGTCGCAGATAGTAAAAAAGCACAAGGTCATTTTGATTCTGCTACTGATGGGGATTTAGATATTGCGTATTCTCTTCTTCTTGCTCATAAGCAGTGGGGATCACATGGAACGGTTAATTATTTGAAAGAAGCACAAGACATGATTACAAAAGGTATTAAAGCTAGTAATGTTACAAATAATAACCGACTAAATTTGGGAGATTGGGATTCTAAAAATTCATTTGATACGAGACCATCTGATTGGATGATGTCACACCTTAGAGCATTTTATGAATTTACAGGTGATAAAACTTGGCTTACTGTTATTAATAATTTGTACGATGTTTATACGCAATTTAGTAATAAGTACTCTCAAAATACAGGACTTATTTCAGATTTCGTTGTGAAAAACCCACCACAACCCGCACCTAAAGACTTCTTAGATGAGTCAGAATATACAAATGCATATTATTACAATGCTAGTCGGGTACCATTGAGAATTGTAATGGACTATGCGATGTACAGCGAGAAAAGAAGTAAACTCATTTCTGATAAAGTCTCTTCATGGATTCAAAATAAAACGAATGGAAATCCTTCTAAAATTGTGGATGGTTATCAATTAAACGGATCCAATATTGGTAGTTATCCAACTGCTGTATTTGTTTCACCGTTTATTGCTGCAAGTATAACGGATAGCAATAATCAAAAGTGGGTAAATAGCGGTTGGGATTGGATGAAGAATAAGAGAGAAAGCTATTTTAGTGATAGTTATAATTTATTAACTATGTTATTTATTACAGGAAATTGGTGGAAACCTGTACCTGAAGATAAAAAGACACAAAATCAAATAAATGCTGCAATTTATGAAGGATACGATAATTAATTAAATTTGAGAATGGTTACTTAAGAAAGGAATTAGCATACGCTAGTTCCTTTTTAATATTTTGTAAAACATTATCCGTTCTAAAATTTGCATAGATATACTTACTTTTTTCATATACATAGTTATTAATGACTCAATTTTTTATGAGGGGAGGGTATTTCTTGGAAAAAGTATTATTTTTCGGAGACCCAGGTATTGATGACTCATTTGCTATTATGTATGGTTTATTGCATCCCGAAATTGAAATTGTCGGTATTGTAACCGGATACGGAAATGTTGAGCATATACATGCTGCACATAATGCAGCGTATATTTTACAGTTAGCAAATAGACAAGACATTCCTGTCATTAGTGGTGCAACAAAACCACTTACAGAAGAAATTACTATGTACTACCCTGAAATTCACGGAGCAGAAGGATTAGGGCCCATCCATGTTCCAGAAAGCGTATTATCTATTCCGATATACAATTTTGGCAGTATTGCTGCGATTCTTGTAAAGTACGGGAAAGATTTAACAATTGTCGATGTAGGAAGATCTACCTCGTTAGCGATTGCTTTTAATTTATGGAATGATTTAATGCTGAATGTAAAAGGAATCTATTTCATGGGTGGTGTTTTTTTAGAAGTAGGAAACGTTACGCCATTAGCAGAGGCAAACGTGTATGGAGATCCTATAGCAAGTAAAATTATTTTTCAGCAAGCAAAGAATTTATTTATATTCCCTTTAAATGTAACAAATAAAGCTGTGTTAACTCCAAATGTATTTAACTATATCCAAGCTAATGCAAAAAATCCATTTCATACGATAATGAAACCGATGTATGATTACTATTTATCTGCATACCAAAAACTTAATCCATCTATCGAAGGGCCTTTGCTACATGATGTGGTTGCTATAAGTGGATTAGTTAACCCAAGTTTTTTAAAATTTGCGCTTCGTACAGTGAATGTAGATACATACGGAGATACGAAAGGACAAACATTCGCTGATTTTCGCCCTAGCTCTATATCTAAAGGTTCCCGTATAGCGTTAGAAATTGATGAACAACAATTCATTCAAGATTTTATAAAAATCATGTTATAAGTTGTTGTCGAAAAAGGGATATATTTCACTACGTTGAATATATAAATACATTCTTTTTATAAAGGAGCTTACAATATTGAATGTCCAGTTAAAAGTTGTTACGAGAGAGAATTGGGAAGATGCATTAAAGTTACAAGTTAAAGAAGAGCAAATAAAATTTGTTCCATCTGTAGCAGTTTCACTTGCTAAAGTGTATATAAAACCAGATGGAGACAATGTAGAGTATATACCATTTGCGATATATGACGGCAATCTAATGGTTGGTTTTATTATGCATGCTGTTGTAAGAGAAACAACTGATATGTATTGGATAAATGGATTTATTATTGATCAAATGCAGCAAGGTAATGGGTATGGTAAAGCGGCATTACAAGAAAGTATTTACTTAATAAAAAATACATGTAAGGCGTGTAAAGAAATTAGATTAACAGTACATAAAGATAATGTCTTTGCAAAGAAACTGTATGAACTTTACGGTTTTCAACCATTGGGACATGAATATGATGGTGAGCAAGTATATCGTTTGTTCGTTTAAGTAATACGAAGTAAAGATGTGAAATGAAAGATGAAATTAAATAACTGGGAGGAATAGCAATTGAAAAATAAATTTCACCATATTGTACGCGCTGTTATGATAAAGGATAAAAAATTGTTAATGGCTGAATATATTGGCCATCATTATTTTTTACCAGGTGGTCATGTTGAAGTTGGCGAATCAGCTGAGAATGCATTAATAAGAGAACTACGAGAAGAACTCGGAGTAAACTGTAGTATAAAAAACTTTTTAGGAGTCATAGAAAACCAATGGGAAGACCGAGAAGTTATTCATCATGAAATCAATCACATTTTTGAAGTAGATTCGCAAGAGTTACATATTGATTTCATACCACAATCTAAAGAATCTCATTTAGCGTTTCACTGGATAGATTATAATCAAGAAGCTTTACATACGTATAAAATCATGCCAGTGCCTTCAGTTAAAGAGTTACTAGAAAGAAAATTAAGTGATGAACTACTCAACTGTTGGATTAGTAATTTTTAAGCACCTCTATTAATAGTAAATACGTTCACTGAAAGGAGATTAAGAAAATAGGCTATAAAACAAGGTACATCACCTAGTGTAAGTTCATATTTTGTTGATGTACGCATTTAGTCTATAGTCTGATTTCTACTTTGTTTGCAAAAATAGATAAACTGTAACATTTGGACGGAATTTATTTGTATAAATGGAGGGTTTCGTAATGAATCAGTTTCAACAAGAATTACAATCATTAAACCTTAATGATTATCAATCTGGTAATGTTGTGTATTGGGATCAACTACAACAAAATCAATATCCATACTATTACATTCAAGACGAAGCGCGTCGTTGTGGCGGATGTGGAGGTTGTGGTGGACGCTGTGGTGGATGTGGCGGCGGAAGATGCGGAGGTTGTGCAGGACGTTGTGGCGGATGCGTAGGTTGCGCTGGATGTTTCAGCTGCTTTAATTGCTGGAACTGGTGGATCATTTAAGTATAGAACATCAATAATATTTCACATGAAAGAAAGGTGTAAATACTATTTTATACTTTTCTTTCATGTTGTAATTTTTTATTCATGGTAAGGGGGATTTATTTGTATACGTACGATAAATTGATTTCTTGGGTTGAGAATATAAAAGAAGAAAATCATAGTTCTGCAACAGCACTGTGCATTATAAAAGATAATAAAATTGTACTAGAGCATTATAGTGGTCATCATTCAAATATATCTACAAGTAAAAAAATAACAGCATCTTCACAATTTAATGTTGCTTCTGCGAGAAAAAGTTATTTAGGATTAATGGTAGCATATGCGCTTTACGAGGGGAAAATAAATTCTATTGATGACGAGGCGATAAAGTACTTTAATGATTTCGACCCTGTATTACTTGGTAAAACAACGATAAGACATTTAGTAACCCATTCGCACGGTTTAGGAGAAACGAATGACGGGACAATTTTTCGTGAATTTGAACCTGGACAAGCATGGGCGTATAGAGATATTAATGTAAGAATGGTAACACGTCTTATTTATCAGCTATATAACAAAAGTTTTCCTGAATTGTTAAAGGAGCGTGTTTTTGATCTAGCTAACTTCAAAGAAACAGGTTGGAGAATTCAGCAAGATGAAAACTTAGTTAAAGTTGTTGATAATCCAAATGAAGACGCAATTAGTGAAATTGGTACGGTAGATGATGGTACTGAAAAAAATCTGTTTGTCTCAGCTAGAGAATTTGCTTATTGGGGCAATCTTCATTTAAATCAAGGTGTGATAAATGGTAAGAAAATTATTCCAAAAGAAGTGATAGAAATTGCAACAGGTTTGCAGAGTCCAACATTTACAAACAATGAACTACCACAAAACGGGTTGTTTTGGTATGTTCAAAATGAACCTGCGCTTTCAAGTGAACTTGGTGAACGAGTGCCGAAAGGATCGTATCAAATATTAGGAATTACAGGACCGACTCTTTTAGTAATACCTGAATGTAATGTAGTTGTTGCGAAAATGTACAATAAAAGATATAACTACGGCGGTGATAATTATTTATATTATTTACGTGAATTTAGCAATTTAGTCGCTGATACATTTCGTAACGGTAATAGGGCATAATTACACCTATAATGAAAAGGAGTGAAAGAAAATGAAAGATAAAATGAATAAAAACAAAAAACAAAATATTAAAGATGTGAATACAGAACAAAATGCAATTTATAGCGATCCTAAAGATGCTGCTAATATGCAAACGGTACCGCAGCCGAAGGATTTTGATGAAATTGAATACTAATTTTTCGTTCATCGGACTATATGATGAATGAAAAATACATCTTAAGTCCCATCACATAACAAAAATCTTTTGGTATCCTATATACATAAGCATTCGAAAATGTCTTATCTTAACAAAGCTTTCTTTAAGTAAATCTAATATAACCTGCAAAAAGACACTTCATTATGAAGTGTCTTTTTGTGTATATGAACTTAATTTCCATTTTCCACACAGTATCTTGCATTTTATGATGGTTATACTAACTGTGAAAAATCATGTCAAAATAAAAGAAGGGGACAGTTAGTATGAAACAAACTTCTATAAATCCGTTACTAATTGTTCTAGGTACAATTATTGTTCAAATTGGCCTTGGAACAATTTATACATGGAGTTTATTTAATCAACCCCTTGTTAGTAAGTTTGGATGGAACCTCAATTCCGTAGCGATAACTTTCTCCATAACAAGTTTTTCATTATCATTCTCAACCTTATTTGCAGGAAAGTTGCAGCAAAAATTAGGACTTCGTAAACTCATCGCTACTGCAGGGATTGTTTTGGGGCTCGGTTTAATACTTAGTTCACAAGTTTCTTCCTTACCATTACTATATTTATTAGCTGGTGTCGTTGTTGGTTATGCAGATGGAACTGCTTATATTACATCACTATCTAATTTAATTAAATGGTTTCCAAATCGAAAAGGACTTATTTCTGGTATATCTGTTTCGGCATATGGAATGGGCAGCTTAATCTTTAGATATATAAACGGAAGTCTTATCGATAGTCTTGGTGTATCACAAGCATTTTTATATTGGGGTATCATCGTTTTACTTTTAGTATTAACCGGATCGTTCTTCTTACGTGAAGCAATAGTGAGTAATACTGTAACTGAGACATTACACAATGATTATACGCCTCGTGAAATGATGCGAACGAAACAAGTATATCTTTTGTTTTTTATGCTATTCACATCGTGTATGGGCGGTCTATATTTAATCGGTATGGTGAAAGATATTGGGGTACAGCTCGTTGGACTTAGTGCAGCAACCGCCGCTAACGCCGTTGCAATGATTGCAATTTTTAATACGGTAGGTAGAATCGTTCTTGGAACGTTATCAGATAAAATTGGCCGAATGAAAATTGTCTCTGCAACGTTTATTATTATTGGATTGTCAGTCTTTACTTTAAGTTTCATTCCACTAAATTACGGTATTTATTTCGCTTGTGTAGCAAGTGTTGCCTTTTGCTTTGGTGGTAATATCACAATCTTCCCAGCAATTGTTGGAGATTTCTTCGGATTAAAAAACCATAGTACAAATTACGGGATTGTATATCAAGGTTTCGGGTTTGGTGCACTTGCAGGAGCGTTCATTGGAGCATTACTTGGTGGATTTCAACCGACCTTTATTATAATCGGTGTTTTAAGTGTTATTTCCTTCATTATTTCGATTTTAATTCGTCCACCAAAAGCAGAAAAGAATAAAGAAACACAACATTTGTATCGGAAGATAGCTTAATTATAAAAAGAGTCCTTATATAGGGCTCTTTTTATATTGCAAAATATTTGATTTTCCGTTTTTACTACTCGTGTAGGAAGAAAAGAATTACTTAATTCTAAGTAAAATGATTTGAAAAGTAATAAAATGATTTATTTCTCAACGAACTAAGTAGCAGATTAGTAAAATATTCATATGGTTTTATAAAAGGAACTGAAATGTTATTTTAAACCTACATTAACCAATTTTTTTATTAGACATGAAATTCATTTATATACCAGTATTTTATTATAAAGGTAGTTGGCTTATATTGGTTACAACCATAATTTCTTCTTTTATGGCATTCACTTCAACAAATATTGATGACATTTTTATACTCCTTGTTTTATTTTCACAAGTAAAGACAGGAGTAATTAAGAAAGAAGGTAGAGCTGTCCGGGAAAAAACTAAGATGAAAGAACTTTATATTGTTGTTGGACAATATTTAGGGTTTAGTGTAATTATTTTCCTAAGTATCATTGGTTCTTTAAGCTCTTTTTTCATTCCTATATCGTGGATTGGGTTATTAGGATTCGTGCCAATGTATATGGGGGTAAAAGTACTATTGTCACTTCGTTCTTATAAAAGGAATGAAGTCATTGATAACGCTTCTAGCTCATTATTTAAAGTAGCCTCGATTACATTAGCTAATGGAGCTGATAATATTTCAATTTATATACCCATGTTCGCTAGTCAAAATCTTAAAACTAATATTGTTACATTAGTTATCTTTTTTTGTATGATAGCAATATGGTGTTTTATTAGCTACACATTGTTAAGAGCTCCTATTTTAGCTAAAGTACTTGAGAGAAATTGTCATATTATCGTTCCAATTGTTCTAATTGGCTTAGGAATGTTCATTCTTTTTCGCAGTAATACAATTGAATTATTGTACTAATATGTTAAAACTAACGGAAGTTTTAATTAAAAAGAATCAAACGCCGTATAAAGCCGTACTACAGATAAAATGTAGTACGGCTTTTCTTTATTTTAGTGAAATGAAACAGTGCTCTACGACTATTAAGTTAGACAGGATATTACGATTATTAAATTGAATATATACTTTAAAAGGAGTGTGCTACTTAAAATGAAAATAGTAAAACAATGGGTCCAAGAAGATAGTGATTACATAAGAGAAAAAGTAATTGAATATAACCAAAAACATATTTCGGATGAAGAGAAAAAGCCTTCAGAAAAAATTAGTTTTATAGTGAGAAATGAAAAGGAAGAAATTGTAGGCGGAATAACTGCAATTACATTTTGGCACCACGTACATGTCGATTTCCTTTGGGTTTCTGATGAGTATAGACACGAAGGCTACGGAAGCAAGTTATTAAAACTTATTGAAGAATTTGCAATTGAAAATGAATGTAGGCTAATCAATTTAGATACTTTTAGCTTTCAAGCTCCTGATTTTTATAAAAAGCATGGATATAAGGTGATTGGAGTAAGTGAAGACCACCCTAAAGGGCACAATCGATATTATTTAGAAAAAAGATTAGAAAATATATAGAATCCCAAAATAAAGCATAAAGAGCGTACGTTGAATATTTACTTTCAAAATACGTTCTTTTTTATTTAGTAATGAAGGTTTATCGATTATTACTTTTACTAAGAGCAGATAAATGAACTACTCTATTAACTTTTTTATATTTTAAAACGATTAAATGGTAGAATGTAACAAAGGCAGAAAATTCTCGTTATTAAAGGTGGACTTAGATGAAAAAAGTAAATGTTACATATGCACTTTTATACGATAATACAAACGAAAAGATCTTAATGGTAAAAAACAAAGGAAAGAACGGTTCTTATTACACGCTACCAGGTGGCGCAGTTAAATTGGGAGAAACGTTAGAAGAGGCAGTAACTCGGGAAGTGAAAGAAGAAACAGGGTTTACATATAACTGTAAACGGTATTTGTTCTATCAGCGAAGCTTTTTTCGAAGAGAGAGGTCACCATGCAATTTTCTTTAATTTTTTAGGCGAAATAATTGGCGGAGAGACATATATATCAAGGCCAAAAGAAATTGAAGAGATTACTTGGATGGAATTACATAGAGCAGCACCGCATTTACGTATACCAGAACACTTATTAAATACATTACAAAGGAAAGAAACAGTACCTTACTTCTTTAACGGAACAATCATTCATCAATCTTCATAAAATTATCATTTCATGTAAGGCGGGGAAAAAATGGAGTTTATCGTTAATCATAAACATTTCACTCAAGCACTTTCAGAAGTAAGTAAAGCTATATCTACCAAAGCTATAATCCCTATACTATCCGGTATAAAAATAATTGCAGATCAATCTGGAATTACTTTAATCGCAAGTAATTCAAATATTTTCATCGAAAGATTCATCCCTAGTTCTAACGAAGACGACCAAATTACAACTATATTAAAAGTAGGGACTATTGTAGTACCTGCAAAATATTTCATTGAAATTATAAAGAAAATGCCAAGCAATGTAACAATAAAAAGTAAGGATGAGCAAATCATTGCGATACAGTCAGAAGAAATTACATTAAACTTAAATGGACTTCCAACATATGAGTTTCCGAATGTACCACTTATAGACGATCATGCAAAAGTACAAGTAGAAACGGAACAATTGATTGAAGTGTTTAAACAAACAGCCTTTGCAGTAGCTAAAAATGAATCTAGACCTGTTCTTACTGGTGTTCATTTAGAGTTAGATTATACTAAGTTAATTTGCGTAGCAACTGATTCACATAGACTTGCTATACGCGAAACGAAAATATCTACAGATGTGAAAGCAAGTTGTATCGTACCAAGTGCAACTATTAGTGAACTGCTAAAATTAATGAATAGTAATTCAGAATTCGTATACATCTATCTTTCAGAAAGTCACATTATTTTTACATTCGGTACAACTACATTATATTCAAGATTAATTGAAGGAAAATATCCTAATATATCTAGTTTAATTCCAAATGAATTTCAAACAGTCATTAACGTAGATAGAAAAAGGATTTTACAAGGTGTAGATCGATCAAACTTATTAGCAAGCGAATGGGCAAATAACAATGTCAACTTAGAAATCATAAACGAATCAACAATTAAAATTTCTTCTAATGCTTCTCAGATTGGAAAAATATCCGAGACACAACAGATAGATACGATTCAAGGTGAAAAACAATTAAATATATCTTTTGATGGACGATTTATGATGGATGCCTTAAAGGCAATAAAAGAAGAAACGGTTACTTTAAGTTTCAGTGGTTCTATGAGACCGATATTAATTGAAGCAGGGACACAATCTGCAGCAGTACATCTTATATCTCCAGTAAGAGCTTATTAATAACAAAGGAAGGAATCACATTATGTACAAGCACACTTTATGTTTTATAAAGAGAAATGAAGAGATACTTATGTTAAATAGAGAATATGACCCTGTAAAAGGATTATGGAACGGGGTAGGTGGAAAGATAGAAAAGGGAGAAACACCTTTAGAAAATGCGATTCGTGAAATAAAAGAAGAGACTAATATAGAAGTTAAGCATGATCAAATTCAATTTAAAGGCATTATTAAATGGGAGGATTCTTCATATTCTGGCGGTATGTATATTTATCTAGTAGAGCTACTTAGTGAATTTACATATCAAACTCCCAAAAAAGCATCAGAAGGAATTTTAGATTGGAAAGAGATTTCTTGGATTTTAAGTGACTATAATTACGGCGTAGGAGAGATGATACCTAAATTTTTATCTAAAATACTCCACAATGAATTAATATTAGAACACAACTTTGTTTTATCTAATCATAAATTAATAGATTATAGGAATGAAGAATTGGCTAAGTAGGACAGTTCTATAGATAATATAGTTCAATTATAAAAAGCAGGAATTGTAATCTATAATACACAGCACAATCATTATAACCTAAATATAAAAGCCATAGATTATTCGAAGAGTAGCCAAGGAGAAAACTTATATGAGGATGAGTGTAATGAAGAAAATAATTATTTTACTCATAGCTGTAGTTCTAATTACTTTTGCTTTTTATCAATTCAATAAAAAAGATAGTTTAGCTAAAAATGATAAGGTGTATGTAGAAGACTTTAAAGGTAAAAATGATTCAAACAAAATACAATCTGCTATTAATAAAGCAGAGGCTAGTACAATTAAAACAGTATTGCTTGAGGATAAGAAATATAAAATTACGTCACCAATCGTAGTGAAAAAAGGTGTAAAATTATTATTCGGTTATGGAACACAGTTTGTTGTTGAAGGTAATTTTAGAGTTCTAGAATTAGAAAAAAACGCTTCTATCGAAGGAGCTTATATAGCGATAGACGATCCTACATTTAATTCTGAAGTTATATATTTAGACGGAAAAAATAAGTATTATAACACTTGGCACAAAACACAAATAAAAGATATAAATATTATTAATTGGACAGAAACGAATAAAGGTACCGGAATTTCATTGTATGCTGGTGGGAAAGAAAATGAAATTTCATTTATTAACTTTGAAAATATAAAAGTTGTAGGAATGGAAACTGGGCTGAAATTAGTAGCAAAGAAACCGCAATCTGGTTATGCTTGGATAAATGCCAACCGTTTTATGAACTTCTCACTTGAAGATTGTGTAAATATGATTTATATGGATAGTAATGTAACTACACCAAATGAAATTAGTGGGAACCAATTTACAAATCTACAAATACAACCATCAAGTAAAACGAAAAATATAGTAAGAGTAAGTGGACAGCATAACGAGTTCAATGGAATGGTGTGGGATTTACAGAAAATCAATCACGAAAACGAACTCATTGAACTAACTGATAAAAGTATGAATACGGTTATTAATATTACCTCTGTACAAACAAATAGAGTTTTAGATAGCGGGAAAGCAAACATAGTGAAATAAGTTTACATACAGAAAAAGAGCGAATTCCTTATAAAAGGGTTCACTCTTTTTTATTTATAATTAAATTTCTCTCCACCAGGCTGATGACGGATAGTCTGTAGATTTTAACGTAGTCGATTCACCAATTTGCGGCGTTGCGATTTTAACTCCTAAACGTTGTGCTTCATTCGTAACTCGTTCAATCGGATCACTCCATTCATGTAATGCTAATGTAAAAGCACCCCAATGAATCGGAAGAAGTAATTCTCCTTTTACATCAATATGAGCTTGTACCGTTTCTTCAGGCAACATATGAATCGCAGGCCATCTCGGATCATATTGCCCGCATTCCATCAATGTAAGATCAAATGGACCGTATTTATCACCAATTTCCTTAAAGTGAGGAGCATAGCCGCTATCACCACTAAAGAAAACCTTAGTCTCTTGACCAAGAATAAGCCATGAACACCATAACGAACAATCTCTATCTGTCATACTTCGTCCTGAGAAATGCCTTGCAGGTGCACAAACTAATTTTATATTATCAAACGCAATTTCGTCCCACCAATTATGCTCACTAATTTTACTAGGTGAAACGCCCCATTTCATTAAATATTGCGCAACTCCAGTTGGAACATAAAAATGTTTTGCACGATCTTTTAACTGCATAATACTCTTGTAATTCAAATGGTCATAGTGATTATGTGAAATGATAATCGCATCAATTTCTTGAAGCTCTTCACGTTCTAAAGAAAAAACACCACTATAACGTTTACTATTAAACAGAGGAAATGGGGAAGAGGCATCTCCAAACATCGGGTCTAATAACAATGTTTTACCTTCTATTTTTAAAAGAGAAGCAGAGTGCCCAAACCATGTCAGACTCTCTAAAGATTCATTATTTTTATTCGATAAAACAGTAGGTAAATTCTTTACAGGACGCAGCTTTGTTTTCATTTTAAAGTAATCCGTCATTAAACCTATAATATCTTTCGGTTTAAAACTTACATCAGTATGAATTTGATTTATATATTTCTTTTTCATTCGTTCTCCTTTTTACGTTTAACAATATACGTATGTTGTTATTGTAGCTAATTGTAGTTTAAACGAAATCATTTTACCTTTCATCTTTAATGCAGTACATTTCATAAATTTGTAAAATTCATTATTCTTATATATAAAATACAAATCATATAGCAGCAGATAAAACCAATATAAAGTAAATGTAAATTGTTTTAATTTAGTAAATACCTTCTTATACGCAACGAAGAACATACGTTTCATTGTATGTTATAGAAGTAAATACGCCTTTAAATAATAAAAGGAAGGAGAATTAATAAATGCAAGTAAATAGAAAAAAGTACTCAAAATGTAAACTATCAAAATCTGAAATAACGCAGCTATATGCAGAAGGGAAGAGCACCTCAGAAATCGCTACACTTGCTAATGTTTCTGCTAGGTATATTCGTATGGTGTTAACAGAGAATAACGTTCCAAGTCGCACTATAGGGAGTTGGAAGAGAAAGTATGACATAACAGAAGATTATTTTAAAACGTGGTCAAATAACACAGCTTATATTTTAGGGTTTATAGCAGCAGATGGTATCATACAGAAAGAAAATCAATACAACTATTTTCAAATTGGATTTATAAAGACAAAGATATTTATTTGCATAGAAAATATGAAGTGTTTCAGAAAGAAAGTCTAAGTTTAGACCAAGTACAAGATCGAAAACTAAAACAAACTCAAACTGCCGTTAAACAAAGAAAACAAAATTTCCTTAAAGAATATGTGAAAAATAAATGCAATGCTACAACTTGTTCAAATTTAGAAATAAGCGAATCGACTTTTAAACGTTGGTTAAAAAATGATAATCAATTTAAAAGAGAGTATGAAGAGATTAATTTGACAAGTTCCACTAGCGATAACTAAATATAAAACTCTAGAAAACCTTAGTATAGGTATGAAGATAGCTATACTAAGGTTTTTAATTTGAAATCATTAAAGGATTCTTAGTTTTATTTATGGAACATAATAAATACATGGATTTTACAATTAATTTACTAAAAAAGGAGAGAGACACCATGCAAAAGAAATTTATCAATCCAGAAACGATGCCACCAACTTTTGGATACTCGCATGTAGTCGAAATTAGTAACGCAAAACGAACAATTTACATATCTGGGCAAGTAGCAATAAATACTGATGGTCAAATAGTTGGTGTTGGTGATTTAGCTACACAAACGCAACAAGTATTCGAAAATATTAAAAGTGCATTAGAAACTTCGGAATTACAATTTAATGATGTAGTAAAATTAACATTTTTCTTAACAGATATTTCTCAAATGGCCATTGTTAGAGATATACGAGATCAATACATAGATACTAAAAATCCACCAGCAAGTTCAGCTGTAGAAGTTAGAAAGTTAATTACCGATAACTTATTAATTGAAATTGAAGCAATTGCTGTAGCAAACTAATTTTAAAAACTTATTATTAATAATTTATCCATGCAATTCGTTTAATGCGTTCATTTAAAACGAATTGCATTTTTTATTGTCTTAAATCTAATTTATACCTGAAGACATTATCATCAAGAACTTATAAAACAAATAACTAAACAATCCATCACACAGAATGATTTAAAAGAAAAAGGGGAGGCTAACCACTAAAACTAACTTATAATAAGTTTATTACTTTTTACTAGTTAACATAATATATATTATAGGCAGTTATAGAAATAAAGCAATCTCAGGTATCAAAAACCAAGTAAACTATACTTAATGAGACGAAACGGAGATTTTTAGTGAAATTTAAATAAAATCGTATCTAAACGAATTTCTACAGTTTTTATCAATCTTTTTGTTATAAATCCATCACATCAAATTCAAATCAATAATCCATTAAGATTTAACGAATTAAAATCATTTTTGATCGGCAAGAAATTCTCATGTAAAAAATTATTTCTATACAAAATATAAATTAGTAATTTTATTTTATGTTTTACTTAATGAATTTATATTGCTATTTACACACGTTTTATAACTTTACTTTATTTGTTGTTATTTCTGTTATTTACGCTTGACTTTCCTTACACTCATTGTTCTTTATTCTAGTTAACATAACGTTTATTTTTAACATAAAAAAATCTCCCTCACCTTTAGGAAGATTTTTTAGCTTGCTAGTATTTCATTTATATATTTTTAATAACAATCCCAATTGTAAACAATATTGGAAAAATCTAGATTTAATAAATCATCTTTCTTAATAAAGAAATTAGCAACACCAGAATCTCCCCACATAATATTTAATGAATCGTCTGTATCGATTTGCAATAATAATATATTATGTTGCTGGTATTTTTCTTCCCATTCCCTTGGATCTGTCTGTGTGAAAAATGGATAACCACCAACTTTATGCCCTTGATCTTCACATAAATCATCATACAGTTCGCCTAATTCTGTATTATTTTCTTCATCAACAATTTCTTCCCAATCAATTTCCTCGCTAAACATCTTTTCAAATCGATAATCCCTTGGTGTTACGGGTTGATAACCTAATTCAAACTTTAATTTTGCTGCTTCAGGTATGATAAAGTCCTCTAATTCAAAAGTATTTAAATAACTAAAATCAGTAATAACCTTATTCAAATCTTCTATAATTGTAGAATGATAAATAATTCGAAAGTCTTTTTGGGTTGTTGGATGGTCAAAATCTGCTCCGTAAAGTTCATCTTCAGCACTTACGAAAAACTGTAACATTCCCTTTTGAGGCATATATAAAACATGCGGCATTTCTTCAAAGTTTAACTGCGCAAGTAACATCATAGGTTGTCCATTTGAATCTTTAGGATGCTCTTGATCTATAGGTAAATACGGATAACCACCAAACTTACTCTCAAAAAGCGTTGTCTCTGCTTTCGCTCCAGACAATTTAATATACGGCTTCACACTTTCTTCTAAAATACTACGATACTGCTCTAGTTCTTTCGGAATTTGAAGTTGATACGTATTCTTCATTACATTTGCCTCCCTTTAATAATGAATTGAAAATGCCTTACTTAATTATATAGCAAGAGATAGCTGCATTGAAAATCGTTAAATATCAGTTTTCATCCTCGTTTTTTGCGCACTTGGTGGACAATGTAAATTATGTTCTAAAACTTTTTTATTAATAGTTCGAATTAAATTAGCTGCTTCTGCAGTATTTGTATTTTCTTTTAGTCTCTCTTTTAAATCATCAATTTCTTTTGAAAGCTCAATCCACCTAGGTAAAACATGATTATTCTTTAGCGTTCTATACAGTTGCTTTTCAGGATTGTAAGAAAGATCATTATCAAGATTAAGAGGCTTCCCTTTACCGGGTAAATTATCAAAAGACCCTTTCTTTTCTGCTTCTTTAACGATAGAACTAATATGATCCTCATACGTAAAGGACCAAACCTTCTCATCTTTTACTAATATCTCTTGCTTTTTTAGTTTTTTATCTAGTTCTTCTTGATTCATAGACTCTCTCTCCTTTTTAATTTAGAGTGTCGTTTTTGTAAGTTTTAATGCTTTCAATCCATCAAACAACTTTTCTCGCCACCAAACACCGTCATGTCCGCCTTGAAACTCTTCATAAGTAATTTGGTATCCTTTTCCTTTTAAAGCTTTATACAGGCGTCTATTAGCTGTTAAAAGAGGTTTGTTTTCAAGTTCTCCTGCTGCAATATAAAAATGAGGTTGAATCGCATTTAAATCTATAGATGAAATTTGATTTTCAATCCAAGGAATTTGATTTTCATAACCATCCTTTTTCCAATGCACGGATCCAGACATTGACAACACGTTTCCGAAAACATGTGGATTTTGAAGCGCTGCATAAAACGCTGCTATGCCACCAAGACTGAAACCAGCAATTGTTGTATGATTCTTTTCTTGATATACGTGATACCTAGCTTTAATCCACAGAAGTAGTTCCTCCGTTAAAAATGTATTCATTTTATCGTTATAAGTTAGCTCTTCTAGTCGATCAACAGAATCTATTGCAACAGCAATACAAGATGGGATTTCTTTTTCGTATATTAAATAATTGAGTGTTCTTGCGATTGAAAGGTTATGAATGAATGAATTCCCATCAAACACAATGAGAAGTTCTTGAAGATGTGAAGTGTGAGAATAGTCATGAGGCGTATAAATATGAATTTTACGTGTGTTATTTAAAATCGTACTATGAAAAGAATATGTTTCAATTTTTCCGGATGGATAATGGTTTGAAGGAAAACGACTGCTATACTGTATTTCCATCCCTATGTTTAACACAGACGCTTTATTGGCACCGTCTTCAAATGTATTTCCATTAAATTTGTCTAGTTCGTACTGTTCACTACGCTTTATCCAATCATTTTCAAAAAAATCGTTTACTGAAAAATAATAAGTTGAAATAAAACTCTTATCTGTCCTAAACGTTTTATACCATATATCTGCTGTCTGTAACAATCGTTTTAATTGATTTACAGACAGATCCCAACCAGGAAAACTACCGAATACATAAACATTTTCAGTTTTTTGGTCTCCATATATACGTTATAAGCTTATACTTATTATCTACAGGACATTGTTCTATTAGTGGTGTATTATTCGACTTTATTTCATGTAAAAAAGTATAAAAAGCTGTCTCATTTCCATTCTTTAATTGATTATTAAGCTCCTCTAACTTAGGACTAATTATTGAAGTCACCCATCTTCCTCCTTTGTATTTCTTTTCACTAGATTGTTTTTATAAAAATTAGGATTAGGATGTTATGTATTTAGATGAGTTATTTATTAGAAAGTTTATCAATTGCCTGAATAGAAAGTTCCAATGCTTTTATCCGTCTTGTTAAAAGCGTTTTTTGAGGACTTCCAGCTTTAAACTTATCATAGGCCCTCTCAATGGATGGAAGCAAACCAGCAAGGACATTACGAGCTTCTGCTAACTCTTCTTGACTATACTGGTGACTTTCTTGATTCCAAACGTTTTCTAGTACTGCTAACCCTACGCAAACTGCTTTAAGTCGTTTTTTTACTAATGTAGTATTTGCACCTTTTTGATTCATTTGTGATAGCGCATTTTCAAGTTTACGAATAGTCGATTGTAAAGATTTTATTGATTCCAATTTATCTATATTTGATACGTTTTCCATGTTAATGTTGTCCCTCCTGTTTTAATTTCACTCGAAATATTTTAACATAAATAACAAACTTTATTCGAGTTGGACAATGCATTAAAGGAAAACAGTCGTTAAACGCCTCTCCCTCCCTTATATCTTTCTATATGTACTTCTTTCTTCGTATTAGAATCCCTATATAAACAATGGATAAATATTGTATTTTTTATGAACAAAAAAACGCACAAGCAGCATAACTTGTACGTTTTTATTTTTATTCAGTAAGATAATACAGTAATAGTTTCCGGGCCTTCTCATAATTCATGAAATCTCTATACAAAATGGGATACTTCACAATTTCTGTTTCTATAAAACGATATTGCGGAAACCATTCAAAAAACGATTTCTTTAGCCACTTTATTTGATCAAACACAATCTCCTTTTCGTTGTTATTAAGTATGTAACTTAAAGTACCTGCTGTATGCATCCAATAATAATTTAAATCAGCGCTTATGCAATCATCTTCTGTAAACATATTATTAAAATCTTTTCGTATTTTTCGAAGGTCACAATTCGGAAACGGTTTAAGCAGCGGACTATGCATTTTCTGCAATTCATTAAAAATAACCTTTTTACCTAATAGCAACTTTCCACCCCTTTATTTCTCAATCCAATTTAATAATTTTTCATAATGATATTGAGCATCTGTATAGCCGAGATTATATAGGTTAACAAGTTTCTCTTTATTTCTTTCTATTCCGCTTATAGGAAGCTGTGCGCTTGGCTGAATTACATAAAAATTATCTTTTTGTTCGTTGTGATTCATATAAGATACAGTTTCATTATAAAAACGATAATGTTCTACTAAATGCTCTGCGATTTTTGGATATCTTCTATATAAAATTTTAGCTAGTCCAGAAAATTTATTACGCTGCTTCTCGTATCCTTCTGGCTTTGTCATTATAACAACGTTTTTTAAATAACCATCATTTTGCGCTTTAAAAACTGGAATAGGATCTATAATCCCTCCATCTAACAATTTTCGATTATCATATTCTACAACAGGTGCTATAAACGGCACAGAGCTTGATGCACGAATAATTTTTAAAATATCATTTCCATGTTCTGTTTTATTATAATAAACTGCCTGTCCTGATTCACAATCAGTCGTTCCGATTACAAACTGTTCATTTGAATTTAGGAATGTTTGAAAATCAAACGGTACAATTTTGTTTGGTACTTCATCAAATAAAAAATCCATTCCAAATAATTCACGTTTTTGAATTAAGTTTCGATAAGATATATACCTGTGATCTGCTACTAGCTCTGTATTCACTTTTTTATTTCTTCCTTTTTGACGTGACAAATATGTTGCTCCCATACACGCTCCGGCGGATACACCGACTACATACGGAAAGAATAAGTCCCTTTCCATAAAATATTCGAGTACTCCTGCAGTATATAATCCTTTCATTCCGCCGCCTTCTAATACTAAACCGATATTTTTCATGCTATATCCCTCTACTTCTGTTTTCTTAATTATATGTTAGCACAAGATTTTAGGTATCATTCTATTCCTTATAAAAGCATTACACAATTCAGCATTGAAACAGCCGGGCATTTTGATTTAGATGCTGAGCTTAAAATTTGGGTATCTAGTTTAAGTACGCCAATTACGAAAGAATTTAAAGGTGACGATAGTGTTTTAAGCATTCAAAAAGCGTTAGTAACATATACGACGAAATAACGCCTTTTAGTATGTTTATTCATTTTTTAAATTACTAACCCGAGTATTTTGGAAGAATATGCATTAGTTTTGTATATTTAATCTCAAACTACATAAAAAGGTAAAGCTTATTTTAAATGCTTTACCTTTCTTTTTTGTAATAAATAAGTGTAGTTTTATCATTTAATTTCTTTATTTCTTCCGTTCTTTTATACCCCATCTTTTCGTATAGAAAACAATTTCTTTCTTCTTCTAAAATCGTAGCAAGTTCAAAGCTCCGTGTTTCTGGAAACATCTCTTCAATTAAAATAAGTACCTTCTGAGCGATTCCTTTCCCTTGATAGTTTGGATGAATAAACATTGGACTGATCCAAAATTTATAAGGTATTTCTTTTTGGGATATACAAATCGCTCCAACAAGTTTCGAATCTATTATCATCTTATAAAAATTACTGCTGGGATTATTTATTCTTAAAATAGTTTTTTCAATAGATTCATTTGCTGGATTTGTTTCATAGTCTTTATATTTATTTAATAAAGGACTAAATGAGTCTATTTGCATTTGAAATAAAACTGCTGCATCATTTTCTGTCGCTTTCTCTAATGTAATCTCCATGTTACCAATTTAGTCGCTTTCTTAATGAAGTTATATGCGCTGTATGATGACGTCCGTGCCATGCATAGAGTCCAATTGCAGCAGCAAGTTTTGTTTCACCAGTTTCCGGATGATTAAATGTCTTTTCTAGATGTTGTAGTTCTAGAGAATATAATAGGTTAACCCATCTTTTATGTAACGAATCTAACATTACTAGTGAAACGTCTACTGGTAATTTAGAATCAGGTAGTTCGGCCCACTTCTCTTCTTTATATGGTTTAATAGTTGGATTCTTTTCTGTTAGTGCTAATTTAAAGCGTATGTAGCTATTCATATGGCTATCAACAACGTGATGGACTACTTGACGAACTGTCCATCCACCAACTCGATACGGTGTGTCTAACTGCTTCTGATCTAAATCTTTAATTGCTTTTGCTAGTTCATTAGGTAAATCTTCAATTTCTTGAATCCATGTATCAATCATTTCTTCAGTTATAGGACGTTTGTATGTAAATTGCCCAATTGGATAACGTAAATCATTCATGTATAAGTCCCCCCTTATTATAAGCGTGAAGTATTTCTCCATATATAATGTACAAACTTCACATGTTCCCCGTTTAATTCTACAGATGTTGTATCTGCTTCGTTATGATAAGAAGAAAATCCGCTTTTTTCTAGTACAATTTGTGATGCGAGATTATTAATAGTTGTTTTAGCATGAATCTCATTAATTTCATTATTTTTCGCTACGTCTAAAACTAATTTTACAGCTGCTGTTGCAACTCCTTTTTTAGTAAACTTTTCTCCGACTCGATAACCTAACGAACTGCTCCGGAATTCCATATCTATATCTACTAAATTTATTCGTCCTACAATTTCTTTTTCTTCATTACGAATTAAATAAAAATAAGAATCTCCATCCGCTTGTTCTATTAATAAATCGTCTAATAGCTTTTGAAAATATTCAAAATCAAAATATTGCGAGCCACGATTTGGTACCATTGTTTCAAAAAAAGATTTATTCGTAAGTTCAAACGTAAATAAATCCTTCGCATCGTGTTTCTTTAATTGTTCTATGTATATTTTCATCTCGCTTACTCCTTCTATATATACTAACTGTTATATATTCTTTTTTAATCGATTATTTTCCTGCTATTTTTACGCTTCAGTAACACAGCAAGTAGTACTTTCGGATGAAATAGATGCAATGGACTACGAATTAAATTCATCACTCTTACTAATCGAATATAAACGTCAGAGTCAGTTGCAGATAGTTGATATATTTGTTTCGTATACCATAGCTGAAATTTTTGCTTTATCGTTAATTCTCTTTTTAGCTGAGGATGACGTGATATTTCCGTTGTAGTCATTTCCCAAGGGGTTTGTATGATATGAGCAGTCTCTTTATAAAACTGCTTTGTAAATGCTTTATCAAGCTTTTGTTTCCTTTGTAAAAGTAACTGCAATTGGTGAGCTTCTATAGCTGCAACTGAAACACCTTGCCCAAAAACAGGATCGAAACGACAATGTGCATCCCCAACTACTAACAATCTTTCGGGTAGATGATTCACTAAATCAAATCGCCTACGTACTTGATATGGAATTTTGTACGTTTTGATATTTGAAATTGCCTCAGCTTTATTTAGAAAATCTGTCACATTAGAAATTGATAAGTTTTCAGCAAAATCATAAAATCCATCATCTGTTTGTGGTGCTTTCTCATTTGCATATCCGCTGAAAGTAACAAAATAACGATTATCCTCAATCGTTTGAATAAGTACGCCATACGGATTGTCAGGGAAGCTTGGAGACATTAGCATATTACAGCAGTCTAATTTCTCATTTTCTTTAAGTTTAAACATTCTAGTTGCGTAAAATAAATCAATACGCACTTTCTCTTCTTGCACTTCAATATTGTATTCACGTAACCAAGCTATACTTTTTGAACCGAATCCACTCGCATCAACAACAATATCTGCTTGAATGTTTTCTTGTGTGCCAGTCTCTAAACATTTAGTTTTTACTGCACATACTTTGTTAAGCTTCCTATCTACTAATAACCCTTCAACTAATGTTCCAAATTTAATAGTAATATTTGAAATTTGATGTATTCGTTTTTGAATATGCCATTCAAGCAAATGCCTACTTTGTTGAATCATATGTACTTCTCCTGTGAATGGTTGTTTCCATAAACCAAATTGATGCCATTTTAAGTCACGAGTAAAGTTATTTATGATACTACCCGCTTCAATTAATTCATTAGTGATAGTAGGAAACAATTCCTCAATCGCTTTTTCTCCACCTTTCAATAACACATGAGGATGATTACTTTGTGGAATTCTTTTTCTTGAAGACTTTCCATCCCAGCTTTCACCAACTTCTATAATGATTACTTCTTTAAAAGTAGATGATAATGCTTTTGCTGCGAGTTTTCCTGCTATACTTCCTCCGATAACGATAGCCTTATTAAACATATTTGCCCCCTTAATGAAAAAAGACCCTGCCTTGTATGAATGAAACAGGATCTGTTACTAAATTAAAACACATGAGTATATTGCAACGTTAAAATTAAAATGCCTAACCCCCATACGTAATACGCGAATACTTTTAATGAGTGACGTTTTAAATATTGAATCATCCATGAAACGGCTATGTAACCGAAAAACGCCGCTGATAACGTTCCGACAATTAAAGATGTACTAGAAATAGATTCTGCTTTCCCTTGATAAACATCTGCTAATTGCAAAATAATGGCTCCGACAATGGCTGGCGTTGATAATAAAAAAGAAAAGTAAGCAGCTGTTTCGCGGTCTAACTGCCTCCATAATGCAGCGACGATTGTCATACCAGAACGAGAAATCGCTGGGAAAATAGCAGCAGCTTGAAAGGAACCGATAATTAATGCATCTTTATATGTAATGTCATCCATTTTTTTACGACCATTTTTTTGTCTATCTGCCATGTAGAGAAAGAACCCTGTCACTAAAAACTCCCAACCAATCGTAATACCTGTTTTTGAAATATCCTCAAAGAAGTCTTTAAATAACAATCCGATTACAACTGCGGGTATCGTCCCAACAATAAGTAGTAACATTAGTTTTGAAAATGGATTTTTAATTAAATATATAAATTCTTTTTTGTAATAAATAAACACTGCAAGTAAAGTCCCAATATGCAGCATCGTATCTAAAAACAATCCTGCTTCATCTAATTGAAACAAATGCCTTCCTAAATAAAGATGACCTGTACTACTTATCGGTAAAAACTCTGTTAAACCTTGTATGATCCCTAATATAAAAGCTTCTAACCAATTCATGATGGTCCCCTTTCTCGTTTGCTTGTACCAATATATGAAGGTTAAATTTTCGATATGAAAAAAACTATATTTCTCTATGAATTTACTTTTATTTTATGGATATATATGTAAAAAGGAGGGAGGAGGGTTACTATGTGGCAACATACGAAATTCGGTAATGTATTACTGTGGGCAGGACCTATCCTTGTGTTTATAGGGTTATGTATGACAAATGTTATTTCTGATATTCCATTCTTTGAGGGAAAACATAAATCAATTGGAATTGTACTTATATGTATAGGTGTATGCTGTTTTATTGTTGCTAATCATTTAAAAAAAGGAAAAAAATATGAGGAATAAATTTAAATAAAAAAACAATCCCAGTATATGCGCTAGGATTGTTTTTTTGTTACTTATTTATAGAACACTTTATCAACGTTATATTTTGCTTTGTATTCATTAATGATATATGTTTCGTAAATTTCTCTTTCTGTTGGATCTTCTACGATACATGCATCGATGCGGTATACTTCATCACGGTGATTTTTAATTGGTGAAACATTGTCTTCAAAATGCTTCTTAATACGTTGTCTAATTTTACGAGCTTTACCTACGAAAAGAAGTTCGTCATTAATATTGTAAAACATAAAAATACCGCCTTTATCTCTAGGGAACAAGTGGAAATCGATAAAACCATTAATTGGAGTGATTATTGGCTCGTCTCCTTTAATAACTTGTTTACGTTCAGTAATTGAAACATCAGCTTCAGGAATATTAATTTTAATCAAGTTCATTCACGTCCTCTTTTATTATAAAGATAAATAATAGCATACATATGTAAGAAAAGCTACGTTCAGAGGCATATTTCATTTTATAATTCAAATATTAAAGGTGTATCATGTAAACTCTTCTTCCAAATCATATGATCACTTGATTCTCCCCAATAATCCTTCAGTACATAACTAGGTTCTCCAAACTTCTTCGTCCATATACTTTGTGCTTTTTTGTATCCACTATCTAAACAGTATTCAGTTATTCCTCTGCTAAGTAACGTAATATACATAGCATTTAGTAATAAATTACCTATGCCCTTTCGTTGATATTCATGTCGTACAAATACAGTTCCTATTTCATATAAATCTTTAAACACACCACCTGTACAACTATGAATCAATGTACTTGCTGGACCGATTTCAATTGTTCCAATGATTTTATCGTTACTTGTATCAATTGCTAATAAAAAGTAACGACTTTCTCCATTACTCTCCAAATCATTTTTCAAATACTGTTTTTTCGTGTTAATTTCATTTTCTATGTCATCTAATAACTGTGATAACCCTTCATATTTAAATGTATCAGTAATAACAAGACGAAAAAACATATTCAGTTCATCTACATCATCCGAATTTGGTCTTCTAATTTTAACGTTATACACGACGTGAATCTCCAATCTTTAAAAATATATAAGAAATTGTTAAGACCATACTTTATATACTCTATTCAACATTATTCTACAAATGCCTGCATAGATCCAACAGTATAGAAAGCTCAGAATACATATTGATAGAATAATTTTCATATCAAAAGTTGTATGAACAGTAGGACCTAATACAGGAAATCGAAACACATTAAGAACAATCATAATTCCAATAACAAGACATAACGCGGAAAAGGAAACAATCCAAATCCTTCTCTTGAATTGTATAAAGGATACTCCTAACGCTATACCTAATAAACCTGTAGTAAAAGGAAAGACAATTAGTTCGCTTGGCTCAATAATAAATAATAGGAGAATAGTAAGAATGTAAGAAAGTATTCCCGTGCGAGTAGAATAACAAATAGCGAAAAATATAGGCAACGTCGCAAAAGGACTAATAAATAAGCCGATACCAGGGATTAAGTTCCCGGCAGATTGAAAAATAGCAGCAAGTGAACCAAGTAACGCTGTAATGACTAACCTCTTTGCTGGCGTCACCTTTCTTTTATGAACAAAATTCGCATCATGCGCGATCATCAGTTGATACCAATAGTTGCTAAAGTGATTCATCAAAATCCCCCTAAAGATATCTAATTATGCAATGGACGATTATATAATGAATGATTCTGAGAGTATGTATCATATTAAGGAACGATTTCAAAAATAGTACCTTTGTTAAAGTCTGTTACTTTCATAGAACCGTAAACTCCTAAATATAATCTAGTCTGATCTAAATTTGTTCCTAAACTCATATAATAAGCTGCCTGCTCACCGAAATCATAATGGGTTTCAATAACATGAAAGTCAGTATTTTTACCATGCGTACCAGCTCTAGAATAAGCTAACGCACCCTTTACTGGAGACTGAGATTCTTCTTTCTTAGCAAGATCAGTAAACACGATACTACCCGTTAAACTAGGTATTGCAGTTCCCATATATGGCTGGACTCCTGTAAGTGAAGTTCCTCCAAATTTATCTGGTCTGGAATCTTTATGAAAATAACTGATTAGAGGCTGGATACGCTTCGCGGTTGTTTCTATTGTTTCATTATAATAAGCCATTGTTCTCTCTTCTAAAGTAGGATTCTCAGAACAGTGCCTTATAAAAGAAGTAGGTAATTCTCCTTCCCATCCTCTCCAACCGAAATTAATAAATCCATATTGATCAGGAGTATCTCTCATTAAATTGGTTTGAACAAGTTCGGTAACTGGTATTGGTTTGTATTGAACAAATGAAAAAATAGACTCTACTATATCTTGCCCGACGTTTCCGGCATATTTGATATATTGATTATAAAACCTTTGAAATGAAATACCTGTTATATTACGTACGCCTTTTGCAATTAATGTAAGAGTTTCTCGAATAGATAGAGGAAGTTCATTAAAACGTGTAACTACTGGAGGATTATTTATGGACGTATTTTTACTTACATCGATTTCAATTATTTTACCTGCTATTTCTAAATCATCCTGGCTTAATCTAAACGGATCATAGCCAGAACCACCATCTCCATTAGTAAAAACAAGTTTTCCAGTCTCAGGTGAAAAGTTTAAGCTATTTACGCCGTTATGATTAAAAAATGGCCTTTTTATATTAAGTAAAGTTCGTCGCTTTTGAGGTTGACCGTTTGATTGTAATATCCATTCTTCAACTGTATCAATATGATCATATTGAGTATCTCTATTTGTCCACTTTAAGTTTAGAGTTTTTTGGTCACACGGATTCGGTTTAAATTGTTCTGAAAGTGCACCAGGTCCTTGGGTCCCGGCTACTGAATAATGAAGATAAAATAAGCCGTTATCATTAAATTGTGGATGGAACGCTAGTCCGAGCAAGCCGCGTTCATCATAACCGCTACTAGAAACACCTTCTTCAAATGTGCCTAGTTTAATAATTCGGTGACGAATATTTAAAAATGTCTTTATATCTCCGTCTCCTATGTAAAAAACCTCTCCTAATTGGGTTGCGATAAATAGTCTTTCGGTCGAATCACCTGGAAGTATAGTTGTTTTTATTACAGTTGGTAAATTTATGTTATGAACGATGGGCCGTAAACCAACTTTGACTTTTGTCAATTAACTGTACACCCCTTTTTATTCTTTTTAATAGAAGAATATGATTAGAGTAGTTCAATTAGTATCAAAACTATAGACGTGAAAGCGTGATATCCCTGTTTGTACAAGTCTGTTTTCTGATTAGCATCAATTAACTTACATTCCTTTTTATTACATTTTTTGATATGATATAACTATAAAATATAAATCAGGGGGACAATCCATGGCAATCTTACTACAAATCATCGTACCACTTATATGTGCAATATACTTTTTTACCCTCTATCATAATAGAACATATGGATCAGCTGCATTTCTCTTAGCAGTCATAATAGGCATTTTCGGTATAGAAAATATTTTTCAATATGCTAGTTTAACAGATCATGCTGTTTATCCATATTGGGGGAGTTTGAAGGTCGTAATCTTTATTTTATCAGTTGTATTTTTATTCAAAAGAACACCCACTCCATATAATAATTAAAAATTATTCATGTTTATTTAAAGCTTATTTTCGGGAAGAGGTTATGCAATGAGAGCGCCATATCAAGTATTAATATTTCCTTATATAATAACTGATGATTCTATTCAATACGCTATTTTTAACCGAAGTGATTACGGTTATTGGCAAGGAATAGCTGGTGGTGGAGAAGATGGTGAGACTCCTATTGAATCAGCAAAACGAGAATCTTTTGAAGAGGCTGGTATTTTAAGAGAATATCCCTATATAAAATTAGATTCTGTTTCTTCACTACCAGTAGAGGATGTAGTTGGAGGATTTCTTTGGGGAGAAGATGTTTATGTAATAAAAGAATTTACTTTTGGAGTTAAAGTTCCTACAAAAAACATTGCATTATCCAAAGAACACTTCAATTATAAATGGTTATGCTTTGAGGAAGCAGTAATGCTGTTGAAATGGGATAGTAACAAAACAGCATTATGGGAATTAAACAAAAGGTTATTAAAAGAATTAAAGTATTAGCTAACAAAGCCGTTAGTGCAACAAGAATTAAACAACTTCAAAAACCTTGCTGCATTGGGGGTATTTCCGAATTCTTAGGTTAATAGGCATGTGGCGGAACCCCAATTAGAATTTCTGAAAGTAGTTAATTTATCGCAACGAAAGATAAAAGCAATAAAAATGTAGGGGTTTGTGTAGCAATGGAACCAAATCACGCAATAAGCATTAGCGGACATTGTTTATGCATAAAAATCACCTTACCACTATTTTGTGAAAACTATATTCTAAGACATTTTTCAAACCAAAAACCCTTGATTTTCTACTCAACGTAGATAAATCAAGGGTTTCATTTATATTCTTTTAATTTATCTATTTTCATATAGATTATTGTTATCTGATCAGATATATAGAGACTGATATAGTCAGTTGTATAAAATTTAGTTGTTTCACAGTTTCTTTGTATTATGAAACAAACTCACATTTCAAGGTATTTCGATTTACTATAATATATTTACCTGTTGATTTATTCATTACTTGAGACACTTCCTTGGTATGTGTTACCTCAAACCAATCATTTTGTATATCCACCAATAATTTTATTTCCACATCACTTTTTCCATATTTTAAACCACTATAAGATACTTTCGTCATTGTGATCGTCCCTTTCTTAATGATTATAATCATTTCGTCGTTTGTTAACTTCAATCGTAATGAACTCCGGCAAATAGCTGGGAGTACATCCTTTTGCTACTATTACATCTTTGTAAAGACCTGTTTTCTCACCAAGTTTAATACAACGTGCACGATTCTTTTCATCATAAACGCCTATCCAGCCTGCGGTGAAGTTCATAGCCCATTGAACTTCCGGTTCTTCCTGCGTAATATTAGCTTCTAATGCAGATAGCAAGTCTGCGGTGTTATCAGGCGGTGTTTGTCCAGTCCATCTCAATCGCCCTTGATAATACCAAAAAGCTCGCCTTTGAAGAGCAGAAGGACTACTTTCCCATGACTCCATCAATGCAATTTTCTTCTTGTCTTTGGTGAGCTGATTAGCCATTAACCAATCCATTAAGTTATTTCGCTCATCAAAAGTGTGAGTCTGCATATCCTTATCAAGCTTATTTAGCACATCTTGTGAAAGAAGTTTTTTGTCCATAATTAAGATTGCTAATAGCCTGGGCAAAAACTCTTCGGTTGACCAAAGTTCCATAGCTATTACGTGATCTTTTTTAATGTCCTTCGCGATTTTTCGTAAGTCGCCTAGCTTAGTTTTACTATTGATCTGAGATAGAATGTTTTCTGCTTTTGAAGAGCGTTTTATTTCTGTATCTTTTTTTTCATTCATTTTATACAACTCCTTTATTTAAGCACTGTTTCATAATATATCCTTGACGGGATATATCAAGAACTTAATTTCATCATAAGTCTTATTGCAAACGTTTTTTCATTTTGATGGAAATTCGTCTCCTTAACTTGATTGCGATGTATGGTGACCCCTAATAATTAAGAAAAAGCTGATTTTATACATGGAAATAAATAAAAGTCTATGACCTATTTTCACACGTATCTCGGCTGTACCCCAATTATACTCATCATATCTCGCCCACTTTGTCAACTAAATATTTCAAACACTCTTCCTTTTTATCTTTTTTATATAAATTTCGCCATTTAAATCAATTGTTTTCAATTAACATAACCATCTTATCTGTAGTCAACGATGCATATTTTTATGGGAGTAATTAAAAATATTAGCTTGATGGGTATGTCGTGCTACCCCAAATAAAAAAGATTAGGAGCGAATCCTAATCTTTTTTATTATTCAATTGCGCCCGCAACGTCATAATCGTTTAAATCTAATTCTATTGTTTGGCCAAGTGCTAGTTTAGCTAATTCTGATCCTAAATATGGGCCGGCAGTTAAACCTGAAGCGCCTAATCCGTTCGCAACGAGAATACCTTCGAAGTTAGGTAGTGGCCCAATAACAGGTAAGAATCCTGGTGTAAATGGTCTAAACCCAACTCTCGTTTCAAGCATAGTACTATCTTCTAAACTAGGTGCAACTGCTAATGCTTTATGGAATACTTCATGTAAACCACCTGCCGTTACACGATGATCGAAGCCCGTTTCGTTTTCATGGGTAGCACCAATTACGACATGACCATTGTCAAACGTTAAAATGTATTGATCGTTTGGCGGCATAACAACTGGCATATTTTCTGTTGCTGTATTTTCCGTTTGCAGGTGAACAATTTGTCCTTTTTGGAATGTAACTAAGAAATTGATACCTAATGGATTCAATATTTCATTCGCCCATGCGCCTGCGGTTACAATCACCTTTTCTGCTACCATTGTTTCATCATGTACTTTAACTCCAGTAATATGATTACCTTCACGGACTAATACTGCATCTCCTTTTATAAAAGTTGCACCATGTTTTTTTGCAGCACTTATTAATGCGTTACGTAATGATCTTCCATTTACTCGTGCAGCGCCACTAATATGAACAGAACTATATTCTTCTGATAATGCTGGGAATAATTTTTTTGTTTCTTCAGCTGATAAGCGAGTGATTTCACCAATCTCTGGTGCATCTTCACGTCGTTTATAAGCGCGCTCTTCCATTTTATCTAACTTTTTCTCATCAGTATGTAAACTAATTGCACCTACACGTTTGTATCCTGTATCCGTTTCACCGTCTGCTTCTAATTGCTGAATTAAAGAAGAATAGTAACGTGCACCGCCTTTAGCAATTTTATACCATGCTTTATTACGACGCTGTGAAAGCCATGGACATACAATACCAGCCGCTGCATCAGTTGCTTGACCTAGTTGTTGACGATCCACGATAGTAACATTCGCACCTGCTTTAGCGAGATGATAAGCAGTAGACGCTCCTAAAATACCAGCTCCAACTACAATATACGATTTCATTTCAAACACCTTTTCTCTTTTGCTAATTATTTAAATATAAGAACATACTTTAGTATACTGAAAGTAATCCTTTTTTCAATGTGCTAAGCATAATTAATTGTTGCATCATTGTGACTTTCCTAACCATTATTTTTTCTTCTTACGGAATAATTCAATTGTTTTATAGCCTTGTGATAGGATTTCAATCATTTTCTCAAGACGTTTATCGCGTGTTTTTTCTTGTTTTACAGAAAATAAATTACGTGCCCAGTCTTTTTGATATCCAGGTGTTAAACTTTGATAAAACTTAAGTTCATTCGGATGATTAGCCAATAATGCTTCAACATCTTGAATACGATCTGCATAATCGGCAACACATTGACTCATAGCAGGCGTTTTCTTCTCTTTTTTCTTTTCACGCTTTAAACCTACAACAGTAAAGACATCGTCCATACTTACCATACGAGCAAATTTAATAGCGCTTTGCTCTACATACCCATCTTCGCCAACGTTTAATGCTGGAAACATTTCATCACGGTGAATAAACGTACTATATCGACAATTACCTTTTTTCGGATACGCGAAGAATATATAGCCTTTTTCAATTAATAATTCTTCATTACTAATAATAAAATTCGTTTGTTTCACCATTTCATCAAGTGTTTCTACAAAAATAAAAATGGCATCATGATCTTTGGAAAATACGGTTTCTTTCCCTGCAAAAATGTCATAATCACTTGGTTCATTAATCACGACCATGTTTGTATACTTATTAAGTTTCAATTTATCAATAATTGACATAAAAATCTTCCTTTACATTCAAAATCATTATTTATAATTTTCCATACTGTTCTAGTGTATTATATCTAATTAGAAAATCAAACTTTAATAGTAGTTTTAAAATAAAGTTAATAAAATAGCCGATTCTGTGTAAGAACCGGCTAGCTATTCGTTTCATGACAACTGAATAGCAAATAAAGTATTTAATAGCCCTCTATATTGTTCTTCTGTAATTTCACGTTTCGTTTTTTCCCCATGAATCATTTCAGTTAAACTAGTATTCGTTAAAGAAACATGGCCAAAGTCCGTCAATTTAACTGCAATTGGTCCTTTATTGAAAATAGATTTCTCATCTTCTATTACTCTTCTTTGAACCTCATTTACTACTGCCTCATCAATGATACAATTATAAAAAGCATGACAAACTTTCCACTCTCTGTTCGTATCTTTTCTTTCTAGAATGTAATTTCCTTTACTCGTATCTTTTTGTCTCACTCGATACGTACCATTTTTAGAGGAAATAGACTCACCGGTAAAAGGTACAGGGACCAGAGGTACTAAAGAAGCAATACCTACATCAATTAAGTATCGTTCGTTAGCATACTTTAGAATAATCGTTATATGTCCATCCTCAAGTGCCCATGCGTTGATTTAATTTTTTATATACGGTTCCAAGTGCAAGTTGTACATCATAACCACAATCTTTTAAAAAGTAGTAAAACAGAGTATTTAATTCATAACAAAGCCCGCCGCGGGATGTAGTTAAAATTTTATTCTGTAAATTTTCCATAGTAATTGTATTCGCATTACGTGCTATAACATCTAAATTCTCAAATGGTATAGTGTGTGCAAATGCAAAGAGAATTTTATTTAATTCTTCAAACTTTACTTCCGCACGTTTTTCAAGGTTCAATCTTGTAAAAAGCTGATCTTGTAATCTTGTCATATTCAGCACCCCTAAATAAGTTATAAGTTAAAATAGTATATGCTGATTGTAATTTTGATGGGGTACTGAAACAATGTACATTTCGTTTAACTGTACCGGTACAAAAAAAATCATAAGATAACTGAATATGAGAATTCAAATAAAAGACATCATACTTTGGGATACGGCAACAAATTCACATACAAAACTAAAAGCTACGAATACAAAGTTAATAGTTTGTCTATAGGTAAATTATTAGGATTGCTTAAATCAACAAAATATTGAAGTTGCCACATTTGGCTCTTTTTCGCTTGATTGCTAACAGGAGTATCCCAAAGCGGATAAATCCTCATAGCCATCTTTCCTTTTTGACTTTGCGTTTTCAATATTTTTTCTTTAAGTAGAATTTCTTTAGGGAAAATAAATTGCCCTAGTTTATTATCATTAATACAAGTGATAACTAATAAGTCAGGAGCAGCGTCATAAGAGAACGCTTGATTTTGCATATTTGCATCTTTTTCCCAAAAAGAAACAAATTGACCAATTTTATTAGGCGTAATTTTTGATACTCTAAAACGGATAGTTTTCTTATTTAAGTGAAATAAACATCCTACATATTCTGCGTTTTGCTTTTCTTCTATTAGATCCGTAATCATTAAATTGTTAGGTTTGTAAACTAAATTGTTTAAATTTCGGATTGTGTCATTAAAATTGTTCAAGAAAATTCCCCCTTTATTCACCTCTTAGTTTATCACAAACATCAGTTCTTATATGCTGTAGATAATATGTGACGTGAAAAAGAGGGATATTTTACTGAGGTATTATTGCTTTAATGTACTTAGTTTTTCAATTGCTTGTTGTTCAGTTGCTAAGTAAAAAATATCTTTACCTTTATTACATTCATAAATAAAATCCTTTAAGCTTTTACTAGTATACATAGAGAAATCTCCAATGATAGCAATCTTTACCTTGTAGTTTATAAACTTTTGAAGAATATCACCCGCAAGCCGTGTTTTTAAGTCAAAGAAGCTTTCGCTTATTAATGATTTGTCGATAATAATATGTTTCGCATCGACCTCATATTGAACTGTTGCCATAAAATCCAATGCCGTTTGAACATCGGATATTAGTACTTTTTCATTTCTTATGACCGCAATGTTTATTCCGTCAATTACTACTTTCTTTATTTCCATAGTATCACTCCTCCATAATTTTCATATCATGCTTTGTTAGTTCATTTGAAAATACTAATATTGGTAGCGGAAAGAGATTTAAGTGTCTGTGTCTGTTTATTTTTATTTTTTATATTACGGTGAATGAAATCCTTTTAATGATCACTCCATAGCATTTTCACTTATTATAAAAATATTGTGGAGTAATGTAACTTAATAAACTATCAAAAGTATCAATCTCAGAATACGGTTTTATTTCAGTCCTATTTGTGATTCTATGAGGATTAAACCATATTCCATTTATATTTGCATTTTGACAACCAGCAATATCCTTTTCTAAGTCATCCCCAACAAATAAAGTATTTTTCGGCTGTACATTTAGCTTATTTAATGCTAGTTCAAATATACGTTTATCAGGTTTACTCAATCCTACTTCTTCAGAAATAATAATCGTATCAAAGTAATTGTTTAAATTCGTGTTAATTATTTTAGCTTTTTGTCTATGCGTTGAGCCGTTTGTTATAATTCCAATTTTAAAGTGACTCTTTATATGATTTAAGAAATGAATAGTATTTTGGTCTATTGAAAAACATGTAGGGAAATTTTCATTCCAAAAATCTTGGATATAATTGTGTGGCAATCTATATATCGGCGCGAATTCATCAAATAATGATTCTAAAACTATCGTTTTATTACTAATGCCGTATTCCCTTTTATCGTATTCTTTGAATTTCTGTAACATATTGTTTTTGACTGTATCGCTAACATTCTCATAACACTTTTCTAAAACTAATAAAAACAAGTTATCTACTGCCTTATCCCTATCAAGTAACGTATCATCTAAATCAAACAGCATCGCTTTATAACTCCTCAAATAATTTCACAACCTTTCTCACATGATTTAAATAATCCCTTGTTCGCACCTTGGGTCTTTACTAAATTAGCAAAAAAACTACAAAGTTTGTGGCGTACGCTCTAGAATTTCGCTGGCTTCTTTTATATTTAAATTCATCTCCCTTTCTCCTTCTAGTAAAGTATCGAAAGTATATTTTCAAACAGTTAAAAAACTACATACAATTTACATTATTATACATTAGTTTTTTTGTAAATATTATCGTTCAGCTTTTTATATGATAAGTTTTTTCAAGCACGCAAATATTTCTCCATAAAAAAGGAATATGGGTAATAATACTTTTTTATGGAGAATACAGAATCTTGAAAATGGAGTTAATACGTTAAACGTCCTATGAAGTTTCCTACTGTATCTCCACATAAACTACAGATAGTACGGCTATAATGACTACCAGAGGTGATATTATGAAAAACTATCATATCCTCGTGGTTGAGGACGATCAAGAAATTCAGGAATTAATTAAACAATTTTTAATGACACAACAGTATACAGTGGTAGTTGCTTCAGATGGACTAGAGGGTATGACACAATTTAATAAGCAATCCTTTGATTTAGTTCTTCTAGATGTAATGATGCCCAATCTTAATGGATTTGAAGTTGCTAAAATGATTCGAAGTCAGTCAAACATACCAATTATTATGCTAACTGCGTTAGAAGAAGAGGAAGATCAAATGAAAGGGTTCGATCTTGGGATTGATGATTATATAACAAAACCCTTTTCGTTTCATGTTTTGATTAGACGAGTCGAAGCTGTACTTAGAAGAAGTTATGATAAAAATGTAAATAATCATTTGGTATTTAAAGAAGTGCGCATTGATGTTGATGCATATAGAGTATATGTAACTGATGTTGAAATTTTGTTAACGACAAAAGAGTTCGAAATTCTACAACTACTATTTCAAAATGAAAGAAAAGTACTTACAAGAGAAAATATTGTAGAAAAAGTTTGGGGATACGATTATTTTGGAGAAACACGAATAATAGATACGCATATTAAAAATCTACGTAAAAAACTAGCCATCCCCTATATTAAAACAATAAAGGGTATTGGGTATAAAATTGATGAATAGCATTGTAAAAATCATGAAGATGAAGCAAATTACTTATAAACTCTTTATGACTACATCTCTCATTTTGTTATCCTTTGCAGTGTTGATTTATTTAACTTTATATTTCTTTCTCCCTACGTTTTATGAGCAATACAAAACAGATCAACTTCAAACAGGGATAAAAGAAATAATTGATAAGTCCAAAGATCTTACGTTTCAAGATGCGATACCACTTTTTGATGAATACGCAAAAAAAAATAACGCGATGCTTTCGCTTCAAAATAAAGAAGGAATAATTATTTACTCGCCTTCATTTTCTTTTATTCAAAGTGGTACACAAACAACAGTAGTTACTAAAGCAGCACGATTTGAGAATGCAGGTACCATTAGCAATTCATATAATGTTACGGAACCAATTCAATTCCAAGATGGTAGTTTAACGCTTGTAGTGTTCGCAACATTTCAACCGATTGATGAAGCTTCGCAAGTATTAGTGCGTTTTCTCCCCTATATTAGTATCATTGTGATCGTAATTGGTATAGGGAGTGCTTATTTCTATTCCAGGTTTATTACAAAGCCACTTATTTATATTAATGAGGGTGCACAAAAGATGGCAAATTTAGATTTCTCCGAAAAAATTGAGGTTCGTTCTACAGATGAGTTAGGAGAATTATCTAATAGTTTGAATGACATGTCTATTAACTTACAACAAGCTATGTTTGATTTAAAAAAAGCAAATGAACAATTAAAAAATGATATTGAAAAAGAAAGAGAAATAGAAACAAAACGCAGAGAGTTTTTTGCAATTGTAGCACATGAATTAAAGTCCCCTCTTACTGTAATGAAAGGATACTTAGAAGGGATGATATACAATATTGGCCCTTATCAAAATCGTGATCAATATTTAAAGAAAAATCATCAAATTATTGAAAGTATGGAACAACTAGTTCGTGAAATTTTAAGTATGTCAAAGTTAGAACAACACACTTTTAAACTAAAAATAGAAGAAATTAATCTTTCAAAGTTAATAGGTACAATCACAAAAGATCTCGAATTTTTCGCTTCTCAAAAAAGCATCCAAATAATAAAAGAAATTGACTCTGACCTTTCTGTTTATACAGATCGTGTTCTTTTTGAAAAAGCATGTAAAAATATTATCCATAATGCAGTTATGTATTCACCACATAATGAAAAAGTCTATATAAAGTTAAGTAAGGATTCTAAACAAGGTCAAATTAAAATGCAAATTATAAATACAGGTATCAATATTAAAGATGAAGATATACAACAAATTTTCAAACCATTTTATCGAATTGAAAAATCTCGGAATCGAAATACCGGAGGAAGTGGTTTAGGTCTATATATTGTTAAACAAATTCTTGAAAGACTAGATATAAAGTATTCTATAAAAAATATGGAACATAGTGTGCAATTTAGCATGCGTATTCCATTATCTAAACACAAAAACAAACAAACTCGTCCTATTTAAAGGAGAGTTTGTTTGTTTTTGTAGTAAGTATAAACTTATTAACAGGCTTTTCATTTAATGATATATGCTACTTCTTAAATTGCGATTGTCATAAGTAGTGACAAACTGTATCCAACTTAAATATTCACCTTCTACTATAACAGCAAAAAAACAAAATTCCGCTTAGCAGCAAATTAGATTCTCTTATTTGAGATGCATTTCATCTATGCAACTGAAAAGGAAGATGAAAAATGCATATTTGCCTCCATTTTTCAGATTAATTTGGAATTCTTTTATGATAAGCTATATGTAAAGATTAAATATAAAACATAAAGGATGATTCGTATGCAAATAAGACCAAAGGTAAGTGAATATAACTCCTATTATGCAACGTATACCAACTTGGTATCAGACGGAAATATCATACATATTCTAGAACAACAAATGAAGGAAACGAATCTTTTATTAAAGAGAATTTCTAATAGTGAGGGACTTTTCCGGTATGCTCCTACTAAATGGAGTATAAAAGAAGTAATCGGTCATATAGCGGACACAGAACGTATTATGGCGTATCGATTGCTATCTATTGCTCGAGGCGAGACAGCAGAACTTCCAGGCTATAACGATGATATGTATGTTCTTAGAGCTGCTTTTGATAAGCAATCTATGCAAGATCTTCTTGAGAATTTAATAGTTGTTCGCCAATCTACCGTGTATTTACTTAGAAGCTTAGATAAAGAAGCTTGGTCACAAAGAGGAAATGCGAATAATTCTGAAGTTACAGTTCGTGCATTAGCATACATCATTGCTGGTCATGAGCTTCATCATCTTCAAATTATAAAAGAACGCTATCTTGGTTCTAATGCATATCCAGCAAGTTAATACTTGAAGAAACATAATCTTATTTATGTAGGGCTCTTTTTCAGTATTTATAAAATTCACCACATAATATTAAGTTATCCCCTTGTATTCTGTACATAATTTTCTTCAGGCTGATATACTATAAACACAATAGTTCTGGAAAGGTTATGATGTTATGTATGAACAACAAAATAATAGAGATAGAGATCAAAAAATGATGTTTTCTATGCAGGGAGTTCCCTCAAATAAAATTAACATGAATCAATTACCTAAATGGATTAGAATTTTTGGCTATTGTGCGTTTGGTTGGATAATAGTATTTAGTTTAATTATGATTGTAGGTTTAATTCTGCAATAACTATACAGATACACAGTTAAACGGGACAGCATTTAGATTATATATCTAGGTAATGTCCCGTTTTTTATGTGTGATTATCCCATGATATAGGTAACCAATTATAAGAAAAAGGGAACAACAAACTATTTTAACATTCAGTACAGGGAGACCATTTTGATTATGGCTTGATTTTATTATAAATCAAATATAAGCTTTTGAACGGGCTAAATTTTGAAAATTATGTGAATTGAACAACTACGATGTTTATATTAGATTTCATTTACGACCAACTTCTTCTTACTTAAATACACTGCACGATCTGATTTTTTAGCAACTTCCTGTGAGTGCGTCACAACAATAATGCATTTATTCTCTTTATGTGCAAGTTCTTGAAACAGTTCTATTATATCCATTGTGGTTTCCTCGTCGAGGTTTCCTGTCGGCTCATCTGCAATCAGTAAATCAACATTACAAGATAGTGCTCGAGCAATTGCTACACGCTGTTGTTGCCCACCACTTAGTTGCAGGACATTTCGTTTCGCTTCAGCTTCTGTGAGTCCTACTTTCTCTAATAACTCTAATGCCCTTACCGTCTTATTTTTCACTTTAACACCTGTAATTTCCATTGCTGTTAAGACGTTTTGAAGAGCTGTCATATAGGTAATTAAGTTATAAGATTGGAAAATTACAGATACATTTTGATTACGGTATCGATCCAAACCAATTTTTCTAATATCTTTGCCATTATACAGTACATAACCATTTTTAGGGACATCTAGTCCACAACCTAAACTTAGCGTTGTGGTTTTACCAGATCCAGATGGTCCTAAAATCGTGTAGAAATGCCCTTTTTGAAAAGAAAAGTTAACATTCTCTAGTATCGCTACATTTTTTCCATTACTTTCATAATAATAATCCAAATTTTTAAATTGTAAAATCGTTTCCATATTATGCCTCCTTATTCATCTTTTAAAAGAATTTGTTTTGGATTTAAACGTAGAATTGATAATGCTGGAAGAAGCGTTGCTATTATAGCAATAGCTAGTCCAACCCCCCCCATTTTCCCTACATCTTCTCCTGTTACACTTACATCAATTTTATCAATTGGATCTTCTTTTTGATTTTGTAGCGTACCACCAGGTCCAGACATCATTACAGTACTATTATTTCGCATGGTGTCCGTTTCTTCGCTTGTTGTAGCGATTTCACTCGAAAGTAAATTATCCCCGATATATTGAGAAACCTTAGCTCCTGTTGTTATGGATAATCCAAATGCTAAAATAGCGACACATACTACTTCTACTACGAACTGCGCCATCAGTTTCCATTTTTTCTCTCCAATAGATAACAGTATTCCCATTTCCTTACGACGTCCTTTAATTGATAGCATAATGATTAACCCTAATATAATCGCACCTGCAATTGATACAATATAAATAATCATTTGAGAAGTAGAAGAAATATTTTCGATAGGACCAATCATTTGTTTGTACAATGAATCATGTGCATCTAATTTATAATAATTAAAATCAATATTAGATTTTTTTGCTTCTTTTTTAAATGCATCAATATATTTTGGATCATTCAAGAAATACACGACTTGAACACTACTTATACCTTGGTCTACTTCTAATTTTTTCATAGTTGAATGCGGCATATATAGTTTATTAGCTGGATCCATAATAGGAGGAGCCTGTTGACCCATTGCTTGCTCATTCGTTTCGTAAATACCGATAATTTCAATCTCGAGGGTTTCCTTCTTATCCCCTGATTGCACTTTAACTTTGTCTCCTACTTTCAAATTGTTTAATTCCGCTAATCGTTTTTCCATTAAAGCTACATTCTGATCCTTCATTTGCTCTGTAATTGGTTTTCCATCAATGATTTTACTTTTTCCGTTTTTAAAGCTTTCTTGTAATGCAGTCTTGCGGACCCCCTCAATCATAAAAGAAGCATTCATATCTATTTCTGTACCAGAGCTTGAACCGCCTCGCACAGCCGCCATTCCCACTTTACCTTTTCCTTCTTCTTCTCCTTCTGAAGCTCCTACTAGTTTAAGTCCATCAGAAATACCGAAAGTGTTAGCTATGTAATTATAGTCTTTTACATACTTGGATTTCGCTAATTGATCTGTTTCTTTTGTTTTAAGCTTCGGTGGATTAGGCATCTCTCCAGTTTCTCGAGCTTGTTGACCTAATTTGTCAAAATCAAGACTTAAAGTAACATCTGCACCTAGTTTTTTTCTTGCTGCATCCGCAGCTTTTTTTGATGCATTTTGGATTGTGAACCCTGAAAGAACCAAATTTGTAACAATCAGAAAAACTGCCATCAAAATTAATGATGTTCCTATCCTTTTTTTCATACTGAGAATTGCACGTTTCATAAAATTCATTTTTTCTTACCTCCTTGATAACTTGTATTCTATATAGGTTATCTAGAGTCTATATGGAGCTAATCGGTAGTTTATCTAGAGATATAAGGAGTTTATGTGTAGTTATTCAATGATCTGGTCAAGAAAAACCGAAAAATCAATGCAAAAGCGTAATCGGTTCTGAATATTGGTAAGAATTTTGTCCATTTAAGAGAATTATAGAAAAAGAGCGAGGTTAAGCTTAAATTTAATGTATGTAACATAAAAATATTTATTGTATAATTTATATACAATAAATATAGAGAACCTATTAAATATCTAAATGGGGATTGTTAAATGTTACTCATAGAAATCACGTCATTTTAAAAGGTACACCTTTTAATACAAAAATAAGCTATTTTGAATGGTTAGATAGAGTTGAAGAGACTTATATTTAACTACGGGGTTCCGATACATCATTATCAATCTAATATTTTGCACTTTCGATAAAACGAAAAAGACGTTATCCTTTCTGTAGAATTATAGGAAAGGATAACGTCTTTTTATACTTGTATATTCAAAATCCCTTTGATTTCTTTTTGGATGGTAAAACATGTTTTTCTACTCTTTCATATAGAGTAAGCAATTGATTGATAAAAGAAAAATTCGGTACTAACCAATAAGAAAACAATGCTGAAACACATCCTATTAAAGCCCCTATTGCAACATCAAAAGGATAATGAACCCCTACCCAAATACGAGAGATCGCTACACAAAATGCAAGTATAAGCCATAACCAACCAACTTTTTTACGAATAAGCCAAAACGAAAAACAAATTGAAAAAAAGAGAATCGTATGGTCACTAGGAAATGAATTATCTACAGCATGGTCGACAAGTTTATTCACATCAGGCAATACTGCAAACGGTTGATAATTTAGATGAAATTTCCCCGTTATTTTTCCAATCACCTCAGCAAGCACAAAAGCAAACATCGCTTGAATAACCATCATCCTACTTTTTCTGGGCCCAGTAAACCAATAAGCTAAAATAATTAGAGCTAAAATATATACCATATATTCTGCCAAAAATACCATGGTTGAGTTTAGAAATGAATATTGTTTACCTAAATCATTAATTGCTCGAAAAATATCAATATTGAATTGAGAAAATGTCATTTTCAAACCCTCCTTTTTAGTAAGGTGTTTTACTGATTGCCATATACCTTCATTACATGAATAGTTTTGGTTATTGTACGCACCTAAAAATATCAACCTCTTATGACACCGCTTTCTTATTTTTCACTTTAATAAAAAAAGAAAAAAGAAAACATCGAACTTTCTTACAAACATTCATGCATTCTTACAGTTTTGTCATTTTCTTGTCACTTTGTAAATAGGTTCATCGTCTTGCCTTTAGCTATTTTCAAAAACTCTTATATCTACAATTATGTAAACCCTAATTACACATAAAAAAGAGAAGAACTTTGGTGGAGTTCTTCTCTTTTTGTTTATTAAATTGTAATAAAATTACAGTACGTGAAATTATATTACTTTAACTTTAAAAGCGAAGTAAAAACAACCTTCACTTCGCTTTTTGCATTTATTTAATCGGTTTCTCTGTTTTTAAAACTAATGAACTTAATGCGGGAACTTTAATTTTATTATCATGGACAACGTAAAGTGTTTTACTACCTGCCTGTTTACCGTCTACTAGTACTTTCCAAGGCCCTTTCGATGGCAAAGTTATGTCAACGGATTCTCTATTTGCATTGTGAGCCACTATAAAGTATTCATTTTTATTCCCATTGCCCTTTCCATTTATTGAATAAGCTACCACATTTTTTGGAGTATCTATAAATGATATATGCTTTTTAATTTGCTCAGGAGATGTCATTCGAAAAGCTGAATACTTTTGGCGTAAATCTATTAAGCCCTTCATATATTCTACCTCATTATTAAATGCTGCACGGCGCAACCAATCCATTTGGTTAATTGGATCAGGAGATTTGTAACTGTTATGATCACCATACTTCGTGCGCATAAACTCTTGTCCTGCATGTAAGAATGGAATACCTTGTGATGTTAATAAAATCGAAGAAGACAATTTGTGCATTTGTTTTCGCACTTCTTCACTGTCACCTGGATTAGTCAACTCAAGTTTGTCCCATAATGTATGATTATCATGTGCTTCCACATAAGTTAGCACTTGCTCAGGATCTTGATAAGTAGACGAATTTATATCGTAGTCAATGCCTGCCGTAATCCCTTTTTTAATGCGGTCTTCCATGTTGTCCTTTCCATTTACAAATCCATTTTCCTTCTCCTCAAATACACTACCTTTCAATCCATCTCGTATATTATCGTTAAAATGAGCAATCCCTTTCATTTTCTCCGCATTTTTTTGATTTGCTTTCAACTCAGCTGCAAGAGGTGTATTTAAATCCCACCCTTCTCCATGCAGTATAATAGAAGGATCAATTTGATTAACAGCTTTACGTATTTCATTCATCGTTTCATAATCATGAATACCCATTAAATCAAAACGGAATCCGTCTAAATTGTATTCTTTTGCCCAGTATGTCACCGAATCCACCATAAATTTTCTCATCATTTTTCGTTCTGAAGCTGTATCATTTCCTACTCCGGTTCCATTTGCAAATGTTCCATCTTCATTGTAACGGTAATAATAACCTGGAACTAACTTATGAAAATTAGATTCAGCAGCATTATACATGTGGTTATATACTACATCCATTACAACACGAAGATTATTATCATGCAGTGTTTGAATCATTTGCTTTAATTCAGTTATTCGAACAGTTGGCTCATATGGATTTGTAGAATAGGATCCTTCTGGAACATTGAAATTTTTCGGATCATATCCCCAGTTATATTGTGGTTCATTTAAACTCTCTTCATTTACTGATGCATAATCAAATATCGGTAAAAGCTGCACGTGCGTAACACCAAGATCTTTCATATGATCAAGGCCTGTTTTCACACCTTCAGGACCTCTTGTTCCTTTTTCTGTTACCCCTAAATATTTTCCTTTCTGTTTAATACCACTTTCGGGCTGAATAGAAAGATCACGTACATGCAATTCATAAATAATAGCATCTTCCGGATTTTTAAATTTTGGTTTTTTGTTTGCTTTCCATTTTTTCGGATTTGTTTCTTCTAAATCAACAACTGCACCTTTATCTCCATTTACTGCAGCAGCACGTGCATACGGATCAACTGCTTCAGTCCACTTATTACCAATTTTCACCTTATACGTATAATAGAGCCCTTTTTGGTTCCCTTTAAGTTCTGCTTTCCAAGTTCCTTTTTCACCTTGTTGCATGTTTATTTCAGTACCTATTTTATCGTTCCATTTTTTATATGTAACTAACTTCGCTTCACTCGCAGTAGGAGCCCATACACGGAACTTAGTGTGTTGCGGTGTATATATATTACCTAAATCGTTACCAGCATAATAAAATGAATGATCAAATTCCTCACTACGAATGACTTTACCGATTTCAGTATTCGTATCAGCTACGTTTTCGATTTTAACTTTGTATGATTGTTTTAAATCAATTTTCTGCTCCGTAATTATTTTAACCTTATTAGTAACATTTCCACTGTTTATATCATAAGGACTAATATCCTTAATTTTGATGCCTTCAATTTCAATATTCCGTTCCTTAATATGAAACGGCACATTAGTCGTTACAGTAATTTCATTGAAACTATCAATAGTTGCTTTTTGAATGGATAGATCCGAAGAAGGCTTAGAGTTATATACTTTTTCATCACCAGAAAGAATCCATACTTCAGCACGACCGTCCTTTATATTTTCAATCCAACGATCGCCACCATCTTTTTCCCACTCATTCGTACGAATGATAAATCCTACACGTTCATAGTCATCATCCATATTAATCTTAGCGTACTTTCCAAATTCATCTTCACCAGTAAATTCATATGATTTACCATTCGCATTTTCTCCCCATAACCAAAGGTTCCAATCCTTTGTATTTCCAGACTGTTCTTTGTAATGAATGATAACTTCAGTTGTTTTCGAATTTGAAACTGCCTTTACACTTTGAAAAGAGAAAACAGAGGATAACATAACGATTATAGTAAGTAATAAAACTGATTTGTTAATTAATTTTTTTAACATTTGCACCACATACACCCTTTCTTTAAATAGTACACACGATTTAATATGTTCGTACTAAATTACACTACTTAAATTAATCTAGAAATCTCTTTTATTTCACCCCCCATATTGGCAATTTTCACATATGGATTTCCATGATCTTTTTAATACGAAAACGTTTGCATTAATGTTCAAAAAAATAGATTTATTTATGTCTGCATATATGTATAAATACTAAAAGATCAGAGAAATCATTTTAAAGCAATCGTTTGTTATCGCTTTCATTCTATAGTACTTCCTATCAAGAGGTCAATATATTATTAATTTTCAGTTTTTATATATTTTAAACCTTTTATATTTGTCGTAACTATTGAAGATATACAGTGTAATTATTGCTTTATAAGTTTATTTTCACTCATACATTGCTGTATAAAAAACAGCTACTATCTTTAAAATGACAGTAGCTGTTTTTTCATAATGTAATAATATATGAATGAAAACTATATTTCTAACTTACTTAATTTTCGCTGCATCAAATGCCTTTTGAACTGCTTGAACTTCAGCAGTATTTGCTCCATATTTATTAGTTGCCACTCGAATACATGCTGATCTCAATTCTTTGAAATTAGAAGTCATGTTTAACTCATCTGTATTTGCATAATAGAAGATATCAAACATTTTATCTTCACCAATTCCTTTAACAGTTACACCGTTATGAGTTCCACCTTTTGCAATGAGATACGCCACTTTATTAATAATACTTGAATTAAAATGAACGCCACCTTGATCCCATCCATTAAAATCGTTAAATTCACTGTAATCATCTGGATAAGGTACTCCAAGTGAAGATGGAACAGAAGCCGGGTTTTCCATATCACGGAAAACAGATCCAGTTTGTTCTCCCATCGTCCAGTTAAAGCTTCCATTATTTACGTATTTCTCAATAGATGTTCCCATAATATCAGAAAGTGCCTCATTAATCGCACCAGATTCACCGTAATATTCAAGATTAGATTCGCTAGAAGTAACTGCATGTGTAAATTCATGGCCAGCTACGTCGTATGCCTTGACGATAGGATCTCCGTATACAAGCATACTTCCATTATTCGCACTTAATGCATTCTGCCAATTTTTCGGATCATTCGTATCTCCAGAATCCCAAGCATGTACAACTGAAACTACCTTTTGTCCCTTATTATCAAAGCTATTACGCTTGTATTTATCTTTATAAAAATCAAATACTTTTGTTGCTAAGTAATGAGCACTTACTGCTTTTGGATCGTTAAATGTTGTTGAAGTACTAGTTGCTAATGTACCAGGATAATAGCTTTCTTCTTTAGTAATGTCTCTATAATTCACATCATATGTTTCAATTCCTTGCCCTCTTGTATAATCAGCAAGAGCATATTTTCCATTACCTTGTTGAGAGATTCCAAATGTACGTGATATACCTAAATCATCTTTTCCTGTTCCAGTTAATGATGCAAGATTGCTTTTTTTACTCTTCTTTAATGCTCCAACTAGTTTTTCACTTGCTTTTAAGTTAGATTCTTGTACCATATTTTTTAACATATCACCATTTTGTGCATTTACTAAATAAGTTCCAGAAACATATTTTGGTGTTGCAGCTTCAAATGTAACCTGGTATGCATTGCTAGCTTGTCCATTATTTTCATCAACAAAAATAACTTCTTTAACTTCTGGCTCAGAAATAAAATTGATATCGTTCCCGTACTTCGTATAAATATATTGTTTTGCTTCATCTTTTGATAGATTAATAGGTTTTTTCAATTCTTCTTGTTTTAAATTTTGCGCACTATCGCCTGAAATACTTTTAATAACACCGTTATTATCTACGTGTGCAGTTAATTGATGGCCATATACTTCTTTTCCTTCGTATGTTTGCTGAATACGTACAAGTGTAGTCCCATCATATGAACCACGTTTTTGAAGAACTTTATAATCTACTCCAGTTTCTCCATTTACTTGCTTTGGAGAAAGAGCTTGTTCTGTTTTCTCCTTAAGAGCATCTTTTACTACATTTTCGGGTGCCTTTTGTGACGGTTGTGTAAGTTCACCCGAACGGAACGATTCTTCCTGAATTTGAACTTGTAGTTGGTCTGTTTCCTCTGCATAACCTACTCCGTATGGTGCTACAGCTGTTAAAGCTAAGCCTGTTGTTAATGCTACCTTAGTTAATGTCTTTTTGTTTTTCATTTTTTTCACCTCGTATAATTTTTGAAATAGAAAGCTTGTACAAAGTATACTGTCTATTCCTGTCGGAAAAAAGAGAAAATACAAAATTCATGTAACATTATGCAAAATTACATATATGTGGTCGATGATATAAATAAAGAAAGACACATATATGTATATTAATTTCAATAAAAAAGAGCTCTTTTAGGCGCTCATCCAATTGGTTAGTTGTCAATTATCTATATTCATTCTAATCAAAGTACCCTTACATCTAAATAACAACATAAAAACCCACTCTTTACTATTTTAAGAGTAGGTTTAATGCTATTAAAATAACAATTATTATAGGACATCTTATAATTTATATTACTTATTTAAACTTATATTTCGGACATGAAGTTGATTTAGGATAAAGATGGATCAAATGAATACTAATGACCTTGATAAACAAGAAGAAGAAAGTGCGTGTTTTGTTTTATGATATATATAGTATATAAATACTTTAGTGAGGCAGCGCATCTACAATTTAGATTTTTTAATATAATGTTGTTATGTATGTCTATAGCTGCATGGATTGTAACATTATGAGATAGCTGAAGTCTCATATGAGTTTCAGGCTTTTTTATTTTGTCAAAAATATCTTTAATTTGTCTCCCATTAAAATATAGTAAAAGACACATCTATTGCATGTTATTAGCTCAAGGTATGTTCTTTTAAAGCATATTATAAATATGCATAGTAAGAAATAAAACCAAAATTATTCAAATAAAAAATCCCCCGGATTTGTTTAATAATCCAGAGGATTTTTTATCGTTGATTCTTTATATTTCCATACCAATCACAAACTTTTTTTAGGATAATGGTATGTCCAAGTTTAATAGTTTTTTGCACGAAAGCTATCTATTTTATATTTATTTAATTATCCTACTAAGTTTTTTGTAAAATTCTCCTTTTCTTTTTACATGATTAAACTGATTTGGATTAATATTAGCTTTTTGTGAGAGTGCTACAATCTCTTCTTTTGTAATTGAATCTTTAGTATTTATAGATGCTATATTTGTATATTTTCCATCTTCAGTTTTTGGAATTTCTAAAATCCCTTTATTTACAAGATCCACTACAGCCCTATGCTCTGAAGAATGTGTATTCACGCCAGTAATTTTCCAATTATGCTTAACTTTTGGTGTGTATACACCATTCTTTACCTCTTTTAAATATGTAATAGCAAGGTTACGAATGGTTCCACCAGTTTCTCCGAATGCATTCTCTTGTTTAGATGACCAAGTTTGTTCAAATTTCCGTCCCTCTAAAGCTCCCCCTTTTGCCTGAAGAGCCTCCATTCTATACGCATTCATTCCTAGCGTCATAACATCACTCATTTTGATTGGTTTATTTGTACGAATAGAACGTAAATTTGTAATTCTACTTCCATATGGTTTTGTTAAGTCAATTTCATATTTTACGCCTCCAAAGAAATCATTCGTACTGTATTTAGAAGCACGACGGGTTTTATCAAAACTAACTGTTACATCTCCGGCACGAGATGAGTTAAAGTACCCTGCCGCCCATTCCATATAGTCTTTTAAGTCTTTCCCAGTTACCTTATAGACCGTAATTTCTCCCAAAGCATATTGATAATTATACGCAATATCTTTTTTCTTAATAGGACCTACATCCAAACGAGCATTATCGTTATCAATTTGATGGGCTACTACATCTGCTTTGCTGTAGTAGAGCATGACTTCATGAAAGAAATCTGATAAAGGTGTCTCTTGAATCTGCACACTTGGAATACCCTTTATTTCATTTTCAGGAACAAGGTTTCTACCCTTTAATTGAGCGACAACAACATTTGCATCTCCTCTCGCATACTCGTGAAAAGGTGTCAGTGTGTCTTCAAGTGTGGGATCAGATACTATTGTTGTTCCATCAGTATTTTTTACAGGTATAGCGGTAGCATTTTTATTTTTTAGAACCATCTTTCCATCTTGCTTTGTAAAAGTAAGATCAATACGTGAAATATGTGTTCCATATTTATCTGGTTCTGTAATAATAACGCCATTTACAACTTCTTTTTTAACAAGTTTATGCATATGAGCTGCAAAAATAGCACTTAGTTCCGGACAAGCATTCGCAATATCTTGAACACCAGTACCTGGGATTCCATTCTCATTTTCTAGTCCCATATGCATAACCCCTACCATTACATCTACTTTACCTTCTAATTCTTTAATTGCCTTTTTTGTCTCTTCTACTGGATTTTTCACTACCAATCCATCCAAATGATCTGTCCCTTTTTCGAAATCACTAATCATTGGTGTATTCATACCAATTATCCCGACTTTAATTCCACCTTTTTCAACAATCGTATATGCAGGAAGAAAACGCTCTCCATTTTCCTTATAAATATTTCCTGCTAACGTCTTTCCCTTATATTGCTCACTAACTTTTTTCAATGTATCTAATCCAAAGTTGAATTCATGATTTCCAAATGCCCAGGCGTCATATCCCATTGTATTCATCGCTACCATCATTGGCGATTGTGGCTTATCATTGAATAATTCTACTGAGTTTCCTTGAATTGTATCCCCAGCATCTACTAATATGGTATTTGGATTTTCTTGACGTACCTTCTTTATAACCGTATAAAGCTGTGTTAAACTTCCGCTCGTATTTGCTCCATCAAGTGCATAATCCCAAGGCATAAATCTACCATGAATATCTGCAGTACCTAACAATGTAATATTAACATCAGATTCCTCAGCTTTTGAGATAGATGGCTTGACTATTACTGCTGTTCCAAGAAGTATAAAAATAACAAAATAACATAAATAGGTCTTCCATTTCATTTTTTGCATAATAACAATATTTCTCCCCTTTTTGTACTGCTATAAAGTTGCTTGAACTTTAAAAATGTAACTTATTATTCGGAAAAATTCAACTGCAAAAGATAATTTTGGAGGTGGTTCTGCTGTGAAAATATAGAGAATAAAATACATATCCCCCCTAGCAGAATCGTATTTTCTTCTTCCTCTAACGTGTGAAGAGCGCTAAACCAACGGTAGATGTATATGTACTGTCAAAATTATGGACATATAACTCATTTCCGGAAATCATTATAACTTAAAGATATAGTGTGTAATGCTGGTTACATTTTCGGATTTCATTGCTAATTTATTTCCTTCTAAATAAAAATGCTGAGATCACTTCCAAAAATAATAACCCCGTTCTTCATTTAAGACGGGGTTACACTTATACAGCAATTCGGATTCAGTTTTTTTGAATGTTCGTTTCCTATTCAAGAGAAAGATCTGCTAGTTTCGTATTTTCTTCTGCTTATTGGTTGCTTTCAACTAAATTCATCATAATTTTAATCAAGACTTGTATTTTATCACTCAAACCCTTGATGCTATCCTAAATCGCTCAATAAATAGATAATAATTTTTACTTTTCAACTTCACAAAGCAATTTGACCTCTTTGATTTGTTCTATATGACGCTGTTCATGCAAATAGATTAATTCTATCCACTGATCAAGAAATAATTCTCCAAGAGCTGGATGCATCACTGATTTTTTTACCAATTTAGATTCATCTTCTATTGTACTCAGAAAACGCATCAATTCTTTTCTAGAGTCGTTTAACAAATCAACCATTTGCAGCACTTCAAATGGTTCTATACTTGGTTCAATCATTTCTGGTGCTATAAATTTTATCGATCTATCTAATACAATAGTATGAATTTCTTTACGCTCATTTTGGAAACTATCCATCTTTTTTAATCCTGACGAAATAACCGTTATAACTCTCTCATCTAATAAAACTAAGTGATGACAAATTTGTGCTATACTCCATTTATCCTTATCTGATTTTCTATTAAATTGAGCATCACTTAACAAAGTAATTTCCTCAAATAATTGATTTCTCGTTTCATAAAACTTGTCCTTTACAAATGTATTCATGTGAATTCTCCTTTCATTAGAACCTATATACTTAGATTCCTGCGTTAGAAATATTCTCTATAGAAGAAAGATTTTCCTTCACTACTATTTCATTCAAATCTTTTCTTGCTTTAATAGTTTCTCTAATTCACGACTAAATATATGAGTTTTCTCAATATCCTTGAAGATTTCCTTGAGGTTATCATGTGCTACAGCTACACCATAATACTTTCCACGGAATCCTTTCAATACAACTACATAAAACGTTCCTAATTATCAATCTAGCATTACATAAATGTAAAAAATGCCCCTATTCATTCATTTTTCATGCGTATGTATGTACATTTGTTAATTTATTCGATATATTATGTGTATTGAATGATTACGAAAAGCTTATTGGTCGCTAAAAAACACCTTATATTTTTATATCCGAGAAAACTACAAAATGTATAAAATTCCATTTGTCAAATGAATTTAATGCGGAAGGAGGTTTGTGGTTACTTCATCGGGATATAATAATCAGTTTTGAACTGATAAAAATATAGGAGGCGACATAATGTTTCGTACGATTTCAAATTTCATGAGAGTAGCTGAGATAAGAAACAAAATTCTTTTTACACTAGCGATGCTAATTGTTTTTCGAATTGGCACGTTTATTCCAGTTCCTCATACTAACGCAGAGGTATTAAAAGTACAAGATCAAGCTAACGTTTTAGGTATGCTAAACGTATTTGGCGGAGGAGCATTGCAACACTTCTCAATCTTTGCTGTAGGTATTACACCATATATTACAGCTTCCATCATAGTACAATTACTACAAATGGACGTTATACCTAAATTTTCGGAATGGGCAAAGCAAGGAGAAATGGGCCGTAAGAAATCAGCTCAATTCACTCGATACTTTACAATCATTCTCGCATTCATACAAGCCATTGGGATGTCTTATGGTTTTAATAATATAGCAGGTGGACAATTAATTACAGATCAAAGCTGGACTACATACTTATTTATTGCGACAGTTTTAACTGCAGGTACTGCATTTTTACTTTGGTTAGGTGAACAAATTACCGCTAATGGCGTTGGTAATGGTATTTCGATGATTATCTTCGCAGGACTTGTTGCGGCAATTCCAAATGTTGCGAACCAAATTTATTTGCAACAATTTCAAAATGCAGGCGATCAATTATTCATGCACATCATAAAGATGATCTTAATTGGTCTCGTAATTTTAGCGATAGTTGTTGGCGTTATTTACATTCAACAAGCTGTACGTAAAATACCGATTCAATATGCAAAAGCTGTTTCAGGAAACAATCAATACCAAGGAGCAAAAAACACTCATTTACCTCTTAAAGTAAATAGTGCTGGTGTAATTCCAGTTATCTTTGCTTCCGCATTTTTAATGACGCCGCGTACAATCGCGCAGCTCTTCCCTGATTCAAGCGTATCGCAATGGTTAGTTGCAAATCTTGATTTCGCACATCCAATTGGAATGACGCTTTATGTCGGTCTGATCGTTACTTTCACATACTTCTACGCATTTATTCAAGTAAACCCTGAACAAATGGCTGAGAATTTGAAAAAGCAAAATGGCTATGTGCCTGGTATTCGTCCTGGTAAATCAACAGAACAATATGTAACTAAAATTTTATACCGTTTAACATTTATCGGGGCAATTTTCTTAGGGGCGATTTCAATTTTACCGCTCTTATTCACGAAAATTGCTACATTACCACCTTCTGCACAAATCGGTGGTACAAGCTTACTTATCATCGTCGGTGTAGCGCTTGAAACAATGAAGACTTTAGAAAGCCAGCTTGTAAAACGTCATTATAAAGGGTTTATCAATAAAGCGAATTAAGTAAAAAACACAGTTGGTTATTTTTCCAACTGTGTTTTTAATTCTACTACCTCTAATTTTCCCACTAATGTATCTATTACATTTTCCAACTTCACTATTTTTCCTTCTAAAGCTTGAATACGTTTATCGCTATCTTCTATATCATTACTTTTTAAATTATCAGTAGTGACTTTGAGGTGCTTCTCTAATTTGGAAATAATATTATCAATAGTTGATTTTGATTTTTCACCATTATTGCTTGCAATTGTATTTGATTTTAATTCAAATTGAAGCTCATATGTATTTTCAGTTAACTCTTTTGCTATATGCAAAATTAAATCTTTATAAGACTTTTCAACCCACTCTTGTTGGAATTCGTTTTTAAAATAAATAGTCAATGAATTTTCATTTAAACTGGCTGTAGTTTCTTTGATCCATGTTTCATATGAAGGTCTTGAAATTGTTACTTGTACTTTATCTTTTATTTGATTCCAAATTATTTTTGATTCCTCTTGTCCGTAAGTGAGTTGCTTATTTTGCATATGATGAATTTGTGCTATTGAAGCGGCGTTTGATCCTATTTCGAACCAAATTTGATATTCTTCATTAGTAATTTTCTGTACGGTACTTGAAATTATATTTTTATACTCCCCTTCAAGTAAATCACGATGAAACGCATTTTCACAAAAAATTATTAATTTATTATCTTCTATAGTAGCATTTGTATTTCTAATCCATGTCATAAATGTGTTCTCTGCTAATTTTGGCCTTAACGCTTTCTTTACTTCATCCCAGCTATTACGTTTTTCTTTTTGAACATCTTTCCACTTAGATGGTTCGCCATTACTAGGATGGTTTTGAAATTTGCGGTCGAATTTTTTCCTTTACTTCAGTCCAGTTTATTTTCATAATAACTCCCCCTCTTTTTGTGGTTCTCTTTCATATAGCTTAATAATATTACGACTTTCCAATAAATAAAGTCAATCCGTATCATGAATAAAATTCAAGCATCCCTGTTATATACAGGGCTGCTTCTTTATACAACTACATTTCCTTCTCAAATAATTTCCCTTGTTTGAAATAGCTCCGGAGTGTGGATCGATTAGCTAAAAATACACCAACCAAAATAAAACAAGCACCTATTCCCATTGTAGGGTTTAAAGGTTCTCCTAATATGATATATCCTACAATAATAGCAATTAACGGTGATACATATAACCACGTTGACGGGAATACAGGATTCGTTTTTGATAAGAGCCAGTAATATAATCCGTGCCCACCAATTGATCCGATAAAGATGAGATATAAAATAGGCCACTGTACACTCCATGAAGCTAATACAGTTACATTCGGTTGTTCTACTATGACGGATACGATTAGTAATAAAACTCCTCCGTAAAACATTTGAATACCATTAATGAGAAATGGTGATACACTTTGTAAATCCGAAAGTATTTCTTTTGAGCGGATAGAGCCTATTCCGTAAAATAACTCTCCTATTATTAAAACAAAACAAGCGATACTCCATATGAAACTTACTTCTTGTTGCATTCCTGGTAAAGAAACAAAAACAACACCTATTAGTGCAATAATTAATGCTACGAGTTGCTCTTTTTGTAATTTTGCCTTATTTCTCTTTGCCTGTAATAATAAAATCATCATCGGCCCCGTAGCAGAAAGTACAGCAGCTAACCCTGAAGAAATATATTGTTCCGCCCAGTACAAAGTTGCGAATGTCATAAACGTTAAGCAAAAACCAGCATATATAATACGTTTTGAAAATACATGTGGCATAATTTCTTTTCGCTTTAACTTAAATATAATCATCAGAATTACGCCTGCTAACAAGAAACGAATTCCTGCTGAAAATAATGGGGGCGCTCCTGCTTCAATTCCGATTTTTATCGTTAAAAATGTTGTTCCGAAAATAATACATACTAAAATATAATTGAAAATGACCATTTTTCTTCCTCCTTTTTACTCTTAACATGAGTATAGAAGGTATGGTGTATAACAGTGTATCTATGTATATAACAGTTACTTAAAATTGTAGTTGATTCCCTTTATATTTTTCGCTTTAATAAAATAAAAACGAAAAAGGTGAAACCATGAAAATTGTCCTTCGTAAAGAATCCAACATACCGTATTACCAGCAAATATATATGCAAATCGTTGAAAGAGTACAAAGTGGCATGCTTTCACATGGTGACTCACTTCCATCTTTACGCTCTATGGCCGAAGATTTGCAGATTAGCCTATTAACTGTTCGTAAGGCATATAAGCAATTAGAAAAGAAAGAATATATACGCATTGAGCAAGGAAAAGGTGCTTATATACATAAACATGTAAAGAAAGATTTCAAACCAATTCCGTACAAATGGCAACAAACGAAAACGATTAATGTTATGCGATCTCAATATGCAATGAATCAGCACCGAAAATATTACGATTTTTCACAAGCGATTTTGTATCCACGTTTATTGCCAAATCCATTCTTAGCAGACGAAATGCATAAAATACTCAATAAAGACCAGATGATCCTAGCAACTTATGGGCCAGTACAGGGTGATTATGAACTGCGAGTTGAAATAGCAAATTACTTAAGTGAACACCAGAATTTAGTGACCGATCCATCTCAATTATTAATTACAAGCGGCGCACAACAAGGAATTGATTTAATTGCTCAAACATTATTAAAGCCTGGTGATATTGTATTAGTGGAAAGTCCTTGTTATAGTGCTGCGCTTGATATTTTCATCAATAAAGGTGCTCAAATTATACCTATTTCTCTTGATAATCATGGAGTTCGCTCCGACTTAATCGATGATATTTGTCAAAGTAAAAATCCTGTTTTATTGTATACGAATCCAACTTTCCAGAATCCAACAGGTACAGTAATGAGTAAAGAACGGAGAATGGAACTTATAGAACTAGCAGAGTTATATGAGTTTTTTATAATTGAAGATGATTCTTTCGGAGAAATATATTTTGAGGGTGCGACTGTTCCCCCTCCTATCAAAAATTTTGATATAAACGGCCACGTAATATATATAAAAGGATTTAGTAAAACGTTAGCACCAGGATTGCGTATCGCATCTCTTATTGCCGATGGGCCTATTTTTGAATGGTTATATGCTGTAAAAGGTTCAATGGATATCGGTAGTCCTTTATTAACGCAAAAAGCACTCCTTCCTTTTTTACGTGCAGAACGTATGAAAAACCATTTAGAAAAATTACGTACTGCTTTACAAATTAGACGTGATATAACGATTGACTTGTTATCACCACTTAAAGAATTACGATTTGAAATACCAAATGGTGGCTTTAATTTATGGATTACACTTCCGGATTCGATAGATCCCTTTACCTTATTACAAAAAGCAAATGAAGTAGATGTCTCTTTTTTACCAGGAACAGCTTGTCTATTAAATACCGATATAAATAATAACAAATTACGGATTAGCTATTCAATGTTAAATGAAAAAGATATGTTGATTGGTTTAGAGAAATTACATGATACAATACGAAACTGTATATTATAGAGATAACATTACATGTCCAATAATAAATACTATCCCAAAATGAAAATGTGAATTTTGGGATAGTATTTATTTCTAAGTTTTTTTCTGGTTCAAATTCACTTTCTCTACAAGCCACTATCTTCATTATCATCCGACTTTCATTACAATCTTACCTCTAACATGTTGACCTTCACTCAAAATATGAGCTTCTCTAGCCCCCTCTTCATTAAATGGCACAACTTTACTTATAATTGGTTTTATTTTTCCGTGTACAATTAAACCTGATAATTGTTCTAGTTGTTTTCCGTTTGGTTTTAGCCATAGAAATCCTGATTTTATCCCTTTTACTTTTTGAATTGGCTCATGAACAATCGAAACTAAAACACCACCAGATTTTATAATTTGAAAGCTTTTTTCTTGTACTTCGCCACCTATTGTATCTAATACAATATCGAAATCTGATAGTAATTCTTCAAATTTATCTTTTTTATAATCAATAACGAGATCTGCTCCTAAAGACTTTAAAAACTCTTCATTCTTACTACTTGCAGTTGTCGCAACAAAAGCTCCAAATGATTTTGCGATTTGGATTGCCAAACTTCCAACTCCACCAGCTCCAGCATGAATGAGTACTCGGTCATGTTCTTTTATTTTTGCGTAATCTACAAGACTTTGCCACGCTGTAAGTCCTGCCAGAGGAATAGAAGCTGCCTCTTCATAACTTAGATTAGTAGGCATATAGGATACTAAATCCGATTTTACTGTAATGAATTCAGCATAAGAGCCCTTCCCTATATTTTCAGGTTTCGTAAATACTTTATCTCCTACTTTGAAGCACTCTACCTCTTCCCCAACTTCTTCAATAACACCAGCTACATCTAACCCTAAAATAATTGGAAATGAAAATCGTAACTGTTCTTGTAAGTCTCCTTTTCTTATTTTCCAATCAACAGGATTAATAGATGTTGCGAGAATGCGTATTAATACCTCGTTATCTTTAACAACCGGTTTTAAAACTTGTCTTTCTTTTAATTCTTCAACATTACCATATTGATCTATAACAATTGCTTTCATTTCCATTCCTCCTTGCTATTTATTTTAATAACATACAAATATTTCTCAAAATTTTTTGCCTTGAATGGCTATATACTTATTTTTAGGGGTTATTGCACTATTAATTCCAAAACGAAACTTACATACACCTTAGAATCACTCAACATTGTATTTTTAATGAAATTCAAAAGAAATGGGGAGAACTCTATGACTGAAAAGATATTTAAAATAAACGGGATTGATATATGTACAGAAAGCTTTGGGAACCCTAAAAACCCAGCTATTTTATTAATTATGGGTGCTACGTGTTCAATGGTGTATTGGGATGAAGAGTTTTGTGAACAGTTGGCTAACACAGGGAAATTTGTTATTCGTTTTGATAACCGGGATGTGGGACGCTCTGTTACATATGAACCTGGAACTTCCAATTATACAGTTACAAATATGGCTGAAGATGCAATTGGGGTACTAGATGCTTATCAAATTGATAAAGCACATCTATTTGGTATGTCTTTAGGTGGTATGATAGCTCAAATTGCTGCTGTAAAATATCCTGAAAGAATATCGTCGTTAACATTACTAGCTACAAGTGTAATAGGCTCTGACGATAACACGCGCGATTTACCCCCGATGGATGAAAGGATTTTAACACATCACGCAAATGGCACGCATTTAGATTGGACAAATGATAAAGTTGTAGCAGAATATTTAGTTTCCGGATCTCGCCTATTATGTGGATCCAAACGAACATTTGATAAAAAAAGAGTCTATACTCAAGTAAAACAAGAAATAGAACGCGCAAACAATCTATTAAGTATGTTTAATCACGCTTTACTTCAAGGTGATGATGCTTATGAAGGTGTGCTTCACTCCATACAAGCACCTACATTAGTTATTCACGGAACAGACGATACAGCGCTCCCTTTTGAACATGGTCTCGCACTTATTGATGAAATTCCTAACTCAGTCCTACTAACCCTTGATGGCGCAGGACATGAAAATCATCCTGATGACTGGGCAGACATCATTCATGCAGTTACTGAACATACATCTAAAATATAGATAAATAACGAATAGAAGGGGCACACCACAATTTGTGCCCCTTCTATTCGTTACATGTAAAAAAGCCCATCACTGTATCAGTATGTATAGTGATGGGCAATACTTATTTTTTCTATGTTTAAAAAAACGGACAATCTAATTGATCAACAGATTCCCATGATTTTTTTTTTATATTATCGGTGGATTTATTAGCTTCTAGTGGCACGTTTTTAAAGGGATTTACTTCGACCTTTAATAAAGATGATGGCTCCACGTATAATGAGAAAACATGGCTACTAGGTATAGCTTTTGACACATCAATATCTCCTACTTGTTTAAAGAGTTGCTGCGCTGCAAAGAAAAAGAAATTGGTTGGGTTTGATTGTTTATTCAGCCATGCAATCATTTCAGGTGATACTGATTTATGAATATTGATTTTTACTCGATCACCATGTTTATATCGCCTAGATCGCATACTTCCACCAACTAACTTATCGTTAAGTTTGTAAATCCTAACTCTTTTTGCTTATGCTCTCTATATTTTGGCGAACAAGTGTAGACTAATAATCCACGTGCATTTGTAAATAACGGATTATCTACAAAGATTACATTTGTTAGTCGTCCTTTTTGTTTTAAAATCATTTTTAAACTGTTTTTAATAATTACTGCGCCCCCACCATAAATAAATACGTATGGATCGTCTTTCATATCATCAATTTTGTTTATGATATCCGTTGCGACACGCGCTGCTAAACCTAATAATGCTGGCTGTGATTCTTCAACTAGTAACGCATTTCTTGGGTGCTTTTCATTTAAATAAATTTGGTTAAATTCTGTAATACTATCAATCGTCTTTGTTGGATACTTCCGGTTCCATCTTGTAATAATTTGTAGTAACGTTTCTTTCACACCGTATGATAAGCCCTTACTTAGTTGTGGTCTAAAGTTCACACCTAGTGAAACTACTTCTTCTGTCGTCCCTGCACCAATATCAAAAGACAATAAAGTTTTATCAACAAAATCAATTTCTGAAACTTGATTTTGTTCACATTCTATTTTATGTTTCACAACATTTCCTTCTTCATCATATACAATGCCCCACGTCCCAGAAGCGCCCTCAGGTAGGCATTTACAATATTCGATTGAAATATTAATTGTCACATCACGTCCGTTTGGATAATGGAACACAACTTTATGATTGCCCATATAACGTTTCGCATTTTCCGCAGCTATTTCTTGTGTAATAAGTTGCATAGGAAGAGCCACAGATAAATCATAACGAATATTAATATGACTAGAAGTTGGGCTTTGACGCATAGCACTTACCGCTAAACCAGATAGAATTGTAATAACCATTAACTCATCAGTTGACTTATTTGATTTCTTCTCAACCTCAGTACCTTTTAATTGATCTTGAATGACTTTTTCCCCAACGATATACCGCACGTTATTTAACATTAGCGATGGAGAACTAATGGTCACATCAATGTGATTTTCTAATTCAGATAATGAAACATCACTCTCATCTAACAATCCTGTAGGCTCTCCTATATATAAAGAATATATACTCGGAATAAAAATAGGGTCTTGCCCTTTCACCATTAACTTCAAACCGTTATTTCCTGCATCAGCACCAGCTTTTAATAGAATAGACATAACTACCCCCTAAATTAATCTGACATCCCTTCCAAATATATGCGAGCCCATTCTTTTACATTCAAATGTAATGTAATTTTTTATAAATCGTAAAAACAAAATACCATATTATTGCACCATTTATGTAAAAAGTATTTGACATTAAACTTTTCCAATTTTATACTATGGATGTAAAGAGTTTTTTACATCACTGGAGGTGTCATTTCTAAATTGAATCATAAAAAATTTATTTTCATAATTATCGTTTTATCATTAATTGGAGTCCTCATACATGGCGTATATAAATATGTAACGGAAGGTTCGATTTTTGGAGGGACAATATTCGCTTTTTCGTTAATACTTGGTAATTTAATTAATCAAATTACTTGGGGAGATCCAAACGGAGTATCGGAAGAAAGCAAAGATGAAATGGGACAACAAATTAAATATAAAAGCTTTAAAATTGCTTATTTTGCACTTATATGCCTTATGTTTTTTATTGTAATATTATCAGAAGGATTTTCATTCCTATTACTCGATGAAATAAAGAATCTTCCTCTTTTTATCGCACTTTGTTCTTCGTTCTTTATTTATCCTATCGTCGAACTTATAGTCGCAAAACAATATAAATAAAAAGATGAGATTTTGTAAAGTGATAATAATGTTATTTAATTTTGATTAAAAAATATAAGAGCCTCGCTACAAATCATATTGTAGTAAGGCTCTTTAAAGTTGTTTAATTTCTAACCTTTTAAATGAGTTTGTAGACAAATTATTGGGATTCTTCTTCTAGAAAATTAAAATCACCATTAATAAGATTCTGTAAATACTCATCAAAGCTGTTTGCAATCACTTCATATTCATCAGGGTCGTGCAAAAAACGAATGATTTGACCACATACACCTTCATCAGAAGGGTTAAAATCAATATAGAGTCTTGATGTTCCACCATTGTTCATACAGTCTGAAAAATGAATATAAGTGCCAGGGAGAAGTCCTTTTGGATTTATCTTAGAATCAACAGCATCCTCGTCATCTTGGTATTCTAAAAGATAGGATACGTCTTCTTCTTTTGAACTTTCGAGCATCTGCTGTGTAGAAAGCAAATAATATGGATACTCTTCAACATCTGAGCCTAAAATACATACCGCAACTTTGTTTTCTCCATATTTCCGCCAATATGTACCATCAATATTTTCAAGAAAAAAGATTAGTGATTCTGGACAATTTGGATATTCTAGCCTTAATGTATCAATATCCTCTTTTGTAGCACCGCACGCTTTATTTAGTGTTTCGAGATCATCTGTTGATAATGCTGCTCTCAAGCCGTTTAAAAATTTGTTTACCAAATCCATTACTTCGTCCTCCCAATAATAAAATATAAAAATTTTTTATTAATCTATATACCTAACATAAATAAGATTTGACTTTTAACTGTTTTCACATCTAATTTAATTTGTACCATTACACTCTATTCCTTCTCGATTAAAGTATTGTTCTAGTAATTCTTTACCTGTTTTGATTGTAGTATAGTACTCTCCACCATACAGTTTCCCTTCTGATGGATTGTGAAAATCTTCGTATTTCTTGAAGTCTTCATTTTCTTCAAATGATTTCTTTGCAAGTTCCATGTCTGTTGTTTCAATCGCACCAAAAACTCTACCAATATCAAAAACCCCTTCTTCATCAAAACTCTCTTCTAAAAAATAGTGTTTATCCTCTTCTATAGACGTTATCTTACCTTTTGTAACTGAGTATAGGTGCTTCGTTTCTTCTACTTGTACCATGATAAAAATCCAACCAACTCTTATAACTGTACATGGTGCTACCCCCTCTAATGTAAATGCAACTACCTTTTGGTCTTTCACAAATTTCCCCATCTTACATACCTCTTAATTCGTTTTATTTTATACTATAACCATTGTCTCTTAAACATTTATCTACCCTAAGTAATACGTCTCTAAGAGTTTTCTTTTCTGTAGATGTTAATCTATTGTCAATCGTATTCCAATATACTTTACCGTATTTCTTTACATCCCCTCAACTATCGCTTTTAATTTATTCACAGTCCGCCAATTTCTTACTGTAGCTGGTGTCTGTAACTTTTGAAACTGGTTCATTAATTTAGAATTTCGAATGCTATTTTTGAAAAATAAATACACAAATTTTTCATGAATATAGCAATCTTCAGTCTCATTTTTTTGCATAAGCAGCTGATCTTTTTCTTTTTCAGAAAGTTCATTTGCTAAGAAAGCAACATGTATACTCTCACCTTCTAGCAATGAATCAGCTTTATAGGGGCATCTTTTTATCATATTTATAAATTCATCATGTGTACTTAACATGACAGAAACATCAAAATCAAAAACGTTTTTAATTTCAAATTGTATTCGTTCCTTTAGAAATATTATATCTTCCTCAGATTGGAACACAATATTACCGCTTTGAATATATGTTTTTACTTGTTTTAACCCTATGGATTCAAACATTTCTTTTAAATCTGCCATTTTCATTACCTTATGCCCGCCTACATTGATTCCTCTTAGTAATGCAATATAAATTGTCATATCATTTCTCCTCGTTTAAATGTGTTTCAAAGTTGATGTAAAGATATTTAAATAAAAAGTGCTTTTGTTATAGAGCCGTTGACTTTTTAAACAAAGGTATGTACCCTCCACTAGGCCCATAAGCAACTCCAATTTTTTCCCATCCATATTTTTCATAATAGTCTTTAAGATCTGAAGTAAGATAAAGAAATTGGTACCCTCTCTTTGCAGCTTCTAGCAATCCATGATTCAACAATTTTGCTCCTACAGAATTACCCCTAAATTTTTCGTTTACAAACAAACATGCTAGCCAAGGGCTCAAATCTTGACGACTATTTAAATCATTGCGAATTAATGCATACGTTCCGATGATCTCATCATCTACTTTTGCAATGTAAAAACTCGGTATGCCATTTGGATCAGTTAAAGCATTAATCATACAATCTTCATAGAATGCGCGCCCACCTTCCTCACCCCATTCTTTCCAAAAAACATCTATGGCCTTATTAAATAAGTCATCCTTCTTTAGCAATTGAATGATTTCCATAAAGCTACGCCTCCCAAAAGTATGAATTAATGATTGTATAACTATAAAGAATAAATGTACTTCAAGTATCTATATTTTTTATGTAACTATCTATAATTTTTTTACTCTTAAATTTAGCCTATTAATATGTATTCTTTGATTGTCTACATAAAAAAACTTACTACTTTGTTATGCAAGAGTAAGTTTTTTTCTCGTTATTTCATGATAGGTAAATGCATAATAATTTGTTGACCAATTGGTCCCATTTTTCTAAAGCCTTTATTTTGGAAGCCGACTTTTTCATATAAATTTTGTGCCGGAATATTTTTTTCATTCACTGCAAGTACAACTTCATTTTTTATCGGAAAATAACGTTTTACAAACTCTTGTAATAAAGCCAATGACTTTTTAGCATATCCTTTTTTTTGTCTATCTTGATTTATAGAAAACGAAGTTAAAAGTAAAGCGTTTTCATTATTTGTGAATTCCTGTACTCTATCTCCCGTTTGCAATGCGAAAAGACCAACAGGTACCCCATTGTAATCTAAAATAACAATGACATTTTTTGTTCGATCACTTTTTGCTTTCTCCAGTAATTCACCTGGGTCTGATGTGAATTGAACTTGTTCACTTGGTAAAGTAAATGTTTGTATAATTTCTTTATATTTCTCTTTATACGGAACTAATTGAATTTCCCCTGTATGTATGTTCATGCGAAACTCTCCCATTTTTCAACATATTAACTTAAACCTTGCTGCGCTTTTGAATGCACTTTTCCATCTAAAAAGGTAATTTCAACTAATGAAGTTGGATCGCTTCCCTTCCAAGAAAAAATTTGTTTAATTTGTGTAGAATCTTCTACACCTTCTTCTATAAGTAAATTACCATCAAAACCAATTACATCTTTCACTTCTGTATAAGTCATTCCTTCATTTATGTTCGAGAAATGATTTAAATTGATAGAATCTTTCTTCTCACTTTCCAACACAGTAGAAGAAGTCGCTGTTTGTTTTTTCATTTCCTTCTTCTGTTCACACGCTGTCATACTGAAACCTAAGCATAAACTACATACTATTAATGCGCTTTTTTTCATCATAACAGTTGTCCCTCCCATCATAATTAAACCATATATTCCCTTAAAAATAAACTGAATATTAAATATTATATTGAAAATCCCCGTACATTTTAGTACGGGGTTCGTTTTATTTATTCAAATGATTATTTGATTGGTCATTCTGTTCTTTTCTTAGTTCTTGTTCTTCATCGTTTGGTAATTGTTTATCATTATCTTTAATTGGATTCGTTTCTCGATTTTCAATCATGTCATTTGGAACTTGTGGCATTACTCGGCCAACAATTGCTGCTAACTCATCAAGTATACCTTCACCTGTTTTTCCTTTTTTAATTTGCTTTCCAATTTGTTTGAGTCGTTCATACGTATCAACATCCGCTACAACGACTGCATTTGCACCATCCGGATCGTTTTTTAAACTTTCTGCTACAGAGTATTTAATGGACTCCACGCGAGTTCGATCGAGTTTCGCTTTTACATCAATACCTACAATAGCATATTTGCCGACTACTACGGCTGTTGCATCATTCACACCTGGCACACTTGCGGCTAAAGATGCTAAATGGTCCGCCGCTTTTTCATTTGGCTTATTTGATTTGTTCGTATAATTAACATTTTTCGTCGAAACATTTTTTTGCTCTGGTTTTTCGTTTGGATTGTCCTTTTTTCCAATACTGCATCCAGTTATAAACAAGCAAAGCATTAACATATATATTAGGATTTTCATTATTCTCACCACTTTACTATTAAAGTTTAATCATAAATTTTTTCAACAGCTTGCATTTTCTTCACTTTTTCCTCTGCTCCACTATTTGCATTAATGAAAATTTGGTACGTATCTTTCCCTAAAGTACCTACAAATTCATAGCAAAGTACTTCATTATGCAAATCATTTACTACGACAGCTTTGCGCTCTTCCATAACTTTAACATCTGGATTGATTTTCTTTCTTGCTTCTGCTGCAGTTAGCTTTGCTGATGGAACTGTTCGTTTTTGGTGTGATGCTAAATATTCTTTTGCGGAAAATCCAACGATGGAACCGTCATCTAAAGCGATTTTCATTTGGATTGCCTCTGGGTAAATTCGTACGCCGTTCTCATTTACTACATACGTAAATATTCCAACGTTATCATATTGTGAGCTATCATAAAGCTCCATATTATTAAACTTATGGTCCTTTAAGAATGTCAAACCTTTATTTCCTGCATCGTTTAAACTAATTTTCTGTTCCTTGATTTCTCGATTATTCATAACCCAAATTGGATATCCGCCTTTTCCGGTAATATCCATATAAAACTCATTATTCGTTGCGGAATCTTTAATTTTCACACTATAGAAAGATTCTTTTGCACCTTTTCCGCTTTTCTCAACATCTACTTTTTCATTTCCTTTTAAATTTAAAAATGATTTTGCAATTTTTGCCGCTTCATCTTTAGAAATTGCTTTTCCTTCTGCTTCAAATCCGCCTTTTTTATTTTTTTGCGCACTTGTAAAGGTCGGTCCGAAGTTTGTAGACGAATACGATGTTACGTTTTTCTCCACTGTTTTTAATCCGTCAATAATTGTATTGTCTGCAGGATCACGATTTGATGCAAGTGCCATCTCAACATCCATCCAGCGTAAATTATTTTTCAAAACAAGATGTTGTACTTTTCGTAGTTCATCTTGAATGTTACCTGCGTTTGAATATAACGTTTGCAATGTTTTATATTCTTGATCATTTAGCGGCTCTTTTTCTAAATCACGAATGGCCGCACGGTAACTAAAATCACCGATATTTGCTAAGAATTCTTCCGTTTTATTAAATGGCATCAACGTTAATGGTAATTGCCCTACATCCGATCGCGCTTCTGATGTTAATCGCCATACATCTGCTAATGCTGGTGATAAAGATGCACGTGAATTCATCGCCAGCGTTGTTCCAATTTTATCGTGCAATAAATCAACTTCGTATGCTAAATCATGAAACGCACGTTGATAACTATTTTCCGCTCGAATTAATACAGCATTCTTCTCTTGGTGCTCTTTATAGCCCCAGTATCCAGTTCCAACTACACCGACTGTTAATAATACGATTATAATACCTCGTAACATAGTTCCACCTCCGCTCTATTTACAGAAAATATGTTTCCCAATCTTTTTAATTTGTGGACGAGTCCAAATCCATTTACTCGTTGCAGTATCTGGATTGAAATAATACAATGCATTTCCTGTTGGATCCCATCCATTAATTGCATCTAATACAGCTTTTTTCGCTGTTTCATTTGGCGTTAAATATATTTGTCCGTCTGCTACCGCTGTAAATGCTCTTGGCTCAAAGATGACACCCGAAACGGTATTTGGGAACGATGCACTTGTAACCCGATTTAAAATAACTGCAGCTACTGCAACTTGCCCTAAGTACGGTTCACCACGAGATTCTCCATATACTGCGTTTGCCATAAGCTGAATGTCATTTTGAGAATAACCGTTTGGAACATTTGTCCCTTTATTTTGAGATGGTTTATTTCCTTGTGCAGTACCACCACTATTTCCTTTATTAGCAGTTGACTTGTCATACTTCGTTGCCTTTACGAGCATTTGCTTCGTTTTAGCTCCCGCTAAACCATCAACAGGTAGTCCGAATTTCTCTTGAAAATTTCGAAGTGCCCAGTATGTACCCCATCCGAAAACACCATCCACTTTTCCCGTATAAAATCCGTTATATTTCAAACGAGATTGTAGTTCAATGACATCTTCACCAGATGCTCCTCTTTGAATGACTTGATTAGAAAAAGCTTCTACATTCTTTAGTTGTATACTACTGACCATCAAAGATAGTCCTATGAACACAAGTAAAACTGCTATTTTAAAAATAGCTTTTTGACGCATAATTTTCCCTCCTTAATTACGGAAATGATTTCTTGGTTATGTTTTGTAAAAGCCTCGCTTTTATGTAAAGAAGACAAAAAAATCCAAACTCATATCGTTGAAAAAATATGTAAACAATATGAAAAAAGATAAAAGGAGTTCATCATGAAGAAATTGTTAAAGCGTATCGTACTCGTCATTCTGTTCATAACAACATGTTCAAATGTATATACTGGCCCATCAATTGTTCATGCGCAGCCACCGTATGCCAAATGGGGGAAACTTGCTGTAGAAAAGACGAAAGAACAATACCCAAAAGCGGAAATTATTGATTACCTTCATATAGGTAGAAAACCGAAAACCGTTCAAATAACAGTTGAAAAATTTAAATTGTGGCTACGTGAAAATGGAAAAGAATATGGTGTTTTTGTTGATGTAGAATTTGAAACGAAGACAGATAAATTTATAAAAATGTCGTTTCAGAAGACGAGTAGATAAAATGAAAACCCCACTGTTAAAATGTTAACAGTGGGGTTTTCATTTCTAAAATTCTTTCCTAAAATCTCGGTTCCCTAAAAATCTTACCAATATACAAATAGCACCAATTACAACTGCTATCCCTATACTGTATATAAGTACTCTACCATATCCACCTATTCTCGGATCTAAAAACGGATATGGATACCAATTTACGATTGGACCACGAATTAAGCTGTACACAACGTAAAAAAACGGGAATAAGAGCCAACTTGCAGCTTGTTTCCAAGTGATTTTCTTACTAGGTGGATTTAAAATCCAATCTAAAAGCATGGCAATTGGCATGATATAATGTAGCACCGTATTCACCCATGGTATTGCGGTTTGAAGTGATTCTTCTAATCCTCTTAATAGCAAAAAATAAATGAGTCCTGTCGTAAGTATATATACAGTTGCGGCACCACGAAGTATACTAAACTGCTCTGATCGACCGAATGTAGCTGTTCCAATGCTACTTAAAAGGAGAATACATGCAACTAAGATGTTACTTTCAATCGTAAAGAAACTAAAAAAGTTAACTGGATTGAACGGTTTCACTTGTGCCCTTATTATAAATTGCGTAATAATGGCGCTACATGCTAGAAGACTTAAACATAGTCTAAATAAAGCTAATGTTTTTACACCTCTCATACATTCTCTCCTCTTCTTATATCAACTTATCATTCTCTTGTACATGCTCAATAAATAATTTCAATGGAACGAGTCCGCGTTTTGGCATATGGCTACTAATAACTGCTACCAGTTCTAACTGTGGAATGATAACGATGTATTGTCCGCCGTATCCCATAGCAAAATACATACAATACGGTATGTGAAATCTTTCGTTATTCAATACCCACCAGTGATATCCATATGCCCCGACATGTTCATACGTTTCAAATAGAGGTGTACTTGATTCTTCTAACCATTTCGAGGATACAATTTCATTACCCTGCCAATATCCATTCTGCAAACATAATATTCCGATTTTTAATAAATCTTTAGATTTCATTTTCATACCAAATCCACCAACATATATGCTTTGAGGATCTTGCCGCCACTCATATTCGGTAATTTCTAACGGATCAAATAAATATCTTTTTGCAAATTGTTCTGTCGACATTCCAGTAGCTTCTTGAATAATATAACTAAGCAAATGCGAAGACCCTGAGTTATAATTCATTTTTGTAACGGGTTCTTCAATTATTGGTTTTTCTAATATGTATTGCACCCAGTTTTCTGATTCTACAAAATCATTTGGGAACACTACTCCATTTCCGAACTCTTTCCAATCTTCACCTGTAGTCATCGTTAATAGATGATAAATTGTTAATTCGTTTTTTTCTTCTGGTATATTTGGAATCCATTTTGTAATCGGTGTATGTATATCATTTATATAGCCTTTATCGATTGCAATACCAATTAATATAGATACAATGCTTTTTGTAATCGAATTTATTTTAAATAGATTATTTTCACACTCTAACGTTTTATAATACTCACTTGTTAACTCACCTTTTTGATAAACGAGAAATGTATTTACTTTTTTCTTTTCAAATTTATTTTCTAGTGGCTTGAAATCCAAAACTTTACCTCCAATTAATTCATTACCTAATTTATTATATCTTGTAACTTTCATTAAAACATAATTGCGTTCAAATAAAAAACAAACCTGCCAGTAATGAACTGACAGGTTTGTTTTTTATAATTTCGTGCGAACATTCCAAAGCTCTGGGAAGAAACATTGATCAAGTACCCTTTTCAAATAAGATACGCCAGAAGATCCACCTGTTCCCATTTTATGACCAATAATTCGTTCTACCGTTTTCATATGACGGAAACGCCATTGTTGTAGCCAGTCTTCAATATCGATTAATTTCTCTGCAAGCTGATATAAATCCCAATATTTCTGCACGTCCGCATATACTTCTATCCAAGCCGCTTCTACAGTTGCATCCTCTTCGTAAGGCTGCGTAATATCACGATTTAACACATCTTTATGAATTGGGAATCCTTCTTTAACAAGCGCTTGTATCGCCACATCATATAAACTTGGTGTATGAAGTGCTTTATGAAGACGAGCATGTAATTCTGGGTCCTTTTCATAAATCTTTAATGCATGTGGTGTTTTATAACCAAGTGCATATTCAATCATTCGATATTGATACGATTGAAAACCTGAAGCCTGACCAAGTGAATCACGAAACTCAATATATTCTGATGGTGTTAATGTCGCAAGAATATCCCAAGATTGAATAATTTGCGACTGAATTTTTGATACACGTGCTAACATTTTAAAAGCTGGTGGTAATTTATCTTGTTTAATAGATTCAATTGCAGCATTCAATTCATGTAAAATTAGTTTCATCCAAAGCTCACTCGCTTGGTGGATAACGATAAATAACATTTCATCATGATGATCTGATAATCTTTGTTGACTAGATAATAAGCTATCTAGCTGTAAATACTCTCCATACGTCATATTCTCCTTAAAATCCGTATGAATCCCTTTTTCCATAATTACCTTTTCATTTTCTTTCATATTAGCCAAACGCCCCTTTGTGTTCATTTCTACTTATATTGGTCTAATAACAGCTCGAACTGGACTTCCATCTGCATCTGTTAAGGCAAGTGGTAATGCTATTAATTCATAATCACCGTCTGCTACATGATCTAGTACGACATTTTCTAAAATGTGTATGCCATGTTTAAACAATTGATGGTGCGCCGCTAATTCTTTATCATCTAATGGATCAACTGATGGTACATCCACGCCAATTAAACGAATTCCCTTTTCAGAAAGAAAGGCTGCAATATCTGCGCGTAAATGCGGGATTACATCTGGGAATTCATTTGCTTTACCATGTGAAGATGTACGTAATAACAATCGTTCTACACCTTCTAAATGAAAGTTTTCTAATTCCTTTTTCCCGATGCTTTCAAGATTAGAAACGTCAATGATTCGCGCTGGGCCAACATAAACTTGAATATCTAAATCCAACACCTTCTTACCGTCATTATCAAAATGAAAAGGTGCATCAATATGAGTACCTGTATGGATACTCATCGTTAACTTTCCGACATTTACTGAACCACTGTTTTCTTTTGACCATGAAACTTCATACGAGAACGGTGTATCCCCTGGCCATGTCGCGATATCATTATTTAGCGGTTGTGAAATATCAATCCACTGCGATGTTTTCATGCTTACGCCACAACCTCTCGCTTATTTTCAAAGTTTTTATATTCTTCATTTTTCATAATTTTCTTTAAAATTTGTACAGAGTTCCATACTTCCTCATACGTATTGTATAAAGCAACAGGCGCAAGTCTAACTCCATTAGGTGCACGGAAATCAGGGATAACTCCATTTGCTTTTAGCGCTTTACATATGCGTGCTGCTTCTGCATGTTCTAAATAAATGTGCCCGCCTCGTTTTTCATCCTCTAATGGATTTCCAATTATAAATCCGAAATCTTTTAATTCATGATCAATTAAATCCAGCATGTATCTTGTAATATGTAGCGATTTTTCACGTAAACGTTCTATACCAGCATCTTTAAATATTTCAAGAGAACCAATTAAAGGTGCAGTACTTAATACGTGCGGTGTACCAATTTGATAAGCACCTGCATGATCAGCAGCTGTTAATATATGTTCCATATCGAACTGCTTATCTTTTCTAGAACTAAACCAACCTGATAATCCTGGAATTCTATTAAAATGCTTTTTATTTATATAAAGACCCCCAACTCCACCTGGTCCTGCATTTAAATATTTATAATTACACCAAATAGCGAAATCAACATCCCATTCTTTGAAATGATGCGGAATAGAACCGATTGAATGACATGAATCGAATCCGATATGAATACCACGCTTATGTGCTTCGGCTGTTAAACGTTTCATATCAAGAATTTGGCCACTTCTATATAGTACAGAAGGTAATAAAATTAACGCGATATCATCTGTCATTTCCCGAATAATATCATCTTCAAAAAGTGTTCTACCATCTCGGCTCTTCACTCGTACTAAATGCTCATCTGGATCTAATCCTTTTAAACGAATTTGACTTTGAAGTGCATATATATCTGACGGGAATGTTAATTCATCCGCAAGAATTTTTGTACGTATTCCTTTCGGCTCATAAAATGTCGCAATCACTTGGTGTATATTAGTCGTTGTAGAACCGGTTACAATAACTTCTTCCGGTAAAGCTCCAATAAGAGGCGCTGTCAATTCACCTAATTTCTCCGAAAGGAAAAACCACGGATGCTCTCCTTCAGTCCAGCCGTCAATTCCATACTCCTTCCATGAATCGAGCAACGTAAGTAACGATTTCTCTGCTCTTTTTGAAAGTAGTCCTAATGAGTTTCCATCTAAATATATTGTTCCTTCTTTTTTATAGAATTCAGTTTGAAAATCTTTCAGTTCATCATGTTTATCACATTCAAGCGCATATTCATAAGTTGATTGAAATGGTTCTTTATACATGGTGTCACCTTCTTTTAATTTTCTTTTTATTCTAACTAATTGAAATATATCACCATAGTTGATATAACGTCAATGATATTATGTCAGTTGACTTTATATATGAATTTCTTTTACAATACAGTTATATTTTCAGATATTTCAGTATAAAGAGGTGATTCTTTGAAAAACAATACTCTTTCATCAAGAAAACACCGCTCCATAGAGACAAAGAAGAAACTATTACATGCTGGTTACACTATTTTTATACAGAACGGATTTCAAAAAACGACAATTACACAAATTATTAAACATGCAGAAACCGGTTATGGAACGGCATATGTATACTTTAAAAACAAAGATGATCTCCTCATCGTTTTAATGGAAGATGTTATGAATCAATTTTATGATATTGCTGAGCGCTCCTTTTCGCCTCAAACGAAAGAAGAAGCACATAAAATGATTCAAAATCAAGTTAGAGCATTCCTACAACTAGCAGAAAAAGAACGAGCTATATTGCAAGTTGTTCAAGAAGCTATAGGATTATCAAAAGAGATACGTCAAAAATGGGACGAGATACGGGAACGCTTTATAAACAGTATTGCGCAGGATATTACATACTCTCAAGAAGGTGGCTTAGCACAGCCTGAATTAAATAAAGAAATTGTAGCTAGTGCTTGGTTCGCGATGAATGAGATGTTTCTTTGGACAATTGTGAAAAATGATAAAAAATTAGAATTAGAAGTGATAGTACATACATTGACGGAAATGTATACGACTGGGCTATATAAATAGCACACTCATTTATATAAGTGTGCTATTATATGGTCTATATGTGGGTATGGTTATGCTAAAAGTGTTGTTTTAAATAACAGGAATGTTTTAGTAATATTTCCAAGGTAAGAAAAAAGAATGTATTCTCACCTCTTTTGAACTTACTTATTGGATAACAGAAAGATTTTGTATTGTTAAAAAAATGTGCAAAACAGCTACTAGAATTTTAATGAGAAAACTTAAAAAAATAAACTGTTACTCGATATGTTGAGTAACAGTTTATTTTAAATATTTTATTAAAGATACAATGATACAAAATAACGATGTAAGTAAAAGCAACAGTCCCATATTCTTATTCTTTTTTTCATCCTTCTTAACATTTTGTATCCCCATACTAGCAAGCATAAAACCTAATAATAATTGCAAAATAAGCATGCTTTGCTTCGAATCATCATTCCAACTGTAAATAGAATAGCCCATTACAATAAAAGCGAGTATGAATGTGGTAATTCTAATCATAAAAACACCCCTATTTAATTCTATTGTTTTAACCTACTTACGATTCCAACAATAAACTTATATTCAGCTCTACTTTTTCTTGCGTTCTTAAACCCTTCTTTCGTATCAAAGATAAAACACGTTTTCCGAAACCAAATTCGTACATATAAAGACTCAAAATAAATAGGTTTTATAATTCCTTGTTCCTCAAATTCAGTTCCATCTTTATTTTCAGTTTCCGTTCGAACGAACCACCTATTTCCGATGCCAATTTCAATATACTTCACATATTCCACCTTCCGAAAATTATTTTCTAACTATTCTATTATTTCCCCGGCAAGCGCACATTCCGACAGAACATGAGCCCACAAAGAAAAAGTAGATTACAAAAATCTACTTTATAGCTTATATTTTTGCATTCGCTTATAAAATGTACTTCGAGGTACATCTAACAATTTTGCAGCTAATGAAACATTTCCGTTCGTCTTTTCTAGCGCTTCAATCATGCTATCACGCTGTATTTTTTCACGGAAATTTAATGTATGCTCCGTTTTATTTTCTACTTGCAATGCAAGTTGATGTTGATTTCCCATCATGGTTTGTAATAAAAAAGAAATTTGTTTTTCGCATATTTCCTGACCTTGCGACAAAATGTAAATACGTTCTAATACATTTAATAACTCTCGAATATTTCCGGGCCATGTATGCTGAGAAAATTGATTACAAATACTTTTTGGAAATACAACCTTCCAATCTTTTTGTTCACAAAAATGTTGTATGAAGTATGGAATATCCTCTTTTCTTTCCATTAACGATGGAACATATAGCGGATATACATGTAAACGATAATATAAATCTTGACGGAATTTCCCTTCTTCTACTAATCTCAGTAAATCTTTATGTGTCGCAGTAATAATACGAATATTTACTGGTACCTCTTTTGAACTACCAATTGGGGTTACTGTTCGTTCTTGTAAAACACGCAATAATGCGACTTGCATCTCTGGCGGTACTTCACCAATTTCGTCTAAAAATATTGTCCCTCCGTCTGCTTGTTCGAATTTCCCTTTATATCCTTGGCGCCGTGCACCTGTAAACGCTCCTTCAACATAACCGAACAATTCACTTTCCATTAATTCTTTCGGCAATGAACCACAGTTAACAGCTATAAAAGGACCATTTTTTCTTGGACTATTTTCATGAATCGCTCTCGCTACATATTCTTTCCCTACACCTGTTTCACCACAAACATATACACTAGCGTCAGTTGGAGATACAAGCTTAATTTCTTCTAAAGTATGTTGAAATGCATTGCTTGTCCCAATAACTCCAGGGAAAGTAATTCCGTTTATAAATGGAGAAGTTGAAAATACATTTCCTTGTTTATTTTCCTTTACATAAATACATTTCCCGATCATTCTTTCATTACTATATACTGGTACTTCTAATTTAGATTTCAATCCATATTGCATTAAAACTTCAAGTTTCATTCGTGACCAATTAGAAACACGTTCCCGAATCCTCTTACTAGCAGAAACGATAACATCACGATGATTACATATAACAACCTGTTCATCACTGTCAATTACATCTAAAAAACGATGGATTAAGTGTAGTTCGTTTTGATGCACTCGAATACTACATTCACGTTCAATCGCATGTGCAATCGAAGTTACCATCCCTAGCATATATGGATGTGAAAATTCAATTGGACAGGAGAAATCTAGAACTCCAATTAATTTCCCATCATCATTATGAATGGGAGCGGCCGCACAGCTCCAGCTATGAGATGCGATAGAATAATGCTCTGTACCACTTATCATAATAGCCTCTTCAATCTGTAACGCGGTTCCTATCGCATTTGTACCAACAGCTGCTTCCGTCCATTTCACACCTTCAATGAAATTAATATGTTTCGCTCGTTTTAACGTTTGTTGATTTCCACTTAACGATAGAACGTAACCGTTTGGATCAATTAATAATGCCATCATTTGCAGCTCATCAATGGTTTTCCTCATATTTTGTAATTGAGGTATTGCTATATCAAGGAAGATTTCACTCTTTTTCTTTTGATCTTGAAAAACATTAGAAGACAAAATTTTCTGACCTTTATTCATATGAGGATTCACATTTGCTTGTTTACATCGATGCCATGACTCTGAAATTCTTTCGTTCATACGGTTCGAATCAAGGATTCCTTCATCAACAAACTTTTTCCATGTATGTAAGTAAAACGGTGAAGCTAACATTGTATCATCTCCCTATTCATTATTTTGGAGATTTGTAAAAACATACTTTTATTATAAAACTGAATAAAAGCGTTTTCAATAAAACTAGAAAGACGACACAAATATGTTAATAATTTGAATATCTTAATGCACTTCTTTATTCTTTTTTAGTAAAACTATATTTTGTATAATAGACGCAAAGAAAATACATAACCAAAACCACTTTTGTGGAGTATCATTTATAAAGAAAACTATGACCGTTATTGCAAATAAAATGGTAGAAGCTAAACTAAAATATAATTTTGTTTTAATTCTCATAATCTCTCACTCCTCTATCACTTTACAGTACATACTAACTCTTCATTTTTTAACTCTAATATGTACTTCTGAAAAACATATTCTCTTCCGCCATGTTTTTCATACCAATCATGTATTCTTTTAATATGCATCTCGTCGCTTCTAATTTTCGATTCAATTTCTTTATACTGTTTATAACTATCATATTCCCATATGGCGAATATTTCAGTTGTACCATCATTATTATCTTTCATCCAGCGTCCTATTAGCCTGGAACCATGCTTTAACTGGTTAGGTAAGTTTGTGTTAGTAAAATGCTCATTAAATATTTCTACAAATTCATTTTTTACTATATAGTACTTTCTTCTGTAAAACATCCCACTACACCTCTTTTATGAATCTTCCCATTACAACCGTATTATAATACTTCCCATCCGACAGCTTTTTGTCATTTTTCAAAATACCTTCTACTTCAAAACCTAATTTTTTATAAAGTTGAATAGCTTTTTCATTTGTCTCTAGCACTTGTAATGATATCTTTTTCACTTCATTTTCATCAGCCCACTGAATAGATTGTTGCAAGAGACTTTTACCAATTCTATATCCCCAAAACTCTCTTAAAATACAAACACCAAATTCTACTTTATGAGTTAATCTCTTCAAATTTGATCCTTCACATCTTGAAAATCCCACGATTCGCTTGTCCACTTCTGCAACTAAAAAGAGATTTTTCGTCTCTTCACTATCTGTTTTTATTATTTTTTGAAAACCTATCTTATCTATAAATCCCTCTCCAGCTTCTCTATCCATATTTTCAGTTTCGCCATCGATCTGAGCTCTAATTTCCGATAACTGCTCAGCATCCGTTTCAGCTGTAGAACGAATTGTAAAAGTTAATCCATTTATATGAAACTCTTGTCCTTTTATAATCATTTCAAACTCCTTTTAAATGGGGGTTATTGACGCTATTATAATTTCTTTACCTTGTTTCTCAAATTGTTGAATCGTTTCTTTACTAGCCTCTTCATCTGTTATTATAAGGTCAATTTCTATTAGTGACTCTCCTTTAATAAAGCAGTCTATTCCGAGTTTATTATGAGGAGCTAAACAAATGTTTCTTCTAGCAATTTTACTTACTGTTTTTCCAAAATAAGCAACTTCCGGCGTTGCAGTACTTATACCATTCAATGAAATGCCCCCACCTGTAGAGAAATAAAGATCAATAGATAATCTACTTATCATTTCAGAGGCAATTGTATCTGTCATATTCCCTGATGGTTTCACCTTTCCACCAATTAAGTATGTATCAATGTTCTTATATTCCCGTAAGGTACTAGCAATTTCTAAAGAATTCGTAATCACTGTAAATGACATTTCAGGTAAGTATTTTAACATAGCATAATGAGTAGAAGCCCCGCCAATAAAAACGGAATCGCCTTCTTGTATGTAGGATACAGCAACTTTCGCAATCGCATCTTCCTCTATTGAACTATCACGATAACGTTTCGTTGGTTCGGCAGCTAAGTTTCTCACTCGCGTAAGTTCGATTGCACCTCCATGTGTTCTTTTTAACAAGCCATCCTTCTCCATAATAGACAAATCTCTTCTTATAGAATCAATAGACATATCGAAACTTTCCGCAAGATCTTTAGCAATTACCCTTCCACCTTTCTTAAGTAACTCCAAAATTTTCTCTCTACGCTCTTCAGTAAACATATACCCACCGCCGTTATTGAAGATTCTGAAATCTCATCCTTATTTTAATTATATGCATGTCTCTTCCGTTTTACAATATTTTCAATTCTTATTCACTCCGTTTTATTCAGCTTTTCCCTCTTTCTATACCATTAACTTTATAACGAAATAAATGTATATTTGTATATTTCACAAACATACTTCCATTTAACTTCCTATTGATGTAAAATTATTCCTATGTTTTACTTTTTAACACAGAAAGGAATTATTATGAAATCTATAATTAAAGTAACTTGTACAGCATTATTATTTACAGGAATAATGGTAGGATGTAATGGTAGTACTACACCAAAACAAGAAAAGAGCGCTCTTGAAAAGGATGCAATGCATTATGGGGAAATATATAAAAATGAATACTATAGAGCAACTGTTGAAAATGCTAAATTCGAAAAAATAGACAAAGAGTGGCGTCTCACAGCTCGTGTTACTATGAATAATGCTCGTGCTGACGGACAAACGATAGATCTTTCAGAAATAAAATATTTCATAAAAGATGAAAAAACAGGTGAAAAACACGAAGGTGAAGTTATACAAAATGAAAATGCTAAAAAGGTTCCTTCTGAGTTTTCTTTAACTACCGACATTGTATTTAATATGAAAGCTTCTCCAAAAGATTTAAATAATATGTATTTATACATAGATAGCAAAGCTGCGCCGTTAACAGATACTTATTGGAAACTTGATAATTTAGCATCTAAATAAAAAACAGTCTTATAAGACTGTTTTTTTGTTTGTAAAGTTATAAAGTTTACTAGTTACCTATCTCAAGCAATACGTCTTTTGCACAAATTGTCACTTCTTCAAATGGGCAATCAAATAAAACACCCAATTCGAACCCTTCATTAGTAAGATCTATTTCATGACATAACCACCAAGCACCTTCAAAATCTTCCGGAATAGAACATTTCGTTACCCCTATAAAAGTTACTTGCAGTTTATCAAATTCACTGAAAGTACCACTGCAATCTAAAGTTATTATTAGCTTATCTTCTGACCTTCTTTCTACTGATTTGACTACACTGTCATGTAGTGAGTATTCATGTAGTTGAACGACATTCTGCGCAAGCTTTTCTTTTATAGTATTATAATTATCTAAATACGCTTGTTCTAAATCACTCATTCTTTTCTCATAATCTACTGTCCACTCAAGCGTAAGTTTCTTTAATTTTTCCGATGGGTATTCTGAATTAATTGTATTTTCATGAATGTATGGATGTAATGACTTAGGTAGACACTTTAATAGATCTTCTTTCTTTTCTTCCACGTCTTCTCTTAAACCTTGCTTGTAATCCATTCCTATCTTTTTGCTCTCTCGCAACAACTCTTCCCATTCTTCTACTGTTTCTGGGAAAATTAAAAATCCAGATACTTGCATTTCTTTATACCAATCTTTATTGAAATACTTCAATCGCTTCCCTCCTAAAACATTTTAACATCCAACAAAAGCAATACATCTATTTATTATATCATTCCAATAACTATTTTTTCTAAAGAAAAAATGCAAAACTGTAAATATTCCGCCTTTTATTTCTAAAACTTCAGAATATTTACAATAGTTAATAATTAGAATACATTTTACTAGTACAAAGTTTCACCTGTACAAAATCTAAACAAAAAGGGATGGTTATATGTTGAAGAAATTAGTAGCAGGTACACTAGTAGCGGGATTTGCATTCACTGGAGGACTAGGAGTAGCAAGTGCTGAAGAAAAAAGTAATGTAATTAAATCATTTGATTATTTAAAAGTTGATGAACAAAATGTTACTTCTTTTGCAAAATTAAGCGAGCAGGAGAAAAAAGACATCCAAATTACTATGGTCCTACCTGAGCAAAATGAAAATGGAGATTGGTTAGCTTACGGGTTTACTAGTAGAGAAACATTGGATGCTTATGTTGAAAAGGATAAAAAAGCGCTTAAAAATAAAATTAATCCTTTAGGTAGCGGTGCTGGTAGTACTGATTTTTATGAACATAAAGATAAAGGTGGCCAATATATTTACTGGAGCAGCGGTTTTAAAAACTTGCCTTCTAGCTGGAATGACAGAATTTCTTCTGTAAGTACAGCATCGCCTTCAGCAAGTTATTCAACGACACTTTGGGAGCATACTTCAACACAAGGATATGGAAAAGGTGTTGTATTCAAACATGCTGATTGGTACGGTAAAACTGCTAATTTAGCTGCTGATTGGAACGATATTACTTCAGCGATTGACGTTAAAAAGTAAAAAGTTATTTAATTTCTTCTATAAAAATCCAAACCACTATTCTCTCATTCATTTAGAGAATAGTGGTTTATTATATTTTCATTTAAGCATGTACAGCATGTCCTATAGCTTGTAATAACGCTTCATGAATCGCTTCAGATAAAGTTGGATGTGCTGCAATATAATCTCTCATAATATCAGCGGTAACTTCTGTATGAATCATTACAGTTCCTTGTCCGATTAGTTCCGTTGCACGAGGACCGATAATAGAAATCCCAACAATTTCTTGATATTTAGGTTCCACAATAACTTTTACTTTACCCGTTTGTTCTCCAATAATAAGCGCTTTTCCGTTCGCTGTAAAAGGAAATTCTCCGATAAGAATATCACCATATTGTTCTCTTGCATCTTTTTCGCTTAAACCAACACTTGCGATTTCTGGGGATGTGTATATACATCGAGGTACTGCATGATAGTTAACTTTTACATCTTCTCCGCTCGCATGTAATGCTGCTGTCATCCCTTCATGGAAGGCAACGTGAGCAAGTTGTATTCCACCAATCACATCACCTGCTGCGTAAATATGTGATCTGTTTGTTTGCATATGTTCATTCACAGAAATTCCTTTATTTAAAAATTGAATACCTGCTTTTTCTAAACCTAATTCTTGTACACGTGGTTTTCGGCCGACAGAAACGATAACATATTCCGGATTGGCTTCTTGGATACTTCCTTCATATTCAAATGAAGCTTGCTTCTTATAATTATTTAATCCTTTTAAAGCAGCTCCTGTAAATATTTCTGCGCCATCATTTTCTAGTTTATCTCTTAAAATATGTGCGATATCTTCATCTTCACCAGGTAATAATTGCGATGCCCTTTCAACAATCGTAACTTTTGTTCCAAGACGACTATAAATACTTGCAAACTCGCAACCTATTACACCACCGCCAACGATTAGTAATGATTTTGGTATACTTTCTAGGGACATTGCATGGCTACTATTTAAAATCCACTTCCCATCAAATGGAGCAAAAGGTAATTCAGTCGGTTCTGATCCTGCCGCTATAATGAACTGTTCTCCATCTACTACATCCTCTTTATTATCGTTTGTAACTCGTACTCGGTGATCCGTTTCAAAATTCGCTTTACCTTGTATAACTTTTATTTTATTTTTCTTCATTAAATATTGAATTCCTTGGACGAGCTGCGTTACGATTTGTGATTTCCTCGCCTGTATTTGCTTCCAATCAATTGATATACTTCCATTGTTAAGTGCAATTCCATAATGATTCGCTTTTCTCACAATGTCATGCACTTCTGCACTTTCTAACAATGATTTCGTAGGCATACAACCAACATTTAAACAAGTCCCGCCAAGATCCGCTTCATCAATAAGAGTGACATCTTTCCCATTTTGAGCCGCGGTAATTGCTGCTACATAGCCAGCAGGTCCGCCTCCAATAACGACTAATTTACTCATTCTCTCACCTTCTCTTTATAAAAGAATTGTTACAGATTCTTCTAAATAACGTTTAATTGTGCGTAAAAATGCAGCTGCTGGTGCACCGTCTAGTACACGATGATCGAATGTTAAACTTAAAGGTAACATACTTCCTTTTCTTAATTTTTTCCCTTTATATACAGGGACATGTTCAATTGCACCAACACCTAAAATACCAGTCTCAGGTGTATTTAATACCGGCGTAAAATATTCAATACCGAAGCTACCTAAATTACTAATTGTAAAGGTTGTTCCTTGCATATCATCACTATTTAAACTGCCTGCTCGTGCCTTTTGTGCCACATTTTTAATTTCTTTAGATAACTCTACTAAAGATAAATGATTAGCAAAGCGAATAGCCGGAACGACTAATCCTTTTTCTAACGCGACTGCCATGCCTAAATGAACATGTTCAAATTGATGAATTGCATCATCTATATAAGCGCTGTTCATTTCTTTATGCTCCGCAAGTGCTAATACAACAGCGCGAGAAACGAAATCCGTAATGGTTAGTTTGTTATCGTATCGTTTTTGTACAACTTCCGCTATGTCTTTATGTAAAGCAACTAAATCTGTCACATCTACTTTCATCGTTAATGTTAATTGCGCACTATTTTGTAAGCTTGTATGCATACGGTTTGCGATTGCTTTCCGCATACCAGTAACAGGAATGACTTTACTTCCCTCTTGTTCAAGTATTTCTGGAATTGTAACTCTTTCCTCAAGTGCCTTTAAAACATCTACCTTTGTAATTCTTCCGCCAGGACCTGTACCAATTAATGATCTAATATCAAGATTTTCAGTTTTTGCAATTTTCTTCGCAACAGGAGATATTTTGACTCTTTGCTTCGTCACATCTATCGCATATTGTTCTGCATGTTGTAAAATTTTAGGTTCTGGATTCGGTGTTTTCTCTTCTTCAACATTTGTACTTTCATAGACATCTACTTTTTCGCTCGGTTTACCGATATAGCAAATTACAGTGCCAGGTGGAACTCCCTCATCTTCACTTACAGCTATGTCAAGAACAGTTCCATCAGCTGGTGCTTCTATTTCCGTTTCGATTTTTTCTGAGTTAATACTAGCAATTAGTTCACCTTTTTCTACATTATCACCTGCTTTAATATTCCAGCTCGTAATAATACCTTCTTTCATCGCCATACCTAACTTTGGCATTACAACTTCTACAGCCATAGTTCTCTCTCCCTTCTAATCGTTTCATTACACATGTAATAAAGATTGGTCTCCGATCATTTCTGATACAGTTTCAATTACTTTCTCCGGCGTTGGTAAATATAACTTTTCAAGTGGTGGTGAGAACGGAACTGGTGTATGTGGTGCTGTAATTCGTTTAATTGGTGCATCTAACAAATCGAATCCTTTATCCGCTACAATTGCTGCAATATCTGTTGCGATACTACATCTTGGATTTGCTTCGTCAATAACAATCAGGCGATTCGTTTTTTCAACAGATGCTAAAATCGTATCTTCATCCAGCGGTGATAAAGAACGTGGATCGATTACTTCTACTTCGAGTCCCTTTTTCGATAATTGCTTTGCAGCTGCAAGTGCTGTATGAACTTGTTTTCCAATTGCGACGATTGTTACATCAGAACCTTCACGTTTAATATCTGCTTTTCCTAAAGGAATTGTATAGTACCCTTCTGGCACTTCACCTTTCATATTGTAAAGTGTTTTATCTTCAAAGAAGATTACTGGATCATCATCTTCAATTGCCGCCAATAATAAGCCTTTTGCGTCATACGGAGTAGAAGGAACGACGACTTTTATACCTGGAATGCTCGTAAATAAAGCATATAAACTTTGTGAATGCTGCGCTGCTGCACTAAAACCAGCACCATGCATCGTACGTACTGTAACTGGTACTTTCGCTTTACCACCGAACATATAACGGAATTTTGCACCTTGGTTTAATATTTGATCAAGACAACTACCGATAAAGTCATTAAACATTAATTCAGCAATCGGACGTAATCCTGTTGCCGCAGCTGCCATCGCTGCTCCCATATAACCAGCTTCAGAAATTGGAGTATCTAAAATACGATTTCGGCCAAATTCTTGTACAAGTCCTTTCGTAACACCAAGAACACCGCCCCATGCTTCATCATCTTGCAAGTGATCAACTTGTGCACCTCCTGCAACGTCTTCTCCTATCAAAATTACATTTTCATCACGACGCATTGAAATTTTCATCGCTTCATTAATTGCAGTTGACATACTTACTGTTCTAGTCATTATTTTTCACCCTCCTCTTATTTGTAAGAAACGTATACATCTTTTAATAATTCTTCATCCTCTGGATATGGACTATGTTCACTAAATTCAATCGATCTTTGCACTGCTTCATCTACTGCCTTTTCCATATCCACAAGTTCGGATTCCGTTAATAAAGCTTCATGAATTAAATGCTTGCGGAAATGCACAATCGCATCTTTTTCATTTAAATGTTCTTCTTTTTCTTCCGCTGTTTTATACGTTTGTGCTTCTCCTTCAAAATGACCGTAATTACGATATGTCATGCATTCAATTAAAGTTGGGCCACCGCCATTACGTGCACGCTCAACAGCCTCTTCCGCCGCTTTATATACTGCTAATAGATCTTTTCCATCTACTTGAACACCCGGAATGTTATATGCTTTTGCACGATCAGCAATAGAGTTACAACTAGAAGCATATTCAAATGTCGTTGCTTCACCGTAACCGTTATTTTCTGCGATAAAAATAACTGGTAACTTCCAAATCGCTGCTAAATTAACCCCTTCATGGAATGTTCCTTCATTATTTGCTCCGTCACCGAAGAAGCAAACACTTACATCTTTCGTTCCTTTATATTTAGCTGTTAATGCTGAGCCGCAAGCAAGTGGAAAACCTCCGCCTACAATCCCATTTGCACCAAGCATTCCTTTATTTAAATCGGCAATATGCATGGAACCGCCTTTACCTTTACATAACCCTGTCACTTTCCCGAAAAGTTCAGCCATCATCCCGTTTAAATCACAGCCTTTTGCGATACAATGTCCATGTCCTCTATGCGTACTTGTAATACTGTCACTATCTGTTAAGTGGGCACATACACCAACTGCTACTGCTTCTTCACCAGCGTATAAATGAACGAAACCTGGCAGAACGCCTTGCGCGAACAATTCATGCACCTTGTCTTCAAACTTACGAATCTCTAACATTTTTTCATACATCCAACGAGCTTGTTCTTTCGTAATTTCATTCCCTTTACTTTCAGTTGTTTTTAACATGTCCAGCCCTCCTATTTTCTTGTTCATCTTTTATATTGCAAGTACTGTGCCAAATTCTAATCCTTGATTTCATGGGTTTTCTCATTTCTTTCATAATAAAAAAGTGGACAAAATGAGACATATGTCTCGTTTTGTCCACTTTTGTTCACCTAATTTGAGAATTATTATCTTATTCATTCTCAAAACTCTTCTGTAACTTCCGGATGTAAATAATTTGACCAATATGATAAGCATTATGAGTTGTTACATTCGCCAATATTTCCCACCACTTTGCGGAAACAGAAAATCCAACTACATCACTTTCCACCTTCTCTTCATTTATAAGCTTTTGCCATTGTAACAGTTTCTCTAGTAGTTTTTCTCTCAACTCATCGAAGGTTTGATTATTTGAAAGCATAAAACTTTTGTTATTATCACCAATAGCGGGCACGGCATCCACATTCGATTCTTTGTACCTAGTTTGCCACGTTGAATTCCAATACAGTAAATGTTGTACAATTTCAGCTATACTATTACTCTCTTCATTCGGTTTCCAGAAAGCTTCTCTCTCAGGTAGATCTTTCACTGCATCTGAAAATGGAATATACCAACTAGGATCGTTTGCATTCGCTAATAATTGATCTGCTAATACATCTTTCACATGTACCACTTTACGTCCTCCCTTTAAAAAGATTCATTTCATGACAATACTCACTTCTCTAAATACGCTGAGTTTGTAAGATTTCCTCTTTTTAAACGCAATCCCATACATATACATATAAAGAAACCGAACGCACCTAATCCATAAGCAGCTGTATAACCACTTGTTTCAATAATCCAGCCTGCAAGTCCTGGTCCAATCATTTGACCAACTGCATAAAAAACAGATATAAAACTAATTGCCATCGATACATACTTTTGGGATACTTGCTTTGATGCTGCAACTTGTATTAATAAAAGGATACCACCGAGGCTAGAACCCCAAATTATTGCCGATACGATAAAACCCATTATGTTTTCAAAAAGGATTGGCACCACATCACCTATTACAGCTAATATAAGTGCAATACATAACGTTTTCTTTATGCCAATCCGATCTGAAATCAATCCCCAGATAGGAGCTCCTACTATTGAAAACATACCGGCAATTGCATAAATAGTTCCTGACATCGCTGCCGAAATACCACTATCAATCATAAAACTAGTTTGATATAAATTCGGAATTAAGTAAACAATGCCCACAATAAAATACATCCATGCAATAACATATAGTTCTTTTGTTTTCCATAAAAACGATTTATAATTCCCTTTTTCCTCATCTTCGGTTACATCAGGATTTTTCAAAATAATTGAAGCGATACATACTACGATACATGTAATAACCCCAAACAAAAACCATACACCACGCCAACTGTACGCAGGAAATGTACGTACTACATAAGGAACAATTATTCCACTAAATAACATACCTATGCCAGCACCGCTTAATAACAGCCCCATTACAGTTCCTCTTTTGTCCGGAAACCATCCTACCGTTATTGACATGAGTGGTGTATATACTAAAGCACTACCAGCTCCAGCACATAGCATACAAATAGCGACTAGCCAAAATGAATAAACAAAGGCTAATCCCAATAAGCTTACAACAACAAGCCAACTCCCTATTAATAAAACGGATTTTGCGCCGAAACGGATAGTAAATATTCCAGATGTTCCTACAGTTAATAAATATCCTAAAAAAAGTATTGTTCCTAACATACCTGATTGAGCTGTAGATAAATGAAGTCCCTCTTGCATAAATGGCAATATAATTCCATATGCCATACGTGCAAAACCGGTTGTTGTTATAATAAGAAACATCCCTGTTAATACAAATAGCCAAAAATGACTTTCATTCCGCTCTTTCATTTAAATTCCTCCATAAAAAATTATTTCCAATTGGATGTTGTTTGTAATTATAATGACCATTACAAAAAGCAACTACCAAATAACGGAGGAATTTACGGTATAGCGGATTATTCCTGTTTTACGTTAATAAATCCGTAAAAGTTTTGATGGATTCATTCCATACTTTTTACGAAATAACTCTGAAAAATGACTGACATTATTGTACCCAACTGCAAATGCCGTTTCGGTCACATTACTATTTCCCGAACGTAGTAAATCTATCGCATGTTCCATACGTTTTTCTCGTAAATATGCAAATGTGGACATCCCAAATAATTCTTTAAATCCAATTTTTAATTTATAATCATTTAATCCTACTATTTTAGCCAATTCTAATAATGATGGGGGTGATTCCATTCGTTGAAGTAAAATTTCTTCAGCCTGTTTTATTTTATTCAAATCCTTTTTTGATAATTGACTCCTTTTATTTGCGTCACAATCATTAAGCAACACTCTCCCAAAATGTATAGAAAGCAATTCGAGCGCTTTACTTTCTAATTCTAGTTGACTAATACGATCCTTTTGGGGAGGCTCTATCATTTTCTTAATAAGATTAGATGTTATAGAATCAATTGGATTTTGAAACTTTTTAAAAGATTGATTTCCTAATATAGAATGAAAATCAAGACTTTTTTCAATAGCATTATTCATCATGAAATGATTAAATAATTGTACAGGAATCCCAATTGCTAATGAATATAGAGGCCTTTCTTTTTCATATTCAAATAACACATCAAAATCATTCATAAAATATAAATAACTATTTCCAGTCATTAATTCATACGCGGAATGACCAACTTGCACTTCTCCGAACCCTTGTAAACAAAAATTAAGCTCAACCATTGCTGCATCAGATGCAAACTGGATGCGATAATTTTTATGAAATTGATAATTTGATAACACAATTTCCATTCCTGAAAATGAAGTCCATCTTCGTATTTCACCCTTACCTATTGTTTTGGGCATATTCATATGCCTTTCCTCTACAACTTGTAAACCATGAAAGTATTTATGAAAAATATCATGAAAACCGTTAGTCTCCATGAAATCCACACTCCTTTTATGTGAAAACTAAATTTAATTGATAACCATTTTCAATTATAACAAATATCTTTATACAATAAATAGATTTTATCCCCATAACTCGTTATGATAAAAGAAAAAGAAAGCTGGCGGAAAATGGATAAAAAAATCGCAGTTATAACTGGGGCTTCAAGTGGTTTCGGTCTTTTAACAACACTTGAGCTTGCGAAAAAAGACTATTTAGTCATAGCTACAATGCGAAACCTTAATAAACGAGAAGTTTTAATATCTCAAGCTACTCAACTCAACTTACAACAAAACATAACAGTTCAACAATTAGATGTAACCAATCAAAATTCTATACATAACTTTCAATTATATTTAAAAGAAATAAACAGAGTAGACCTACTGATTAATAATGCAGGATATGCAAATGGGGGCTTTGTAGAAGAAATTCCAGTAGAGGAATACCGTAAACAATTTGAAACGAACCTTTTTGGAGCTGTATCAATTACTCAACTTGTATTACCTTATATGAGAGTACAAAAAAGTGGGAAAATCATTAATATAAGCAGCATTAGTGGTCAAGTTGGATTCCCTGGTCTATCCCCTTACGTTTCTTCAAAATATGCGTTAGAAGGCTGGAGTGAATCACTTCGTTTAGAAGTAAAACCGTTCGGAATAGATGTTGCTTTAATTGAACCTGGTTCTTATAACACAAATATTTGGGAAGTTGGTAAACAACTAGCTACAAACCAATCTGATAGACCTTCTCCTTACAAAGAATATATGGTTAAAATACAAAAACATATTAATAGCGGCAGTGATACATTTGGTAATCCGATAGATGTTGCTAATAAAATTGTAGAGATTGCTGAATCTAAGCGTACGAAATTACGATATCCGATTGGAAAAGGTGTAAAATTTATGATCTTTGCGAAGAAGATTCTTCCTTGGAGATTGTGGGAATACCTTGTTTTGAGAAGCTTTAAGAAAATGTAGTTTACTTTTTTGATAACATTTTGAAAGAGGTGCTAATCAAATGTTAGGTTTACCGTTTGGAAAAGTGTTTTTAGTTCCATGGACTGAAGAATGGCAAATTGAGTTTATGAAAGAAAAACAACTCATTGAAGAACAAATTGGCAAACATATTTTAGCGATACACCATATTGGTAGTACCTCTATTCCACATTTAAGTGCAAAGCCAATTATTGATATTGCAATCGAACTAGAAAATTATACGGACGGTTTAACATGTATAAAAAAGTTAGAACTACTAAACTATAAATACAGAAAAGATGTACTGCCTGAACGATATTATTTTAATAAAGGAGAACCACGAACTCATCAAATTCATATATATGAACAAGGCAATACATATTTAATAGAACAATTACAATTCAGAGATTACTTAATTGACAATAAAACTTCTCGTATACAGTATGAACAGTTAAAGGTTCAACTTTCACAAGCTAATCCTAATGAAAAACATCAATATGCAGAGGATAAAACAAATTTCGTTACATCCATTTTAGCTAAAATAAATGATAAATTTAAATAAGAAACCATTTACTACTCAATGGTTTCTTATTAATTAGTTAACTCTTGATTTGTACCATTAATAATCACCTTATTATGCAGCAGGTGGAACGAAATAAACTAGTATTGAGAGCATCAATATAAATGCAACCATTCCCGTTATTGAAAGTATATATTCTTTTGATTCTCTATCATACTTCCATTCCATCCATGCTCTTAAAGTCAATGATATCCCTAAATAAGTGAACATAACATAAGCCATTTTAGAGTTTTCAAATTTAAACATATAATAACAACTACCTATTATATAAATAATCATAAGCCCTATTTCCAATTTTACATGTAAACTATTCACATGCTTATATCCAAATAATCCTCTTTTTTCCGCATTCAACTTTCTTCTTAAAAACTGTTCTAAAAAGTAACCACCTATAGGCAGTCCAATAATAATAATCAAGATTGTAGAGGTACTCATTGTTGTTCCCCTCCTATTACTTTATTTATTTTTAGAAATAAAGTGGACTATATTTCGGTTATTCTCTTCTAAATAACTTACAATCCCTTCAGGATATGTGGGCTTCTCCTTTAATTCATTTATACTTTTCCAAGTTAATATAATATCCTCATATTCTTTATGTCTTATTTCATTTGTTATTCTCTCTTTAACAGATCCCCAATGCATCAATGTGCAATGATGTCCTTTTTCGTTATTCCACTTGAAAATATCCTCATTTACAACGGCTAACTCTTGAACATCAATCTTCAAATCGTATTCTTCTATTAATTCTCGTATTATTGCTTCTTTTGATGTTTCACCAAATTCCATAGAACCGCCTGGAAAACGATAAAATGTTCCCCTTAAATCACATTGAACAAGCACTTTAGAATGGTCTTCATTTAAAATCATTACTTCAGCACGTAATTTAGGATTTTTCATTTGTCTCCCCATTCATTCCGCATATGATTAAATCCAATAGTTATAAAAGAATAGATTAATCATAATTCCTGTTATTATTAATAATGGAACTGTTCCTAAAGAAATGACATATTCCCTCGACTCTTTATCATATTTCCACTCCATATATGATTGAAAGCAGTATAAAGTTATTAAAAATAATATGGGTAAATTACTAATATAAATAGGATTTAAAGTGGCACATATCATCGTTACTATTATATAAGAAATGATAAGAGCCCTAATGCCCCATTTATGAGCGTTGTTTACATATTTACTATTCCAGTCAGTTTGTTTCGGTATATTTAATTTTTTTCTCACTACTTTTTCCAAAATAACTAATAATATGATCCATAATACTAATAAAATCCCTTTAACTAAAAGCAGTGATGTCTCCTCCTTTACCTTTTATCCGGTTGATCACTCGGATAAGTAGCATTCTCTTTGTTTTCAACGTCCCAACTAATAATTGTCGCACTATCTCGTCCGAATTGATGATGAACTTGCTCTAATACATGATGAACACTTTCTTCAAGTTCTATATTATTTCTATTCATATCATTATACAGATTCAATGGTGTTTCATAATGACGTTCCCCGCATTCTAATACCCCATCTGTAACCATTACAATTCGATTCTTTCCAGCACGTAATTCACGAATTCCTGTTGAATAGCAAGGGACTGGTAAATGAAATGTATTTACATTTCCAATCCATTCGTAAAAATGGCGTTGATTTAATGCATATTGTCCTAACTTATGTAACTCTTCATGAAATACATAAACTAAACAATCACCAATAGATAACCACCATATGTAGTTTTCTTTTCTTACACATATTAAGCACGCTGTTTCACCTTTTACTTTTTTGCACTTTTCTTTAAATGAGGGGGATTTAAAGATTGTAAGTAGATGATTTTCAACCGATCGAAATACTGTATCAATCGATTCATTCAACATTGCTTTTATATGTTCATATTCTTTTTGGATTGTATTTACTACTAAATCAACACTTTCCGCACTATTATGTCCATCTAAAATAGCTGCAAATTCCCAATCACCATTCGACCAAACTAACGCACCATCTTCATTCTTTTTTGCTCCAGCACTTATATTCCCGCCATATGCACCGAGTACGATATCACCATATTGTTTTACTGAAACTTCGTCTAAACACATCTTCTTATTTCCAACCCATGAACATTGTCTATTATTTGTTGTATGCATATTCACTCACCATATACTTTCGTATTCTTTCGCATAGTTTTTTGATTTTTTCTGCGTCACCATATGGTGCACCAGTCCATTTCGCTACTTCAGTCGGTGACCAAAACTCTTTGGGTGTATTTGGATAACGCGGTATAATGTGCATATGCGTATGTGGTACACCATTCCCTGAAACAAAAGTGTAAATATGTTCTGCACCTTCACTTTCTTTTAGCGCTTTACTTACTCTACTTGTTATAAGTCCGAACGCTTTCGCTTCTTCATCTGTTAGTTCAGCAAGACCAGGTACATGTCTTTTTATATCTATCATTACATAACCGAGGTATGTTTCTTCACTATCCCAGTGGACATGTCCTACGTAAACGAGTTCATCTTCGTATATAGCTCCACCTGGAACTATTATGTTTCCTCTATGTTTTTCGCAAATAAAGCAGTTTTGTTCTACTTGATTGTTTGTTGACATATCCATCACCATCCTTTTTATTTATAATATCATAAAAAAAGGAAAAACAGGATTTATATTCCGAAAATCCATTTAACGGGGTAATTTTTGAAATGATTTTAATACTCACTTTTTCTTCAAAAATGCAACGCCAATTACGATTCCTATCACAATTCCGATTACCAAATTATTAGTAAAAAACCCTTGAAACACACCGATTACAACCCCTATACCGATACCTATTGCCAAGGCTTCATTTCTTTTATTATTTTTAGCCAAAATTGCATCTCCTCCCATCATTTCTCCCTAAATAACATACATTTACTTGAATGTATTAATATATTCACTACCTCACTTGAATATTTCCAAAAAATGTACCTTAACTTCACATAATAATATTTTCCATTTTCTGTACATACTCCTTTTATCATAATAAAATTTCAAGTAACCATTAATTATACATAGGCATTTACTATAAAAAAGCTTCGTAATTTATTGAAGGAGGAAAGGTTTAAATGCATCCTCACTGGAATCCAAATATAAATCAACAATATGTGTATTCCCCACATCCCGTAAGAAATACACTGCATCATGATTCACAATATATGATGCAGCGTATCGCAAGTCTTGAAAGTCAATTAGCGAAATTAATCTCATTAATCGAAGAGAATAATCATTTAATTAAATCAATGGAACAACAACAAAACCATGTTTGTGCACCAGCTGGTAGTTCTGTTATCGTTCGTATGTAATTTTTCCGAACAAAAAACACACTTTGTATAATAAAGTGTGTTTTCCTTTTATCTTCTTTTTTGATGAAATCCTTGTGTAATACGGTCTAGTATAATTGCAATGACAACAATAGCTAGTCCGGCTTCAAATCCCATTCCGATATTAACTTGTGTTACAGAGCGGTATACATCAACTCCAAGACCTGGCGCTCCTACAAGAGATGCTGTTACTACCATCGATAAAGAAAGCATAATACTTTGGTTCACACCAGCCATGATTGTTCCAGTTGCGAGTGGTAATTGTACTTTAAATAATTTTTGTGATGCAGTAGAGCCAAACGCATTCGCTGCTTCAATTAAATCTTCTGGAACTTGTCTAATTCCTAAGTCAGTAAAACGAATTGTCGGTGGCATTGCAAAGATTACGGATGCGATAATCCCAGGCACTACACCTACTCCGAAAAATGTAATTGCAGGAATAAGATATACGAAAGCCGGCATTGTTTGCATAAAGTCTAATGTCGGTTTTAAAAATTTTGAGAAGCGTTCATTTTGAGAAGCTAAAATTCCGATTGGGATTCCTAAAATAATTGAAATAATAACAGACGTAAGTACAAGTGCTAATGTTTGCATCGTCTGTGCCCAGTAGTTAATATTTAAAATAAATAATAAACCGATGAGTGTAAAAATAATTAAAGATACCTTTCTCGTTGTGTACCAAATGAGGAAACAAAGGATAATAATCATCAATATGGCCGGTATTATTGTTAAAAAATTAGTGAGTAAATCAACGAATCCACCGATAATATAAGAGAATCCTCGGAATAAGCCTTCAAGATGCTCATATAAACTTGCAACAAATGAATCGACCCATTCCCCTAATGGAATACGTGGTATACTACTCATCGTCTTTCACCTCTTCCTCAATATTACCTGCAAGAGCTTGAATGACACTTTCGCGTTTAATAATTCCTCTTAGCCTTTTCTTCTCATCAATTACGGGTAACGGATATTTCATCTCCGCCATTTTTGCATATGTTTCTTCCAGTAAAGTATCTAAATACACGTGCGGAATATCGTTTAGTAATAAATCAGCAATTGGCCATTGTTTTTGAACGGCTTTACTCGCATCATCCGCAGTTAATATACCTAAAAACTCATATTTTTTGTTAACAACATATACAGTTGAAACACCTGCATTTCTCATAATCTGAAGTGCTACACGTGGTCCACGATCAATTAATAAAGTCTCTGGTCGTTTTAATATAGATTCCGCCGTAATTACTTTTCCTAAATTTACGTCCGCAACAAACTTCTCAACAAATTCATTCGCTGGACTCATCATAATTTCTTCCGGCGTTCCAATTTGAACAATCTCTCCATCTTTCATTAACGCAATCCGATCGCCAATTCGAAGCGCTTCATCTAAATCATGCGTAATAAATATAATTGTTTTCTCCATTTTATCTTGTAGCTCTAACAATTCATCTTGCATTTCTTTGCGAATCAGTGGATCTAATGCACTAAATGACTCATCCATTAACAATACATCTGGATTATTTGTTAATGCCCTTGCGATTCCAACACGCTGCTGCATACCGCCACTAAGTTGACTCGGATAATTATCTTTATGATGATCGAGTCCTACTAACTGTAGCGATTCTAATGCTTTATTTTCTCGTTCCTCTACTGGAACTCCTTGAATTTCTAACCCGTACGCAACATTTTGTATCACTGTACGGTGAGGGAATAAAGCGAATTTTTGAAACACCATGCTCATCTTCGTTCTTCTCACTCTTCGCAACTCTTCTTTTCCCATCGTTGCGATATCTTCACCATCTATGTATATATGCCCCGCCGTTGGTCTAATTAATTGGTTTAACATACGGACCAACGTAGATTTTCCGCTACCAGACAAACCCATAATTACAAAAATTTCTCCCGTGTATACTTCAAACGTTGCCTTTTTCACACCAACGTTCATTCCTGTCTCTTTTAAAATTTCCGATTTGCTTTTTCCTTCTTTTAATAAAGACAGCGCTCTTTGCGGGTGTTTCCCAAATACTTTTGTTACGTTTTCAACACGCACCTTTGTATTATCCATGTCACTACTCCTTTTCTACCCATCTATTCATATAGTGTTGCGATTTTACAAAGAAATATTACATAAAAATGACATTCATAAGATTTCTTTAAAATTCGCGTTTCCGTTCATAATAAGAATGCTTACTTATACATTTATTTAAAAAGGCAAACGTTTCTTAGGAGGGTTTCGATGAAAAAGAAAATATGGCTTATATGCCTTGCATTATTTATTACTATGATTTTCTCTTCATGTAATGCAACAAATGCAAATTCGAAAGGAAAAATTAAACTTGGTGTAACAAGTTGGAAAGAAAACATTGCAACTGCAAACATGTGGAAAGTTCTATTAGAACAAAAAGGCTATAAAGTTGAACTCATGTATTTAGAAAAAGCTGCGATTTGGACTGGCGTTGCTCGTGGTGATGTGGATGCGAATTTAGAAGTATGGCTACCCGTTACGGATAAACCGCTAAATGCTCGTTATAAAGATGATATTGTCTTAAAATCCAAATGGTATGAGGGTACTGGGCTAGGCTTAGTCGTCCCTTCTTATGTGAAAAACATAAACAGTATCGAAGATTTAAATGCTCATAAAGATGAGCTAGATAACAAAATTGTCGGTATCGAACCCGGTAGTAGTCTTATGAATTTAACAAATAAAGCAATGAAGGAATATGATATAAAACTAAAGCTTGTCCAATCTTCTGAAGCTGCGATGATGAGTGAACTAAAGAAAGCATATAAGAAAAAGAAACCAATCGCTGTTACGCTTTGGAATCCGCATTGGGGCTTTTCAGAATTTGACTTAAAATATTTAAAAGACCCTAAGAAAGTATATGGTGAAAAAGATGACATTTATTACTCTGTTCGTAAAGGTTTCGAAAAAGATCATCCGGATATCGTGAAATACTTTGACAAATGGAAAATGAATGATGAGCAGCTTGGCACATTAATGGTCACGTTAAATAAAACGAAAGATCCCGAAGAAGCTGCACGAAAATGGATTGAAAAAAATCAAGCACTAGTTGATGAATGGGTAAAAGATTAATAAAACAGGCTAGAGGATTAGCATATCCTCTAGCCTGTTTTTATCTTATTTTTTTGTAACAACATCATCTACAATTCCATACTCCTTTGCCTCTTCAGCAGTCATAAAATAATCTCTTTCTGTATCATGTGCTACTCTTTCAATCGATTGCCCCGTTTTTTCTGCAATCATTTTATTAATATCACGCTTTAACTTTAGTATTCTTTTCGCTGTTATTTCAATTTCTGTTGCCTGTCCTTGCGCACCACCAAGTGGCTGATGAATCATAATTTCACTGTTAGGGAGTGCAAATCGTTTTCCTTTTGCACCTGATAATAATAACAATGCACCAAATGATGCTGCAAATCCCATACAAAGTGTTTGCACATCTGGTTTGATTAGATTCATCGTATCTAATATGGCAAAACCTGCTGTCGTTGAACCACCTGGGCTGTTGATGTATAAATAAATATCTTTCTCTGCATCTTCCGCTTCTAAAAATAATAATTGAGCTACGACACTACTCGCTACTTGATCATTAATTTCTGAACCGATAATAATAATGCGGTCTTTTAATAACCTTGAATATATATCATAGGAACGTTCTCCTAATTTCGTTTGTTCTACCACATATGGAATTGCATTCATTTTAAATCCCTCCAATAATTGTTATGCCGCTAAAAGCATACAACTGTAAGAAGAAGGTTTTTTCGCATTAAATAATAAGACTGGCTGTTTAGATGGTAACTTAGTAAAATCTATTGTCGGAAGAAGCTTAGTTAACAATTCCGGCCTTTCTTCCCGAATAGACGTTACTACAACTTCAATATCATCTGTGAATTCGACTATCTCAATCCCTTCTTCACTTACAGTTTTCAGCCTATTTCTACTCCGAAATAAAGAAGCTTTCACTGCACCTTCTGATACGGAACATACTTTAGCAATATCAGCTATACTATATTGAAACACATCTTTTAATAGTAAAATTGCGGATTGCTGTACATTTAATGACGATAATACTTTCCCTACCATTTCATGCAAATCTGCAATGTTCTCTTGTGGGGCATCAAAAATAATTTGTTTCTTTATTTTTTCATGAACTGATTTTGATTTCATCTGGTCTATCCAGCGATTTCTAGCTATTTTATATACAAGCGTCATACAAATATCTTTCTTACTATATTTTTGAAGAACTTTACAAACCGTTTCTTGGGCAAGATCTTCGCCGTCCCATTTATTTTTCGTTAAAAATGTACAATACCTTTTCAACTCTCCGTATTGCTCAATTAAAAAGTTTATATTTGAATGATTTATATCGATATGATTCTTTAAAATATGAGTTACTTTTGTGCACAAAATAACCACTCCTTTTCAGCGCTTACTTAATTAACGATTCAACAAATAAAAAAGTTACGGGGCATATAAAAAAATTATGTTTATGTTCAATAATTCGCGGTCATAAATATGTTATGTACAATTTTACTTGAGGAGGAATAAATTTGCCAAAATTAACAATTGAAGGTGCGGGAACTTTCGATGTGAAAGAAGGCACAAAGTTAGTATTAGCGATCGAAGATAACGGTGTACACATTCTCCATCGCTGCGGCGGGAAAGCCCGCTGTACAACTTGTAGAGTAGAAATTATAGCAGGTGAGTTTTGTGAAGCCAGTTCTAATGAAAAAAATGCGATTACAGAAAAAGGAATTGAAGATCACTTACGTTTATCATGCCAAATGCACGTACATAAAGATATAGTCGTTCGTCCTATACTTACAGTAGAAAATTCAGGTCTTGATGCAGGCCCACGTCCAGCAGAATGATATGCTAAATTTCAAACAGCTCGCTGGTGAATATGCTGCTAACTTTGTAAAAGATGGGATGAAAGTTGGACTTGGTACAGGTTCTACTGTATATTGGACGATACAAAAATTAGGTGAGCGTGTAAAAGAAGGATTATCATTTCAAGCTGTACCAACGTCAAAAGAAACGGAATTATTAGCTAAACAACTAAATATCTCTCTAATTTCGTTAAACGACGTACAAAGTCTTGATCTTACAATTGATGGAGCGGATGAAATTGATGCTAATTTACAGCTTATAAAAGGTGGTGGTGGCGCATTACTTCGCGAGAAAATTGTTGCCACTTCCTCCAAAGAACTAATTATTATTGCTGATGAATCGAAACTTGTAACACATTTAGGTACTTTCCCATTACCTGTTGAAATTATACCTTTTTCATGGAAACAAACCGAAAGGAAAATTCAATCTTTAGGTTGTCAAACAACGTTACGTTTAAAAAATAATGAAACGTTTTTTACCGATAACAATAACATGATTATTGATTGTATATTCCCTCATAACATAACTAATCCTGCCAATTTACACACTCAATTAAAAATGATTACAGGTGTAGTTGAAACAGGGTTGTTTGTTAATATGACTAGTAAGGCGATTATTGGAACAAAAAATGGGATAAAGGAATTATAATGAAAGCTGACTCTTACAGTCAGCTTTTTATATTTTCTCTTTATTTCGTATCATTATGATATACTATGAAAACAAAAGCACATCACACTAGAAAGGGCTGAACAATTTGCACTCCAAACTCATAACAGAACTTACAGATTTAGAAACTGCCTTTCATATTCGAAAAGAAGTATTTGTAAAGGAACAAAATGTACCTCTTGAAGATGAATTCGATACATTCGATGAAATCGGTGAGGAATGTAAACATATTTTAGTTTATTATAACGAGCTTCCTGTAGGTACAGGTCGTATACGATTTGTTGAGGGCGCAGGAAAATTAGAACGTATTTGTATTTTAAAAGACTATCGTAAATACGGATTAGGTAAAGTCATCATTCAAATGTTAGAAGAAATTGCTCGTAATGAACAAGCTACAAAAGTGAAATTACACGGGCAAACACAAGCTGAAGGATTTTATAGGAAATTAGGCTACGAAACTTCTTCTGATATATTTATGGAAGATGGTATTCCACATATACTTATGATGAAAGTGTTATCATAATAGAAAGATGGCTATATTGTTTATTCATATAGTCACCTTTCTGTATCTTATTCACTTGAAAGCAAAGAACCTAGCATACATAGTCTTAAAAGAACCTTAATGAATTGGCGTTCTCTAGTTTTCTATTCGCACTATATTCTGTTTGCTTTCACTTTAAAAAGATTATTTTATTAAACTCACTATGAATTGTTATCTACTATCTCTTGTCTTTCTTCTCTTATTTGACCGATTAATGAAACTACAGAACCAACTGCTTGAATCCAGCTCCCCGTAATTACTATAATCTGTCCATCCTCCTCATTGCCTTCCGAAATCCCCTCCACTTTATCCCGACTAGCTTTCAATTCATCAATTCCACCTATTGCCTGTAATGAATTTCCGGTCGCTTGTAACACATTCCCGGCAATGTTATACGATTCATCTATATCGGAACTATCCTCTAATTCTCCACCTATTGCTGTAATACCACCTAATGCTTGTATCCAATTCCCTGCAATCACTACTTTTTTTTGTGTATTATCTTCAAATTCTATAATGAGTCCTGTTAAAACCGTTACATTACCAATTGATTGGATTTCATTACCGATTTTTTCAAGAGATATTTCCCCTTGTCCATCAGCTTCCAGACCGTTCCCTGTTGCCTGTAATACATTCCCCCATATGTTTAAATCTCTTCTTAATTCGTCGTTCAATTTTTTAAAAGGTGTACTACCAACCGCAGCAATAATTGTCCCTACTGCAACAAACCAAGCACCAACTATCTCCTTAATCGGATCATCCATTTTCAATCTATCCCGTCATTAATTTACTACTTACAGGATATGAATTTATGCATCTCCATGTTAATAGCCTACTTCTCTCCATTTGAATAAAACTCGATATTTCGTTAATACTATAAATACATCAAGTGTGACATCCTTGTTTGGAGCAGTTAGCTTTTGCTAATCGCTCTTTTATTTCGTTCTTGCTTCTCGAAGAATTCTTTAAATACGTTTCCCAATACGTACACATTCTGTATTCCCCCTCGAATACAATACATAACTCAATATAATATCTATGTATCTAGATTACTACCCCTGTATCGATTAGTTAAAGTTGGCTAACCACTTCATTATTTGCAATGAAATTAAATTTCAGATTTTTTTAAAAATCCAACTCGATATTCATAATTCCAAACATCTAAAATCAAAAAATATAATTGTATTATCACAGGAAAATTTTCCGAATAACTTTTTTGTTAAAAAGTTTTCACCTTAAAATTAGACAAGCATATGTTATTGAATGGAGATTCTCCATTCATAAGATTCTTACCTTTCTTATCTAGAGCACACTTTAATGTGTGCTTATTTTTAGTTAGAAACTACAACATCCTCAAATATATTTCTTTTTTTACAAAAGCGGATATTATTCTTTTGTACAAGCACTCTTTCCTTTTAATTAATAATATATATTGATATTACAAAGAAAGGAGAGCAAAATATTTATGGCTAATTATTTTTATAAAGATGGTAAAAAATATTATAAAAATCAATCGCATTCGAACGATCAAAAAAATAACTGTTTTATTGAAACTCATACGATAACTGGTTCTGCAGAAAATGCAAATGGAAATATACCTTTATCTGTTTTCCTTGAAACCACCGCGCCACAAACTGTATTTGAGGATTTCACAAACAATCATAATAAAACATTAATTCAGTTATTCGTTGTCGGGATGAGTGCACCCGTTCAAGTAACTATTCTAACAAGAAAATCTAGCCGCCCAATTACTGCAACATTACAACCTGTTCAAACAAAAATATTTCAAGTTGAAGATTTTCAAAGTCTTACTTTTACCAAACAGGAGGGTCCTACTAGTATAGTTAGTTTATTTGCGCAAAAAACATTTTGTATTTGCTGTAACGATAATAAGGATTCGTGTGATGAATATTATCAAGATTGTAATTAATAGATTAACGCAGCAAAAGAAACCGTTTTATACAGGGTTCTTTTTATTTCGCTCCATACATTTTCAAAAACATTTTAGAATCATACACTATGATTTTTCTTTAAATCTCTCCTTCCCCGTTATTTTATAAAAATAACACTTTAGTTTAATTACGGGACTTATCATCATTTAATGAAGGAAAGTAAAATTTAGAAAAAAAGACGACGTATTCAACGTCGTCTTTTTTATAAACAGAAAAGTGAATTCTCAAGATTTCCTTTTACGTCAAAGCCCATCATCTCTTAGTTCATACCTAGGTAAAGCTTACACTGTTTTCCATAATGATAAGGCATAAATCCAGTTTGGATCCCCATTTCCTTGATAGCTCTGGACTGCTTCATATACTTTTCCTTCGTGTAGAACTCTATCTCCCTTTTCATATGCTTTCTTTGCATCCCAACCTTCATATGAAGCGCTTTCAGTTTTTGTAGTAATTGTGAATATATCACTCTGTACAGATTCATTTCCAGCTACATCAACAGCTTTCACTACATATTTATAAGTAGTATTAGAGAGTAAATTTTTATCCATATAAGAAGTCGTATTAGATGTTGCAATCTTTTTCATTGATCCTTCTGTTTCTCTATAAATATCGTAATGGTCTACACTAATATTATCGTCAGATGGACTCCACATTAAATCAACACTTGATGCTGTCGTTCCCATACTATGTAATCCTTTTGGCTGTGTTGGTGCTTCTGTATCAGGAGCCTCAACTGTTGTTTTTACTGTAAGCGCTGCACCTTCTTTCGAGACATTTCCAGCTACGTCAATTGCTTTTACAGTATAAGAGTATTCTGTACTTGGTTGTAATTTTTTATCAATAAAATGAGTTCCTGGTACTGTATCAATCATCTCTCCGTTACGGAAGATTTGATACCCTTTTACCCCTACATTATCCGTAGAAGCGTTCCATGCTAGTTCTATACTATTCGCTGTTACTTTTTGTGCCTGAATTCCATTTGGAATACTTGGAGCTTCTGTATCTAGTTTTACGTCATTGATAAGATTAACATCGATTACATTATAGAATGCATTTGCTGTATCAGCTACATCCCATACTGCTAAAATCACATGATATCCACTACGATCAGTAGGTACATTGATTTTGTGAGTTAAATGATTTGAGGCTGCAGAACCATCATGTTGTACAGTTCCAATTGGTTCAAAGTCTGCTCTTGTGAGCGCTTTATTTGGATTCCATCCTTTTTTTGTAATATAGTAATGCCATTTGCTCGTTAAGTGAGGCGCTGTATACTTCCAAGTAAATGTATTTTCTCCACCAGTGATTGTATTTTTAAACCAACGATTTGCTGTTTGTTGATCTAAAATACCACCAAATTTACCACCTGCAGAAGCGATTTGTCCATCAAGTGGGCCACCTTGCGGGAATCCTTTTGGTGCTTCTAAGCTTTGCGGTTCATACATAACACTTCCGCAGTTTACATTTAGTGCACCATAAGTTGGACTACATAAAGCAGATCGACTGCCAGGCTTTTCAACAAAACCGTGCGCGTATGCGTTTTGAGGAATAAGTGTCGTGCCAATAATTCCGGCTGTTAATGCAACAGCTCCTAGACTTTTTTTGTTCATTTTCATGTTTTGTAGTTGTTTTAAAAATCGATTATTCATGTTTCTGTCCCCTTCTTGTTATACTTCGTAGTGTAATGTGGGCTTTGATGTAAAAGAATAACAAGAGACAATCTTGTATCGATGTATGTGTTAGTAATTCATACACCATAGCGAGAATATATTTCGTTTCTTGTGAAATATTTCACTTAATGAATATATCATGACATAGAAATTACCAAAACATGTGCAAAAGTTGTGCAGAAACTGTGAAATCATTAGTAACACGTAAAACTATCACCTAAATTTATAATGCAGGATATTCAACCTTTCAAAACAATCGATTCTTCGCTCCATATAACAGAAGAGTGCCTATATCCTTTCATATAGACACTCTTCTCATGTTTAATTTTCTATTTATTACTGACCAGCAAATGTAGTAATTTCATCAACAGCTTGCTTATATCCACCAGACTTCCGGAAAGACTCCTTCAAATTCAAAGCAGATTCTTTATATGAAGGATTATTTAATACAAGTTCTACACTTTCACGTAGTTGTTCCTCAGTCAATTCTTTCATGTGCAACTTAACCCCAGCTCGGAGATTCTCCACTTGCTTCGCGATAACTGGCTGATCTGCACTTTGCGGAATTACAATAAGCGGAATCCCGTTATATAATCCTTCATGTGTACTGTTCATTCCGCCATGTGTAATAAATAACTTTGTATATGTAAGTAGTTTCGTTTGTGGTACATAGTTTTTTACAATGAAGTTTTTAGGAATTTCACCTAAATCACTTATTCTCGTTTTATTACCAATAGACATCACAATTGTATGATTACTATTCTCGAACGCTTTAAAACAAAGTTTATAAAAATCAAGTGCTTCATTAAAAACAGTACCTAGTGAAATGTAAATCGGGCTTTTCCCTTCAATTGTAGTAAAATCAAACTCTTCATTTTTTACTTGTGTAGAGATAGATGGACCTACAAATGTAAATGTTTCATCAAACATGTCTCCAAAAGGTTGGAACTCCTTTATTGTATACACAATAGTAAGTGGCGCTGGATTACAAAAAACTTCATACGGTGAGTTTATTTCAACACCATATTTTTCCGTGATTCCCTTTGTTAATCTTTCAAAATCATTATGTATCCTATTATGAACTTCCACTGGGATATTTTTAGACAAGTGGTCTAACATTTGTTCAAATGATTTTTCATCCTGTGCAAACGATGTGCAGGAATTTATTGCTGGAAGCTTTAAAATTTGAGCAATTATATGTCCACAACCAAACATTGAATCATGAATGATGTAATCAAAATGTTCCCCTTCAATTTGTTCAAGAACATTTGGTATAATAACATCTGCCGTATGTAAAAGACCATTTATTCTCTCTGATAAATAATTTCGACCACCAGAAAGAAAAGCTTTTAAAAACTTTTGCTCGTCAATTGTTCGTACAGTAGCACCCGTTCTCTCAATACGATCTCTAAAAGATTCAATTGAAAAATAAACTACCTCTTCCCCGCGTGAAACCAATTCTTCTACAACTTGCAACGTTGGATTTATATGTCCTTCTGATCCAGTATTAATGAATAAAACACGTGCCACTTTAAACACTCCTTAATTTAAATCTTGTCTATGTTGCCATTAGTATTATAGGTATTTTGTCTTATTCTTCTAAATGGACCTAGCAAGCCTAAACCCAAGGTCATCTATATGAAATGTAGGATGACTACGGCGACGACAAGTCGCACCGCAACCTCTAGCTGCTTCAGCCCAGCTACCGCCGCGGAAAATTCGGTATGATCCGTACACTTGTTCATCATATAAATCATAGCACCATTCCCAAACGTTTCCTAACATATCGTAAAGTCCCCATGCATTCGGTTCTTTTTTTCCGACCTCATGAATATATCCACTTGAATTTTCATTGTACCAAGCAATCTCTTTCAGTTCTCCATATATGTATCCCGTAGTTCCTGCCTTACACGCATATTGCCACTCTGCTTCAAAAGGTAATCGGTAGCCATTTGAATCTAAATTACAACTAACAATTAGACCATCTTCACTAATAGAATAATATTCTTTTAATCCCGCTTTTTTGGAAAGTAAATTACAAAATATAACGGCATCATTCCATGAAATATTTACAACTGGTTTATTTTTATCTTTCAATAAACTTGGTTTGTTATTCGCAATCGCATCATATAATTCCATCGTTACAACATATTTTGCAAGAAGAAATGGTTTTATTTGTACTTGCCATTGTTTTTTTATTCGATCATCTCTTAATTCTACTTTTCCTGCTGGAATTTTCACCATATTAGAATCAACGGAGCCAATGAATCTATTCAATGCTATTCCCCCATTTGACTTCTTTTTATAATCTAACAATTTAAGTGATCGTACTTCTCTAAAAATAGTCTTACTTCATTTGAAGATTTTAAAATAATAACATCTTTATCTTTACTCAATTGATTTAACCTCTTTAAAATTGAAGGTCGTTTCGTTTTAGGATATTCCCATATCCATTTAAAAAATTGCAAATCAAACCTTTCTTCACATCCAGCACCCATATCCGGTCTTGTTTTATTCCGATATTGTACAACCCTTTTAAAAGCACGATAAGCACATATTGTTCTATGAATATCAAGAAAGATGATTGTATCAGCTGCGTTAATTCTTATGTCCATTGTCCCGCCATAATTCCCATCAATAATCCACTCATCTTCTTTAACTAATTCATTTTGAACCGTTCTTTGCTCCTCTTTGGAAACCCCCTCCCAATTTGGTTTCCAAAATAGTGCATCAAGATGATGCACCTTAATATTTAGTTTGTTTCCTAATTGTCTTGCTAATGTAGATTTTCCTGAACCACCAGAACCTATTAATATTATTTTTTTCATAAATACCCCTTCTTACATCTTTTATTTCTTCCGTAACATAAACTCACAAAACATTCCAATCCCAACACCAATTGTATAAGCAACTAAATCACTCCACAAAAATCCGTAACCTAATACGAGTCCACCTAAAGTCATTGCACGAATGCTATCTATCCATCCGGCATGATACAATTGGCTCACTTCAATCCCATAACAAAACAGCAAACTTATAAAAGCCAATTTCATCGTGTTTATTTTAGGAAATAAAAATCCGCATCCAGTAAAAATCATACATGCCCATAAAGCATCACCTAAGTACTCGTTTAATAGATGAGGTAACGCAAAAGCTAACTTTCTTGAGCTAAGACCTAAAATAATTATAACGATAGTAAATAGCGCATATAATAATCTACTTCGTTTCTTATTCATCTCAAAATCTCCTAATATGTAATTTAAAACTGTAAATAGCTAGTAAAATATAATTATTTTACTAGCTATTTTTTAATCGCTTTCATAATAAGAAAATGTGGATTTGTATTTAGATAATGATATGATTTTTCGTTTACTTCTCTCATTTTTTCAACTGGCCTCGGTTCCTCTATTTTATCTAACACAAAATAATTTGTTGTTTCATTAATTATATCTTGGAGTGATCTTCTAAAAAAGCTAACTTCTATTGTAATATTTGGTTTAACCCAAGTATCTACTAATAATTGTTTTTCGAAATAATTTTCACAAGGAAACTTTGTAAAGTCCATAAAAGGATGATGAATGGAGTATATAAATTCGCCATCTGGCTTCAATACGCGATGAAACTCCTGAAATACTTTATTCCAATTTTCTAAGTAATGAAGCGTTAACGAACTTACAATAACATCAAAAGTATTATCTTCAAATGGTAATACTTCTTGCAAATCATGACAAAGAAACGTTGCTTTATTACCCGTACTTTCCTTTGCAGCTTTTACCATTTCAGAACTTACGTCAATTGCAGTAACATTTGCTCCTCTTTCTAAAAATTGAGAAGTATACCATCCAGCTGCACATCCAGCATCTAGTATACTCTTCCCTTCTAAATTCTTTGGAATCATCTCCATCATCGCTGGTCTTTCGTAATAGCTATTATATGGATTTGCCACATCTAGGTTTTCTTTATATGTACTCGCTAATTTATCATATGTACCTTTAATCGTGTCTTTCAATACTGCCACCCCTTATACATATTAATTTAATAACTCTTGCTGCTTTTTCTTTGAAAATGATTGTAGAACTAAATCATATGACCAATCAATCATCTTATTAATTTGCTCTTGCTCTACATCTTTATGTATATACACTGTATTCCAATGCTTTTTATTCATATGATACCCCGGAATGATTGCTTCTGGATACTCTTCTCTTAATCTTAATGCAAGTTCTGGATCACATTTTAAAGTAATCGCAGCTTTTTCTCCTTCTTCATGGTTTACTATCGCAAATATTTTATTATTAAGCCTCATACATGTTGCATTCCAACCATCAGGAGAATCTTCTGTTGCTTTTCTTTTTGATAAACAATATGTTCTTGTTGTATTCATTCTCATTGGCACCTCTTATTCTTTCACTATTTGATTACGATGCATCACAATTTGCTTTGTCGCTTGAAATTTCTGTTCACCATAAAACTTTATTAATTTCTCTCCACAAAATAGACTAACAATATGAACATGAGATATTTCTTGAAGTAATATTGTAAGCATCTTCTCTCCAATACCTTTATTTCTTACATTCTCATGTACGACAACATCTTCTATGTACGCTCGAAAAACGCCATCAGAAACAACTCTAGCAAATCCAATTAATTCATTTTCTTCCCATACCCCAATTGCTATACTATGCTTTAACATTTTTTGAATATCGATTTCTTTTCTTTCTGGCCACCAACCGACAGAGTCATAAAGTTTTTTTATTTTTTCTACGCAAATTGGTTGTTCATTTTGCAATTTATATGTGTACATTTTCCTTCTCCCATCAAATTGCTCATTATATATAATTTGTCTTACTTTACTTCTTTCCATATAAAACTATAGAATCCAACCTGTTACAAAAAACCTTCATAAAATAAATTTATTATATCGATTTTACAATTGCAATCGTTACTCTCATCCTTTCATATTAATTATACCAAATATACAAAATAAGAGAAAATCAATGAATATAACACCAAAAGTATTTCTATTATAATATTTACCTATTAAAACTTGAATTTATTGAAAAAAATGGTAAAGTTAATTAGGTAAAAAATACATAAAGTGAGGCGATCTTTTGAAAAAGTTTAGTTTATTATTAACAGCATTTGTCATAATCTTATCATTATTCATCCCTAATTTTACAAGTGCTAAATCTTTCCCTGATGTCCAATCTAATCATTGGGCAATTAAAGAAATTAACTATTTATCGGATAAAGGTATCATTAAAGGTACGCCAGAAGGAACTTTTAAACCGAGTGATGATGTAACTCGTGGACAAATGGCCTTAATGCTAGATTTATCATTAAAATTAGAAAAACCATCTAGCTATAATCATATTTTTTCCGATGTAGCCAAAGGTATCTATTACTATGATTCTGTACATAAGTTAGCACATAATAACATTGTACAACGTGAAACAAACTATTTCCCTGACCGCTCATTAACTCGTGCAGAAATGGCAGTAGTTTTAGTTAAAACTTTTAATTTGAAGCCTACAGGTGCAGACGTCAATTTCCCTGATGTTCCATCTAATCACTGGGGTTACAATTATGTCAAAATTTTAGCACAAAATAATATTACTACTGGATTGCCTGATGGTACATTTGGTCCAGGTGTAAAAGTAACTCGTGAGCAATTCGCTGCATTTTTGGCTCGTGTATTAGAACCAAATTTCCGTCCAGCTCTTCCTAAGCCAAAAGGTAACTTAGAGGTACATTATATTGATGTCGGACAAGGTGATGCTACTTTTATTAAATCTCCAAGTGGAGAAACGATCCTTATTGACGCTGGTAACAACGGCAAAGGTAAAGTAGTAGCAAATTATTTAAAAGGATTAGGATTCCAAACTATTGATTATATGATTGCCACTCATCCTGATGCTGATCATGTAGGCGGATTAGATGAAGTGCTTTATGCTATGAATGTAAAAAACGTTTATGCCCCTAAAGTAAGTCATACGACACAAACGTTCAAAGACTTCCTAACTGCAGTAGCTAACAAAGGATTAACAATTAAAGAAGCGAAATCTGGAGTAACTTTACCAATCAACGGTTTAAACTCACAATTTTTAGCTCCCGTGAAAGAATACGGTAACGATCTAAATGAGTGGAGTGCGGTATTAAAAGTAACACACGGTAGCAAATCTTTCTTATTTACTGGTGATGCTGAATCTAAAAGCGAAAAAGATATGGTTCTAGCACATGGTTCTAACCTAAAATCTGATGTATTAAAACCTGGTCATCATGGAAGTAAGACATCTTCTTCTCAGCCATTTTTAGATGCAGTGAAACCAAGTATCGCTGTGATCAGTGCCGGTGCAGGTAACCGCTATGGCCATCCTACACAGGAAACTTTGGCAAAGTTAAATGCAATGTCTGTTAATGTATATAGAACAGATTTAAATGGAACTGTAGTTATTAATGGTGATGGTTCAAAAATTTCTGTAAGAACGGAGAGATAATTATGAAAAGAGGTATTATTGACCGTTTTGAAGGCGAACTAGCAGTTATTGAAGTAAATAACGTAACAATTGATGTACCTAAATCAAAACTCCCTTCTACTGCAAAAGAAGGTGATATTCTTATAATCGAGGATGATACGTATACAATTGATAAGAACGAAACAGATAAAAGAAGACGTGAAATCCAGAATTTAATGGATAAATTATTTGAATAGCAAGATTCAATAATAATTTGAGAAGAGCCGTCCTGTTGGATGGCTCTTCTTTTTTCACATATAGGAGCTATTTAACTTCATACCACCAACCTTTTTGATCAAGCCAGCCTTTCATAGCATTTAATTGCGTATCACTGGTAGGTTCAGTAACAAAATACGTTAAACCATCCGATTGTAAAATGAAGGTAGCAGTCATTTTTAAAGAAGTTAATGCTCCCATAACATCTGGAGTTTCATAAGGTGAAAAGGCTCCAGATTGGATAATATTTTGTTTAGAAACTTGTGCCTGTATATTTTCTTGTTTTGGTACTGATTCAGTAAACCAGAAAAGTGGCTTATTTCCTATTAATTGATTTAAATCACATTTGCCAATACCTGGTACATCACCTGTCTCGGTGTATTGCCAAATATCACAAGGATATGCTGGTTTATTACCTCCATATCTAGGAATCCATACAAAATCACTTTTTACGTTCGCCATACCGAATGGTTCATATACATGATGACCAACATATAAGCCAACTTTCTTAGCTCCTAGTCGGCGTAATTCATCGATAAAAGCTTGTGTACCGGCTCTCATATCATCCATTGTTTTTACTTCTACATCAGCCGCCCAAACAGTAGCGCTCTTATCACCGCGATTCCAAAAATCTTGCGCTTCCTTCTTCGCATCAGAAATTGAAATAAATCGGCAAAATGCATAATTACCGAAAGGAATATTTCTTATTTTCATTGCTTGAGCGTAATTTTTATATAAAGGGTCTACGTAATTCGAACCATCTTGTACCCTAGCGATTACGAAATCTAGTTGTGGAGCTGCTACATCCCAGTTAATGTTACCGTTCCATTTCGAAATATCTACAATATAACCCATTGCTTAACACCTCCTTTATCATTATTATATTCAGAGCTCGTCTTATTGCTCTTCCTCTCCTAAAAATTCAATAGTATTTATTAGTACATATAGTAAATACGACAAGTGTCTTTTACAAAGACAGTAACTCATTTACAGTAAAAAAGAAAATCATAGCTATACGAATCGTACTATTTGTCCCCATAATTACATCAGCTTGAGTAGTTGCTATAAATTAAAAATAGCATCACCTTGTTTGGTGATGCTTTTAAAATCCACTTTCCTTCTAGAACACGAATACTATTACTATAACCGCTTCTCTAAAAAGTGTTGACTATGTCCTTTAGGATGATCTTCAACTACACCATATTCTCGGTATCCGTGCTTTTTATAAAATTCTGGTGCTTGAAAACTAAATGAATCTAATAATATTAATCTACAACGTTTTTCCTTCGCAATGTCTTCAATTTTATGTAACAGTTGACTACCATAACCATCATGACGAACTGATTCATCAACCCACAAAAAATCTATATGAAGGTGATAAAAATACATCGTTCCTGTTACCCCGCCAAAGATTTTTCCACCCTCATCTTTCACTACGAAACTTACTTGTTCCATCGGCCGTTTTGCTTCATCTGTTAAAATAGATATGTTATATTGAATTACTTTATTTTTTATGTATTCTCCTTCAGCGCGAGTCCCATTCTCTAAGTGTTTCATATATTTCTTCCTTTCAATTTAGTTAGCTACCTTTAATTTTTCCTTTTCCTTTTTAAAATACTAATAAACACGAATCCACCATAAGTAACAAAACATGAAAAACCAATTATCCCTGGCACAGAGACATAGCCTATTCTTATATAACTTATAACGGCAAAACAAGCGATAGATAATAAAATAGATGGCCAAGCTGTTTTTCTTCGTCTCTGTTTCGATGTACTTTCTTTCTCTTCAGAAACACGTGTGCCAAAAAGCAATACAATACAAATGAGGATTGCTGCAAAGTAAATTGTATCTAATGACAGATTATGATCGTAAATCGCGATTCCAACTTCCATAGCGATAATCGTTAAAATTAATATGATGATTGTTGAAGTTTTTAAGTTTCTTTTCAATCACTCACCCCTAGTATGCCTTTGCTATACTTTTTGTAAATGCATATCCATACCTCTTTTTATATTGTTTTATCATCTTCTCACAATTCGATATAGAATATAAAAAACTTTTTTTATTACATGTTATTTATCCATACAATAAAAAAGATAGCATGAAATTTCCCCATACTATCTTTCTAAAATACATAATTCGCATAACGCAAACATTTACTCTTCCGTAGGCTTTTTAGGACCATTAAGCTCCAATTGATAAAAAGCTAAATCTAACCACCTGTTAAACTTATAACCAGCCTTCTTAATTGTCCCCGCATGAACAAATCCATAGTTTTCATGTAAGGCAATGCTTTTCTCATTTTCTGCATCAATTCCAGCAATTAAGGTCATATATTTCCTTTCTTTTGCAACTGTAATCAATGCTTTCATTAAAGAAGTTCCTATCCCATTTTTTCTATATTCCTTATGAACGTACACAGAATGCTCAATTGAATATTTATAGGCAGGCCAAGCTCTAAACGGGCCAAATGTCGCAAATCCTACTATTTTATTATCTAATTCACATACTAAAATCGGATAGCCGTTAGCCTTTTTTTGTTCATACCAATCTATTCTATTTTCAAGGGTTACAGGTTTATACGTATAGACGGCTGTTGTATTCAATATAGCATCATTATAAATATCTAACATGTATGTTACATCTTGTTTCCTTGCTTCCCTTATCATTGCTTTCTTCCTTTCATAAAGTATATCTTCTTTCCTTTCACTACTACATACGAATACGAGCTTTTCGGAAACCATCAAATATATTTAATACCGCAGATAAAATATAAATGATAATACCTCCACCAATTAACCACTTTTTAAATTCCTCTGGAGAAGTAGTAAACACATTTGCCACATACGTAATAAATCCTTCGTTAAATAAATACGGATTTACTACAATTACAATGAATACTATTGTTCCAGCTATTTGAAGTATAGCATTCCCGATTGCTAATCTTCGCGTCCATTGTCCCTGTACTAACTTATAAAGAGATATACCTATTTCAAATACAATCATAATAGCAACGATTGGCCAATACTGAATTAATACATCTTGATTAAACGTCGGCGCAATAAACTTCAATCCATTTTCCGTACCGTGGTATACGCCAACGAGATGATTCGCATAAAAGTAAAGTGTCGCCCATATTGCCGTCCACATTAGACCTCCAAACACTTCGAACTTTGAGATCGACTTTTTCTTTGGAACATACGAAGTATTTTTCAAATCATCAGGCGTCCATTTTTTTAAACTTGTCGTCAACGGTTGAGTACCTTTGTCTTTATCTGTTCTTTCTAAAATTGCAAATACAAGTGTCAACCAGAAAAATACATGGAGGCCTACTTCGACAATTTCCCCAATTCCTTTACCTATCAAATTTAAAATAACATTTAATACCGCTTGCTCACCATTATATCCTACAAAATTTTCTGCAACCATTGCAATAAGTGCGATTACAGCTGCTATTGGTATAATCATTTTTAACAATGTCGTATATACATCAAAATAACGTGGTCCAATTAAATACATCGGTCTATCCAGATAGCCATTAGCCAATGAAACTGGGCTTCCCAATTTTTCAAGGACACTCTTTACATCTTCCTCATTATACTCATCAGGTAACATATCCTCGATAGTTGACCGTAGTTCAAGAATAATATCTTCACGATTTTTTTCAGGTAATCTCTTCGCTACTTCTTCGACATAAATATCAATCAAATTCATTCTTGTCCTCCTCCTTTAATAAGTTATAAAGTTCTTTCGAATCCTTTATCCATTCCTTTTTTAACTGCAAAAATATCTCTAATCCGTATTCACTTAAAACGTAATACTTACGAGGCCTACTCTCCGTTTTATCCCAACTACTCGTCACTAGCTCTTGCTTTTCTAATCGGCGAAGTAGTGGATATAAAGTACTTTGATCGATTGTGATCCCTGATTGCTCCAATAATTGGACAAGTGAATACCCATACTGCGGTGTTCTTAACTGGCTTAAAACCGCTAATGTTAATGTCCCTCTTCTTAGTTCAGTAATTAACGAATTTAATAAAGCATCCATTCACTCACCTCATTTCCATTACTATATGTCATACAGTATATGTTTTATACTATGTATCGTACAGTATTAGTGTGATAAAAACAATGCGTATTTACAAAAAATAGATAATAAAAAAGCACAAACTATATAATTTGTGCTTTTCTTGTTAATTTAAACAGCTATTACAACCTTAATTTTGTACCTCTTGTAATATAAACTCTCCTTTTTCTTTAGTAAATGGGGTAACACCTACAATTGCCTCAATATTAATTACTCCATATACATGCGGATATTCTTGACCGTTAGAAGCAAGTTCATATTTTATTTCTGCTTTTATTAAGGATGGATCGATTGTCAGTAATAAAACATTTTCTTCATGACTAAAACATTTTTCAACAACTTTTAAAGCTTGCTGTAAAAATGAACAATGAATAAATCCCTCTTCTTTAAGTGAAGCTTCATTAACTTCTCCATCTACCTTTGCGATTTCCCAATTTCTTTTTGTTATTACTTTTGTTATCATAGTTATCCTCTCTCCATGTCTTTATATAGAAAAACAAGAGGTTCTTCTTTTTGTTACTAGAAAATCCTCTTGTATGTAATATTTATTTTAATCCATTAATTAAAGGCGATATTTCTCCGCTATGGAAAATCCATAAATCATGAAGTGACCTTGTACATCCGACATATAGTAACTTTGCATCATGTTTCGTATTTTTATAATGTTCTTCATCAACATCGATTAATAGAACAGCATCAAATTCTAGCCCTTTTGCCAAGTATACAGGTACTACTGAAATACCACCTTCATATTTACTTTGATCTGCTTCAATGACGTTTACGGCCAATCCTGCTTTTGTTAATTTTCCATATATATCGCGGCATTCATCGTCTGTTCTTCCTATTACCGCAATGGTTTTCACATCTTCGTTTTGTAGATGTTTTAACGTCTTCATAATTTCATTAAATTGATCTTCTGCATGGATTACCTTAACATCTTCACCACTGCGAAAAACTGGTGTTGCGAGCCCAACTGGAATCTCTGCATTTTTAATTATTTCGTTCGCAAATTCTATAATTTCTTTTGTAGAACGATAACTTCTCGTCAGTTCATAATAACCTGTTTCTTGGAATACTTCTTTAAAAGCACTCCAATCTTCAATCCCTTGATAATCATAAATTGCTTGAGATAAATCACCTAATATAGTAAAAGAATTACCTAGTGTAATTTCTTTTACTACATAAACTTGGAATGGCGAGAAATCTTGCGCTTCATCAATAACGACGTGATGGAATTTCTGTCCGATTTCAATACCTGTTATGCGGTGATGTATGTAAATTAAAGCTGGTAAATCTTCTACATACACTTCTTTTTTACGACAACTCTTTTCAGTTTCTTTCACAAGTTCTTCAGGCAATACTTCGAGTATTTCTTTACTTTTCAATATTGAACTATATAGTGAAAGTGCACTCATTTTCGGCCAAAACTTCATATATGTGTTCAATCTCTTTGTCGCTTCTTTTTTTAGTAATTTCTTCTCGTTTGTTTCTCCATACTTTTTCAGTTCAATTTCAATCCAGCGCTTCATTCTGCCGACTAATCTTTCTCTTCTTTTCTTTAATGGATAATGTTTATATTCAACTTGCATCCATTTTTTTATGTCTTCTACCGGAATAATAGCTTTGTCCCATGCCTCAAAATCACTTGTTGGTACTAATTCATTTTCAAATTGAATCATTCTCTCTTCAATAAAGGACTTAAATTCTAGTGTACCTTTCAATTTACCGAGCATAACCTTTTCTTCATCACGATTAATAGAAAATGCTTCTTTCAATTTTTCTTCTGTCTGCTTCAGTTTCACCGAATCATCTAACGTACGTAATGCCCAATCTGGAAATGTTGTTTGACTAATATTCCCTACACCTAATTCAGGAAGCACACTCGAAATATAGTCTAAAAACAGACTATTCGGAGCGAATACAATCATTCTCTCAGCTTCTAATTGTTCACGATATTCATAAATTAAAAAAGCAAGGCGATGTAAAGCGATCGTTGTTTTTCCGCTTCCTGCAACCCCTTGAATTAATAATGGTAAGTTTCTTTCCGCACGAATAATATCGTTTTGCTCCGATTGTATCGTTGAAACAATATCCTTTAGTTTATTATCTTTATTCTCACCTAATCGATATAGAAGAAAATCATCGGCATGAGATACATCTTCATTTCCTTTTACATATGTATCAACAACACGTTCTAGTTCTCTTTTTCGGATTGAGATGTTTCGCTTTAAATAAACATCACCTTCTACTAATCCATCTGGCGATTGATAAAACGCTAATTCATCACCGCCGGTAAATGAATAAAACATACTTGCGACAGGTGCCCGCCAATCAATTACAATCGGTTTCATTGTGTCTTTATGTGAAACACCTACTTTACCGATGTAGATCGGCATAACTTCTTCCTTGCCGTCCTCTTGAAAATCTAATCTTCCAAAGTATGGTTCTTGCACTCCAATACGTAAGTTTTGTCTATTAGATTCTCTCATACTTTCTAGAATTTGTTCTTTAAAATCATCTCCATAATAAACCGGAATGCTTTCGAGCTGTTCTAATTGATCATCCATCGTACTTAATGTAGCTTTCATCCTTTGTAACTCTTCTTCAAAAATGTTGTTCATTTGATGATTCCCTCCTGTCCGTTCAATTTTTTAGTCGAAATACAATTGTATTAAAAATCCATTTATAAAGTCAATAGTTTTAGTAAGAATTTTCTAAATCAAAAAAGAGTAGAGATTAATCTCTACTCTTCTTTATTTTAATCCGGTACGCCAAGCATTCATTTAAAGTTGCTAATTCTTTATATTTTCGTTTTTCAAAATCATATGCTCCTCCTGGGAAGAATCCTACAATACTTAAACCAGCTTCAGCACATAGATTGCTAATCTCATCTACCGTATAACAACGTAAAGACTGTGTAACTATATCATTTGGATTATTAGGATGCCACCAATGATCTAACATTCTCTCATTTATAAGATCATATTCGTATTTTCGCATAGCTGCACTTAAGGTCATTTCTTGTCCACTTGCTTTTTTCCAATACAATGGTTGATACATATCAATAAGTGCACATCCATCATCCTTCATCCAGTTTTTAATGCGTTTTAATAGAATCAATTGTTCATCATCTGTTCCTACACCAAATCCATCTAAATAACTAACAACATCAAACTTTTCTTCAAAATTAATTTTATAAAAATCAGCGCAATGAATATCTATATCATTAGTAGAATGCTCTTTTGCAAACATAACTAACTCTGGTATAAGCTCAACTGTAGTCATTTTCACTTGTAACTTAGACATCGCCCTTGCGAATCCACCATTTCCTGCTCCTAGTTCCAACATCGAATGGAATGGATATCCAACTTGTTCTTTAACTTCTTTCGCAACTTGCTCTAACCAGCTTTCTGTATTGATATCGTAATTGGATAGTTTAAATTGTTTTTCGTAAAATTCTCTCACATTTAATTCGTTCATTATTATTCTCCTCCTGCAATAGATTTTTCTTCTACAGGTGAAAAACTAAATCTCTAACACCCATGAAAAAAACCATTCAAATTTCCCTATATTTACAATTTATCAAAATAATAAGAATTTTGAAAGTACCAATATAAAAAGCAGATAATGGATGATACCACTATCCGCTCTATGACTGCTATTATTTTTCTTGTTGATACTCTACCCAATCACCAGAAATGATAACTTTCTTTAACATCCCTATATCTTGAGCAACATACACAAATGCACGTATTTCTCTATCACCTAAATAAACCGTTTCGGTGATTCGGTCATATAAATCACTTTCTGCATTACCTGTATATTCTTCAAGTTCATCTAATTTTTGCAGAACAACCTCATTTACTTCATAAACTTCTCCGTATACTTTGTCCTCATTTGAACAAATCATTGCCGGATACCCTTCGTTTGTATCAAATAATTTACCATACGTCCATGCTCCGTCTGCGATGCATATTGCCCCTTGCATAAAATGAGCATTCGTTTGCTCTTTTCTTAATGTGCCATACACGAAAACGTGATGCATATATCCCTATCCCCTTTTTATATATCTACTTTCTAAATTGTAAATATGCACGAATCATAAAGTAACTCACTTCATTTGGAAGTTGTTCCTTAATTGATTTCAGACCACCCTCTGCATTTTGCACGGCAGTTTCAATCAGTGATTCATATTCTGCAGGAACAAAACTGTTCCAGTCTATTTCCATTCCATCCTCAAAAGAGCGAATTAAATGATTTTCAATTGTTTGTCTTGATAAGCCACGTTCTTTCGCAATTTCATCAAGATCAATGCCTTGTTTATACATTTCATACGTTTCTAAATGAGAATTTGCTGAAGCTTTCCCTGACTTTTTCCGCTCTGTCACCACTTCTGTTTTAACTGTTTCAGCATAGTTTGGATTGTCCTTAATAAAGTGCTGAACTGCTTGTAAGAAATGAGAACCATACTTCACAAGTTTATGTTCGCCGATCCCTTTCACAGTTAAAAGTTCAGAGTCACTATGCGGCATTTTTGCACACATATCTTTCAACGTTTGATCAGAGAAAATAACGAATGGAGGTACACCTTCTCCTTGCGCAATTTCTTTACGTACTTCGCGAAGCACTTCAAATAAAGGATGATCTTGAACAATTTGTCTTGTCTCTACTCGTTCTTTACGTAAAACATTCTCTTTACCTAATAATACTTCTTTCCCTTTTTCTGTTACTTTTAATGTTGGATACGTACCATGTTCAACTGCAATTAACTCATCTGAAATTAGAAACTCAATAAATTCACTGACTTCTTTGACGCTTCGATTTGATAGTAATCCGTATGTTGGTAAAGTATGAAAATTAAATTCAATAACTTTCTTATTTTTAGATCCAGTTAGTACTTGTGCAATCATTTGTTTTCCAAATCGCTGGTTCGTCCTAATCATGCAAGATAGAACCATTTGTGATTCTCTCGTCACATCGATACTTTCGCGGTCGTCCGTACAATTACCGCAGCGGCCGCAATCTTCTTTCGGTTCTTCTCCAAAGTATTGCAAAATAAATGATTGTAAACATTGTTCTGTATGACAGTAATCAGTCATATTTTGCAGTTTTTCAAGTTCATTTGAAAAACGAGATTCTCCTGTCGATTGGTCAATTAAAAAGCGCTGTACTTGCACATCTTGAGAAGAATATAACAATATACATGCACTATCTAATCCATCACGGCCAGCACGTCCTGCTTCTTGATAATAACTTTCCATGTTTTTTGGCAGTTGATAATGGATAACGTAACGAATATTCGATTTATCAATTCCCATCCCAAATGCAGATGTCGCTACCATTACACTCACTTCATCACGTAAAAAGAGTTCTTGCTGCTCATTTCGATCTGTATCACTCATACCAGCATGGTATTTTGATACAGAAACTCCTGCTTTCATTAAATCTTCATACAACTGATCAACTACTTTTCTAGTAGCTGCATATATAATCCCAGATTCTTTTTGATTTTGACGAATATAATCCGCTAAATATGCATTACGATCTTGTCCTTTAATAACAGAAAATGATAAGTTCTCGCGCTCAAACGTTGTCATAATCGTATTTTCTTGATTAATTCCAAGCGTGTTGCAAATATCTTCACGAACTTGTGGTGTTGCCGTCGCAGTTAATGCTAGGACAAGCGGTTTTTCTGGAAGATAATCTAATATGCGATGTATATGTAAATAACTCGGACGGAAATCATGTCCCCACTGCGAAATACAGTGCGCCTCATCAATTGCAATCATCGGGATTTTCATATCGATAAGTTGGTCAACAAATTCCATTGAATCAAGACGCTCCGGCGCCACATAAAGTAACTTATAATGTCCTTGTTTTGCTAATTGAATTCGTTGATTCGCTTCCGCAATCGAAATAGAACTATTAATATAAGTAGCTGAAATACCGTTTTGTACTAATGTATCTACTTGGTCTTTCATAAGTGAAATCAAAGGTGAAATAACTAATGTCGTTCCTTCGAATACTAATGCGGGAATTTGATAACAAATTGACTTACCACCGCCCGTAGGCATGATACAGACTGTATCTTTCCCATCTAATACATTTTTAATTGTTTCATCTTGCCCTCTTCGGAATGACGAATAACCGAAATAAGACGCTAAAAGTTCTTGTGCTTTTGTAAACAAAAAAGAGTCACCTGCTTTTCTTTATCTTTCATCTATTACTATTATATCATCACTTATGTGTCATGAAAGTGATGAATACAAGACTAACAGCTTGCTTTTTCATTATTTTATGCTTCTCTACGTTTTAGAGGTTGTTTAGCAACGGTGTTTTAATGGCTATTTATAAATTTTAAAACATAAATAAAGCACATATAAAATGAATTACAAAATAAATATACATTTTATTAATCTTCCTTGAATACTACTAATCTTATACATATGAATTCAGGAGGTTACTATATGAAACAGCAGAATATTAGTTCCACCAAGCAGAAAACAGTACCGAATCAACTCCAATTCTCGAATCATGATGCGTGGAAATATGAAGCATATTATAAATACCAGCCATTATTTTCTTATAAAAAGCTTTTTCATTTTCTTTCTCAACTTTTTAAACGTTAATACGTGTGCGAAATATATCCATTCACAAAACTTTTCTCAATATAAACCTTATAGACTTAATACAATACAGTTGATATCATATGACATATTCTGTTGGATAAAACCCCTTAATTTGACCTGCTTATATAAGCAGGTCTTTTTTGACTATTATATATTTCATTACGCTTTTAGATGCTTGCAAGTCTTTTCTCCATTTTATAACCATACTTCACTTACAACAAATGATTATATTAACCAGAAGTAAAATATAAGTTCTTAACATTTAATGAAGTAATTCTTTTTTTCTCAATACACAAAACGATTTTTACTTGTTACTATAAAAGTACTCTAGATGAGTTTTTGCTCATCAACATTATCTAGTTAAAGGGATCTGCTGCGGGAAGCGGATCCCTTTAACTTTATTAAAGATCCACTTTTATTTGGACACATTTACCAGGTTTTTTTAATAGAATTTTATGATAACATTACTTAGTCGAGTCCGACATCTCGGCAATACCCTTTTGAGGCTCTGCAACTTCCCTTGCAGAGCCTTGTTTATTTTTATATTCATTTTATTTATATATACCACAATAAAATCCTTCATCTTTTTCCATATCAATTTCTGAAATTAATCTAGGACACGTAACTAAAAATAAATTCCCATCATACTTTGAGTTATACATGTTCAAAGGAGTGTTACCGTTTATGTATTCTTATTGGCAATCGTATTACTCCCCCTATCATAACCCTTATGTACACTTTGATACATCTGTACGTAATTACCGAATTAGTAAAAACGAGAACTTTTTAAAAGGTTATATGCGTTCTTTATGGGAACAACATGTCGCTTGGACGAGATTAGCTATTATAAGTATTGTCTTTAATTTACCAGACGTTAACGTGACAGTTGGGCGTCTTCTTCAAAATGCAACACATATGGGACTATCACTTGAACCATTCTATGGTGAGGATGCTGTAAAAAAATATAGTGCATTAATTAAAGACCACTTAGTCATTGCTGCGGATCTAGTTAAAGCCGCAAAAGCTGGTGATCAAAATGCAGCTGCCGCTATAGAGAAAAAATGGTACGCTAATGGTGATGAAATTGTGGCGTTTCTTGCTAGCATCAACCCTTATATAGAAAAAGAAGAATTCAGAAAAATGTTTTATGAACATTTAGCACTTACGAAAGCAGAAGCGCTTGCCTTCCTAAATAAAGATTTTGAAGCAAGCGTAAAACTATATGATAAAATTGAAAAAGAAGCATTAGAAATGGCTGATATGATAACAAACGCAATCGTAAAACAATTCCCGCAAGTGTTTCAATAATAATAAGCCGATTTGAAAACACAAATCGGCTTATTAAACTTTCTATCAATGAAATTTCACCTCTCCTCTTTACATTTAACGTATATCGATATATTTTATTAATATCCGTTTTTTATAGGAGGAAATAGTTTGATTAACGCCATTGGTCTCGTATTTATCCTCACAAATAAACACGAGAAAAAGAAGAAAGTTTATCTAAATGAAAAATTCGCATTAATAGACATTATTGATTCTAAAGAAGTAATTGATGAAGAAGGGAACTCACTAGTAGAACTAACATGTAAATACAGTATTTATCTAGATGAAAAATATTACTGTAAATCTCTCGATGATTATACTGGACAAGTATTTCCGTTCTTGAGCGCTAAAATAGGAAAAGGTCTTCTTCGAAACTTAAATTACTATTTCTCTTACGTTGATGCCTATGATAAAAAACCACCCGTTAAAGAAATTAGACCACTTATGAAACAAGTAACGAACAGATAGCGAAATATACGCAAAAAAGAAAGCATCTAACTTCGGATGCTTTCTTTTTTGAATCAAGCACTCGTTAACTTCTATCTTTCTTCTAAAAATATGTATCTAGGCATACTTTAAATTAAAAACATTGGAGGATTAAACTGGATGAAATACTCAGAAACAATTGTTAGTAAACGGCTTCGAACACTTAAAATATTTACTATGTTTATCATGCTAGTTTTAATCGCATGGCTTGGATATACAAAATTAATTTTTGAAAACGGATTTCTTCAAGAAAAGAAACTTTCAGTTGAAGTAATGAATACTAGTATTACAGGTGAAATCGAACAAAGTTTCCATGTGAATTTACAAGGTTACCGTAAAATAGACGTTGATACTATTATAGATGCAAGTAAAACCGATCCGAGCGAACTATCATTAATCGAGCTAATTAATACATCTTGTTCGCGAGATTGCATAAGTGAACCATTGACATATGTGGACGAAAACAATGGATATATCTTTTATAAGGAATCTACCGGAACTAATGTAGCTATCAAGATTAAAAAACAAGACACGTGGGAAATTGTAAAAAAATCTGTTCAAGATGGAATATAACCTTAAAAAATTAAAGAGTACTTAGCGTACTCTTTTTTATTATTAATACCCTTCATGTTTACAATGACATTTCGGTTTCTCTTTACAATTGCATTTTTCACAATCACACTTCGATTTCTCCTTGCAGCGACACTCGTCACAATCACATTTCGGTTTCTCTTTGCAACGACATTCGTGACAATCACATTTCGGTTTCTCTTTGCAACGACATTCGTGACAATCCCTGCATTTACATCCACATCTTCCGAACATTAAATCATCCCAAAATGAACGCCTGCAATTACAATGATTCCCCATAAATATTCCTCCTCCTAAATAGAATTCATCATATTCTATGATGAAAAGTAGAAAGAGGTTTGTTTACTAGTCTACATTCTAGATTTATAAGTATAGTTATAAATGTTATACTTTTCTATTAGTTGTACCTAATATATTTAAAGAGATTACTACAAAGAAAAAAGCCCAATATTTGAGCTTTAAATTAATATGTATTTTCTATTTTTTTGCTCACAATATATATAACTAAAAAGCTCTTACAACAAGTTGGCTATAGTTCCTTTCCTTCCCCCACAGCCCCTTTCAACCTCTGTAACATATATCCAATTCCTTTACATCCTGCTAACGGATACGTAATGTTTTCTTCTGGATATAATTGTGTCACTACTTTCTTATGCTTCTTGCCTGCAAGTAAAACAATTTCATCAAACTGAAGCAAGTCTTTTTCAATCATCTGTTGTTTTAATTGTTCCACGCTAATAATCTCATCGCTTTTTGAATCAAATGCTAGGTCATAGTTTTCTAGAACAATATCATTTGGTCTTAAAAATCCATGCTTCGCCGATAAGATAACCCAATTCTCGAAAAACAGAGTTGCATACGCCTGACATGCTTTTCCGAACGGGCTAATATATACATCTTTTGCCTCCATCGGTCCGAAATCTGGATACTTATCCCAAATCTTCTTTTTTCCGCATGGAATTATGCATAACCTTTTCATCTTTATTTCTTACCTCACTTCTAACTTTTTAAATATAAAAATATAGAATTCTCTTCTTCTTCATACTCAGCTTCTATATTACCAACACCCACTACGTTCCAACCATTATTTGTTACTATCGGCTTTTCATTCATTATAATATGAACTTGTGTCATATTTTTAAAATTTTCTTCAAAAGATGCTAAAACAGGTTGATTTATCATATATGTTTTATTATGTATACATACACTTAAAAAGGTTTTATGTAACGCTTTATTTTTGTTTAATTTTACATTCATTGGATTAAACGAATTTAATTTTATATTCCCTACAATATACAGATGATACCCTTCTTCTTTATAAAATTGCATAAAATCCTTATCCCTTTCGTTTTGTACAAAATGAAGGATTTGCTTCGTTTCTTTACTTATTGCAAATTCATTATTTAAACTTAAAACAACATTAATGTTTTGTTTTAAAAAAGCATATAATGATTTATCACTATTAAAGAAGCTCGTTCTCCATTCAGAATGCATCTCATCTAATAATAAACATAAAAGCATTCCTGAGCTATAGCAACTCTTCCTAATGTTACAATTAGCATCATATATATCTAAAATAAGTCCGCTATATTTTCGTAATGTTTCACTTTCATCATTTTTACATACTGCAATGTGGGCGTTCATTTCAACATACCAAGCAGGCCCCTCTATACTTTCAACCATACACTCATAAGTGATAAACTCTTCTTTCATAAAACTAGTTCTTTGCTCTCTTAGTTCAATAAATTGCTTAATATAATTATATTTCTCAGCTTGTGACTTACAATGCACAGCATCATATAAACACATTCGTTCTTTATTTCGCAATTCTATATTTCCCTCTATTATAGGATATTGAAATCCTAAAGTTTCATTTGGAAATCTACTTTCTTTATTCAAATATTGATAGCAATGAAAAAGTTCGTGCACCACAACTGCAAGTAAACTTTCATAATCTCTATGCCTATTCATATTCACGATGGCAGTCGGATAATCTTTTAATAGGATAAATGTATCAGCCTTAAATTGTTCATCCCGCTTTAAAATGGCATACTCACCATCATCTTTCAAAAATAATGGATGATGAAATACATACACATGCTCATCATTATATAGTGCAAATGCAGCCCTATTAAAACCAGGCCATAGTGTATTCAATAATTCTATACTTACATCTTTCTTTATTCGATTTAATATATTGTTCATTATATGTAACACCCCTATATCATTCTACATACACCTATTCTATTCCACTTAATAACAACCCTTTTATTTACATAAATGTTAGAAAAACATATATCTTTTCTCAAACTATAATGTATTATACAAATATACATGTGATAATTTTATGAAAAGGAGGTGAACAAATGAAAAATATAATCCCTGCACTAGTACTCTATATTATTGTTTGCATAATCGCTATGATTGCTCCAGCATCTGAAGGTTATAATCATATTGGCTGGAAGTTGTTTGTTGGGCAAGCGTATGCCATACCTATTTTCATCATTGCGGCTATTATTACATTTTATATAAACAAGAAAAAATCTACGAACAAACAGTTATAAGGATAGCAAATGCTATCCTTATTTTAATTCATTAATTAGATCAAAAATTACACTTGCAGTACTTTCTATCCTTTCTTCCGAAAAGTCAAACGTGATACCTGTTTTTTCATATATTTCTTGCATGGATAAATTCCAATCTGCACTCGCACCTTCTTTAAAGAAAGCAATCGCTTTTTCTGGGTCTTCTCGATAAATTTGAAACAATTGCATTGCTCCTATTTGTGCAATTGCATATTCAATTTTATAAAAAGGAAACTGAATAAAATGAAATGATTCTAACCAACTTGAACTAATTTCATCTTCTAATCCAGCAATATCGACTGATGAATATTGATACCTTTCGCATAGTTCCATATATTTCTTATCACGTTCTCCTGGAGTATGGTTTGGATTTGAATACAGCCAGTGCTGAAATACATCTCCTGCAATTGACGACATTAACAGTGAGAAAGCACGATATAATTGTACGCGCTGTACTTCTTTATATTCATCCTCTTGCTTATAAAAGATATCCAGCTTATCCATTACTAGAAACTCAAGACTGAGAGAATAAAGCTCAGCCACTTCTTCGCGAAGATATTTTTCTTGCATACTACTATCATTGTTAAATTGTTTATAAAAATGAAAGGCATGCCCTACTTCATGTATAAGTGCATTAATTGCATAAAATGATGGACTAAAATTAGAATACACAAAAACCTCTTTACTATGAGGCAAGGTAAAACAAGCGGCTCCTGGCGCTTTATTTTCACGTTCTTCTACGTCAATGAATCCAGCTTTCCTTATATGAATAAATTTCTCATAAAAATATAAATCAGTCTTCCGAAACACTTCTTCCACCCCATACAATAAATCAACGGTATTTTGAAATGGGACTTTTAGTAAATTACAAGGCGTTAGATCCCACGGGCGATACGTTTTTACACCGAGATTCTTTTTAGAAAGACTTCCCAACTGTTTCCAAATTGGTACAACATACTTTTCTATAGATTCATGAAGTTTATAACACTCTTCAATACTATAATCTCTATTTTTTTGTTTAAAAGCATATTCACTATAATTATTAAATCCTGCATGTAAAGCTGTCTCATTCCGCAATTGTACGAGTTCATTCATAATACAATCTATTTCTATTTTCACTACACTTCTTGCTTCACATAAAGCGTACCAAGCTTTTTCACGAATAGCTCTATTAGGGTTATCTAGCTTTGCTTTTACATATGCATACGTCTTTTGCTCGCCTTCCCAATTAATAGATATGTTAGACATTATTTCTCTATATTTCGTAATAAGCTCTTGCTCTTTAATGGTAAGAGCAATGTTCTTGTCATTAAACATTTTACTTTTTATCAATCTTGCTTTTGTCATAAAACCGTATTTCTGCTCATCTAATAAGTCGGAAAACGGAGACTCTATAAATTTCTGGTCAAATTTTGCATTGTATCTTTTTAAAAGTGGTTGAATTGTATTTTGATTATACATATGTAAATTACGTTTATTTCTGTCATTTGTATCTCTATACGTGGCGATTAAACTACTTGTTATCTCCTCTTCTATTTCAGCGGTTACACTCTGTTCATCCAAAAGCCAATTCTCTAATTCTGAAACAGAAGTAATATTTCGCTCTAAAAGTGACTGTAATTTACTCTTCAAATCATTAAGCATACACAATCCTCCTGTTTTAAAATTTTAATTTTCTGTTTTTTAGAGATAGAAAAGGACAAATAGCCAATCCGACTACTTGTCCTTGCTGTTTATCTGTACTTAATAAAATTAAGCTTGGAATGCTTCTGTTAATACTGGTACGATTTGTTTTTTACGAGATACAACACCTTTTAATGTAGCAGTGTTGTTTTCTAGAGATACGTTGTATGCTTTCTCAACAACGTTTGCTGCTTTACCGATCGCAAGACCGACAGAATCGTTAGTTAAGATATCAGTTACAACGAATAAGAATAGGTCTAAACCTTTTTCTTCTACTACTGCAGAGATAACTTTTTCAAGTTCCGCTTGGTGTACAAGAACATCGTTTGTATCAACAGCGTTTACTTGTGCGATTTCAACTTTCGCATTACCCATTTGGAATTCTTTAGCGTCAAGAGAGATTAATTGCTCCATTGTTTTTCCGCTTAAGTCAGCACCAGCTTTTAACATTTCTAAGCCGTAGCTATCAGCATCTACACCAGCGATTTCCGCTAATTCACGAGCTGCTGCTACGTCTTGCTCTGTGCAAGTTGGAGATTTGAATAGTAAAGAATCTGAAATGATTGCAGATAACATTAAGCCTGCAACTTCTTTACGAATTGTAACGCCATTTTCTTTGTACATTTTGTTTAAGATTGTAGCTGTACAACCAACTGGCTCACAACGGTAGTAAATAGGATCGCTTGTTTCAAAGTTAGCAATACGGTGATGGTCAATAACTTCTAACACACGAACAGATTCGATATCGTTAGCACTTTGTTGACGCTCGTTATGATCAACTAAAATAACGTTGTCCACTTCGCTTGCAACTGTCTCAACAAAACGCGGTCCTTCTACTTTAAAATGATCTAACGCAAATTGAGTTTCACCGCTGATTTCACCTAAACGTACAGGCTCAGCATTCATTCCTAATTCTTTTTTCAATTCTGCATAAGCAATTGCAGAACAAATTGCATCTGTATCTGGGTTTTTATGCCCGAAAACTAGTACTTTTTCCATGTTTTCCACCTCTTCATGAAAAGGATATCTTAAAGAAGCAAATATGACAATATTTAAAGCCCATTTTTTTATAAATAATTGCACTTTCTTCTATATTTTTCATCGTTTTTCGGAAAAAAGATCATCTAAAATGAATTAGATGATCGAAATGTATATTTTATTTAAAATAAGGTAGGAGCCTGCACTACATGATTTAGCGCGAAATTTGATGCTAAACCGTTATTTACAAGGTTAACATCTATAACTTGATAAAATGCATTCCCAGTATCTGCAATTTCCCAAACAGCTAAAATAAGGTGATATCCATTTCTATCAGTAGGTACATTTGCTTCATGTGTTACTAAAGTTCCTGGTCTAGTTCCTCCATCATTTTTCACATAGAATGGCACTAAATCTAAATCAGACCTTGTTAACGGCTTATTTGGATTCCAATCTTTTTTCGTAATATAGTATTTCCATTCTTTCGTACTATGAGGTGCCGTTAGTTTCCACTTGAATGTATTCGTCCCGCCGTTTAACGTAACTTTCTTCCACCTATCAACTGTTTGAACGTCTAAAGCAGGAAAATGGCCAGCTCCGGCAATTTGTCCATCAGAAGGTCCTAATTGCGGGAATCCACCTATTCCTTCTACACTTTGTGGCTCATATTGAATCGGTCCGCAATTCACATTTACCCCTTGCTTACATAAATAAGAACGGCTTGCTGGTGATTCAACATATCCATGAGCTGAAGCTTTCTCTGAAAAACCGAAAGTTAACAATCCCGTAAGTAATATGCTACCACTTAACATAACTTTCTTCACCTTCTGTAAACCTTTCGTTTTCATCCCGACATCCCCTTTCGCATAATAAAGCGAAAACAACTATAGTTGCCTAGTCATCTCCTCTACATTCATTATAAGATGAGAGACTATACAAACATAACCCTCTAAAAACTTTCTCAAATTCAATTAGTACATTAAATTAATTTTATTGATACATTCAAATAACACCGCTAGAGAAATATAGGCGGTGTTAAAAATCGGAGTTTATTATTTTTAGCATAATAGCTTTTTAATCATAACTTATAAAACTTTATAATAAATAACTGTAGCATCTAAATCACCACTCGGAGAAATTGCGTATTCTGGTATTTTTCCAACTTCTTTATAGTCTAATGATTTATACAATCTATTAGAAGGGTCTCCTTCTCTCGTATCTAGTACAATAAGAGACCTTTTTTCTTGCTTTGCTCGCTCCTCTGCTTTTTGCATAAGTAAACGCCCAATGCCATTACGTCTAAAGTTTGGATGAGTCATTAACTTACAAATTTCAGCTCTATGAATCCCATTAAGTTTTGTAACTAAATGTAATTGAATACTCCCGGCCACTTCATTATTTATTTTAGCGACATATAAGATTACTTCTGGTGCTAATACAGTTTCCCAATACTTCGCTGATTCTTTCCGTTCCAGTGGAGGTAAAAAACCAATTGACGCCCCATCATTTACAACCGTTTTCAAAAGTTTAGAAAGCTCTTCCACATCATCTTTTATTTGCTTAATTTCTTCAATTACTACATTTTGCATTACTAATCCCCCTTTTATGTCATTGTACCAAGTTTTAAGGAAGGAAAAATGAATTACTAAGATGAAATTATTTAAAGTACAATTTTTTAGAGAAAGGATACCTATATGAAGTATATATTAGATAGGACATATGCAAGAGAATTACTCGAGTGGGCATATAAACAAAGCACAGGTCCGTGGTTCGAACATTCATGTAATGTTGCCCTTGCAACTGAAAAGATAGTTGTAGAACTTATTAATAATGGGTATGACCTAAATGCTGACATAGCATATAATGCTGCTCTGCTACATGATATAGGAAGGTATAAAGGTTTTACTAGATCTGTTATTCATTCCTATGATGGTTATATGTATATGAATGATTTAGGGTATACAGGAAACGCAATTATTTGCGTGACACACTCTTTCCCGTGCAAAAATGAGCATTTAAATATCGCAGCGGAGTGGAGCCTTGTTCCTGATTATATGAAAAGCCAATTAATTGAAATATTAAATGAAAATAGTGACTACGACTTATACAGTAAGGTCATTACCCTTTGTGACGCACTTGCTGATGCGGAAGGCTTTACTACTCTTGAAAAAAGATTGATTTCAGTTGGTTTACGACATGGAACAACCCCTCATTCCTCTTTACATTGGAAAGGTTTCTACACAATTAAAAACGAATTAGAATCTTTAATCAGTAAGAGTATATACAGAGTTCTTCCTGACGTAGAGAAATCGATTTATAAAAATATGGAATATTAAATTACATACAACTTAATAACGATAGAATTTGTATGTAAACAAAAGAACAAAACAAAAGCTATTGATTATATGAAACAATTAAAACTTTTTAGAAAATCTTAAAACTAAATAAATAATTGTGCTTTCACATTCCCACAAATTTAAAAACCTTACTTTATTACATCACATACCAGATAATTTTTATACTCAAATTTAATCTCACGTAAAAGAACGTTTTAAACATAAAGTTTAAAACGTTCTTTTATATTCAATGCTTTTGATTTTTCAGTTCACTTAAACACTCTTGTACTAATGTTACTGCTTGACTCATTGCAGCTCCGCCAGCAAATGCTGCTGAAACACCGCATGCTTCCAGAATTTCTTTATCTGAACACCCTTGATCAAGACAACCTTTTGTATGATAAATGGTACAGTACTCATCTTGCGTTGCTAGACTAATTCCTAATGCAATAAGTTGTTTTTCTCTTTTTGTTAAAGAACCCTCTTGAAAACAAGCTTGCGTGAATGCATTATATGTTTCAGCAATTTCAGGGATTTGGTTAGTAAAACTACCGATACCTTCTTTATAATGATGTAGAACATCATTTACTGAACTATGTTGTTCGTGTTCCATCTTATTATTACCCCCATTCAAATTATGTGTACCTATTGTAGTATGTGATGAAAAGAAGGCAATATACCTCATTTAAAAGAATGAATATTCAGTTTATTCAGGTTACAATTTCAGACTATCATCCACTACAGATTGTTCCTTATAGTTTTTCCTTTCAATCTCTTTACTTCTCTCTTCCCAAAAAACTAATCCTTCAATCCCAACATTTTTAGGATTAAATACTGGATCTTTCCCTTCTTTTTTCTGTGCTTCATAATCTTTTAACACTTTTAATGCGATTTTACTTAATAGTAGAATCGCAATTAAGTTTAACCATGCCATACTACCGATTCCTAAATCTCCAAGATTCCATAAAAGCGACGCTGATTCAACGCTACCGATGTAAACCATAATTAAAAATCCAATTTTTAAAACTGGTTTTAACCAGCTATGTTTAAGATCACGATCTAAATAAGTAAGCGTCGTTTCAGCAATATAGTAGTATGCGAGTAATGTTGTAAATGCGAAGAAGAAAATTGCGATTGAAATAAATAATGGACCAAACCCTGTCATAACAGTTTCAACTGCTTGTTGTGTATATATCGGACCTGCATCAACATTCCCTATGTTCTTTACAATAGCGCTTTTCCCTTCCGGTATAACATTATACATACCTGTTATTAAAATCATAAGAGCTGTCGCTGTACATACAACAATAGTATCGATATATACAGAAAATGCTTGAACTAATCCTTGTTTTGCAGGATGGGATACTTCAGCAGCAGCGGAGCTATACGTCGCTTCTCCAACACCTGCAACATTTGAAAATACAGCGCGCTTTACGCCCCATGCAATTGCTGCACCGACGATTCCGCCAAACATTTCATTTACACCAAAAGCACTAGAGAAAATTAAAGCGAACATACTTGGAATTTCTGTTACATTCGCAATTAATACGATACATGTAACAATTACATAACCAATTGCCATAAATGGAACAAGCATTTGCGAAACGCCCGCAATTCTCCTTACGCCACCAAAAATGATTGATGCTAATAAAATAACTAATAATATTCCAGTTATATATTTGCTAATGCCATTAGAGTTTTCAAATCCAACTGCGATACTACTAGACTGAATACCTGGTAATAAAACGCCATATGAAAGTGTTACAACAACCGCTACAATGACTGCAAACCATTTCATTTTCAGGCCTTTTTCAATGAAATATGGTGTACCACCGCGGTATTCATTTCCGACTTTACTTTTATATACTTGAGATAATGTTGATTCAACAAATGCACTCGCTGCTCCTAAAAGAGCCATTACCCACATCCAAAACACGGCTCCCGGTCCGCCAAAAGCGATAGCTGTCGCGACCCCTGCGATATTACCTATTCCAACCCTACCTGATAAGGCTAAACAAAATGCTTGAAAGGATGAAATTCCCGTCTCCGAGCTCTTCCCTTCAAATAATAGTTTAATCATCTCTTTAAAATAACGAATTTGCAGAAAACGAGTGGCAATTGTAAAATACACACCTGCCCCTAATGCAAAAACAACTAACCCAATACTCCATACTTGCCCTACTAACCACTCTACTAATTGCTCCATCCAAATCCCCCTTAACATTCTTTTGAAAACTATTTTATATATAAGAAAACGGACAACTATTATTAAACCTTCCAGTTGTCCGCAGCTCTTATTATTGCACCCCTCTATTTATTAACAGTTAGATTCTCTATTACTTTATATTTACCCAAACGCTTTTCACTTCTGTATAGTTATCAAGCGCATATGAACCTAACTCACGACCGATACCAGATTGTTTAAAGCCACCAAATGGTGCAGCTGCATTTTCTAAATTATAATCATTAATCCATACTGTTCCTGCTTTTAATTTATTAGCAACTTGATGTCCTGTTTTAATATTTTGTGTCCATACGCCCGCTGCGAGTCCGTATGAAGAGCGATTTGCTCTTTCGATTACCTCTTCTGTTGAATCAAATGGAAGTACAACGACAACTGGTCCAAAAATTTCTTCTTTCACAATTGTCATATCATCAGTAACATTTGTGAATACTGTCGGCTGTACAAAATATCCTTTTTCAAATGCCCGTTCACCACCAGCAGCAACAGTAGCACCTTCTGCCTTTCCTTGTTCAATGTAATGTAGAACACGCTCTTGTTGCTTTTTAGATACAAGTGGACCCATTTCCGTTTCCTTCTCCATACCTGCTCCAAGCTTCACGTTATTCGCCATTTTCACTAGTTCATTTACGACTGTTTCGTAATGTTTTCGGTGAACGAATACGCGAGATCCGGCACTACAATTTTGGCCGTGATTATACATAATGCCGTGGAATGCACCGTTAATCGCTTCTTCTAAATCAGCATCTTCTAAAATGATATTTGGTGATTTACCACCAAGTTCTAACGTTACATGTTTAATTGTTTCTGCAGATTGACGCATAATATATTTTCCTGTAACTGTTGAACCTGTGAAGGCTACTTTATCAATATCATGATGGTTTACGATTGCAGCTCCTGCTTCTGGGCCAAAACCTGGAACAAAGTTTACAACACCGTTTGGAAAACCTGCTTCTTTAAAGAGCTTCGCTGTATATAATAACGATAAAGGCGTTTGCTCTGCTGGTTTTAATACGATTGTACAACCTGTTGCTAGTGCAGCTCCCATTTTCCAAGAAGACATAACGAGTGGAAAATTCCAAGGAATAATTTGACCTACAACGCCAACAGGTTCATGGCGTGTGTAATTTAAGTAATCTTTTGAAATCGGAATCGTTTGCCCGATAATTTTTGTAGCCCATCCTGCATAATAGCGATAATTTTCTACAGTCGCTGCAATATCATCATCCAGTGCTACTTGATATGGTTTCCCATTATCTAAAGCTTCTAACTGCGCTAATTCTTCTCCATGCTCTTCAATTAAGTCTGCTAATTTATAAATAAGGTGCGCTCTTTCAGCGGTAGTCATTTCTGCCCAAGGTCCTGATTCAAATGCAGATCTTGCCGCTTTTACAGCGACATCAATATCATCTTCTTGCGCTTCACATACGACAGCCAGAACATCTTCTGTTGCTGGATTGTATGTCTCAAATGTCTTCCCGCTAATGGAAGGAACAAATTCACCATTAATAAACATTTTAATTTCTTCATTTAAAAACGCTTTCACTTTTGGTCTCAGCTCAATGTTTGTCGCTAACATATATGATCTCCTCCTTATTTAAACAGCTGCATGAGCTGCAATTTTTGAAATAATCGTTTGAAGTTTTTGATCTTCTTCTTCAGTTAATCCGAGTCTCGGATAACGAGAAGGCCCCCCCGCTTGTCCGTGTAATTCCATTGAGCGTTTAACGATTTGTACATATTTTCCTGATCCTTCAAGAAACTCGCAAAGAGGTAAAATAGCATCGTTTATTTCCCAGGCTTTTTCTAATTCACCATTTTGGAAATGCTCATGCATTTTCGTAACAAGTCCCGGTACAATATTTCCTGCTACTGAAACCCATCCCGTTGCACCTACTAAATAAGATTCCATAACTAAATCTTCAGATCCACAGAATACTTGAAAAGCACCTTCGCCTTGTCTTACTAAATCTCTTGCTTTACGAATATCTCCGCTAGATTCTTTAATATGTGTAACATTTTCACATTCTTTTCCAATACGTAGCATGAGCTCTGTACTCATATTGATACCAGATGTAAACGGATTATTGTATAACATAATTGGTATATTTACAGCGTTTGAGATTTCTTTAAAATGAAAATAAATTTCCTCTTCTTTCGGCTTACAATAGTACGAGTTAATAATTAATGCGCAATCCGCTCCGTGTGCTTCTGCATGTTTCGTATATTCAATCGTTTCTTTCGTCGTTTCTGCTGCAGTTCCTACAATAACTGGAATACGGCCATCAACTTCTTTTAATACTGTTTCTACCATTTTAAATCGTTCTTCTTTTGATAAACTAACAAACTCACCTGTGCTTCCATTAATAATAATGCCAGCTACCTTTTGATCGATAAAATAGTTTACGTTTTGTTTTACACCGTTCCAATTAATTTCTTGAAACTCATCCATCGGTGTGATCAATACTGGAAATGCCCCTTTAATTTTTTTCATATTTATCTCTCCCTTTACTATTTTATTTTAATAAAAATCCTGTCGGAAATGGATCTGTAGGGTCTAATAGAAACGTCTGCATCCCTGTAATAAATCCTCTACTTTCAAAACTGAAAATGTAACCCGTTTCTTCCTTCTTCACTTTTTCAACTGTTATAAAGCTATTAAATATACTTTCATTTATAAAAGGTTTATCCGCCAAATAATCATTTTTAAATAACGCATGAACATAAGATACAATAGTAGAAACAAAACCTGGCGAACGTACGATAAAGTTATCTTCATGAAATGTAATCGACTTTATATAGTTCTTATCTTTCTGCGAAGAATCTACTAAAATAAGCCTTTTTATTAACGACTGTTTTTGTATAGCTTGTAGTGTAGCTTCTCCCCATTTTTTCAATTCAGAAATGTTTTCAATACGAATGTCTGGTGAATACGTATCTTTTTCTACAACTGCATATACTTTATCTGCTTGAATGAGAGAGTAACTTATATTACCCACTTGTAAATTTTTCTCAATCCTATAACATAGTTTACTTTCAAACGAAACTGATACAACTTCATCATTCTCTACATACGCATGGATTGAAAATATACCAGATAGCGTTTCGATTTTGTATTGGTTCGTCTCTCTCTTTTTTAAATACCCGCTTTCTAGTAACATCGTTATTACTGCGACAATGCCTCCATAATGAAGCGGCATGGATCCTTCATGATTAAAAAATAATACAGCGGCATCGACTTCCATATGAATAGAAGGAACGACAATACATCCATTTAATCCGATAAAACCACGTGGCTCATTTAATAAAAGCTTCATTCCTTCTGCTAATTCACCTGAAATTTGTTCGTTTAATTGCTCTAAACTGTAGTAGTATTTGCATGGTACATCTTTCATTACACGAAATGCTTCACCATTTACATGTACGTCTACTGTTGTATACATTTTTTGAATGTTCATTTTACATCCTCCGTTTCATGTTCCATCGGCGGAATTAGCAAAAAGCCTTCTTTCAGTGGGTCCTTTTCATTATAAAAAAATCTATGCATCCCCATAAGCCAAGCTGAACCTGTAATTTTCGTTACGACAGCTTCAATATTTTCTACAGATGTTGTATTTATGACGCACCCTTTAAATAAAGAGCCAACGATACTCTCATGAATAAACTCTTCATCCACTTCAATTTTTTGATTTGCGTATAATACAGCTAACTTCGCTGATGTTCCTGTACCACATGGAGAACGATCAATTCCTCCTGGCGGAACGACAACTGTATTTTTCACATGAGCACTTTCATGAGTAGGATCTGTATAAAATTCAATATGGGTTAACCCTCTAATAAACAAGTACTGCGGATGAATGATTTCAAATTCCTCATTAATGATATTTCTAATATGAATTGCCTTATCGATAATTGTAGATGCATTTTCCGGTACTAACTCTAAACCTACTGATTTCGCATCGATAATGGCATAAAAATTCCCTCCATACGCAATATCTGCTTCTACAGTCCCAATTCCTTCAACTTGTACAGTAATATGTTTCAGTAAAAAAGCTGGTATGTTACAGAAAGAGACTTCTTTCGCTTTTCCATCTTGAACAAAGATATCAACTTCAACTAAGCCCGCTGGCGTGTCTAACTTTAACGAAGTAATCGGTTCAACTACCGGAATTAAACCTGATTCAATTAAAGCTGTACATACACCAATTGTATCGTGACCACACATTGGTAAATATCCACCTGTCTCTATGTATATAACACCAATATCTGCTTCAGGATGACATGGATCTGTTAATAATGCTCCTGACATTACATCATGACCACGCGGTTCATTCATTAACAATTTGCGAATCCAGTCATACTCCTTTTTCATATGTAACATCTTCTCTGCCATCGTCTCTCCAATTAACTTTGGAAGTCCGCTTATCAATGTCCTCGTCGGATTCCCGCCCGTATGTGTATCAATCGTCGTAAAGACTCTTTGTGACCTCATCCGTTTAACACCCTTTCTGTAAAACGACTCAAACGAAGTGGTTCAATAGGAATGATTGTTTCTTTTTCATTTAACAACTCTTCAATCACTTTCCCTGTAACTGCTGCCAGGCTAATGCCATCCCCTTCATGCCCCGCGGCGATAAAGTAGTTCGGGATATGTTCCACGCGTGAAATGATTGGCAAATGATCTTCTGTCCACGGGCGTAATCCAGCATATGAACGAATCACCATCATATCCGCCATTTTCGGATAAAAACGAATTGCTCTGTTTGCAATACATTTAATAACCTCGTTGTTTATCTTCGTATGAAAGCCTACAAACTCTCTACTACTACCAATTAAAAAATTTTGGCTTTCTGTCGGCTCAAACACAAGAGCTATCCCATATTTCTCAGTTAAAGCATCCACTTTTCGTTTTCCGCCAAATTTAGAAATTAAATAACCAAATTCCATTACTTTACGGCAACCAACGTGTTGTTGCCTTGAAGCTACAATAATATGTCCTTTTCTCGGTTCAATTGGGATATTTACATCCAACATTTCTCCGATTTTTGGAGCCCACACACCAGCTGCGTTCACCACTTGCTTCGCGGTAAACGTCCCGTTAGTCGTTTCTACAATAAAGGAACCGTCTATATCTCTTTTCATTTCTTTTACTTCCGTATGATTAAAAGCTTTCGCACCCATTTTTTTCGACTCTGCTAAAAGTGAAAATGCAAGGAGATATGGATTTACAGTAGAATCCGTTGCGCATTCTAAACCACCCAATAAATCGTCCGCAAAAAATGGCGATTCCGCTCTTATATCTTGCCTATCAAGCATTCGGAACGGTAACCCAACTTCTTTTTGACGATTCACCCATTGCTGTGCTGCTGCCATTTCTTCATCTGATTCACATACGAGAATACTTCCTGGCGCCCTATATTCAAATGAGTGCTCTAACTCTTCACTTAAATCATTTACTAATTTTTGACTTACTAACGACATTTGACTATCAAATCCTGGGTCTTTATCAATAGCCAAAATATTCCCGTCACACCGTGAAGACGTCCCACTGACAAATTCTCCTTTTTCAATGATTGTTACGTCTCTTCCATATTTTGATGTGTAATAAGCGATAGAACAGCCTATAATTCCACCACCTATTATTAAAACGTCACAGTGCCTCACGTAGCACCCCTCCCTTCTTTTTAATCCCTCACTTTCTTTCATGCAATTGACGTGCCAACTATACATATATACACTTTTTATAAAAAATATTTTTATTTGTAAAAATATTTTAAATTTATCGTAAATAGGTGTATTATTTTTTTATCACTGTCAAAATTTTTATACATAACAGGAGGACAATATGGCATTCTCATTTCCCACAATAAAAGAATTTCTAAAAATTTTATCCATCGATCATACATACAGCATGCAACCTACCCAGCAAGTTAACGAAAAATTTTATTACCGCCCTTCTACTACAGAAGAATATAACTGCGCAGTTATATATGAAGATGACTCATTCACTGCTTTAATTGACGCGTTTTCTAATGAAATGGCCGTTATCGTAATGAACAAAAATAAAGAGCCTATATGCTGTATAACGTCTCAGCAAATCATTCCGTTTCTTATTAAGTCTTACAATGAACTACAATCTTTTTATAACACCGTAATACAAACAACGGATTCTTCTGTTACAGTTATCGATGATAAAGAATGTGTTCGCACTTGGACAGATGGCGCCGAAAAGATTTTTTCAGTCAACTATACTGAAATTATTGGACAACCTATCACTCGTTTTTTTGACTATAAAGATTTGGAAATCTTGCAATCATTACATGACGGAAAAAGCATAATTGCTCAGTTCCATCAGCCTCGTCCAGATTTGTTCGTATTAATTAATTCAAATCCAGTGTATTGTAACGATGAAATTATCGGAGCTGTCGTTTCAGAAACTGATGTAACAAATCAAGTCGCTTTAAATGAAAAACTATTTAATATGTCACATGAAATGCACCGTTTAGAACAAGAGGTTGCAAAGTACAAAGATGAATCCGACCCTTTCCTTGCGATGAATGGAAAAAGCCCTGTTATACAAAGAACGATACAATTAGCTAGAAAAGTTTGTTCGGTGAAATCAACTGTTTTAATACTCGGCGAAAGTGGTGTTGGAAAAGAAGTATTTGCAAAAGCGATTCATGAAGCAAGTGAATCAGCTAAGGCACCTTTCATTTCAATTAACTGTGGCGCCATTCCAGAAGCGTTATTTGAAAGTGAATTATTTGGGTATGAACGCGGGGCGTTTTCTGGTGCAAGTAGTAAAGGCAAAAAGGGTAAAATAGAGCTCGCGCAAGGCGGTACTTTATTTCTAGATGAAATAGGAGAAATGCCGCTCGATATGCAAGTAAAACTATTGCGTGTACTACAAGAACGAAAATATTACCGAGTTGGTGGAGAAAAAGAGATTCATATTAATTTCCGCATTATCGCGGCTACAAATCGTGATTTACAAGAAGAAATAAGAAAAGGTACGTTCCGAGAAGATTTATACTATCGCCTAAATGTAATTAGCTTGCATATTCCACCGCTGCGAGAAAGACGCGAGGATATTATTGAATTAACTTATTCTTTCTTAAACGATTTTTCAATCAACTACAACAGACCAATTCGTGACTTACCTTCTAGCATTATGCATGAACTGCTTCATTACAATTGGCCAGGTAATATTCGCGAGCTTCGTAACGTCGTTGAAAGACTTGTCGTATTTGCGACTGACGGGATTATAAAACAAGAATATTTACCATTTCATACAACTGAAACGTTAGACAATCATACGGCTCATTCCGTATTACTCAGCAACAATCATACAATCCTCTCCTTACAAGAAGAGATGGATGAACATGAGAAAAAAGTCATCGAGAGGGCTTTACGCATTTTAAATGGGAATAAATTAGAATGCGCGAAACAGCTCGGTGTTACGAGGGCCACTTTATATAACCGCCTAAAAAAACTTGGGTTACAATAAACCTTCCTTCTCTATTTTGGCATAGTTTTTGCATAATAATTTGTGCAAACCGAACTAGAGGAGGAATACATATGACGAATAAAGATCACTTAATTGTTTGTCGATGTGAAGAAGTTACATACGGACAACTTCAATCGACAATTGCTGCATATAAATGCTCGGCAAGAGAATTAAAACTAAGAACACGTGCTGGCATGGGATTTTGCGGTGGCCGCACATGTAGAATGATGATAGATCGAATGATTGAAAGTGCAAATCCCGACGTAAACACTAATGAAATTCCATTAAAATATCAACCACCAGTTCGCGCAGTTACCTTTGGAGCGGTAGGTGAAAATCAATGAATAGAATTACACATCACCCTATTTTAGGAAGTTTAAATAGTAGGAAGCGCATCACTTTCCAATTTAACGGGCAACAGTATGAAGCCTATGAACATGAAACGATTGGGGCGGCTTTACTTGCAAACGGAATAAGAACTTTAAGAGTGCATGAAGATAGCGGAACACCGCGAGGTATTTACTGTAATATCGGGCATTGTTCTGAATGCCGCGTGACAGTAAACAATCAAACGAACGTACGAGCATGCTTAACTGTTGTTGAAAAAGATATGGTAGTTGATAGCGGCAAACAGCATCCAAATATCGTGAGAGAGATGGTGAAAAAGCGATGAACGATGTCATTATTATCGGAGCTGGACCAGCAGGTTTGTCAGCCTCCATCTCTTGTGCTCATTTTGGACTAAATGTACTTGTTATTGATGAATTTATGAAGCCTGGCGGAAGGTTGCTCGGACAATTACATCAAGAACCTACTGGAGAATGGTGGAACGGAATAGAAGAATCAAAACGCCTTCACGAAGAAGCAAAATCACTTTCAGTTGATATTCGATGCGGCATTTCCGTCTATAATTTAGATAAAGATGAAAGTTCTTGGTTCGTACATACGAATATCGGTACGTTAGAAGCACCGTTCGTTTTACTTGCTACTGGCGCTGCTGAATACTCCATTCCCCTTCCTGGTTGGACACTTCCAGGAGTCATGTCAATCGGGGCAGCCCAAGTAATGACAAATGTACATCGCGTTCAAGTTGGGCGAAAAGGAGTAATCATTGGTGCTAACATTTTGTCCTTCGCTATTTTAAATGAATTACAATTAGCAGGTATTAAAGTGGAACATATCGTACTTCCTGAAAAAAGTGAATTAAGTCAAAAGGCTGGTGAACCAGAAGAAGTTTTAAACTCTCTATTACATGCTGCACACCTTGCCCCTTCGCCTTTATTACGTATAGGTAGTCGATTGATGAAATATAATTGGGCGAAACAAGCTGGATTAAACTTCTATCCAAATAACGGTATGAAAATAAATGGCACACCGCTTCACCTTCGAAAAGCAGCTCTTGAAATTATCGGTACAGATCAAGTTAAAGGTGTACGCGTTGCTACTATTGATACGAAAGGAAACATCATAACTGGATCGGAACAAATATATGAGGCAGACTTCGTTTGTATTGCCGGTGGCTTATACCCTCTTGCTGAGCTAGCCGCTGTAGCTGGTTGTCCTTTCCGTTACATTCCGGAATTAGGCGGGCACGTTCCTCTCCATTCCGAAACGATGGAAACCCCTCTTACCGGTTTATTTGTAGCCGGCAATATAGCTGGCATTGAAAGCGGAAAAATCGCTATGGCACAAGGAACCGTTGCTGGATATTCAATCGTAAAACAAGCAAATACAAAATCCCATTCGGTTGAACTACACTTGCAACAGGCGATCCAACATGTACATACCGTACGACAACAAGCTGCCATTCAATTTAACCCGATGATTGATGTCGGTAGACGGAAAATGAATGAAATTTGGCGTGATTATTCCCTAGCATATGCACATACTAAAAAGAGCTGCTGAGATTACTCTCAACAGCTCTTTTTTCTACTCATTTGAGTTATTAAAACTTTGCTAATGCGTAAATGCCTTCTTCATCGTCTAATTCAAGTTGTAACCTTGCTGCAAATGAATTGACATTATATTCTCTATCAAGCAATAAGCGTAGTGCTTCGATTAAGTTCGCTTGAATTAAAATTTGTTTGCGACCATTTACCTCTACTTCAGCAGAGAAACCATAGTCATCGTCATACATTAATTCAACTAAAACTTCTTCTGGACCGACTTGTCTTTTTTCAGCGATATATACGCAAAGTGCATTTATTAATTCTTGTTCAGAAATTTTTATTGTTTCCATGCTACTTCATCTGCCTTTTTCTTACGTTGATCTTTGAAGTATTTAAATGCACGAACTGCTAACATTACGATACCAGCCATTACTAACATATTTACCATAAACGCTAATACAGAACCAAGAGCTCCCATATTTGCAAATAAGCTACCCATTAGTAAACCACCAAGACCACCTAGTAATAAACCTTTCATAAAGCTTCCTTTATTACTTTTTGGTGCTGTGTTTGTTGCTTTGTTTTTTGAATCTGTTGTTGTTTTTTGTGAATTCACGTTAGTATCTTTTTTGTTCAAATCAACTTTTGACTTTTGACCAGAACTTGGTGTGTATGATTTTTTACCAGATTTGTAACTCTTCGCTGCTGCGTGATCTACAAACATGAAGCTACTAGCTCCAAAGATAACCATGAATGCTGTCATGACTGCTACAAGTTTTTTCAACATATTATATCCATTCTCCTTTTATATAGATATATGTGAAATCTACCTTTCTAGTAAATTCAGAATGATAGATTTGTTTTTAAAAACATTTTAAAGGTTCTTATGAACTTATTATATGAACTTTTGTCGAAATATGCAAGCTTTATTTACTTACAACAGTTTGGTGACAAAGGAAAAATTAAGCAAAACAGAATTGACTTTAAATGAAACAAAACATATTATAGGTTCATAAGAACTTTTTAATATGTTTGGAGGTGAAAAGATGGAAACATTTCATCTCACACGAAACGAAATGGCTACCCTTCTTCTATCTTTAAGAGGATGGAATACGAAAAAGCCTCTCGGTATTTTACAAGAAGCGTGGGCAAAGTCACATAAAAAAGATATTGAAAGCGGACAAAGCGTAACTGCTTTTATTACTACCGCACTTTCACCTATTTTTGAAAAACTGATTAAAATTGATGATACAGACGTCGGTTTTTCATTAAATGAAATAGTTGCGCTTGGAAATCAGATTGAAAATACAAGTTTCTCAGTAACGGCCATGCAAAACTGGGTAAAACGAGATATTAAAGAAATGATTGGCTCCCCTCAAAAAGGGAAAAAATATTCAATTGAACAAGCAGCCTTACTATTCATTGTCGAAGATTTAAAAACAGCACTTGATTTTGAATCCATTCGTAAGCTATTACGCCTTATCGTAAATGACCCAGCCGATCGAAGTGATGACTTAATCAATCCTGTTCATTTATATGGAGCATACTCTTCCCTATTTGAAGAACTCAATCAAGGGAATTGCTTACAACTAAATGCAACAGATACAGTTCATACAATTGAAAACATCGTAAAAGAAAAAGCTGATAAAATCGCAAGCAAGTTCGATCAGGTTAACAACGAACAACGTGAAGCAATTCGTAACGCTATTATTATTGCGACACTTTCTGTACATACCGCTTATGTACAAATGTTAGCGAAACGTTACGTAACAGCAACTTTATTTTTACAAAATTTAGAAGTGAAACCGTAAAAAAATAGGAGCAGCAATGCTTCTATTTTTTATGAGAAATTTTTAATAATTTTTTCATTATCTCTTCATGAAAACTGGGCTTATATCCTTCACTATAATACTTATGAGAGACATAAAAGAATTGAAATAGCAATCCCCTATATAAATAAGGTATAATCTACATATAGTGAACCTTTTACATTGTTAAATAAAGGGACATTTATTCAAAAATACATAAACTAGAAGGTGCAACAATGGTAAGTAGTTTTATTCATTCAGTATTAACATTTTTTGAAGGATTAGGTTATTGGGGCATTATGCTTGGTCTAATGATTGAGATTATTCCAAGTGAAATCGTCCTTGCTTATGCGGGATTCTTAGTATTCAATGGTAGTATCTCATTTGTAGGCGCCGTTGTATTCGGTACAATTGGCGGCGTTATTGCTCAAATCTTTATTTATTGGCTTGGACGATACGGTGGACGACCTATATTAGAACGATACGGAAAATATATTTTCATTCATAAAAAACATATAGATGCAGCTGAAGATTGGTTTAACCGTTACGGGACTGGTGTAATTTTCACTGCACGCTTTATTCCAGTAGTACGTCATGCGATTTCAATTCCTGCTGGTATTACAAAAATGCCATTATTACGTTTCACTACATTAACAGCACTTGCAATCATCCCTTGGTCTATCATTTTCATTTATTTAGGTGAAAAACTAGGTCAAAATTGGGAGAATATTAATGATATTGCTGGGCCATATGTGAAATCATTCGCAATTGGCGGTGTCATACTCGTTCTTTTATACTTCATCATTAAAAAATGGACAAAAAAACGTAAAAATCTTGCTTAAGATAATAAATAAAAACCGCTATATATTCATTACGAACTATAGCGGTTTTTTATGTTTAAATTGACTAATCTTGAGAAATCACAAGAAAACCCCTCAGTTTAACATTTACATGGATAAGCAACAATTCACTCGTCCATTTCGTATATTATCTCAAAAAGGAGTGATTTCCCTATGCATTGGCAACAAAAAATACAATACTTAATCGGACGCCCTATCGGTATTTCTTTCATAAATGGGCACGGAACTTCTGGTGTATTATGTTCAGCACATGATGGTCAATTATATGTGTATGAATACCTTTATCAAGCTCAATTCGCAATGAAGCATTATGATTTTAGACAAATTCAAGATATACATGCCTTTCCGAATTGCCCACATCAAAATCCTCTGTACTAAAAAAAGGAACAGCTTATAGCCGTTCCTTTTTCTCCACACTTATTTTTCAGTATAAAAGTTATGCACTGCTTCATCAAAGTAAATCCAGCCTTTCCAACCTAAATGAATTGTATCTTTTAAGAAATACTTATCATATTCATGGCCAGAAAAATCAACTACTGGGTATCCTGCTTTCTCAACTTGTTCCCGAACTTTTTTATAATACACTTCGCGGCGTTCTTTAGGGAAACCAGCGTAATCATACCACGGTCCATTTACAGGTACAGAAATGAATAGTGGCTTAACATTTTTCTCTTTAAATATATTTAAAACAATTTGTAAGTCATCATATTCTGGTGATTCTTCATATGATTCATTTGCTCTAAAGTTTTTTAAACCTTTTAATTTTTTCTTCAAATTATGTTTATAGTAATACGGATTTTCAATTCCGAATGTGTTTGTAGTAGATTCCAATTTCCCTTCTTCCTCCGCATGTTTACGTGCATCTACCCAAGAAATTGAACGTAGTCCTATATTTGTTTTTTCTTTCATCGGTTCAATCTTAAATAAAGAGTTAAATACATCTCTATGATCTAAAATATTTCGATGCATATAAGCAAGCGGTTTGACTAAACCTGCTTTTATGTTATGTTTCGTATCATTATATACAATACCTTCTAATGAATTTTTTAATATATCATCTTTTTGAACAACTTTATAGTCTAATAGTCGTTTCGCAATTTGCTTCTTCATTTCAGTATTTATTTCATCATTAAAAATAAAATGATATGCTTGTTGTTTAGAGAAATTGTTAGTGAAATCCCCCTGTGATACCCCTGTCTTTGTAAACCATTGTGGCGATAAAACAAAGACTACTTTTTTACCTTCTAATCCATCCATCGTAGACGTCATATTCAATATATGAGCTAAACTTTGCGTACCGCCAATTCCCATTAAATATGGCGTAAAACCTGCGGGATTTACTTTAAAGTAATTAGACGGATGATATGCATCCATTCGTAAAAATTCAGATGAACCATACATCGGTAAATACTGCGAATTCTCTAACATTTTTTGCTGCAAGAAAACACTTTGCAATTTTTCTTTTTGTAAGGAAGTTGCCGCATCTTCTACCTTTTTATCACTAATAAGTGATACTAAACTTTTCGATGGAATGAGTATGATAATGAAAAAAAGCACACACGCTAAAATTATGGGACCAAAAGCATGCTTCATTTTCATCGTCTCTTCCTCTTTCTATCGCTATTAAATTGTAACCCTTGTTTTTGACACGCCATCATTTCTCTCCTTTTTCTCTTTACATGTTCCATTCTATTTATCTATTATATACATGTATGTATTTCTTTCCTTGTTCTATTAAGTCCTATATAAATAGCACAAGAAAATGTTTCCATAGAAACACGTTAATTATACAAGATTCTACATGAATTTCACACTGGAATTTTACTAATAATTTTATTTTTAAGACATGAAAAAATATATAAAATGTCTATACATTTGAAACTGTACAAAAAAACAGACAATCACATACGTGAAGTCTGTTTCTCCATAATTTTATTTCTGCACATCTGCCCATTTTAAACTTGTAGCTGGACCGAATTGATGTACATATAAATCTTTCACATGCGGCTTTTGTAAGTATGATAATCCGCGCTGGAATACCGGTGCAATTACTGCATCATCGAGTAATATTTTCTCAGCATCTTGCATTGCTTTCCAACGAGCTTTTTCATCATTACCTAATTCTGTTTTAATCTTCTTAATTAACGCATCGTAATCTGGGTTTGCATATTCTGTATTGTTCACACTGCTTCCAGAAAGGAATACTTCTAAATAAGTCATTGGATCTGGATAATCTGGTAACCAGCGTGATAATGACATTTCATATTCCTTCTTCTTCTCTAACGCCAGTTTTTGCGTATGTGGTTGTAATTTTACATTTACCTTTAAGCCTGGTAAGTTTTTCTCTAGCTCTTCTTTAATGTATTCTCCTACTTTTTTGAAGTTTTCTAAGTCATAGTTTAATAACTCAAGCGTCACTTCATTTGTACCAGTCTCTTGCTTCGCCTTTTCCCAATATTCTTTCGCCTGTTTTACATCAGTTTTATTAAACTCACCTGCTGTACTTCTAAAATCTTTTTTATCTGGACCTTTTAAAAATCCTTTTGGTACATAATAGTTAGCAGCAACCGAACCATCATTTAAAAATGAATTCGCAAGTCCTTTCTTATCAAACACTGTACTTAGCGCAAGCCTTGCGTTTTTATTTTTAAGAATAGGTACATTTTCATTGAATCGGAAGAAGTACATAACCGGATCTGTATATTGTTTTAGCTCTTTATTATTTTTATATTTATCGACGAATTCTGTAGAAATGACAGCTCTATCCACTTTATCTGTTTCATATAAATTTACCGCAGTTGAAATTTCCTTTACAATTTGATAGTTTATTTCATCTAGCTTCACTTCTTTTTTATCCCAATACTTATCGTTTTTCTTCATTGTAAAACTCGCTTCATGCTTCCACTCCGATAATGTAAATGGCCCGTTATATACCGCTTTATTTGCTTCTAATCCGTATTTATCACCTTGTTCTTTCGCATATTTTTCGTTAATTGGATAGAAGGACGGTAAAATAAGTAGTTTTGTAAAATACGGTACAGGATGTTCTAACTCTACAACGAACGTTTTATCATCCTTTGCTTTTACTCCTAATTCCTCTAACCCTAGTTGTTTTTTATTTATTTTCTCCGCATTTTTCACATCGTACGCAATGTATGCATATTGAGAAGCTGTATCTGGATTAATAAGCTGCTTCCAAGCGTATACGTAATCTTGTGCTGTTACTGGATCTCCGTTAGACCATTTCGCATCACGTAAGTGGAATGTATATGTTTTCCCATCTTGACTCACTTCATATTTTTGTGCTCCAGCTTCAATCACTTCATCATTTTTCGATAAACGGAATAATCCTTCCATTACGTTATTTAAAACGTTAAACGATACCGCATCTGTTACTTTCCCTGAATGTAAAGACAGAATTTCACCTGTTTCTAATAACTGTAATACTTTTTTCTCATCTTTCGGCTTTGTCGTTGTTTTTTCTTTTGCGCAGCCAACTAAAAATGAAGAGGCTAATAAAGTACTAACTAATGAGTAACGAACAACTTTTTTCATTTGAAAACCCCCTCTACTTTTTATGGTAAGTAACGACGAGCACCAGCGTATTCTTCTATATATCCTGGTGTATTAAGCCGTATAATCTCTACTGATCTTTCAGCTCTCGGCGAGTGAATCATATTTCCGTCACCAATATACATCCCCACATGATGAACACTGCCTTTTCCTTGATCATGTGCAAAGAAGATTAAATCTCCTTTTTGTAAATGTTCTTTATCAACTGCAACTCCATTTCTCGATTGCGGACCTGAATCTCGCGGAATTGTAATACCGTGCGATTTATAAATCGTATGTGTAAATCCAGAGCAATCAAATCCGAAACCACTTGTACCAGCCCATATATACGGTAATCCTAAAAACATTTTCCCTGTGTTTATTAAATCATCGGCCGCCGGAGTTGGAATATCATTTTGAGAACGGTAAACCGTTCCATCATTTTTTCGTAGCCAAGCTTTCTGTCCGTTTGGTAACAACACGCGATATGAAATCGTATCTTCACTAAGTAGCGGCAGTCGCGTATTATAACTCACTTCAAGCGATTTATGTTTTTCAGAAGGATTTATATATAAAATGGCTGTCGGTTTCGTTACTAATACGAAAGGTTCATTTGTTTTATCTGCAAATTCTTGATTATATGTTAACTGTTTTTCAGGCATCCACCCTGGGTAGCCTTCTTCATTTCGCGGTGTTGGCTGACCGCGGACTAGCACTTTCACCCAGTCCCCTTTTTTATCAACAACCGTTACTTCTTGACCTAATAGCGCTTGCGTTTCTAATTTATTTGCATTTGTTAACCAAAGTTTCTCATCAAGCGTCATCGATTTCGTCCACTTCCACAAATCAACTGGATTTGTAGCACTCGGTGCATCAATTGGTCGTAATGAATCAGGTGCAGTCCAAAGTGTTGCGGCAGATACATCGATAAACGCCTTACTATCTTTCTTTTCTTCAGCATGTACTGATGTAAACGATGAAAATATAAATAAAGTTGTTAAAAATGCAGTTCCTACTTTTTTCATACATATCCCCCTTAAAAGATAGTTTACTTGTCTCTTCTCCTAAGATTTACTATTCACTGTTGATTGAAGGTTTACCTTTGATCCCGCATAAGTCATTCCTTCCGGTTCTTCCATTAACCAAAGTGGTGCATCCAAATCGAAGTAATGAATATTAGGATGTGCAGCAGCTAAATGGGCTACAGCACTAACAGAAAGTGAGGATTCCATCATACTTCCGACCATACATTTCACACCAGCTGTTTCAGCAATATCGGCAATACGCCACGCTTCACGTATACCACCACATTTCATTAATTTAATATTGATTAAGTCTGCATATCCTCCATGAACAATTTTCAATGCATCACTCGCTGAAAATATGCTTTCATCTGCCATAATGGGCGTTTGCACATGATCTTTGACGTACTTTAATCCATCCCAATCTTTCGCATGAACAGGTTGTTCAATAAATTCAATATTTAAATTGAGATTTTCCATCTCTTTAATGATCGTAACCGCTTCTTTTGGATTCCACCCTTGATTTGCATCTAATCGTAACGTCGTATTTTTTGGTACGCTATTTCGAATCGCTTCAATACGTTCTAAGTCTAAAGGAGCAGATTTTCCCACTTTAATTTTTAAAGTTTGAAATCCTTTTTCTACATGTTGCTTTGCCTCTTTCGCCATAATAAAAGGCTCATCTACACTCACCGTAATATCTGTATGAATATCTTTCTTCCCGCCTAATAATGCGTAAAGTGGAACGTTTTGGTGTTGACAATACACATCATATAAAGCAATATCTACCGCCGCTTTCGCACTTGGGTTTCCAATACAACTCATCTGAATGTGCTGTAGTAACTGCTGAAATTGAATGATATCTTGACCAATTAAACAGGAACGCATCGGCCCAATTATTGCTTCTTCAATCCCGTTAGCGAAATCACCTGTAATAACGGGTGTTGCGGTTGCAGCCCCCTTGCCAACAATTCCTTCATCAGTATGAATATATACATCTAAACTTTCTATTTCAGTTACGGTACGAAGCGCTGTTTTAAACGGTGTGTGAAGATTAACACGTCTACGATTTACTTTTACATCAGTGATTTTCATATTGTTCATCCTTTCGTTGTCTAACAAAGTGGAACCTTACTATTTAAAAATAAATTATGTTTTTACGTACAATTCATCTCCTCCTTTGCTTGCTTTTCATGTAGGAGGTTAATGTGAAATAAAAAAATCCAGCCATAAGAAGATTCTTACGGCTGGATTTTGTCTAGGAATGTGTAGACAAAGCAGCGATTTGATTATATTTTTTCTGCGCATCTTTTAACGCTACAAGTAGTGCTTTTTGAGACGAACCGAAGTATCTATTTTTTATTTCTGTTACTAATAGTGGGTCATTAATATTTTTATGTAGAAACAAATATTTAACGAATTGAGATGTTAATGCAATTGTCGCTGAGCAATCTGCATCTACAATTTCCCCAGTCTCCTTAACAAGTACAAACGCTACAAAATAGCTTTTAAACTTTTCGGTAATGGGATTATTTTGAGGTGCTTTCACATCCCCTACGACATAAATTGTATTTGAAGCGTACACAGCTATCTTCCTTTCTAATACGGGATAACGGTTTTCTTAATAGTCGCATGAGTGATAAACTCAACGTTGATTAAAAAATGTATCCGCTTACCTTGTATTATAATATAATTAACAGAATTTTAACAACATTTATTTCGGTATATATTCCATAACTATAAAAACAGCTCAAACTCTTCATGTTTACAATATGTGATTGTTTCTTGTACCATGCCATTCATACATGAAAAAACAGTTAGCTATCGCTAACTGTTCTATTACACTACTTCGGCAACACAAATATAGTTTCATTTGACTTAGAAAACTGATATTCTTTTCTCGCAAACTTCAAAATTTCTTCCTCATCGTCTGTTAAATTTTCTATGTTAGTCTTTAAAGAAGCCTGATTTTTCTTTAAAGAAACCAATTGTTTTTTTTGATTCGTTATTGTATCTTTTTTTTCTACGATTATTTCTTGTTGTTTCGTTAAAATAAATTGAAGGTACAAAGTAGCCGCCGCAATAAATATAAACATGAATATAAATCGTCTTAGTTTTTTCTTATTAATTGCTCGCTTCTCATTAGGCTGTGATAGTTGCTCTTCTATATTAGGAACATTTATTCGCTTGAGTTTCCTCATTATGAAATCCCCCTAACACATATATTTTCACTACCCTCGGCATAATCCCTTACTAACTTTAATTCTATTCTTATAAAATAAGCTCCTTCACAAAAATATCTCACAAATTAACCAATTAAAGATAGCATTCGACGACATTTCCATATTTACATTGCATTTTTTTATGTATGCTGCCATAAAATAGTAGTTTCTGTTATTCTTTTTCTACTATTGTAGAAGAGTTTTTTCACACACAAAATTTCTCCTTGTTATAACATGCTTACAAGGAGGGAAAAGATAAATTATCGTATATTCGATAAAACTGGAATTACTGTTTTAGAACTAAGACTTTGAGCATAGATCACCTGTTAAGAAACTTTACTAAATAAAAAAGCCCCAATTGGGCTTTTTTATTTTACAATTCAATTTCATATTCCATGCTTTTTGCCGTATTCTCAGCATTCTCCTCACCTAACAAATTTTTCACGATATGAAATGACATGTTAATACCAGCTGAAATACCTGCAGATGTAATAATGTGTCCTTCATCTACAAATTTCACATTCTCCATTACTTCTACATTCGGAAAATCTTTTTTGAAGGTTTGAATACTAGCCCAATGCGTTGTTGCTTTTAAGCCTTCCAGTAAACCGGCTTTCGCAAGTAATAGCGCACCCGTACAAACTGAAGTCATTAGCTTTACTTCTTTCATTTGCTGACGGACCCAATTTATTATAATATCATTTTTCACTTCATTTTCCCGAACTCCTTTACCACCTGGAATGATTAAAATATCAACTGGTGGTAAATCTTCAATACTATAATCCGGCAGTACCTTTAATCCGTTTCTTGCTGTAATCATTTCTCCATTTTGGCTAACTGTATAGACAGTAAATGGTTTTTCTTCATCCGCTTCGGTTACAGAAAAAACTTCAAATGGCCCAGCAAAGTCTAACACTTCTACCTCGTTAAATAAAAATATGCCTACACTCCATTTATTTATCATACGTTCACTTCCTGTTTTAAATAATGTAAAAGGTGATCATGTCCTTTTGCTAATGCAATATGAAATGCTGTTCCCCCATCTTTCAAAATATTTAAGTATCCCTTCTTCTATATGTTCTATTGATTATGATATTTTCCTGTTAAAACTAAAGTTTACATAATAATATTATCTATCTAATTCCCATCTTTTGTTTTAAATGTTAAAATTTCCTGTCAAAATAACTATGATCATGTTTAATACGGAGGATAACATATGATATGTTACAAGTAATGCATTTAAATAATGAAGACTATGATTTAATTACAGCTGCTAAAAAAGTAATTGAAAAAAAATATAAATATGGCCGTCATCATATCGGTTCAGCTGTAAGAACTAAAACAGGTAATATTTATGCAGCAGTACATGTTGAAGCGAATGTTGGAAGGATAACAGTATGTGGTGAAGCAATGGCGATTGGAAAATCTATTTCAGAAGGCGATTATGAATTTGATACCATTGTAGCAGTTGCTCACCCGCACCCTCATAAAGACATAGAAAAATGTTGGGTTGTTGCTCCATGTGGTATGTGTCGAGAATTAATAAGTGATTACGGAAAAAATACGAACGTTATACTTTCTTATAATGGTGAACTTGTAAAATGTAACGTAATGGAATTATTACCTGAAAAGTATACAAGTGAAGTAGAATAATCATTCATACTTTCAACATATCAAATAATATTATTCCAATAAAAAACAATCCATTTTAAAAACGGATTGTTTTTTTATTTCTTTTTTATGCAGTTTATTTTATTTTTCTATTTTCGATAATTATGAAATTAACATTAACAAAAATGAAATACAAATATTTAAGTACGTATTGCGGTTCGTTTTTCATTTGAAAGTAAAAATATAATTTCTCCTTACATTTGAAAAAAATCAATATGGACCCTCTAAAATCAGCAGTCTTATCATACCAATCTATAACAATTCTGTCTTCTTCCCTTACCAGTTTCCTTTAACACATATGATTTTAAAACAAGGGCCGTTAATGAATCTGTTAATGTTTTATATGATAAATTAGATAATGCCAATAGATCGTTCGTATATAACATTCTATGCTTCTCTAATAATAATAGTACTAATCGTTCAGACGGTTTTAATGCCTCATCACTTTCTAGTATAAAGTCTATATTTTTCATTTCTCTAATTGTTACTCCTTATATAAAAAAATACTTGCACAACTAATTTAATATAAAAATAATACACAACAAGATTTGAAGTATATTAAAATAACATCATTTCGAAACACTATTATACTATAACATAGAAAAAGCATTTCCCGAAATAGGAAATACTTTTTAAAATTTCTTATATATTTCTTCCAAACTTACATTATATTTCGAATTCTTATCCGTACAATTTCCTCCTAATTTTTGCTGGTCATACAGATGTATTTGTATTAAATTAACCTATTCTAAATTGATTTAAATAAATAAAAAACGGTTAGTCTATTATGCTCTAAACATGAATGACTAACCGTTTTCCAGCTTCTTCTCAATTATCATGTTCTACCTTAAATATTTCTTGCAATATGCGGCTTACTGTAATGACTTGTACCACCGCCACCTACTACTACTTTACCGCCTTTTTCAAAAATCAGTAATTTACTTGAACCATCTGCAAGAAGTACTATTACTTCAGCATTGTTACTTGTTGCTACATAAATTACATAACCACTTTTTGATATACACGTTTCCCAATTCGCATCAAATTCTGATCTTAATACACGATTGGAATACACTTGATTTTCAACTCTATCTTGTGCTTCGTTTCCCAAAATTTATCCCCCTAATTCTCCAAAATATCATTTACAAAAAATAACGATTCTATTTAAAATAGTAACTGTCTTTAATATAAATAGTATATGTAGGTAGTAGAAAAATGCTTGGACAATGAAAACGTAATAACATGTAAGTAATATACAATTGAAATAAGGCAATCGATACAGTATCGATTGCCTTATTTTCATAAATAATTCTTTATTTTTCATTTCGCATAGCTTCAAAAGTAAACATTTGATTTGCATTTGACGGTTCATTTTCATAAACATAGTCAGCCGAGCAAGTAATGTTAGAGAAACCTATACTTTCTAACAGAAGTTTAAACTCGTCTATTCCATACCAGCGCACCGCAAAGCGTTGCAGTTCTGATTGTACTAACTGTCCCTTACTCCATTTTTCATATTTTAAATATGATAGAGTAACTTGGTTCAACCAATCTATTTCAATTGATTTATTTTCTAATGTAATTCCGTCTCCGCTTGGCAAAGAAAAGGTCGATGTATGAATCTCTCCAGTCTTCCAGTCATGCGGAAGCATAATATCTACGATTAAACGCCCGCCTGGATTAAGGTGTTCATAAAAACATTTCAATGCGTTTATAGAATCCGCACGATTTTCAATTAAACAAAAGGATCCAGTAGGAATGATAATTGCCTCATATTTATGCGGCAGTGAAAATTGTTGTAAACTTCCTTCATACAAATGAGGATGTAAGCCTCTCTCATTACATCGTATACGGCACGATTCTAGCATTTCAGGTGAATAGTCAATCCCATCCACTTTAAAACCAGCTTCAAGAAGTGGGATGATAACACGCCCTGATCCGACTGCCGCTTCGAGAATTCTTCCTCTACCATTTTTTAAACGTTCTTCGTAATACTCAATATCACCATTTAAAGAATACCCGACAGGCTTTGTGTAATCATAAAGTTCCGTGCAAAGTGTACTATAAAAACTAAACATTTATTTTCTCCTCCGTTTTATACGTACGGAAGATTTTAACTCAATTAATCTTCCTGCACCTTTATTTTTAATAAAAATTCGAAAGAGCTGACTGTCATAATATATCACTCGCTTTCCATACAATATAATTATATTGTATAATATTCCATTCAAAATGAACATATGAAAATTCAGAATTATATTGAAAGGAGGATATGATGAATTCATTAATTGGATTTATTTTTCTTCTTATCACTTTTAATACACTGATTTTCTTTATAGCAAAGAAATATCAACGAATATGGAAAATAGCCAGTGGTATTTTCATACTTTCTTCTCCCGTTGTTTTCTTCGCCACTTTGCACGTAATTGGTGAAAAAGTAGGAGATGGATTCGCTGGAGGTTTTGCTGGGCTTACCTTTAGTGGTCTATTGATCATGAATGCAATTTTTTTATTTGTTGTAAGCATTTTTGTATCTACTAATAAAAATTCATAATAAACTCCCCATTTCAAAGTTTAAAGAGCTTACTATGCAGTAAGCTCTTTATTCATAACTATTTATTTCACAATCGGCAATGTTACTTCACTTAATTTTACTGTAAGCTTCGTGCCCGCTTTCGGTCTAATTGTATAATCATAGTCACTAGCGATTAAAATGACCCCTATTTGATGCCCCGCTTTAAATACATAATCATCAGGCTGCATATCCCATGTAAATGTATAATCTTTGCCCGGTTGAATCGCTGTTGAATTTTCTATACTCTTTAAGTTTTGTGGATCCATCCAGCCTCTCGTTACAATTTCCGGCTTTGCTCCACCATAATCAACAAGTAAAGCAGTTAAATTTGATACAGATCGATCAATATTTCCTCTAATTGAAATCTTTGGTGTACCGCTTATACGCGTATCTTTTTGAAGTACAGGCATTGTATACACTAATCGATTGGCTACTTCTAATTCTGGGTTTGCTATTAATTGATTTGATTTCATTTTTGCATCATCTACGAATGAGAAAACTTTATTTGCAGAGCCCATACTTAATGGCAAATTAACTGCTTTGTTACTTAAATACATACGAACTTTTGACGGTACAGCTGCTGGATCCGGCCAATTTTTTATTTTATCCCAAGTTTTATTTTCACGTTGAACATCAACCATTGGTTCATTCATAATTCCATTTTCAATTCCATACAACCAATAATCGAGCCATTTATTTTGTGTTCTTTGCCAGTCATTCGTTGATGTTCCACCATGTCCACCCTGATGTAACCACATTTTACGAGGAACATTATTTTCTCCAAGTGCATCCCACCATTGCGCGAACTGCTTCGTCTTTACATTCCAATCATTTAAACCATGAACAACAAATACGCTTGCTTTTACATTTTTAGCATCTTTTACATAATTACGTTTATCCCAAAAATCATTATAATTACCAGTTTTTCGGTCTTGTCCAGCTGTTAACTCTTTTATTACTTGTCCGCAAACTTCAGGATTTTCTCTTGTTAGAACTGCTTCTGCCATATTATCAGTATCTTCTCCTTGGTATCCACCTGGCGCAATGACTGCACCGTTTGCACGATAATAATCATACCAACTACTAATCGCTGCGATTGGAATAATTGTTTTTAAACCTTCAACACCAGTCGTCGCTACAGCATTCGGTAACGTACCATTATAAGAAACTCCTGTCATACCTACATTTCCTGTAGACCAATCAGCCTTAACTTCCTCACCATTTTCTGTATACGCTTTCGCACGTCCATTCGCCCAATCAATGACCGATTTCGTCCCTAATATTTCTTGCTCATCCCCAGTAGTCGGACATCCATCTGATTTACCAGTTCCAATACTTTCACCTAAAATGACTGCATAGCCTCTTGGCACATAATAATTTCCGTATGAACCAAGATTAACAGCTCCATACGGTTTCCCTTCATACGCATACAATTCTTCATCTACATTATATACAGGAACATCTTTTAAGCCAGATCGATATGGACTCATTTCATAAATAACGGGAACTTTCACATTCGAATCAGTTTTTGGACGCATAACTTTTACTGATACACGATCCTTTTTTCCATCTCGATCACTATCAACTTCTGTTTCTACAAATAAATTTTCAATAATTGCTTCATCAAGCGAATAAATCGGTTTTGTCATTCCATTTTCTAATTCTATCTTCGTGTTTGAACGTACCGCTTCTGAAACATTTCCATTTAACTTCACATCATTCTCATTTATGTAGTTTGTTTCTTTACTGTCTGCATACGCAGTCATACTAGAAACTCCTGACGTAATTGATAAAGATAATATTGCTGATAGTGCTGCTATTTTCTTTTTCCCCATACCCTTCCCTCCCCATATATTTCTCCTTTTACTATACACTAAAATTACAGAAAATTCAGTTTATATTTTATGCAACAACTTGAAAAATTTGTATAACACTCTTCAAACGAGCTTTCGAGTTTATATTTTATGATTTACTGCTCTCATATAATCAATAAAAAACATCGCCTAATAATAGACGATGCTTCTAATAGTATTGAATTAAACATTCTTCATATCAATATAAAATCGTATTTCTCCATCTATAGTAGATACTCCATAGTCAAAACCATGTCTTTCTAAAATGCTTTTTACGATCGCTAAACCTAATCCTGTACCTGAATGGTCTTTACTGCGAGAAGATTCTAAGACGTAAAAAGGTTCCCAAATTTTATCGATATCTTTCATTTGCTCAGTGTTCATACCATTTTGAATTTGAAAATATATATTTTCATTTCGATTTTCTAAAGTAATTTTTATATTTTGATTTGCTGTATATTTTATCGCATTAGATATTAAATTTTGAAACACCATTCTCATTTTATTTACATCAGCATAAACAACTGCATCGCCAACATTATAGTTCACATGCAAATTAATTTCTTTCGATTCCAGTTCAATCTTATGCTTATCTAATATACTTTGTACTAGTGATTTAATATCGAATTCTTCTTTTTCTAAAACATCTCTTTCTAGTTTAGAAAATCGTAATAACTCTTCAATTAGGTTTGAGATGTGATCAGTTTGTTTTATGATTGTATCTATGTATGTACCATCATCTAAACCATCTTTTATTCCCATAGAATATGCTTTCACTAATGCGATTGGAGTTTTTAATTCATGCGTCACATCACCCATAAATCGTTTTAAATGTTCATTTCGATCTGTTAAATCTTCATGCGCTTCATGTAGTTTCTCACTCATAATATTAATACTATTAGCTAAGTCCCCTATTTCATCATTTGTTTTCACTTTCGCTCGTTCAAATTTCAAATTTGAAATATCTTCTGCAACATTACTTAATTCTTTCAATGGTCTGGTGATTGTTGTTGAAAGTATCCATACAAGTACGATAATGAGAAAAATCGTAATGCCAAAAATATAAAAATAAAATGAATTTAACGTTTTTATTACTTCATTAGAATTTGCGATCGAAACTCCTACCAAAATTAACATATCGTCTTTCGCAATGTATTTCACAAAAAAACTAGATTTAATCTTTTCTTGATCATATATTTTATTCGCTTGCCCGAAGTTCTTTACTTTCATTACTTCTTCTTTTGTAATCCAAAGTTTATTAAGGGCAACCCTTTTCCTTGTAAGTTGCATACGTAACTCATCATTAATTTGATCTTCCGAATTGTTAATCAATGTATACGCAATCGTAACATTTCCTTTATTTTCAATACTAGTAATTGCTTCATCCAGTTGTTTGCTCGGTATGGACTGTATTTGTGCTGTAATACCTTCTAAACTTTCTCGCGTTTTGTAAATATTATATTTCGGTAAAAGATAGTTAATTAATAATAAAGAGATTGTAAAAATAAGAATAACAGTTAAAGAAATGCTGAGAAATAGCTTTTTTCCAAGTTTATTCACTCTGCTCCTCCAAACTATATCCTAAACCACGATGCGTCTTTATAATATTTTCTCCTACTTTTTTACGTAATCTTCTTACATGTGTATCAACAGTTCGCTCTTCTCCAAAATAGTCAAATCCCCATACGATATCTAACAATTTTTTACGAGTTAAAATCATGCCTTTATGATTTAAAAAACATTTTATTAATTCTAGCTCTGTTTTTGTAATATCTAACTCTTTGTCATTTTTATAAACTTTATTTTTAGTGAAATCTATTTTCAAATCTTGAACTTGAATGACATCATTATGCTGTATAAGCTTTTTCGCCCTAGTTATTAATACGCCTGGATGAAATGGTTTTTTTACGTACTCATCTGCACCACTTTGAAGCGCCGCTAATTCGTCTTCGCTTTCACTTTTCGCCGTAAGCATTAATACTTTAACGCTTGAGTTCTTTTTTATTTCCTGACAAACAGTAATACCACTATGTTTCGGCATCATCCAGTCTAAAACAGCTAAATCAATTTTTTCATCATAAAATATTTGAAGTGCTTCTTCTCCATCTTTCGCTAATAAAACTTCGAAGCCTTCTTTCTCGAAATAAGCTTTTAAAATCCTTAACATATCTTGTTCATCATCTGCTATTAATACTTTCATACATTATCCTCCATTGCTTTTAAACAAAAACCAATTGTATTATATAACTTCTTTGTTACATAAATGTGACAGAAAAATATTTAAACTTTTTAAGGGTATAGTAAAGACGAGGTGTTGTACTATGATTAAAAAAATCGGGTTCATTACTCTTCTTTGTTTCTTATTATCAACAAATGTGTTAGCAAATACAAATCAACAAATTGAAGTGTTTGATTGTCAAAAAGAAATGGTCGTTCAAAAACAATCTTTAGATCCAGCTATCCAAAAAGAAGCTGTTCAATATGCTAAATCCATTACTGGCCCGTTCAAAAACTTAAACGTCGTTCCAAAAGATGGTCACATGATAAAGATCCCTTTATCTAAACCAGTTTCTATTACAAATCAATGGTTACATACAACAATTGATGAAGTACTAATTCTTCTACCGCTTAATCAAAAGCCTTATATTATGCTTTACGATGATGAAAACAACCCGCATTTTTATTATGTGAAAGGTGATCCTGTATTACTATTGAAACAAATGAATGTTAAAACATAATTGATTAGCAAAAAGAGACTTCATAAGCTTATTTTTCGAAGCTGGGGTCTCTTTTTTACTAATATAATACTTTATAGTGACTAAATCCTTTATATACTTCCCCCTTCACAAATCCATTTACAGTATAAAACGCATCGCCTTGCTTTGTATCTGTATGTAAAACAACCACTTTAAAATACTTTTCCGAATGAGATAATAGCCGGTTTAATAACAAGTTCCCTAGCCCTACACGACGATAGTCCTTTGAAATATAAAATCTCCTTACCCTACCAATCTTATTGTTTTCTGTATATGGATCCTCATTTAGCCCTCCTATTCCAATTAACTTTTCCCCTTGAAAAATCCCAAATAAGCATTCACCATTTTTATTAAATGTGTTTATTTTATTTTCATATTCACTTATTAGTTTTATTAGGAAATAAAACCCTTCGTCTTTGCTTTCTTGAACAAGGTAATCGTGTTCGTATATCATTAAATCTTCTATTTGTTGAATATGTATATCTTTCAAGTGATTTCCCCCTTAATTTGAAAATACATAAAAATGCTCAAGAATCATTTATTCTGAGCATTTTTATGGTTGTTACTTTATTCAATTCGTAACATGCGTATTCTTCACTTCAGATGTAAATCGATAATATAGTTGTTTTATTTTATTATGAAAATATAAGAGCCTTGCTACACTCTAGTGTGTGGTAAAGCTCTTTAAAGTTATTTAATTTCTATACATATAAAGATATTTGTACTCAAAAAATCATTAATAAAGTTGTTTAATTCTTATTGAACTAAGGCAATTGTTTGTTTAAGTGAATACTTTTACATTTATAATGTCTCTCAAATATAATATTAGTTTATATATTCACTATTCTTCTCTAACAGGTTCATGATAAATTATAATTTGTTAATCGATATGTTTGTGTAACCACTGTTCAAATATCTTGAACTGTTCTTCAGTATGAAAATAATGTTCACCTGTCTCCATGACTTCTAATTTACAACGATGTTTTTTTGTAAAATAGTTAATAGTTTCAAATTCGCACAGTTCATCCTTGGATCCGTACATAATATATGTATCTGTATTCCATGTATTAATAGGATGTTCTTTTACATAACATAAATAATCCCAATATAACTTTTGACCAATCGGTGTCTCTATAGTCATTTCTTTTTGCAAAAGCTCTGGTGTTACATTAAACCATTTCATCATATTTTCGATAATTCGTTCCATATTAACTACTGGTGATAAAAATAATGCCTTTTCTATCACATCATTTTGATAAGCTAAAAGGCTAAAATAAGCTCCTATACTACATGCAAACACGCTTACTTCTTTCCAATGTTCTTTTGCGTAATTCATAATTATAGATAATTCACTAACACAAAACTGTACTTTGCAAGGAGTATTATCATTTTTTCTGTCTCCATGCTCAGGTAAATCAAAGCTTAATACTTGATAACCTTTTTGATTAGCTTCTTCAGCTAATATTTGAATAACTGCATCTTCCTTATTTGATATATTTCCATGTACTGCAATAAAAACTCTTTCACTTTTATCTCCCCACAAAACCGCGGGAATATTACTAATGTTAAAATTATCTTTCAGCATATTTCCTCCGTGGAATAAGATATATAGGAATTGGCAAAAAACTGCACACACTTAATAATCCTCTACTCAGTTTTTAAAAAAATCAAACTATTACTAATTTATCACAAATGATTCTACTCCGTTCGTGGAAGAAGGATTTTTAAAATATTATATGATTTGTTAAATGACTTTATAATCTCTGCACAGTAGGCAATATCCCCTTTAGCTCCATTAAATCATCTATTACTAAATCCGCCTGCGCAAGTTCATCTTCTTGTGCAAAATCAAAATTACATCCAATCGCAATCAAGCCATTATCTTTAGCTGCGTTTATATCAGATAAACGGTCCCCAACTACCGCTGCTTCTTTTATCTCATATTTGTTCAAAATACTTTTTACTAAGTCACTTTTATTAAGTGAGTTTATTTGTTCAATACTAAACGTTTCAGTAACCCACTGGTCTAAAGAATAATAAGATACGATTGCTCGTAAATATTCAGTTAAACCATTACTAGCAATATATATTGAACAATTATTTTCTTTTATGTATGTAAAAACTTCTTTTACGTTCGGATATAAAGCACCTTTTCCACTCTTAATGTTTTCAATTAGTCTTTCTAAAAAATATGCATCTGTTTGTTCTCTTACTTTAAGAGAATGATGCGGTAATAAAGCTTCCCAAACTTTCGGTAATGGCACACCCATAATTTCACGATATTTTTCAATAGGTGTTACCGTATCCCATAACTGTAATGATCTTAAGTGATCAAATGTATCATCTAACGATAATTCTAAAATTTTATCTGTCTGAAATAACGTTCCGTCCATATCAAAAATTAATGCTTGTAACATGTCATTCTCTCCTTTTGAACTATAAGTATTACTCGATATATTTTTCAGCATCTCCACGATAATTTCTGAACAATAATTTGCGGCAGTTTTCGCGAAGTCATCATAGGAAACTTGCGCTTCATCGTCTGCACTGTCAGAAATACATCTTATAACGAGAAACGGTACTTCATTTATGTAAGCAACATGTCCAATTGCTGCACCTTCCATTTCTGTACAATGCGGCGCATATTCGTCTATTAATTTCGCTTTTAGTTTTGAATCTTCAACAAAACATTCACCGCTGACAATTCTTCCTTCATGAACCTCTATATGTAAACTACTACTATTGCATGCTGTACGTGCTAACTCTATTAATTCCTTACTTGCATTAAATTCTTCTTGGAACGGGAATAAGTTTTTCATTTGAGTTTTACTTACATCATGATGGGTAACATTCGTTGAAATAACTACATCACCAACTTTTACACCCGGGTGTAATCCGCCAGCAATACCCGTATTGATAATAGCATCTACATGAAATTTATGAATTAATGTTTGCGTACATGCGGCTGCATTTACTTTTCCTACACCACATCTTGTAATAATCACTTCAGTTCCCATGAATTCGCCAATGTAAAAAGGCATTCCCGCAATCGTCTGTTCCTCTTGTATAGCTAGTTTTTCTAAAAGTAAGTCTATTTCAATTTGCATTGCTCCGATAATGCCGATTCTGTTCATGTATCTTGTCCCCTTTTTCACTCTAAATAAGCCTCAAATATTCATCAATATCTTTAGAAATTTGTCTAAAAGCTTTATCCCAGAACGCATAACCTGTTATATCTATTTCAAAATGTTTTTTCATAAGCTCTTCCACTGGAGCTTTTCCTGTTTCTCGTAAAAACTCTTTATATTTCGAATGAAAAGTACTTTTACTTTCTTGAGCTATTTCTAATAAACTAAAACTAGCTAAATACCCAAATGTGTATGGATAATTATAAAAAGGAACATCTACAATATAAAATTGAACATATTTCATCCAAACAAACGGCTGATATTCTGATAATGCATTCCCGTATGCTTTTTCTTGCGCTGCTATAGATAATCTCTCGATTTCATCAGCACTTAAAGGACCTTCTTTACATTTTTCATAAAAATTCTTCTCAAATTCAAATGATGCTCGAATTGCCATTACATAATTACAACAGTTTCTTATTTTCCAACTAAGCAATGACTTTTTCATATCTATACTATCTGTTGTTTGAATTAGATAGTTTATAAGCACGGTTTCAAAGAATATAGACGCCGATTCAGCCGTACTCATTGGCAAATAATCATCTAAAAAAGAAGAGGATTGCTCAAAACTCATATTATAAAAGTGCCAAGCATGTCCTAGTTCGTGTGCAAGTACTCTTACACTATCAATACTTCCGTCATAACGCATAGAGATCCGTGATTCTTTTTCACCGAAGAAAGGAGCACAAAAGCCACCTGGTGGTTTATTCTCTCTCGGTTCCGCATCTACCCATCCATTCTCTATTGCATTCCGTGCAAATTCTGCTAATTCTTTATCTATATTTTCAAACGCATCGTATATGCTTTGAAGTGCTACTGAAAAAGGGATATTAACCTCATTATTTTCCTTTACTGTCATAAGTTCATGCCATGTAATTGAAGATTCCCCCTTCTTATACACGTTTAAAGCACTTACTAATGTATCAAGATTTTCTTCTGTCGCATTCCACATTTGTAATAATACAGTTTCAGAAATACCATTCGCATGTAGAGATTGAGTTAAAATCACTCTATCTTCTAATTCATTACTCTTTGTATTGCGTAATCTCCCTATTTGATTTAAGACAGTAGCGAAGATTTCTTTTTCCTTATGTAAGGCACTTGTTAATAACTCGAATACTTCTAATCTTTCCTTTTCATTATCACTATTCATTTCAATATTATTTGCTTGGCCAAATGATAATTGCTTATTATCGTGCTCTATTTCTATTTTATTCCTTAATTGTATGTACATATTTTCCCATGCGTTAAGTTCATCTTTTATTAACCTAGTATTAATATTATCGGAAGTTTCCACTTCACTTTTTTGTATTACTTGCTGCACTTCTCTTTTCAGATTTTTTACTGTAGCAGTCAATATGGTAAGATCAGATGAAACACTTTCTTCAGCTGATCGGCAATACAAAAAGTATTCTGCTTTTTCAATAGCTTGTATAAGTTTTGAAAGAATCGCTACATCTTTTGTCGCATAATATTGTTCTTTCAGCCCCAATATTGGAGTTAGAATATCCTCAATCGGATACAATCGATCTAAATCCCACTTAGCAATTTCATTCACTTTTATAGCCGCCTCCTATTTTTACAAATAGTTACAGATGTTTCTCCCCACACAATTATAAACGAAATGTAAAAATTTTAATATCTTTAAATATTTCGATTTATACAAACACATTCTTATTTATATTCTTTTCTTCTGCTACTGAAACGCACATAACATAAACATATGAATGCTACGGCTACTGGAATCAGTATTACTCCTCCAATAAAAGGATAAACTACTATACAACATGTAAAAGCTACTATAGAAAAAATTTTACCTAACCTATTCTTTATTAATTTCATTCCAGAAGCAGTACCTACTATGTATGTAACAATCCCTAACGAATTCGGTATTAAAACAATTTTATCTATACTAATATGGAAAACGAAACTTATTAACAAACCTATTATTGCAATACAACCTACAACTTTTACTGCATTTGTTGGTGTTTCTCTTTTTTTATTAATATGTGCTAAATAACGCGGTGCAACTTCTTCTTTTCCTAGTGAATAACCTAGGCGCCCCATACTTGCGATAAATGCATTTGTCGTCCCTAAACAAATGATAAAAGCTACAAATCCAATTATCCATGAAAATTGGCCGCCTAATGTTTGCTTGATTACAAGCACGAGAGCTGTCGTATTATCAGTATTTATATGATAAGATTTCGTTCCAATTACTGATAATGCAATACCAATATATAAAACTCCAATAATAACGATCGCAAATCCCGTAGATAAAATAATATTTCTTTTTCTAGGTGTTTTAAATTCTGGAGCCAAACTTGCAATGGCTTCCCAGCCGAAAAAAGACCAAAAAATTAATAAAGATGCATCTAAAATCGAATTTATTTTTTGCATAGAAATATATACATTTATATTTTTCATTTCAATATAAGGTAGTGAGCTAATAATCGTTACAATTAAAATAAAGAAAGTTAATACACCAATACACACTTGAAACCAACCACTCATTTTTAACCCGTATAAATTAAAACCAATTGAAATACTTAAAATAATAAGCGCTATAACGTAAGAGAAATATGGTGATAAAGCAAACACTCTCACTATATACATTCCACCAGTCATTGAGACTACGATTTGACCAACACTACCCGCAATAAAAAAACACCATCCTATAATAGCACCTATATTTTTACCGAAAGCTTTTTCTGCAAACGTGGCAATTCCACCTGCACTTGAGTACTCAATCGATAAAAAAGCGAACGTAAATGCAAGTGGAATACTAAGTAATATCATAACAAGCCAAGAAACAATCGCATTCCCTTCTGCTACACTCGCGGTCATACCAGGTAATATAAGGATTCCCGATCCTAAAACTGCTCCGACATATAAGGCTGTTCCCCTTTTAATAGAAATTGTTTCGTCAAAATGATTAGACATTACAAGCACCTCCATTTATATTTTAATTATAGAAAGTTATCAGTCTATTCAATATACAAAAGTGTATGTAATTTAACTTAAGGTTTTATATTATGTATTTGTTTAAGAAATTTACTTTCAATTTTGCAAAGGAGTATAATTCATGGATAAAATTGACAAGAAAATAACCCTATTGCTACAAGAAGATGCCAGAATGACAATTACAGAAATGACTGAGCACTTACACCTCAGCCGCCCTAGTGTTACCGAAAGACTAAAGAGATTACAAGATGCAGGAATAATTGAGAAATATACCGCACGGATATCATTAGATGCAGTTGGAAAATCAATTCAAGCATTTTTAAGAATTGAAAATCTAAAGATTCCTTGTAAAAAATTTGAGGAGAAAATCTACGAAGAATATAGAATACTCGAATGTCATCGAGTAACAGGTGAAAGTAGCTATTACTTAAAAGTAGCAGTTCACTCTATGAAAGAATTAGAGGAATTAATTGATATCGTTATTCCGTTTGGCACGGTGAAAACTTCGATGATATTATCTTCACCGATACCATATAGACCGATTATTACAGATTAATAAGAAAAAAGGATTGATCAAAAGACCAATCCTTTACTCTACCTCATTTAAGAAGAACAATGTTAACGCACCAGGTCCTGTATGCGCACCGATTGCTGCTCCAATTGTATTTACAATAAATACTTCACAACCAAATCTTTCCGTAATTAATGTTTTTAAAGCCTCAGCTGTTTCTAAGTCATCACCGTGAGTCATAGCGATTGTTTGACCTTTAAGGTCTTTTCCGCGCTCTTCCATAATATCTACAATTCGGCCAAGTACTTTCTTTTTCCCTCGTACTTTTTCAAGTGGTACAAGCTTTCCTTCTTCCACGTTTAAGATTGGCTTAATATTTAGTAAACCACCGATAAAACCAGCTACTTTACTTAAACGTCCACCTTTCACAAGGTACTGTAAATCAGCTACAGTGAAGATGTGCTCCATATGGTTCATTAGAAAATCAACACGTTTTAAAATATCTTCCTTTGATGCGCCGTCTTTTGCCATTTTAGCAGCTTCTAATACGACAAGCCCTTGACCAAGCGAAGCACATTTCGTATCGATAATTTCTAAATCTAAATCAGCATATGTTTCTTTCACTTCTTCTTTAATAACAACTGACGATTGATATGTACCAGACAGTTCAGATGAAAAAGCTAAATATATACAAGGATTACCTTCTTTTGCATAAGAAATAAATTTTTCTTGGAAAGTTTCAAGTGAAGGCAATGACGTTCTATAAACAGCGCCTTCTCTCATGTTTTGCAATAATGTAACTGACTCTAATGTAACTCCATCTAAATACTCTGTTTCTGCTTCATCATAAACACGGAGTGGAATTAAATCAATATCATATGCTTGCAGCAATTCTACCGGTAAATCCGCCGCACTATCCGTAATGATTTTAACACCCATTTTTAAACCTCTATTCTGTTATAAATATAAAAAATATAAAATAAAAATAGTACTTTTAAATTATATACGTAAAACTTAAATGAAGAAAGGAAAAGACTTTATATTGTATGCACTATTCTTCAAAACTTGAACTGTTATTAAAAATCATTCCATTTTAACCATTTTTTTATTGTTATTTTTTCTATAACACAAATAATTTTATGGGAATTTTACATAATTGCATTTAAATTATTTAATTTAGGATAATCTTTTCAAATTTATACTGTTTAAAATTTAAAAGCTAAATCCAATAAAGTAGTGCTTTGTTTTACTGAAAAGAGGTTGCGGAAACAACCGCCTATTTATTTGGAATAAAATAAATCTTTTATATAAAGGGTCCATAATTAAATACACTTAACTTCATATGATATATTGCATCCTTTCTTTTTAGAATGAGTAGTCATTACTGAAGGGCACTTTTCGAAGTGCTCTTATATTTAAATCCCTCTTCCTTTTCCCCTATTTCAAGAGGAGTTTTTGACCAAATCTTAATACGATTTGTATCACTCAGGCTGGCAATTACCACATTTCCTTAATAGTTTCAATTAATACAGTAGCTGCTAATTAAAATAACTCTATGATCTCTATACGCATAAACTAATTTTCATTTTGACTATGTAACACTAAATTCACAAGATTATTATCCTCTGTTTGGTGAAGCCATCATTTCAATACCAGTAAACCCATACCTTCAACTAATAACTTAAATAAATGTGCTATATCAAGGTTCTTTTGATATAGCATCTTATGTTTTATATAATGAAGATAGCGCTAATATTCCGAAGGAGGATGTATATGAGTATTCAATTGGCCACATCTAACGATTTAGAATGGATTAACAATCAATATGATTCAATAGGATTTGTACGAAGTGATTTAAAAAGTGATAAAGTTGCAATTATTACATACAACAACGAGTATGCAGGTATGGGTCGATTAGTCCAAATAGATGAAGATACTATAGAAATGGGCGGGATTTTTATTCTTCCTAAATTTAGAGGTCTACAATTAGCTAAGAAGCTCGTGTCATTCTTAATACAAACTGCGAAAACATTAGAAATACAAAACGTATATTGTCTTCCTTTTGAAGAACTCGAGAGTTTTTATAAAACATACGGCTTTACTGATGTTGATACAACGAAAGAAATTGTCCATCCAATTATTCTAAAAAAATATAATTGGTGTTTAGAAAATTATGATAAACATGTATTACTATTTAAATTGTGAGTCCTGTAAAAAAAGAAGTGAATACACTTTATTTTACACATCAGTTTATAACAAGTAATTATCAATGTTTTTTATTAAATTCTTAAATTAAACCACATATAATCCAAATTTTATATCTGTTTTTAATAAGTGTTAGTAAGTTTGTTTTCAAACATGTTAGCACTTATTTTTTTATAGACCTAAATAGATTCATATAATAAAGTAACTATCCCCGTTAGCAAAAATTAGTATTCATAAATATTACACTGAATTTATTGAGGAAAAACCATTTGTAGCATTTAGAGAATATATTCATTTTTATTTCATTCGTACTTGTACTTCCTGTTCTTGTATTACTTGAACGACTAATTCCAGTACAATATTTTGCATTAATTGATACATATTATTATGAAATGTACTTTGTTCTGATATGTATTCAATACATTGATAAATATAGCCTTCTACAAATAAGCTCCCTTTTTCAACTGTAAATGTATTTTGTCCATTTTTTATTACTTTTGGCACTAAGAATTCAGTTTTTGTCAAAACAATCTCCTGTTCCACCTCTTTTATTCCTATGACTTTTTCTTTAAATACAACTTTTTCTCGTAAAATAATTTCACCTTTATATTTTCCTATTTCTATTGGTAGCTTGGCTGTTATAACATTATTTATTTCTCCTTCATTTTCACCCTCTAATACTATGCTATGTATTGGGGTCCATGAAGATGTCTCTACCTTTTTCTCTTCAATATTCCCTATAACTTTTTTATTATATAATTCCATAAGCACTCTCTTTTCATGAAGATTAAAAGAAACTATTTCACAATAAGCCTCCGAATGATACTGTTGTACTGTAGTTAATAACTTAGAATCTAATTCACGCCTACCTACATCTTTTTCATTTTGAAAAACAAACGCTTCTTGATTTTTTATGTTTATTTTTGGAAATATTTTAAAACTTGACACTTCAGAAATAATAGAAAATGGTGTTTTCACTACCATTGAACGCACTGAAGATTCTAATTGTGATTCAGATGTTGCATTTTCTTTCTTTACTTCAGATACTTCTTCTTCTTTCTTTACTTCAGATACTTCCTCCTCTTTCTTTACTTCAG
>NZ_JADAXG010000008.1:0-224034 GCF_019837545.1 Bacillus sp. 17RED48
GACGTGGTATTCTTGTTCATGAGAGATTCCTCGTTTCGTCAATGTTGGTGTGGTAACTTACATTGTACAAGAGGAATCTCTCTTTTGCATTCATTTTTTGGTAGAATTTAGATAATCAACAGACGTGTTATTATATAAATCTAAAAAGATTTTGGTTTAGATTTTCTTGTCCCAATCAAGTTCCAAAAATAAAAATTTAGACTTTCTTTTCTGTGTACAGTTTGAATGTGTTTTGAAATATTATATTTAAAATAAATTTTATCAGTCGGAGAATCCTTCAATGATTGTTACTTAATTTTGCTTAATTATAAAAGTAATATTCAATAATTGTTTTAGGTAGGTTTTAGTAAGGAGAATTATGAAAAAAATTAAGAAAAAACATTGGAAATAATAAGCTTTCAGTTTTATTAATTATGAAAAATCACAAATAGAAGAAAGGGTATCACCTTGTGGTGATACCTTTTTTTGTTGTGGGGGGTGGGTTTGGTAGTAAATGGTATTTGCATCGGCGATTATTCAAATATATCGACTTTCCGGCAAAAAAACGACAACTATCGCAAACATTCTTTTTAGTTTCATAGACGGATAACTTGAATAATTATTTGATAATGGTTATCATTTAGAGGGTGTTTTAATTTTGGAAAATGGAGGTAAGATATGCTACGTAAATTTTTTTCTTACTATAAACCGTATAAAGGTTTATTTATACTCGACTTTTCTTGCGCGGTTGTCGCAGGGTTACTAGAACTTGGCTTCCCGCTTATCGTAAATCAATTTATTGATAAGTTATTGCCAGGACAAAACTGGACGCTTATTTTATGGGCTTGTTTCGGTTTACTTGCAGTGTATATATTAAATGCAGGCTTACAATATGTCGTTACATATTGGGGACATATGCTTGGTGTTAACATTGAAACGGATATGAGGCAGAAATTATTTGATCACATTCAAAAGCTATCATTCAGATTTTTTGACAATAATAAAACAGGTCATTTAATTTCACGTCTTACAAACGACTTAATGGAAATTGGGGAAATTGCTCACCATGGGCCAGAAGATTTATTTATCGCTGTTATGACTTTAGTTGGGGCATTCTCATTTATGATGATGATCAACTGGAAGTTAGCGCTATTAACGTTCTTCGTTATTCCATTCCTATTATGGTTGGCACTTTACTTCAATAAAAAAATGACAGGTACGTTTAGACGTTTATTCTCAGACGTTGCTGATTTTAATGCATGTATTGAGAATAACGTTGGTGGTATCCGTGTTGTACAAGCATTCGGAAATGAAAGGTTTGAGAAAGATCAATTTGCTGTAAACAATGCTCGTTTCCGTACAACGAAATTAATGGCGTATAAAATTATGGCGTTAAATTCATCGATTAGTTATATGCTCATGCGTCTCGTAACGCTCTTCGTCTTAATATGCGGTACATGGTTTGTTCTGCAAGGTGAATTAACGTACGGTGGATTTATCGGATTCGTTCTATTAACGAATATTTTCTTCCGCCCAATTGAAAAAATTAATGCGGTAATCGAAAGCTATCCGAAAGGGATCGCTGGTTTTAAGAGATATGTAGAGCTTCTTGAAACAGAGCCAGATATTGTAGACTCTAAAGATGCGATGGAAGTTAAACATGTACATGGTGATATTCAATATAGCAACATTACATTCGGATATGAAAATAAAGAACCGATTTTAAATGATATTAGTTTGAAAATACATGCAGGTGAAACAGTTGCTTTCGTAGGACCATCAGGAGCTGGAAAAACGACGTTATGTAGTCTATTACCACGTTTTTATGAACAAGCGTCAGGATCGATTCAAATTGATGGTATTGATACGAAAGATATGACGTTATCTTCACTTCGTAAGCAAATTGGAATTGTGCAGCAAGATGTGTTCTTATTCTCAGGAACAATTCGTGAAAATATCGCTTACGGAAACTTAAAGGCGTCAGAAGCTGAAATTTGGCAGGCAGTAAAACGTGCACAGTTAGAAGACTTAATTTACTCACAACCAGACGGTTTAGATACGGTTATTGGTGAGCGTGGTGTGAAACTTTCTGGTGGACAGAAGCAACGTCTAGCGATTGCTCGTATGTTCTTGAAAAACCCGCCAATTTTAATATTAGATGAAGCGACTTCCGCATTAGATACAGAGACGGAACTTGCGATTCAAAAATCACTTGCTGAACTATCTGTCGGCCGTACAACATTAGTTATCGCTCACAGACTTGCAACGATTAAAAATGCAGATCGTATCGTCGTTGTAAATAAAGATGGTATTGCAGAACAAGGTTCACATGAGGAACTAATTGAGCAAGGCGGAGGATATAGCCGTTTATACGAAGCTCAGTTCAGTTCGTAAATATAATTTCTGCTGAATTAGTGCACCATAAGTAAGTGAAAATCTTATATGGGAGGCTATGAAGCATGATTGTAACAACAACGTCTACAATTCAAGGAAAAGAAATTATTGAGTATATCGATATCGTCAATGGAGAAGCGATTATGGGCGCGAATATCGTTCGTGACCTTTTCGCCTCTGTCCGTGATGTTGTCGGCGGTCGTGCGGGCGCTTATGAAAGTAAATTAAAAGAAGCGCGCGACATTGCAATGGAAGAGATGAAAACTTTCGCAAGACAAAAAAATGCAAATGCAATTGTTGGTATCGACGTGGATTACGAAGTAGTTCGCGAAGGAATGCTAATGGTTGCAGTGAGCGGGACTGCCGTCCGTATTTAAAGTGAAAAAGCCGTGCTGATGCACGGCTTTTTCACTTTTATTAATGCTATTCTATGTCGAAGTTTCAATATTTCTTGGGAAATGCGGAAGGCCTTGTCGATATATAGGGAAGACATTAGAGCGCTTCTTTACATTTTCGGATTTGAACTAATAATGTTTCGTATTCTTGTTCGAGAGATGTGATGTCATCGTTTTTGTCAAACTAATTTCTATTTACTATTTTTGAATTTATCATTATACAATTGTGCTTTTGCCAGCGCCTCAGCATCGTTTTTAATTTCATCCAGTCCATTTGCATCCCCAATAACATAACCTTCAAATGAAGAACCAACAAAATCAAAGATATATTGGAATTGAGCAATAAGCGGTAATGCTTTCAGTTTCGGGTTGTCTCCGCCAACGATGACAACATACATTTTTTTGCCTTTCATTTTCTCTTTGAAATGAAGAGATGTATCACGCAAGCTTTGTGACCAGCGATCGACGAAGTTTTTCATATGACCGCTCATTCCGTACCAGTATAGTGGTGTAGAGAAGATAATTGTGTCGTGCTCTAGCATGCGTTCAATTAAATGTTGATAGTCATCGTTTACAGCTTGGAATCCTTCTGCATCATGACGTTGGTCTGTAATAGGATGGACTGTATGGTCTCGTAAGTAAATTTGTTCTGTTTCAATGCCCTCTATCATCATATGTGTTAAAGCCTCTGTATTTCCGTTTTGTCTTGAACTGCCATGTATAACAAACATGTAATCATCCCTTTTCATTTGCTTGTTTTAGGAGTGAAACGTGTTTTTGCAAATTCGTTTGAATGCTAGAAAGTAATGAGATTTGCTTCGTTACTTCATTAAGTTTATCTTCATAAAGCGTAAGGATACTGCTGCAAGGATTTTCGTACAGGTGCGGCTCTATTTCGAGGCAGCGCAGCATCCTTGCCGTCTCTTCTAAATTTAAGCCAATTTGTAAGTACATTTGAATAAGCTCCACTTTTTCGATGGCACCTTCATCAAAATCACGGTAGCCATTTGCGAGGCGCTTAGAAGGGAGTAATCCTTTTTCTTCATAATGTCTTAGTGATCTTTCGCTAACCCCGGTTTCTTTTGATAACTCTCCAATTCGCAATGTGTTTCACTCCTTTTACATGTATTGTAAACCTTCACACTAATGTGAAGGTCAATGCTGTTTTTTCGCAAAAGAGTCTACATGATTTAAAAACACCTGAATGGCTTTAGACAGGATGAAGTATTTGCCGCGCACGATGGAGAATGGACGAATTAGTTGTTCATTTGGAACTTCGACGTGGAATAGCTCTTTTGCCAGTAGCTCTTTTCGTACAGTCCAATCAGAAAGTATAGCGATGCCAAGCCCGGCACTAACTGCTTCCTTTACGCTTTGGATACTACTAAATGTAAAGAATCGTTTCATTTTCAAATGGTGTTGATGAATAAAGCGGTCACTATAAGCGCGTGTACCAGAACCACTTTCTCTTAATACCCATACTTGATCTTGGAGTGTACTTTCATTTATTTCATTTGTGCAGAGCAGTGGATGATTTGGAGGGACGACGAGCTTCATTTCATCTTGCATAAACGTTTCAACGTCAACGTCGGCGTATACGACTTGCCCTTCCACTAAGCCGATATCGATTTGATTAGAGCGAAGGCTTTGTAAAACGTCTTCTGTATTTGAGATAAAGGTATGAACTTCGACGTGTGGATTTTCATTCGCATAGTTAGCCAGTATTTTTGGGAGTAAGTATTCGCCAATTGTGAAACTAGCACCGATGCGAAGAGTTCCTGTTACAACGTTATGTAGTTCGTTAATTTCTTGTTTGGCTTCTTCGTAAAGAGAGAGCATTTGCTTTGCATGTATATATAGTATGTTTCCAGCCTCCGTCACTTGGACGTGCTTTGGGGAGCGCTGAATAAGAGTGGTGCCAAATTCGTTTTCTAAGTTGCGTATATGCATACTTACGCCAGGTTGTGAAAGGTTTAATAATTCTGCTGCACGGGAGAAGTGCTTCTGTTCAACGACAGTAACAAATATTTTTAAAATGTCTACGTTCATGTAATGGGCTCCTTTCTTTTTCTATCATCTTATCATAAGTATTTCTGATGATAGAGATTTAATATTGATATTAAACTTATTATAGAAACTCTCTTATAATGTAAGTAGAAAGAACATGCATGTTCCAATACGATTATTGGAGTGGTTCAAAGTGGAACAAACACTTGTTATACAAAAGAAGAAGGGCTTTGGATTTTCGCAAGGAATTGGGATTACACTATTAATCGCAATTGCTGCGAAATATTTAGCAGAGCTTCCATTTTTAAATATTATGGGACAATTAGTAATTGCTATTCTAATTGGGATGGTTTGGCGTGCAGCAATTGGAGTTCCTCATGATGCGATTGCCGGGACGAACTTTGCGAGTAAGAAGTTGCTGCGCTTTGGGATCATCTTACTTGGAATGCGGTTAAATCTTGTTGATATTGCGAAGGCAGGGCCGAAAGTATTGGTCATCGCTGCGGTTGTTATTGCATTTACGATTTTCGTTGTATATGGACTAACGAAAGTATTTAAAGTAGAAAAGAAACTCGGAATTTTAACAGCGTGCGGAACAGCAATTTGCGGTGCGGCAGCGGTCGTGGCAATTGCACCGCAAGTGAAAGCGAAGGATGAAGAAACGGCAGTTGGGGCAGCGATTATTGCAATTTTAGGTACAATATTTACACTTATTTATACGCTATTATACCCAGTGCTTGGCTTCTCACAGTACGGTTACGGTGTATTCTCAGGTGCCACGCTGCATGAGATCGCCCATGTCATCGCAGCTGCGGCACCAGGAGGCAGTACGGCTGTAGACATCGCAGTTATCGTGAAATTAACGCGCGTTGCAATGCTTGTGCCAGTAGCGATTTTAATTGGATTATGGTTTGGTAAGAGTGAAGGTAGCGAGGAAAAAAAATCGTGGCGCGATCTTCCAATTCCGTGGTTCATCTTCGGATTTTTAGCGATGAGTGCAGTGCATTCGCTCGGGGTTATACCAGAAGTTGTTGCCGGCTATATTGTTGTCATTGCTTACATGCTGATTGCAATGGCGATGGCGGGGCTTGGTTTAAATGTAGAGTTTAAAACGTTCCGTAAGTTAGGAAGTAAGGCATTCGTGGCGGGGCTGATCGGCTCGGTTTGCCTTTCTATTCTTGGATACGTTCTTGTATATGCATTAGGATTTATGTAGTAGGACGAAAAAGCTGTTCCAAAAGATATTTTGGGACAGCTTTTTTCTTATGATTATAGTGCTACGGATGTCGATATATTTAAAAAATCGCTGATATAAATTGAATTACTCTTGTACTTGGTTAGAGAAGATGTTCAGTGAAATGTTTTACTAAAATTTGTAAAGATATCTTTACTTGAAATTGGAAAATATTTATAATTAAAGTAAAGATATCTTTACTTTCGAAGGTGGAGCCTATGGGTGTGAAAAATAAAATAAAAGAGTTAAGAAAGCAAAATCATATAACGCAAGTTGAAATGGCAAAGGCGATGCAGGTGACACGGCAGACGATTGTGGCGATTGAAAACCATCATTATAACCCGAGTCTAGAGTTATCCCTAAAAATCGCCAAATATTTTGGGGTGAAGGTGGAGGAAATATTTACGCTAGAGTAAGGGGAGAAAAAATGGAAGATACTAAAAAGTTATTGATTGGTGCGACTATTGGATTGTTTTTGGGAGACATTGTAGTTCATATTATGAATCCGGCTATACCAATTTTACCGCTCGTAGTGAGTAACGTTTTAGCAATTGTATTTTTGATAGTGTATGCGTATTACAAAAAGCGTAAGTATAAAAAAGAAGAACTTCCAGATATAGATGAGCGAGTAAATGAAAATATAAAAAAATATGTAAATGTCTCATTTGTATTCGCGTTTCTATTGCTTATTGTTTATATTGTTGCGAGTAAATCAATAGGCAGAGCTGTTATACCAGTGCAAGAAATATTTATGATATGTAGTTCCTTATTTGCGGGTAGTCTCATCATAGGAGTCATGATAGGGAAACGAGCATAGAGATAGGAGGAATGAAAAATGCAAGATGAGTTTGAGAGATTCCAGTCAGATAAAGCGTTTAAATATGTAGGGTTATTTTTTACGATTAGTTTAGCGATATGGAGTTTATATAATTTAATTGTTGATGGAAATGCTGGTATGCCGTTTGTTTTATTTGTACTAGGGCAGTTTGTTTATTTCTTTGTGAACTATTGGCCGAAGTGGAAATATAGAAATCAAAAAGAGGTTGATCATGTATGAGTAAGCAAGATGTTATACGGTTTATAGGAAGTTTATTTTTAGCGGGTCTTATTTTAAATGCGAGTTTAATGATTTTAAGTATTTCGTGGGGAACGATCTTCATATCGAATGTAGCACTAGTCATTTTATATAGTATTTCGGAATATAGAGAACAGAAGCGTTTGAAAGAAGAGGGAGTTCCGTCGATTGATGAGCGAGTTGTGAATAAGATGAAGTCGTATTTTACGATTTGTATTACAAGCTTCATTTTCCTGTTCATTGTGTATCTTTGTGTAAATAAGCATTTAGATAGGCAAGCAGTACATGTAAATGAGTTATTATATATTGCTATTTTTGGTTTATTAATAAGTATGGCATCGACGAGTGTGTTAGCAACAAGGAATAGATAGAAAAAGGGGAACTGGGATGGGATTACCGGTATTATGTGTCGCTACGGCTATTTTTGCTTTGTTTTGGGGAATGCAGAACTTCTCTCGTAATCCAGTGCCAAGCGTTTGTATTATGATTGGTACTGTCGGTTTATCATATTATTTATTAGTTTCAGCTCATTATCATAAAACAGCAACGAGTGTTGTTGTTGGAGCACTTATTTTATTTTGTGGGCGTGCTGTACAAAAAGGATTATTCCCGTAAAAGCTGTTTATACGAAGAGTATAAACAGCTTTTTGTATTTTTTTTACAAAAGACTTGAAAGTGACGTAACGTCATCTTTTATAATGAAGGGGAAGAGGTGATGGTAGTGATTTCCATACAACAATTGACGAGAGAGACAGGGGTAACAGTACGTACATTACGTTATTATGATCAAATAGATTTATTAAAGCCGAGCGGGAAAACAGAAGGCGGGCATCGTTTATATAGTGAAGCTGACGTAATACGGCTGCAACAAATTTTATTTTTAAAGGAAATGGGATTTTCGTTAAAAGAATCTGCGAATATGTTAGTAAAAGATGAGCTTAATTTAAAGGATTCACTTGAAAAACAACTTCGATTTGTACAGGAAGAACAAAAGAAATTCAATCGAATGGAGCGTGTTTTACAAGCAGTTGTTTATTCGGTGGATGTGGAGGGAGAGCTCGATTGGAAAGTTATGTTTGAACTTATCCAGCTTTCGAAGCAGTCGTCTCGCATACGTGAAATATTTCAAAATGAAGTATTTTCAAGGGAAGAACAAAAATTGCTTCATAACTTGCCAAATATGAGTGAAGAAGATCCGAATGTTTTAGAATGGGTAGATTTATTAAAGCAATTACGTATTTTTATGAAAGACGGCAAAGAAGCCGCGAGTGATGAGGTACAAGAGGCAACGAAGAGATTAATGCAGAAGTGTTTAGAAATGGCTAATGGTGATGAAGCATTTTTAGATAAGTTATGGGAAGTTAGAAAATCGAAGGAAGATTCGCAGAAAATGAGCATGTATCCAATTGAAGAAGAACTTTTATTATATATGGATGAAGCTTTTCGTATATATGATGAAAAGGAGATGGATAAATGAGTATACTTGCAGAATATCGTTGGTATTTTTTAATTGGGGCAGAGATTGTATTTTGGTTATCGGCTATCGGCTTCTTTTTACTCCGTTACGGATTCCGTTTGAAGAAAGCGAGCTTTATTATGGGGATTGTACTCCTCGTAAATGAAGTATTTATTTTAACATTAGGGGTAGTGGACTATTATCAAACAGGGAAGTTCTCTAATTTTCAAATCATTACTGTAATTATTTTATTGTATGCAGTTTTCTACGGGAAAAAGGATTTGAAGAAGCTTGATATATTTGCGCAAAAGCTAGTTGCGAAATGGCGGAATGAACCAGCGCCTATTATTGAAGAACATATAGAATTAACAGGTATGGCCTATGCGAAGCAGGAAATAAAAAATTTGGTATTGCATCTTGTTTTATTCATTGTTGTGCATATTTTCTTTTTCTTTCTGTACGGTTTTGTCCCGTTTGACCAATGGCATAATTGGTTAGAAACTGGGATTGTTTTAAATGAACCAGCTAGTCGCGTTAGTCAAGTTTGGGCGATTATACTTTTAGTGGATACAGTTATTTCATTTTCATATGTGATTTTTCCGAAGAAAGAGAAAGGAAAAGAGAAGCTACTTTCGTAGAGGAAAGTAGCTTTTGCGGTATACAAAGAATTTTTATAGGAGAGGATGACAATAGGAAAAAGAAGTGGTTTTATATGTCTATTTCTCTTTTTCTTTAGCTTAGTAGCATGCTCACAACCTAACATTGAAATTGATAGGAAGAATGATGTCATTGTAAAGAGAGCGGGAATTTCCAATCTAGATAAATTTGAAAAATTCATTTTGAATGTTGACCAAGGGAAGGTTGATAAAATAAGGATTGTACAGTATACCCATGAAGGTGACCCGATCTTTCAAACGCTAGAGCATAGTGAGAACGATATACTTTATGTGTCAGATAATAGAAAAGACCAATTTGCTGGTGAGGATAAAGGGTTACATAAAGATAACTGTAAAAGGATTGTTAAAGAGCAGCGTGAATTACAAACGGCTTATAGGTTAATAGACTGTGTGAATGAAAATGGGCGCAATGGATATGATTTATTATATGTACCTAAAAAATAGAGTTAGTAGAGGAAGGAAGTTTTGGCTCCTTCCTTTTTCTATGTATATATTGTCGAAAGTTTTACCGAATATCTGTTCGTTTTCTTGGTTTTTTTATGAGCATTCGTGGTAAAATGGGAATACAGATTTTTTACGAGGAGGTCGGTTTTGTTTGGAACATCAATTTGAAATTATCTCAGCGTATTCCCCGCAAGGTGATCAGCCGGTAGCTATAGAGAAGCTTGTAGAGGGAATTAATAGTGGAAAGAAAAAGCAAGTGTTGCTTGGGGCGACAGGAACGGGTAAGACATTTACGATTTCAAATGTCATTAAAGAAGTGCAGAAGCCAACACTTGTCATGGCTCATAATAAAACGTTAGCAGGACAGTTATATAGTGAGCTGAAAGATTTTTTTCCTAACAATTCAGTGGAGTATTTTGTTAGTTATTACGATTATTATCAGCCAGAAGCGTATGTGCCGCAAACAGATACTTTTATTGAAAAAGATGCGCAGATTAATGATGAAATCGATAAATTGCGTCACTCAGCAACGTCTTCCTTATTTGAAAGAGACGATGTTATTATCGTTGCGAGTGTTTCGTGTATATATGGTTTAGGTTCTCCAGAAGAATACCGCGAGTTAGTTGTTTCGCTTCGAGTTGGTATGGAAAAGGACCGCAATCAATTGCTTCGTGAACTTGTTGATGTGCAGTATGGGCGTAATGACATTGATTTCAAGCGTGGTACATTCCGTGTGCGCGGAGATGTAGTTGAAATCTTCCCGGCATCACTTGATGAGCATTGTATTCGAATTGAATTTTTCGGCGATGAAATAGATCGTATTCGCGAAGTAAATGCGTTAACAGGTGAAGTATTAGCAGAACGTGATCATGTAGCAATCTTCCCAGCATCTCACTTCGTTACACGTGAAGAAAAGATGAAGGTCGCTATTGAAAATATCGAAAAAGAATTAGAAGAGCGTTTAAAGGAATTAAATGATAATGGCAAGTTGTTAGAAGCGCAGCGTATAGAGCAACGTACACGTTATGATTTAGAAATGATGCGTGAGATGGGCTTTTGCTCAGGTATTGAAAATTATTCCCGTCATTTAACACTTCGTCCAGCGGGTGCAACACCGTATACGTTATTAGACTATTTCCCGGAAGATTTCTTAATTGTTATGGATGAGTCACACGTATCAGTACCGCAAGTAAGAGCGATGTATAACGGGGACCAAGCACGTAAGCAAGTACTTGTGGATCATGGGTTCCGTTTGCCATCAGCTTTAGATAATAGACCGCTTACGTTTGATGAGTTTGAAGGGAAAACGAATCAAGTTATTTACGTTTCGGCAACGCCAGGACCGTACGAGTTAGAGCAGGCACCGGAGGTAATAGAACAAATTATTCGTCCAACAGGGCTTTTAGATCCACCAATTGATATACGACCAATTGAAGGGCAAATTGATGATTTATTAGGAGAAATTCAAGATCGCATTGCAAAAAATGAACGTGTATTAATTACGACTTTAACGAAGAAAATGTCAGAGGATTTAACAGACTACTTAAAAGATGTAGGAATTAAAGTAAACTATCTTCACTCTGAAATTAAAACGTTAGAACGTATTGAAATTATCCGTGACCTTCGCCTTGGTAAGTTTGATGTACTGGTCGGTATTAACTTATTACGAGAAGGATTAGATATTCCAGAAGTATCACTTGTAGCTATTTTAGATGCTGATAAGGAAGGATTCTTGCGTTCGGAGCGTTCATTAATTCAAACAATTGGTCGTGCGGCACGTAATGAAAACGGCCGCGTTATTATGTACGCAGATCGTATAACGAGATCGATGGGAATTGCGATTGAAGAAACGCAACGTCGTCGTACTATACAAGAAGCTTACAATAAAGAGCATGGTATTACGCCGAAAACGATTCAAAAAGGCGTGCGTGATGTTATCCGTGCAACGACAGCTGCTGAAGAGCCGGAAACATATGAAGCAGTACCAGCCAAGAAGATGACGAAAAAAGAGCGTGAAAAGACAATTACGAAGATGGAAGCAGAGATGAAAGAAGCAGCAAAAGCGTTAGATTTCGAGCGTGCAGCTGAATTAAGAGATTTACTATTAGAATTAAAAGCGGAAGGGTGAACAGAGTGAGCATAAGCAAGGATTTTATTGTCGTAAAAGGTGCTAGAGCACATAACTTAAAAAATATTGATGTAACCATTCCGAGAAATCAGCTTGTTGTTGTGACGGGATTGTCTGGTTCAGGGAAATCATCATTAGCGTTTGATACGATTTATGCAGAAGGGCAACGCAGATACGTAGAATCGTTATCTGCGTATGCGCGCCAGTTTTTAGGACAAATGGATAAACCTGACGTGGATACAATTGAAGGCTTATCTCCAGCGATTTCAATCGATCAAAAAACAACGAGTCGTAATCCACGTTCAACTGTCGGAACGGTAACGGAGATTTATGATTATTTACGTTTACTATTCGCACGAATTGGTACGCCGATTTGCCCGAATCATGGTATTGAAATTACATCACAAACAGTAGAGCAGATGGTAGACCGTGTACTTGAATATCCTGAACGTACGAAATTACAAGTGTTAGCTCCTATCGTTTCTGGGCGTAAAGGTGCACATGTGAAAGTGCTTGAAGACATTAAGAAGCAAGGATATGTTCGTGTACGTGTTGATGGTGAAATGCTTGATGTATCTGAAGATATTGCGTTAGATAAAAATAAGAAGCATTCCATTAAAGTTGTAATTGACCGTATTGTTGTAAAAGAAGGGATTGCAAGCCGTCTTGCGGATTCACTTGAAAGTGCATTAAAGCTTGGCGGGGGCCGAGTGTTAATTGATGTAATGGGAGAAGAGGAACTTCTATTTAGTGAACATCATGCTTGTCCGCATTGTGGCTTTTCAATCGGAGAATTAGAGCCGCGCATGTTCTCATTCAATAGTCCATTCGGGGCGTGTCCTTCTTGTGATGGACTTGGTTCAAAGTTAGAGGTAGATTTAGAACTTGTCATTCCGAATTGGGATTTATCATTAAATGAACATGCGATTGCGCCTTGGGAACCGACAAGCTCACAATATTACCCACAGCTTTTACAATCTGTATGTAATCATTACGGCGTTGATATGGATGTGCCTGTGAAAGATATACCGAAAGATTTATTTGATAAAGTGTTGTACGGAAGCGGTGAAGAGAAAGTTTATTTCCGCTATGTAAATGAATTTGGTCAAGTAAAGGAAAATGAGATTTTATTTGAAGGTGTTATTCCAAATATCGAACGTCGTTATCGTGAAACGAGTTCTGATTATGTCCGTGAGCAAATGGAAAAGTATATGGCAGAGCAAGCTTGTCCGAAGTGTAAAGGTGGACGCTTAAAGCCTGAGAGTTTAGCTGTTTTCGTTGGTGATAAAACGATTGCTGATGTAACGAAGTATTCTGTTCAAGAAGTACAGGAATTCTTCTCGAATGTAGAGCTAACGGAGAAGCAACAAAAAATTGCTCATTTAATTTTAAGAGAAATCCAGGAGCGCGTTGGATTCTTAGTGAACGTCGGGTTAGATTATTTAACGTTAAGTCGTGCTGCAGGAACTTTATCAGGTGGTGAGGCGCAGCGTATTCGTTTAGCGACGCAAATCGGTTCTCGTCTGACTGGCGTACTTTACATTCTTGATGAGCCTTCTATCGGTTTACATCAGCGCGATAACGATCGTCTTATTCGTACGTTGCAAGAGATGCGTGATTTAGGTAATACGTTAATTGTCGTTGAACATGATGAAGATACGATGATGGCTGCTGATTATTTACTTGATATCGGACCTGGTGCAGGTATTCATGGTGGTCAAGTTGTATCAGCGGGGACGCCAGCTGAAGTGATGCAAGATGATAATTCGCTAACAGGGAGGTATTTAAGCGGTAAAGAGTTTATTCCGGTTCCACTTGAAAGACGTAAAGGTGACGGACGTAAAGTGGAAATTATCGGTGCAAAAGAGAATAACTTAAAGAATGCAAAGATGTCATTCCCGCTTGGTACGTTTGTAGCGATAACGGGTGTATCTGGTTCCGGTAAAAGTACGATGATTAATGAAGTACTATATAAATCATTAGCGCAAAAGTTATATAAAGCGAAAGCGAAGCCAGGTACTCATAAAGAAATTAAAGGTCTTGAGCATTTGGATAAAGTAATCGATATTGATCAATCGCCAATCGGGCGTACACCACGTTCTAATCCAGCGACGTATACAGGTGTATTCGATGATATTCGTGATGTGTTTGCACAAACGAATGAAGCGAAAGTGCGTGGATATCAAAAAGGACGTTTCAGCTTTAATGTAAAAGGTGGACGTTGTGAAGCGTGCCGTGGTGATGGAATTATTAAAATCGAAATGCACTTCTTACCAGACGTATACGTTCCGTGTGAAGTTTGTCATGGTAAACGTTATAACCGCGAAACGTTAGAAGTGAAGTATAAAGATAAGAACATTTCTGAAGTGTTAGGGATGACAATTGAAGATGGAGTAGAGTTCTTCGCTAATATCCCGAAAATTAAGCGTAAACTTCAAACGCTTGTAGATGTAGGGCTTGGTTATATGAAATTAGGGCAGCCAGCTACTACGTTATCTGGAGGAGAAGCACAGCGCGTGAAATTAGCTTCTGAATTACACCGTCGTTCTACAGGGCGTACGTTATATATTTTAGATGAGCCAACGACTGGTTTGCATGCACATGATATCGCGCGTCTTCTAGAAGTTCTGCAACGCCTTGTTGAAAGTGGCGAGACAGTTCTTGTTATTGAACATAATTTAGATGTAATTAAAACAGCTGATTATATCGTTGACCTTGGACCAGAAGGTGGAGACAAAGGTGGACAAATCGTTGCTTCCGGAACGCCAGAGCAAGTAGTGAAAGAAGAGCGCTCGTATACAGGTAAGTATTTAAAAGATATTTTAGTTCGTGATAAAGCAAGAATGAAAGAGAAAATAAAAGAAGTAGAATTATCGCAATAAGTGTATTACTAAAAAACCGAGTGGAAATGACACTCGGTTTTTCGTTCATAGGGGGAGAAAATGGAGTTTGTAGATATTTTAAGAAAGAAAAATATGAAGGTAAGAGAGTTTCAAAATTGGGGTGTTTATTTTCGCAAACGCTGGGAGGGTCATTTTGCAAACCATTTAAGTGATGAGGAAAAAGAAGACATTTTTCTGTATGGAGATAAGTATGCATGTGGGTATCTTTGGCACATATTTAGTTATGAGAAAAAGAAGTGTTTAGAGGGTGAAGAAGCGGAGAACGCGTTTCATAATGAAGTGAAAAAGAATTGTTACATATTCTATCAACATTGTGATGATGTACTGCTAATAAAAGATACGAGTTTATTACATATGGAGGATATATTGTGTGAGAGGGGCGATATGTATAAAGGCGATATTTATATTGTAGATAAAGAGTTCACTTGGACTTTTGTAAAAACTCATGAACATAGATGGTGTGGTCCTTATTTTGCGAGGGAATGTTAGTAGGTATACAAGCATGGAGAATAGAATAAGTTGATATAAGTGTTTGTATGATACTTGCGTTTCTTATCTATTAGCGTATGATGAAATATATATGTCAAAAGGATGTGTAAGGAAATGAGATGGATTGTATCACTTCTTGTAAATAGCGTTGTGTTAATCGCTGTATCGGGACTTTTAAAAGGGATTGCGCCAGACGCGTTTTACGTAGCAAATATACAAACTGCAATTATTGCGAGTATTATCTTGGCTGTTTTAAATGTGTTCGTAAAACCGTTTTTAATTTTAATTACGCTACCAATTACTCTTGTAACTTTCGGGTTCTTCTTAATTGTTATTAATGCGATTACGTTAAAAATAGCAGATTCATTATTAGGAGATGCATTTAATATATCAGGATTCGGTGTAGCGATTGTAGCGGCAATTTGTATTTCAATTTTTAATATGATTATTGAAAAGGCAATTGTGGAGCCACTGTATGAAAAAAAGAGAAAATGACAAAAAGAAAAACATTTCATGATGTATATGAAATGTTTTTTTCTATTTATTAGAAACCGTATTTCTTGTTTCCAGAAAAAAATGGTACAATATCCGGTAGAATGGAATTTTACATCAAATGAGACTGAACCCGCAGCGGAGTGGAGGTTTATACATATGCCGAAAGTAAGGACAAAAGATTTAATTGAACAATTTCAATTGGAGTTAATAAGTGGTGAAGAAGGAATTAATCGTCCGATTGATACAAGTGATTTATCACGACCTGGAATTGAAATGGCAGGATTTTTCACATATTATCCAGCTGATCGTGTGCAGCTTCTTGGAAAGACGGAGCTTACGTTCTTTGACACATTAACGTCAGAGCAAAAGCAAGAGAGAATGAAAGCGCTTTGTACTGAGGAGACGCCATGTATTATTATAACTCGTAATCAAGATGTACCAGATGAGTTACTGCATGCATCGCGTGAATCAGGTATGCCTTTATTACGTTCTTCTCAAACGACAACAAGATTATCAAGTCGTTTAACTAATTATTTAGAAGGTAAGTTAGCACCAACAACAGCTGTACATGGTGTGTTAGTAGATATTTACGGTGTTGGTGTTTTAATTACAGGTCAAAGTGGTGTCGGTAAAAGTGAGACAGCTCTTGAGCTTGTAAAACGTGGTCATCGCCTTGTTGCGGATGATAGTGTAGAAATTCGCCAAGAAGATGAAGACATGTTAGTCGGAAGCTCACCAGATTTAATTGAGCATTTATTAGAAATTCGTGGTCTAGGTATCATTAACGTGATGACGTTATTCGGTGCAGGGGCAGTGCGAAATTATAAGCGTATTACACTTGTTATTAATCTTGAAATTTGGGATCAAAAGAAAAATTACGATCGCTTAGGTCTTGATGAAGAGAAGATGAAGATTATTGATACAGAGCTTACAAAGATTACACTTCCAGTTCGTCCTGGTCGAAACTTGGCTGTTATTATTGAAGTAGCAGCGATGAACTTCCGTTTAAAACGTATGGGAGTCAATGCAGCACAACAGTTCTCTGAACGATTAATGAGTGCGATTGAGTTAGGAAATCAGGAGTAAACTTTGGAGAGGGAGGTCATACATATGCTGTTAGGTTCTGTACCACAGCTTGACCGCGTAGCTGTCCAACTTGGGCCGTTTCCTGTTTATTGGTACGGGATTATTATCGGTACGGGTGTGCTATTAGGTCTTTGGCTAGCAACTCGCGAGGGAGAAAGGCTAGGTATTCCAAAAGATACATTTGTTGACCTTGTATTAATTGCAGTACCGATCGCTATTCTATTTGCGAGAATGTACTATGTTATTTTTGAATGGGAATATTACGCGCAAAACCCGAGTCAAATTATTAATATTCGTCAAGGTGGCTTGGCGATTCATGGTGGTTTAATCGGGGCTGTTATTACAGGAATTCTTTTTGCAAAACGACGCGGGGTTTCATTCTGGAAGTTGGCTGATATTGCTGCGCCAAGTATTTTACTAGGACAAGCAATTGGTCGATGGGGAAACTTTATGAACCAAGAGGCGCATGGTGATGAAGTAACGAGACAGTTTTTAGAAGGACTTCATTTACCGGATTTCATTATTAATCAAATGTATATTGAGGGTGTGTACTATCACCCAACGTTTTTATATGAATCATTATGGAATTTTGCAGGTGTCATTTTATTACTTTCATTACGAAAAGTGAATTTACGACGCGGGGAATTATTCTTCACATATTTAATTTGGTATTCAATAGGGCGCTTCTTCGTAGAAGGCTTACGTACAGATAGTTTAATGTTAGGACCACTTCGTATCGCACAAGTAATGTCAATTGGACTTGTTGTTATTTCTATTGTTTTCATTATTGTGAGACGGAAAATGGGACAAGCTGATAAAAGATATTCGGAAAATTAGAGAAAAGTAGCATCTTATTATAAGGTGCTGCTTCTTTCATATTCAGGAAAGAGAAGGGACTAAGGCAATGAGAATAAATACAGTGTTATTTGATTTAGATGGAACTTTAATTAATACAAACGAACTTATTATTTCTTCTTTTTTACATACGTTACATACATATTATCCAAATCAATATAAGCGTGAAGATGTATTGCCATTTATCGGCCCTTCTTTACATGATACTTTCAGCAAGATTGATGACAACAAGGTTGAAGAGATGATTACATGTTATCGTCAATTTAACCATGATCATCACGATGAATTAGTGGAAGAATATGAAACTGTATATGAAACAGTTCAAGAGTTGAAGAAGCAAGGCTATAAAGTTGGTATTGTTACAACGAAAGCGAGACAAACAGTTGAGATGGGATTAAGGTTATCAAAGCTTGATGAATTTTTTGATGTTGTCGTGACAATTGATGATGTAGAGCATGTGAAACCACATCCAGAACCACTTCAAAAAGCGCTTGAGTTATTAGATGCGAAACCGGAAGAAGCATTGATGGTTGGGGATAACCATCATGATATTGTTGGTGGACAAAATGCGGGTACGAAAACAGCTGCTGTCTCATGGACGTTGAAAGGTAGAGCATATTTAGAGGCTTACAAGCCGGACTTTATGCTAGATAAAATGAGTGATTTGCTACCAATTTTGTCTAATATGAACCGTTTATAAAGGTCCAAGTAAGTTAGTGGGGGTGTATTTCCCTATTAACTTACAGTTTCACTTTTTAGTAGAGGAGCGAGTTAAGTGCGACGGACAACGCGCTATCCTGTTTCGGGAGAAAATTCATTATGGAATGTGTATAAAACAGTGTCTTTTTGGAAGGTAATGAAGAACTTTATTATTATCCAAATTGCGCGTTATACACCATTTTTATCCGTCAAGAATTGGTTGTACCGTACATTTTTACGGATGAAAGTCGGAAAGAAAACATCATTTGCGCTTATGGTAATGCCGGATATTATGTTCCCAGAAAAGATAACTGTGGGAGAGAATTCGATTATCGGCTATAATACAACGCTTTTAGCACATGAATATTTAATTCGCGAATATCGACTTGGAGAGGTCATCATAGGAAATGAAGTGATGATTGGAGCAAATACGACTATATTACCAGGTGTGAAAATTGGGGATGGCGCGATTATTTCAGCTGGCACACTTGTTCATAGAGATGTCCAAAGTGGTGCTTTCGTGGGTGGAAATCCAATGCGTGTTATTTATACGAAAGAAGAAATGGATGCTAGAGAAGGTTGATGCTAAAAATGTAACATTTCTCTTCTTTTTTAATGAATAAAAAGGAAATAATTGAGTATAATATACTGTTTTGTTTTTTACGGAATCGTTTATACTTATAGATAGAAGAATGTGTGAACGAAGAAAACAAAAAACTGGAGGATATATGGGGAAAAATCAAGGAATATATAAGGAGAACGGACAAGTTATCTCTTTTAATCAATTAGCGGAATTCTTTTATAAAAAAGGGATGAGGGCTTACAAAGGGCAGAAATTGCAAGATGCAATTAAATATTTTCGAAGAGCGGCACAAAGTGAGAAGGAGCCGTTTATTTTATGTCAATTAGCAACAGTATTATCTGAGGCTGGTGAATATCAAGAGTCGAATCAAATCTTCTTTAAGCTTGTTAGATCTAATCCAGAACTTGAACAATGCTATTATTTTATTGCAAATAATTATGCATATATGGGGCTATTTCAGCAGGCGAAAAAGTATGCGGATCGCTATTTAGAAGTTGCAGAAGAGAAGGAATTTGTAGAAGATACATTAGAATTACTTGAAATTATGGAAGAAGAAGCGATGGGCGAGGAAGAGATTGAGGATGAAGATGATCTAATTGTTATGCAGGAAGAAGCGAATCGTTATATTCGTAACGGACAATTGGAAGAAGCAATTGCTACATTAGAAATTGTTACAAAAGATTATCCGGAATTTTGGTCGGGTCATAATAATTTAGCCATTGCACATTTTCAATCTGGTAATGTAGATAAAGCTCTGAAGTTAACGGAAATGATTTTAGAGAAAAATCCTGGTAATATACATGCGCTTTGTAATACGCTTATTTTCCTATATTCAATTGGAGAGCATAAACAAGTAGAAGCGTTAGCGGAGCAGTTAGTTTCAGTATATCCGATTTCGTTCGAGCATCGTTTGAAACTAGGAACGACACTTGCAACAATTGGTCATTTTGAGCCTGCATATAAATGGTTCAAAGTATTAAAGCGTCAAGGATACGAGGGAGACGTTAGTTTTTATTATTGGTTTGCATATTCTGCTTATATGGTGAAAGATCAGCAAGTAGCTGAAAAAATGTGGCAGCATGTTGTAGAATTGCACCCTGATAAAAAGGGAAAAGAACCGTGGAATGCGCTGAATTTAGCAGATGAAGGACAAAACGTATTATTTGAAGAATTACGAAAATCATTTCAACAAAGTGCGACGCTAGAGGAACAAATGCTAGCTTTATATTTAATGAATGAATTGTCAACGCCAGAGAAGGTGGGATTCTTCTTTGATGTAACGCAGGCGAAAAACGGTGTTCCAATCGTATCGCAACTTGCAAAGTATTTCTTTTTACTTAATAGCCATAAGAGCATTCCAGCGGATTTACAGCAATTTGAACAGTGCGCGCAAATTGCGGATGCTTTATATAATTATACGAAAAAAGATGATGAATTAATCGAAGAGTGTTTACAATTTTGGTTTTGTACGTTCATACGTTTATATACATCTGGGGCAGTTTTTACAAATGTATACGGCTGGTCAGCTGCGGTTGAATATATTGTGCGCGGCGAACAAGGAAATAAGATGACACAGTCGGAGCTTGGAGATGTATATAATGTATCTGTAGCGACTGTTCGAAAGTATGTGCAGGCTGTTAAGCGTACGCACACATAGGGTAAGCAAATCATTGGGAAAAAAATGATGCTAACAGTATAATGAGGGTAACTTAATTGTGTAGGAATGAATAGGAGTGAATGATGTGTCAGAAGAAAAAATTTATGATGTCATTATTATTGGTGCAGGACCAGCTGGTATGACAGCTGCAGTATATACATCTCGTGCGAATTTAAGCACATTAATGCTTGAGCGTGGTATTCCAGGTGGCCAAATGGCAAACACAGAAGATGTAGAAAACTACCCAGGTTATGAGTCCATTTTAGGACCAGACTTATCAAATAAAATGTTTGAGCATGCGAAGAAATTTGGTGCTGAATATGCATACGGTGATGTGAAAGCAGTCATCGATGGTAAAGAATACAAAACAATTATTGCTGGTAAAAAAGAATATAAAGCACGTGCAATTATCGTTGCAAGCGGTGCAGAATATAAAAAAATTGGTGTGCCAGGCGAAACAGAGCTTGGCGGCCGTGGTGTATCATATTGTGCAGTATGTGATGGGGCTTTCTTTAAAGGAAAAGAACTTGTAGTTATTGGTGGTGGAGATTCTGCTGTTGAAGAGGGTGTGTTCTTAACACGCTTCGCATCAAAGGTAACAATCGTTCACCGTCGTGACACTCTTCGTGCACAGAAAATTTTACAAGATCGTGCTTTCCAAAACGAGAAAGTAGATTTCATTTGGAATCACACTATTAAAGAAATTAACGATGCAAATGGTAAAGTAGGAAGCGTGACACTTGTAGACGTAAACAGTGGAGAAGAGAAAGAAGTCAAAACTGACGGCGTATTCATATACATCGGTATGTTACCACTTTCAAAACCATTTGTTGAACTAGGTATTACAAATGAAAATGGTTACCTTGAAACAAATGAGCGTATGGAAACGAAAGTTCCTGGTATTTTCGCAGCTGGAGATGTTCGTGAAAAAATGCTACGTCAAATTGTAACGGCAACAGGTGATGGTAGTATCGCAGCACAAAGTGCTCAACATTATGTAGAAGAATTATTAGAAGAACTAAAAACTGTATCAGAAAAATAAGGGATAATATGCCTTTTGAGAAGAAAGCTACCAATAGGAGCTTTCTTCTTTTTTTATGAAAATGTCAAAGTTTTGTCAAAAAATATTAAGATTATAAGCTTTCTTATTGATATACTGGACTTTACGGAAAAATCACTATAAGAAATGAGGAATTTATTCAGTATGGAATGGCGTAATATATATCGTGGATTTTGTATGGGCGTTAGTGATTTAATTCCTGGTGTGAGCGGCGGTACAATCGCTGTTGTGTTAGGGATTTATGAACAATTGCTTGCGGCAATTAGTGGATTCTTTAGTCGCGAATGGAAAAAACATTTAGGCTTTTTAATTCCCCTTGCAGCTGGTGTGGCAGCAGCGTTTTTAACGTTAAGCCACGTTATTAAATATTTACTTGCAAATCATTATGAACCGACTCAATTTTTCTTCCTCGGTTTAATTATTAGTATATTACCGATGTTAATGAGAGAAGCTGATGCAAAGTCGTCGTTTAAAGGTAAGCACATTGTTTTATTAATAGTTGCAGCAATTCTTGTTGCGATTACAGCTTTCTTTAAACCAGATAAGGCAGCAGATCCAATTACGACGTTAACAATTTTAAATGCAATTGGTTTATTTTTCGCGGGCTGGATGGCTAGTATGGCTATGTTGCTTCCTGGAATTAGCGGATCATTTATTTTATTAATTATTGGTGTGTATCCGACAGCAATTAATGCTTTAACTACACTGAACTTACCTTTAATCGTAGTTATCGGTGCTGGTGTTATGGCGGGGTTTGTTGTAAGTAGTAAAGGAATTAGTTTCTTGTTAGATCGTTATAAAAGTATGACATTTGCGGCAATTATTGGACTTGTTATCGGCTCGATTGTAATTGTGTTCCCTGGTATTCCAACTGGAGGATTTTCAATTATAAGTTCAATTATTACCTTTATTTTAGGATTTGCGATTGTTACTTATTTCGGTAAGAAATAAGGACTTTAATCCCCTTGGCGATAAAAATCGTTAAGGGGATTTTTTATGCTATTCATTGAAAGTCTAGGCATTTACATTGCTTGTTCTAGAAAGCTTTTTTAAAATTGTTGAGTAGCATGTGCTTAGCGAAAGAGGACTGGCTCCTTCGTTGTAGCAAACTGTTTTTGATAGTATAATGAAATGAGTATGCAGTGAGAAATTTACTGCAAGTAGCTGAGGTGAAGAAACATGCAAAGAGTGACAAACTGTGTGTTAATTAGAGATAATGAAGTACTCTTACTCCAAAAACCTCGCCGAAATTGGTGGGTTGCACCAGGCGGGAAAATGGAGCGTGGTGAGACAGTAAGAGATTCCGTTGTTCGCGAGTATCGTGAAGAAACAGGTATTTATTTAAAGAACCCAGCGTTAAAAGGGGTCTTCACCTTTGTCATCCAAGAAGGTGATAAAGTTGTTTCTGAATGGATGATGTTCTCCTTTTTAGCGACAGATTTTGCAGGAGAAAACAAACTAGAGAGCGAAGAAGGCATCATTGGTTGGCATACATTTGACAAAATTGATGATTTAGCAATGGCACCAGGAGATTATCACATTATTGATTATTTAATTAAAGGAAATGGCATAATCTACGGTACATTTGTATATACCCCAGATTTTGAGTTGCTTTCATATCGATTAGATCCGAGTTAAACCGTCAAGGAGAGGATACGATGACAGAGAATAATGATATAAAAATGGTAATTATTACAGGAATGTCTGGAGCTGGAAAGACAGTAGCTTTACAAAGTTTTGAAGATTTAGGATATTTCTGTGTAGATAATTTACCACCGATGTTATTGCCGAAGTTTATTGAGCTTATGGCGGATTCAAAAGGGAAAATGAATAAAGTGGCACTTGGCGTTGATTTACGTGGCCGAGAGTTTTTCGAACATTTATGGGGAGCACTTGATGATTTATCAGAACGTACATGGATTATTCCTCATATTTTATTCTTAGATGCGAAAGATGGCACGCTTGTAACTCGTTATAAAGAAACGAGACGTTCGCATCCACTTGCACCAACTGGTTTGCCGTTAAAGGGAATCGAGATGGAGCGTGGCTTATTAACTGATATGAAGGCACGAGCGAATATTGTGCTGGATACATCGGATTTAAAACCGAAAGAATTACGTGAAAAAATTGTTCATCTGTTTTCAACTGAAACTGAGCAAGCGTTTCGTGTAAATGTTATGTCATTTGGATTTAAGTACGGTATTCCAATTGATGCCGATTTAGTATTTGATGTTCGTTTTTTACCAAATCCATATTACATTCCACATATGAAGCCATTAACAGGACTAGATGAAGAAGTTTCATCGTATGTACTGAAATTTAATGAGACACATAAGTTTTTAGAAAAATTGATGGATCTTATTACTTTCATGCTGCCTCATTATAAAAGAGAAGGCAAGAGTCAACTTGTAATTGCAATTGGATGTACAGGTGGACAGCATCGTTCTGTTACGCTTACAGAATACCTTGGGAAACATTTGAAACCAGAGTATAGCGTTCATGTATCTCATCGTGATGTGGAGAAGAGAAAGGGCCATTAAGGGATGAAAAAAGAGAGAAAACCTAAAATTGTTATCATGGGAGGCGGTACTGGACTCTCTGTTTTATTACGAGGATTAAAACAATATCCGGTTGATATTACAGCAGTTGTTACAATCGCTGATGATGGTGGCAGTTCAGGTAGATTACGTGATGAGCTCGAAATTCCACCCCCAGGTGACATTCGTAACGTACTTGTTGCGTTATCAGATGTAGAGCCGCTGGTGGAAGCTTTATTTCAGCATCGTTTCACAACGGGAGACGGGCTGAAAGGTCATGCGTTAGGAAATTTATTATTAGCGGGTATGACCTCGATTACAGGAGACTTCTTCCATGCGATTACGGAAACGAGTAAAGTGTTAAATGTCAGAGGACGTGTGTTACCGGCAGCGAACCAAAGTGCGGTACTTCATGCGGAACTAGAAGATGGAGAAATTGTAACAGGTGAATCAAAGATTCCTTATTCCGGGAAGAAGATTAACCGCGTCTTTTTAACTCCAGAAGATGTAGAGCCGTTACATGAAACGTTGGCTGAAATTAAACGAGCTGATTTACTTGTTTTTGGTCCAGGAAGTTTGTATACGAGTATATTACCGAATTTAGTTGTTAACAAAATCGGGGACGCTGTTCTTGCTGCAAAAGCGAAGAAGGTATATGTGTGTAATGTTATGACGCAAGCTGGTGAAACGATGGGATATACTGCGTTTGACCATGTGCAGGCGTTACATGATCATTTAGGTAAACCATTTATCGATACTGCAATTGTAAATAACCGTGATATTCCTTGTGAATTACGTCAGTTATATGAGGAAGAAATGTCGGCACCAGTTGTAGTAGATGAAGAGCGTTTTACAGAGAGCAATATTGATGTCATTCAAGATCAATTAGCGAAGTATGATGATCGTGTTGTAAGGCACGATACATTAAAACTAGCTTCTATTTTATATTCACTCTTGTAGATGTGCGTTGCCTCTTTTGAGGTAACGCTCATCATTTCATATAGGACAAGATTTTTGTTCCAAAGTAATCGTATAAGGAGGTGTTGACTGTGTCATTTGCATCAGAAACAAAGAAAGAGCTAACGAATCTTGAGATGAAGGAATGCTGTGAGAAAGCAGAATTATCAGCGTTACTTCGAATGAACGGATCGCTTTCTTTTTCAAATCGTCGTCTATCTATCGATATTCAAACGGAGAATGCGGCAATTGCAAGAAGGATTTATACGCTTTTGAAAAAAGGATATGACGTGACGGTAGAATTACTTGTTCGTAAAAAAATGCGATTGAAGAAAAATAATGTATATATTGTGCGGCTTGTTGAGAAGTCTCGCGAAATATTAGCTGATCTTCATATTGTTCGAGACGACTTTTCGTTGATTCGAAATATATCACAAGAATTGATTGAGAAGAAATGTTGTAAACGATCGTATTTACGCGGTGCATTTTTAGCAGGTGGTTCAGTAAATAACCCAGAAACATCATCTTATCATTTAGAGGTCTTTTCGTTATATAAGGAACATAATGATGCTATATGTGAATTGATGAACGGATTTGATTTAAATAGTAAGACGTTGGAAAGAAGAAAAGGGTACATTACGTATTTGAAAGAAGCAGAAAAGATTACGGAGTTTTTAAATATTATAGGCGCTCATAATGCACTTTTAAGATTTGAAGACATTCGAATTGTTCGTGATATGCGTAATTCAGTAAATCGTTTAGTGAACTGCGAAACAGCCAATTTAAATAAAACAATTGGTGCAGCGCTAAGGCAGATTGAAAATATCCGTTATATTGATGAGACGGTTGGTCTTGATATATTACCAGATAAACTGCGAGAAATTGCACAATTACGAAGAGATTATCAAGATGTAACATTGAAAGAGTTAGGCGAGATGGTATCCGGGGGGAAAATTAGTAAATCGGGTATTAATCATCGTTTGCGTAAAATCGATGAGATTGCAGAGAAATTACGCGCGGGGGAAACGGTAGCAAAAAAATAAGAGGTTAAAGGGGAAATGGAGCTGTGGTTCAAAAACGAGTTAAGGTTTCATTAAAAAACGGTTTACAAGCACGTCCGGCTGCGTTGTTTGTACAAGAGGCTAATCGCTTTCATGCGGATATCTTCATCGAGAAAGATGGAAAGACAGTGAATGCAAAGAGCATAATGGGGATTATGAGCTTAGCAATTGGAACTGGTAGCATGATAACAATTACAACAGAAGGTTCAGATGCAGAAGAAGCTTTAGAAGCATTAGCTGCATATATACAATAAGAAGCTATCGCGCATGTGCGATAGCTTTTTTGTTTTGTTGTTTGTTGTTGGGGGGCGGGTATGTAGGGCGCACGTGCGGAGGTTTAATTATAAAAAAGCGCCCTGTAAGAGGGCGCTTTCGTTTTAGATCTATCTAGCTCCAGCGGCTAGAATCTCCGGTTGTTTCGCTTTTACATTCGAGGCAAAAAGCGTCTCGGATGTAAAAGCTCCAACACCCTGCGATTCTGAACGAGCCGCTTCCACCTTTAGTTATTAACGATTTGTAAAGATCTTATCGATTAAGCCGTATTCTAGAGCTCTTTCAGCTGTCATGAAGTTGTCGCGGTCTGTGTCGCGTTGTAGTACTTCAAGTGGTTGACCTGTGCGGTCAGCAAGAATTTGGTTTAGTTTTTCACGTAAGAATAGGATACGTTTTGCAGCGATTTCGATTTCAGTCGCTTGACCTTGTGCTCCGCCAAGTGGTTGGTGAATCATTACTTCACTGTTTGGAAGTGCATAACGTTTTCCTTTTTCACCTGCTGCAAGTAAGAATGCACCCATAGATGCAGCCATACCGATACAGATTGTTGATACTTGTGGTTTAATAAATTGCATTGTATCGTAAATTGCCATACCTGCTGTGATAGAACCACCAGGGCTATTGATGTAGATGTGAATATCTTTTTCTGGATCTTGAGATTCCAAGAATAAAAGCTGGGAAACGATTGAGTTAGCTACGTTGTCATCAATTGCACTACCAAGCATAATGATGCGGTCTTTTAATAGTCGAGAGTAAATATCGTAAGCGCGTTCTCCACGATTTGTTTGTTCAATTACTGTAGGAATTAAATTCATCTGTTATTTCCTCCTTCTAAAGCTTTCTTAGTCTTATAATACAATTATGGTCAATAAAGGTCAAACGAAACCACTTTAAATCAAAAAAATATGTAGTTGTACCATGAATTATTCGCTATGTTTTTGAAATTCCCTGCTTATGTATCTTCAACATCATAACCGAATTACATAAATTTAAACGTCATGAAAGTTGTAGAAAAAAGAAAAGAACGCCTTTTTACTGAAGCGTTCTTTCGATATCTATTCTTTTAAAAGATAGGTTACTTTATTTAAAATCTTTTCGATGTGTTTCGCGTTTTTACTATACATTTCGCTTGCTGATTTCGACTTTGTTTCTAGGGAAAATAGTTCAAGATCAGCATGACATTTTTTTAAAGATGCTAATAATAAAGGCTTGTTTTGAGGAGAAGGCATTTGTAGTTTGTCATTATAAATGTCGATAGTAAGTTGTCCGTATGAATCCACTTGACCGAGAAAGACATTTTCAATAACAACACCGAGCTTTTCTAGTTCAGAATGTAACCAAGCACGGTTATGTCCACTAGAGGATAGAGGTTCATCTAAGACATTGCCATCCATAATAACAGTTTGCGGTTCTTTTTCATTAGGTACTTTTAACCCGATGTCTTTTGCTGTAAGTGGCTGAGAATCTTTCTTTAATAATACATTTAATTCTCCGCTCGGTTCTAAGACAGCAAATTCGACTTCAGCTATACTGAATGCACCATTTCCTCTAAGAAGTTCAAGTAATTCATCACTTGTATATTTCTCTTTCTTTAAATTATCCTCAAGTACTTTGCCGTCCTTTATTAAAACGGTAGACTTTCCTTCAAAAAAGTCTCTAGCAGTTTTGTTTTTTAAGGAAAGAATTCCAACGAAAAAAGGTACCGAGGCGAAAATAAGTATGGCAAAGACACCATGGAAAAACTTTTGATCAAGCCCTGTAGATATTTGAGCAGCGATATCACCGATTGTCATTCCCGCTATGTATTCAAAAAAGGAAAGTTGAGAGATTTGTCTTTTTCCTAAGCATTTTGTAATAGTGAATAAAATAATTAATATGAATACAGAGCGAAGGATGACAAGTGTCCATTCAGGCAGGTGAGACATAGTCATTTCCTCCAGTCTACTTAAAACCCTTTATATTGAGGTTCTTCGCGTTCTAATACTGAAACTCTATTCTGTAAATCAGCGATGATGCTGTCCATTTCTAACATACATTCATGAAATAAGCGTTTTGATTCCGCGTCCTGTGAATTTAGTGAAAGGGAGCTTAAACTTGCTTGAGCGCCCCTTACACTAGCAAGGCAGGTTTTAACGCTAGCGATAACTGTCATACAAACACCTCTTATCCTTTCGGTTTGAACAGCAATGCGCCAATAAAGCCGAAAATAATAGCTGCGGATACACCCGCGCTCGTTACTTTAAACATTCCCGTAATGACACCGACGATGCCGTGTTTTGCAGCTTCTTCCATTGCGCCGTGAACGAGGGCATTACCGAAACTTGTAATAGGTACAGTTGCCCCGGCTCCAGCAAAGTCGATTAATGGTTCATACAGGTTGAATCCGTCCAGTATAGCACCGGCAACAACGAGTGTTGCCATTGTATGAGCGGGTGTTAGCTTGCCAACATCAAACATAAGTTGGCCGATTACACATATGAGTCCGCCAATGACGAAAGCCCAGAAAAAAATCATTGCGTTACACCTCCAAATTCAATCGAAACGGCGTGAGCGATACATGGAATCGTTTCTTCTTGTTGGAATGTAAGTGGAGATAGTAAAGCGCCTGTCGCAACGACAAGTATTTTTTTGAACTCTCCTCTTTTCATTCGGTTTAATAAATGACCGTATACAACTGTTGCAGAACATCCTGGTCCGCTAGCACCAGCTATGACAGGTTGTCCTTCTCTATAGATGAGTAGCCCGCAATCTTGAAACTGTTCGCTTGTCACTTTTGTTCCGTGTTTATGTAGTAAGTCATAAGCAATTTCGCGTCCGACATGTCCTAGGTCGCCTGTTACGATTAAATCGTAGTAAGAGGCATCAATTTGGCGTTCGCGCAAGTGGGCTTCAATTGTATCGACGGCAGCTGGAGCCATCGCACCGCCCATATTAAACGGATCCGTTAGTCCCATATCAACCACTCGTCCGATTGTTGCAGATGTTACCCTAGGACCATGTCCAGTGTCACTTAAAATAGCCGCGCCTGCCCCGGTTACTGTCCATTGTGCGGTAGGAGGCTTTTGACCGCCGTATTCAGTTGGATAGCGGAATTGTTTTTCTACCGCGGTGTTATGGCTTGATGCCCCAGTTAATAAATATTTTGCACCTTTTGCATTTACGATACTTGCCCCAAGTGCTAAACCTTCCATAGAAGTAGAACAAGCACCGAATAATCCAAGATAAGGAGTGCCGAGTGTACGACAAGCAAAGCTTGTAGGAGTAATTTGATTAATTAAATCTCCTGCAAGTACGAATTGGATATCATCTTTACGAAGTTCTGCTTTTTCAGTAGCTCGGCTACAAGCTTCTTCGAATAAAATTTTATGTGCTTTTTCATAGGAATCCTGTCCGAGCCATAAATCTTCATGAAGGATATCGAAGTCTTCTGGGATTTTCCCTTTCGCTTCAAATGGTCCGCCAACGACTCCTGTCGAAATAATAACTGGTTTGTTTTCAAATACCCACGTTCGGTGTCCTTGTAACATTTATAGCCCTCCCCATTGAACGAGAATCGTTTTAATAAGTGCGATGACGAAAGCCGAAAATACACCAAACAAAATAACGGATCCAGCTAATTTAAACATGTTACCACCAACACCAAGGACGAACCCTTCCGTTCGGTGTTCGATACATGCGGCAATAACAGAGTTACCAAATCCAGTGACAGGTACAGCTGTGCCTGCTCCGGCAAACTGTCCAAACCGATCGTATATACCGAATCCAGTTAGTAACATGGAAATGAAAATGAGAGTTGCGACTGTCGGATTTCCTGCTGAACGCTCAGTGAAATCAAAATATGTGATATAAAACGTAGAAATGAGTTGTCCGATGAAGCAAATAAAACCACCGACGAAAAAGGCTTTAATACAATTTTTCAAGACAGGGCGCTTCGGTTCGCGTTCTTGCTCGAATTTTTTATACTCTTGTTGCACAGGGGTTAAGTTCTTATCTTTACTAGACATTGCGATCCTTCCTTTTCTATTAAAAAGCGTTAAGTGTTAGACTCCATTTTTTTCCCAATGAGTTTTAATTGCTTATTGATCTCGTCTTTAGATACTTCTTTTTTCTTAATTTTGCTCTCAAGCTTTTCGAGTAACATAAAGATTTTTTTATCAGTACTTACACGAACATCGAAAGTAGGATGCTCATCACTTAGCTGCTTTTGAAGCTTCTTACGCAAAGCTTTTAGCCCAAACCTTTCGTGATGCTCAGGTGTAACTGCTATGTAGAGATCTAAATTTGAATTCACTGCGGTGCTTTTTATAATTTCATCCATAGCGAGAGCACTTTTCTTGGCACCTTGTGATATAGATTGATTAAAGGATTCCGTACTCGTCTTTGTTAGTTTGGGACCTTTTTCTTTCTCCGTTCGTTTTGCTTCTTCTTTCACTTTTTTATCTAAGGGACTATTATCACATCCGGCAAAAGAGCTACATAGAAGGGCAAATAACGCGGTTATGAGGCCGAGTTTTCGCATGATTATCATTCCATTTCTATTGCAATATGTAATGTGATAGAAAAAGGATGACTGCATATCATCCTTTTTCTATTTCACAGCATGACGAATCTGTTATTGCTGTGAGTATTGTGGTTCTTCTTGTTGGACTTCTTCAACGCGTGGGTTTAAAGAATCAATAATCGTTTGCGTTTGCTCTGCAGCTGTTTGGAAAAGTTGCTTTGCTTGTTGGTTATCCGTATCAAGAGCGAATCCCTCTAAGCTAGCTTGTGCACTTTTTAATCCAGAAACAGTTTGCTTTAGTTTTGTAATTACAGTCATTGAATGAAGCCCCCTTTGGAATATCAATTCAAAGATTATAATTTGTGAGTTGGGGTGAATTTATGATTGGAAAATTTAGGAGAGAGTGTTTAGTTAATATACTACTAACTAAGGTGCATAAAGGATTACGGGGATATTTTTATTGATTTAGATGGATTTTATTGCTATTATTATGGAAAGAAAATGAAGTGTCTTTATAATCATGCGCCCATAGCTCAGTCGGATAGAGCGGTGGTTTCCGGTACCACGTCTGCCGGGGGTTCGAATCCCTCTGGGCGCGTTTTTTATTGTTGGTGTTCCGTGTTGAAAATGAATAATAAATTTAAAACAACCTCTTGTATGTGATTAGAAATAATCGTGTATAGGGGGTTTTTGTTATGGGCTTACAAGGTACTTCTGTTAATTCTGCAATGAGTTTATACTAAAATTATTTAAAACTTATAGTATGAGGGGATTGCAGGTGCGTAAAATTAGTGGGAATTTAAGCGTTTTAGGGGATAACGAACGTAGAACCGTTGCTGTATCTGATTCTGGTGAAATTACAGGCGATGAAATGTTGAAATTCATGTTAAATATGGAATTGCACTATAAAGAAATTGATAGGGATTGTTTTGGACCTAGTCACTATTTGCCTAGCGGAGACTACCATAAGGATTTAATAGCGATTGTCTTTACGGCTGAAATGATGTTAGACGACATGGAATTAGAAGGTGAATGGCCTGCTGAAGAAGGGGATGTTATATTTAACGAAGCATAATGAATCTATCTGCATAAAAAGGTCTGCACTTACAAATATAAGTGCAGACCTTTTTATTAATACTTGTTATATCTAGTAATAAGATTTACTATTAGTATGTGGTAATAATTTTTATCACGCTATTATTTTCTTTCAATATTATTCAAATTTCGGTTGTAAGTTGTAAATCTCATTAATACATATAAATTAATAATATTTTGGAATGGGTGTCTGTGATAGCATTCTCCTTTTACCAAACTTATTGTACAATAGAAACAAGGGGGAGATTAGTTTGAAGGCAAGTCTTTTACAAGAACAAAGCTTACGTTTGGCAATGACACAAGAGTTAAGGCAAGCGATTACAATGCTCCAGTATAATGTACAAGAATTATCGGAGTTTTTGTATGAGCAATCGTTAGAGAATCCCCTTATTGAGTTAGGTGGTTTTGAGAGGGAGAAGAAAAAGAGCTCTAACACAAGTAAAAGTACCAGCAAACAAGTCGAGAATCAGATGGAAATCTACAGTGTGGATTCAACAACGATTCAGCAACATTTATTAAATCAAATACAGTATTATAAAATAGAAGAAGAAGAGCGAAAAATAGCTTCTTTCATTATTATGAACATGGATGGAAATGGGTATTTACAAGAAACGAACGAAGAGTTAGCGGATCTCCTTTCCGCACCAATTCATGTAGTCGACCGCTCTGTAGAGCTTGTCCAATCGCTCGAGCCAGCAGGGGTAGGAGCGCGTAATATTCAGGAATGTCTAACTTTGCAATTGAAGCGCTTACAAAGACGGAATGGATTAGCGGAAGAGGTTATAGAGGATCAATTTGCTTATTTCGTGAAGAAAGATTGGCGAAAGCTCGTCCAAGTGTTGAAGTGTAGTAATGAGGAATTGCAATCGGCGGTGAACTGTATTACGTCATTACAGCCGAAACCAGGTCTTGCGTTTTCTTCTGATAAACCACTTTATATTGTGCCTGATATGGCGGTGAAAAAAGATGGTGATCGTCTCGTTTTACAAATGAACGAGAGAAATATGCCGAGAATTGAAATTCATTCTGAGTATAGTGCGCTTCTGAATAATAGTGAAAGTGAAGTAGCATCTTACGTCTCAGAAAAGTATCAGCATGTGCAGTGGATTATGCGCAGTTTAAAACAGAGAAAACAAACGCTTCTGCAAGTGATGACTATTATTATGGAAAAACAACGTGATTTCTTCTGGGAAGGTCCAGAACATTTAAAGCCACTTGCTTTAAAAGAGGTAGCGGAAGAGTTAAGTGTGCATGAATCTACAATTAGTCGTGCAACGCGAAATAAATATGTGCAAACACCACATGGTTTATTTGAGATGAAATCGTTCTTTAGTAATGCTGTTTCGACTACTGAAGATGAAGTAGTTTCTACAAAGCGTGTGAAACGATTTATCCAAACGCTTGTTGAGGCGGAGAATAAGAAAAAGCCACTTTCAGATCAAAAGATTTCAAAATTATTAGAAGAAGAGCATGAAATCGTTATTTCTCGAAGAACAGTGGCGAAGTATAGAGAACAAATGCACATTCCAGCTTCATCATTACGAAAAACGATCGGATAGGTGAAGAATATGAAAGTTGTACTGTATACAAAAAAAGATTGTGGCCTTTGCGTGCAGGCGAAACAAGTTTTACAGGAAGTACAATGTGAATATTCTTTTCAAATCGAGGAAATAGATATATATGAAGATAATGACCTTTTGGAGAAGTATCATTTAATGATTCCGGTTGTAGAAATAGGCGGGAAACAGGTAGAATATGGTAACATTCACAAAGGTGTCATAATAAACTATATAAACAATGCAGTTAAGAGTTGAATAAGTTTCTATCTCCTGTTACAATAATACACGTAGCAGGGATTATTTTTTTAACCTACGTGGGACATAAAATGTCACTACGGGACACAAAGTGACCACTAGGGAAAATGAACCAATGTAGTGAGGAGAAAAGATATGCGCTCATGGATTCAGAACACAAAAAAATTATTACCTGATCTGCTACCTGTTATGCAAACGAGAATGCAAATTCTTCAATACATTAGGCTCATGCAGCCTATTGGAAGAAGAAACTTGTCAGCAAGTCTCGGTATGACAGAACGAGTATTGCGAAGTGAAGTCCAAGTTTTGAAAGAACAAAACTTAGTTCACGTCGCTTCTTCTGGAATGACTTTGACAGAAGAAGGAACAGCTTTAGTTCTTGCTTTGGAAGACTTTATGAAAGAAATTTCCGGGTTAAAGGTTTTAGAAAAGCAACTTAAGGAAACATTAGACTTGGATGAAGTTTTCGTTGTCCCTGGTGATAGTGATGAATCGCCGTGGGTCAAACTGGAGATGGGCCGTGCTTGTGTGACTTGTATAAAAGACCGTCTGAAAGCGAATAATATCGTTGCTGTGGCTGGAGGAACTACGCTAGCTGCTGCTGCGGACATGATGCAGCTTGATTGCAAAGATTTACATATGCTATTTGTCCCAGCGCGTGGTGGAATTGGAGAGGGCGTCGAATTAGAAGCCAATACCATTTGTGCCAAGATGGCGCAAAATACGATGAGTAATTATCGCTTATTGTATGTTCCAGACCATGTTAGTAGCGAAGCATATGCGTCTATTGTGACAGAGCCTTCCGTGAAAGAAGTTCTTGAGTTGATTCGATCTTCCAATATCGTCATTCATGGAATAGGTGATGCGTTAACAATGGCACGTCGCAGAAATACTTCAGAAGCAGATTGGTTAAAGATTCAAGCAAGCGAAGCAGTAGGCGAAGCTTTCGGTTACTACTTTAATGAACAAGGAAATGTTGTTCATAAAGTAAGAACAGTTGGTATGCAACTTGAGGATTTACAACATGTATCTCACGTTGTTGCAGTCGCTGGAGGTTCTTCAAAGGCAAAGGCAATACAGGCTGTAATTAAACAAGGGCACACTTCAATTCTAATTACAGATGAAGGTGCAGCAAAACAGTTAACAAAGGGTATTACCCTTTAATATAATCCCCCAAGGAGGAAATTCAAATGACTAAAATTGGTATTAATGGATTTGGACGTATCGGACGTAACGTATTCCGCGCAGCTCTTAACAACTCTGAGGTAGAAGTAGTAGCAATCAACGACTTAACAGATGCTAAAACATTAGCTCACCTTTTAAAATATGACACAGTTCACGGAACTTTAAATGCAGAAGTATCTGCTAACGAAAACAGCATCGTTGTTAACGGTAAAGAAATTAAAGTTATCGCTGAGCGTGACCCAGCTCAATTACCATGGAGCGACTACGGAGTAGAAGTAGTAGTAGAATCTACTGGCCGTTTCACTAAAAAATCAGACGCTGAAAAACACTTAGGTGGATCAGTTAAGAAAGTTATCATCTCAGCTCCAGCTTCTGACGAAGATATCACTGTAGTTATGGGTGTTAACCACGAACAATACGATGCAGCTAACCACAACGTAGTATCTAACGCTTCTTGTACTACAAACTGTCTAGCTCCATTCGCTAAAGTATTAAACGAAAAATTCGGCGTAAAACGCGGAATGATGACAACAATTCACTCTTACACTAACGACCAACAAATCTTAGACTTACCACACAAAGATTTACGTCGTGCTCGTGCAGCAGCTGAAAACATGATCCCAACATCTACTGGTGCAGCTAAAGCTGTAGCATTAGTATTACCAGAACTTAAAGGTAAATTAAACGGTGGCGCTGTACGTGTTCCAACTGCTAACGTTTCTCTTGTTGACTTAGTTGTTGAACTTGACAAAGAAGTAACAGTTGAAGATGTAAACGCAGCATTCAAAGCAGCAGCTGAAGGCGAATTAAAAGGTATCCTTGGATACAGCGAAGAGCCATTAGTATCTATCGACTATAACGGATGTACAGCTTCTTCTACAATCGATGCATTATCTACAATGGTAATGGAAGGTAACATGGTTAAAGTACTTTCTTGGTACGATAACGAAACTGGTTACTCTAACCGTGTAGTAGACCTAGCAGCATACATGACTTCTAAAGGTCTTTAATTCTTAATTATATAAGTAATCAATGACAAAACGAGGGAGAGGGTTTGTTCCCTCTCTCTCTTCTTTCGTTTTAAAAGCAAATGTGTTAAGCTTTTGAGTGGGTTTTGTCAATCCTAACTAGTAGTCGGAGGGAAATCCAATGAACAAAAAATCAATTCGTGACGTAGATTTAAAAGGTAAGCGTGTATTTTGCCGCGTTGATTTCAACGTACCTATGAAAGAAGGCAAAATTACAGATGAAACTCGTATCCGTGCAGCTCTTCCTACAATTCAATATTTAGTAGAGCAAGGTGCGAAAGTTATTTTAGCAAGTCATTTAGGCCGTCCAAAAGGTCAAGCAGTAGAAGAATTACGTCTTACTCCAGTAGCAGCACGTTTAGGCGAGCTTCTTGGTAAAGATGTTAAAAAAGCAGACGAAGCATTCGGACCAGTTGCACAAGAAATGGTTGCAGCAATGAACGAAGGCGACGTATTAGTTCTTGAAAACGTACGTTTCTATGCGGGCGAAGAAAAGAACGATGCAGAACTTGCGAAAGAATTTGCAGCTCTTGCTGATATCTTCGTAAATGATGCATTCGGTGCAGCTCACCGTGCTCACGCTTCTACAGCAGGTATCGCAGACTACCTACCAGCAGTATCTGGTCTATTAATGGAAAAAGAGTTAGATGTACTTGGAAAAGCACTTTCTAACCCAGAACGTCCATTCACAGCTATCATTGGTGGTGCGAAAGTAAAAGATAAAATCGGTGTAATTCGTCATCTATTAGACAAAGTAGATAACTTAATCATCGGTGGCGGACTTGCTTACACATTCGTTAAAGCTTTAGGTCATGAAATTGGTCTATCTCTATGTGAAAACGACAAAATTGAACTAGCTAAAGAATTTATGCAACTTGCAAAAGAAAAAGGCGTAAACTTCTACATGCCAGTTGATGTTGTAATCACAGAGGAATTCTCTGAAACTGCAACAACTCAAATCGTAGGTATCGACTCTATTCCTTCTACATGGGAAGGCGTGGACATCGGTCCTAAAACACGTGAAATTTATGCAGATGTAATTAAAAATTCTAAGCTTGTTGTATGGAATGGACCAATGGGTGTATTCGAAATGACTCCATTCGCAGAAGGTACAAAAGCAGTAGGACAAGCATTAGCAGATGCAGAAGATACATACTCTGTTATCGGCGGTGGTGACTCTGCAGCAGCTGTTGAAAAATTCGGTATGGCTGATAAAATGAGCCACATTTCTACTGGCGGCGGTGCGTCATTAGAATTCATGGAAGGTAAAGAGCTTCCAGGTGTAGTTTGTCTTAACGACAAATAAGTAGCAGCCAAAGAAAAAGGACGGTGCAAAGCATGCGTAAACCAATTATCGCAGGTAACTGGAAAATGAATAAAACTCTATCTGAAGCAGTTAGCTTCGTAGAGGAAGTTAAAGGTCAAATCCCAGCAGCTTCAGCTGTTGATGCAGTAGTTTGCTCTCCAGCTCTATTCTTAGAGCGTTTAGTAGCAGCAACTGAAGGAACTGATTTACAAGTAGGTGCACAAAACATGCACTTCGAAAAAAATGGTGCATTCACTGGCGAAATTAGCCCAGTAGCACTTAGCGACTTAAAAGTAGGCTACGTAGTACTTGGCCACTCTGAGCGTCGTGAAATGTTTGCTGAAACAGACGAGTCAGTAAACAAAAAGACTCTTGCAGCATTTGAACATGGTTTAACACCAATTGTATGTTGTGGTGAGACTTTAGAAGAGCGCGAAAGCGGAAAAACATTTGATCTAGTAGCAGGTCAAGTGACAAAAGCACTTGCAGGTTTAACAGAAGAGCAAGTTAAAGCAACTGTTATCGCTTATGAGCCAATCTGGGCTATCGGTACAGGTAAATCTTCTTCTTCTGCAGATGCAAACGAAGTATGTGCGCACATCCGTAAAGTTGTTGCAGAAGCTGTTTCTCCAGAAGCTGCAGAAGCTGTTCGTATTCAATACGGCGGTAGCGTAAAACCAGAAAACATTAAAGAGTATATGGCACAATCTGACATCGACGGCGCTTTAGTTGGCGGTGCTAGCTTAGAGCCTGCTTCGTTCTTAGGTCTTCTGGGGGCGGTAAAATGAGAAAGCCAACAGCTTTAATCATTCTTGATGGTTTCGGACTACGTGAAGAAACTCACGGGAATGCTGTAGCACAAGCTAAGAAACCTAATTTTGATGGTTACTGGAACAAATTCCCTCACACAACGCTTACAGCTTGTGGTGAGGAAGTAGGTCTTCCAGAAGGTCAAATGGGTAACTCTGAGGTTGGTCACTTAAATATCGGTGCAGGCCGCATCGTATATCAAAGCTTAACACGCGTAAACGTTGCAATTCGTGAAGGTGAGTTCGATCAGAACGAAACTTTCCAAAATGCAATTAAAAGCGTAAAAGAAAAAGGTACTGCTCTTCATTTATTCGGCTTACTTTCTGATGGTGGTGTGCACAGTCACATGAACCATATGTTTGCTCTTCTTCGCTTAGCAGCAAAAGAAGGCGTGGAGAAAGTTTATATCCATGCATTCTTAGACGGCCGCGATGTTGGACCACAAACAGCAAAAGGTTATATCGATGCAACAAATGAAGTAATTAAAGAAACAGGAGTAGGACAATTCGCGACTATCTCTGGTCGTTATTACTCCATGGACCGTGACAAGCGTTGGGATCGCGTAGAAAAATGTTACAGTGCTATGGTGAATGGTGAAGGCCCTACTTATAAATCAGCAGAAGAGTGTGTAGAAGACTCTTATGCAAATGGTATCTACGATGAATTCGTATTGCCGTCTGTAATTGTTAACGAAGATAACACGCCAGTTGCAACAATCAATGATGATGATGCAGTTATCTTCTATAACTTCCGTCCAGACCGTGCAATTCAAATTGCTCGTGTATTTACAAACGAAGACTTCCGTGAGTTCGATCGTGGTGAAAAAGTACCTCACATTCCTGAATTCGTTTGTATGACACATTTCAGTGAAACTGTAGATGGTTACGTGGCATTCAAGCCAATGAACCTTGATAACACATTAGGTGAAGTTGTTGCGCAAGCGGGATTAAAGCAACTTCGCATCGCGGAAACTGAAAAGTATCCGCACGTTACATTCTTCTTTAGCGGTGGTCGTGAGGCTGAATTCCCAGGAGAAGAGCGTATTTTAATTAACTCACCGAAGGTTGCAACGTATGACTTGAAACCTGAAATGAGCATTTACGAAGTAACGGACGCTTTAGTAAATGAAATCGAAAATGATAAACATGATGTTATCATTCTTAACTTTGCAAACTGTGATATGGTTGGCCATTCTGGGATGATGGAACCAACAATTAAAGCAGTAGAAGCAACTGACGAATGTTTAGGAAAAGTTGTAGAAGCGATTCTTGCAAAAGATGGTGTAGCACTTATTACTGCTGACCATGGTAATGCTGATCAGGAGTTAACTGCTGATGGAGGACCAATGACAGCTCATACAACTAACCCGGTTCCTTTCATCGTTACAAAAAATGATGTAGAGCTTCGTGAAGGTGGTATTTTAGGAGATATCGCTCCAACAATGCTTACGCTTTTAAATGTGGAACAACCGAAAGAAATGACAGGTAAAACAATTATTAAATAATTTGCTTATATAAAAAGGAGAGAATTTATTATGTCAACAATTATTGATGTTTATGCTCGCGAAGTCCTTGACTCTCGTGGTAACCCAACTGTAGAAGTAGAAGTTTACACAGAAAGCGGCGCTTTCGGACGCGCTATCGTACCAAGTGGTGCATCTACTGGTGAGCACGAAGCAGTAGAATTACGTGACGGTGACAAATCTCGTTACCTTGGTAAAGGTGTTCTAAATGCAGTAAACAACGTTAACGAAGCAATCGCTCCAGAAATCGTTGGTTTCGACGTAACTGACCAAGCTGGTATCGACCGTGCTATGATCGAATTAGATGGCACTCCAAACAAAGGTAAACTAGGCGCTAACGCTATCCTTGGTGTATCTATGGCAGTAGCTCACGCAGCAGCTGACTTCGTAGGTCTTCCATTATACCGTTACCTTGGTGGATTCAATGCAAAACAATTACCAACTCCAATGATGAACATCATCAACGGTGGTTCTCACGCTGATAACAACGTAGACTTCCAAGAGTTCATGATCTTACCAGTTGGTGCTCCAACATTCAAAGAATCAATCCGTATGGGTGCTGAAGTATTCCATGCACTTAAAGCTGTATTACATGACAAAGGTCTTAACACTGCAGTAGGTGACGAAGGTGGATTCGCTCCAAACCTTGGTTCTAACCGTGAAGCATTAGAAGTAATCATCGAAGCTATCGAAAAAGCTGGTTACAAAGCTGGCGAGAACGTATTCTTAGGAATGGACGTTGCTTCTTCTGAGTTCTACAACAAAGAAACTGGTAAATATGACCTTGCAGGCGAAGGCCGTACTGGCTTAACTTCTGCAGAAATGGTTGATTTCTACGAAGAGCTTTGCAAAGACTTCCCAATCATCTCTATTGAAGATGGTTTAGACGAAAACGACTGGGATGGTCACAAATTATTAACTGAGCGTATCGGTGATAAAGTACAATTAGTTGGTGACGACTTATTCGTAACTAACACTCAAAAACTTGCTGAAGGTATCGAAAAAGGTATCTCTAACTCAATCTTAATTAAAGTTAACCAAATCGGTACTTTAACTGAGACTTTCGAAGCTATCGAAATGGCTAAACGTGCTGGTTACACAGCAGTTGTATCTCACCGTTCTGGTGAAACTGAAGATGCTACAATCGCTGACATCGCAGTTGCAACTAACGCTGGCCAAATCAAAACTGGTTCTATGAGCCGTACTGACCGTATTGCTAAGTACAACCAATTATTACGCATCGAAGACGAACTAGGCGAAATCGCTGTTTACGATGGTATCAAATCTTTCTACAACATTAAACGATAATTGTAGAAAATAACGACAGACCGTGAGAAATCACGGTCTGTTTTTTTATGCTAAAATTGCTCACCCGTCATAAGTGACATGAAATATTTAAAGAAGCGGTTATAATCAAAATCAATTGCGATTTGATGACTCGGCCAATCAATAAATGGCTTAGATTCTCCTAAAGAACGAAATTCTCCTATGCTTGCTCCTTGTGCATAAGATTCTGTCATGACAACGATAGGTGACTTGTGATACGTAAACATAGAGTTATCAAGTAAAGCGAGTATTGGCATTGTGTCATGGAAGGGGCTCCCCTTTAAATGCGGTAAGGCGTCTTTATAATAGCCGTAGTAATAATGATCGAATAACGGTTTGACGAGTGGGGCTTTTCCTTTTGCTTCAATGTATTCAGCCATTTCTGGTGTAATGATGGAATACTGAGTGACGTTTAATGGATAGATGTACATGTTAGGTGAGGATTGAAGGACTATATTAGCGGCAGTAGGATCGCCATAAAAGTTCGCTTCGGAAATAGGGGTCACATTACCAGGATGTAAAAAGGCGCCGCCCATTACGTAGTAAGATGTAATTTGCTTCATGAGCTGTTTACATACAATGAATAAAATTGCTAGGGAGGTAAGTCTTCCTAAACTTACAATGATTAATTCATCTTTATACTGTTCAATAAGAGGAATAACTTCGAAAAAATTCTCCATCTCCCCGTTAGTCACATGTCCCTTTGGAATAATTGGCCCGAGCCCTTGTTTCCCGTGTACTTCCGTAAAGAAAGCTGGAGGGGCACCAGTAAGTGGACGTTCTGAACCACCGAATATCTTGATATTTCTATCCTTTGCTTCGCTCTTAAGAAAATGAGCGTTTTGTACGGCCATTTTTTTTGGGACATTGCCGTAATCAGCAACAATACCGACGATTTCTATTTCATCGATAAAGAATGCTAAGAGGAGAGCCATCGTATCATCAATCCCAGGATCACAAAAAATAAGAACTTTTTTTGGCATATGCTCACCACCTATCTTGTTTATCCCGTAAAAGTCCGATTGTGGGGAGGAAGAAAACCGCCACTAATGAAAGTTTCACTTTATATATATGTAAGCTTAAGGATAAAAAGATTATTTTATTGAAATAACAACGTTACAAATTCAGAAAATAAAAACTTTTTATATTAGGTCAAGGTTTTTGACTTAATTTTTGTTTAGAAATGCAGTCATATCAAGGGTGTAAGCGTATAACATAGGCTGTTTTTGCTGTCAAGTTGATAAATTGCAGCTTTTTACAATTTATACTATGATAAAGATATTAAGAGAAGATCGTATAAACATGAGGGATGATGAACATGAAATTTACAAAGATTCTTGTCCAAATTGCAGCTCTTTACGTTTTTTATATGGTTGGAAATTGGGTACAAGAAGTGTTAAATATTCCGATTCCAGGAAGTTTGATTGGAATGTTCCTCTTACTTGTTTTACTTAGCCTAAAAGTCCTTCCAGTGAAATGGTTCGATTTAGGAGCAGAAACACTCGTTGCTATTATGCCGTTTTTATTAATTCCGCCAACGCTTGGCCTAATGAATTACGGTGCTTTTTTTATGAGTAAAGGAATTTCTCTTTTCATTACAATTGTAGCGAGTACATTTTTAATTATTATTGTCGCAGGACATACAGGACAATATCTTGCGAATAGAAAGGAAAGAGAGTCGAGATGAGCCAAATATTAATCGGAATCGGTTGGGTTCTTTTTACGGTGCTATTATACCAATTATCTAAAAAAATCTATAAATTATTTCCAACACCATTCACCATTCCAATGCTTGTAGCAACAGGATTAATGGCTTTCTTATTTATCATGCTTGATATACCATATCAACATTATATGGAAAGCGGTGGTGGCTGGATTGCAAAACTGCTGGGGCCCGGTGTTGTAGCATTTGCAATTCCTCTTTATAAACAACGTCACGTTCTGCAAAAATATGTTGTACCGATTGCCGGCGGGGTATTAGTAGGAACAACAGTTGCAATCGCCAGTGATTTTGCCATTGCATCACTTATGGGAACAGATAAAAGCTTAATTTTATCTTCTTTACCAAAATCGGTGACAATGCCAGTTGCGATGAGTGTTTCAGAGCAAGTTGGTGGTGTACCTTCATTAACAGCAGCTTTCGTTGTTATCGCAGGTATTACTGGAACGATTACTGGCCCACTTTTATTAAAATGGAGCCGTGTTACAAACTCAGTTGGTAAAGGTATCGGATTTGGATGTGCTTCTCATATTATGGGTGTAATGAGAGCGATGAAAAATAATGAACATGAAGGTGTTATTGGATCGGTAACAATGACATTAACAGCAATTTTGACATGTTTGCTCGGGCCGTTATTTGCAATGATGTTTATGTAATAGAAGAAAAGCGAGAGCGACTCTATAGCTCTCGCTTTTCTATAGGATTTATGCTACAGTTAAAATAACTGAATCTTTGTAGGAGGTACGCCAAGTGCATACGTTATTATCCGTTTTACTTATTATTGTATCGATTTTAATGATTGTTATGGTACTTATGCAGTCTAGTAATAGCTCAGGCCTTTCAGGTGCAATTTCAGGCGGTGCAGAGCAATTATTTGGTAAGCAAAAAGCACGTGGAATTGAAGCAGTATTAAACCGTATTACAATTGTTTTAGCTGTTCTATTCTTCGTATTAACAATTGCTGTTACGTACTTAAATTTATAGAATTGAAAGAAGAAGCGTTAGTAAGATGTACTAATGGTTCTTCTTTTTTTATTTTGCTATTTGAAAGATGTTTCTAATTAGATTATAGAAATATAAATATGGTACACTAGATATAGAAAGAATACGACTAGATTACAGAAGAGAAAGAGGAGAAGTACATGATGAAATTAGCATCTCCGAAACCATTTACATTTGAGGGTGGAGACCGCGCTGTTTTATTACTACATGGTTTCACAGGAAACTCAGCTGATGTACGTATGTTAGGGCGTTTCTTAGAGAAGAAAGGCTACACTTGTCATGCGCCAATTTATAAAGGGCACGGTGTACCACCAGAAGAGCTTGTTCATACAGGTCCTGAAGATTGGTGGCAAGACGTAATGGAGGCATATCAGCTTTTAAAAGATAAAGGCTTTGAGAAAATTGCTGTTGTTGGATTATCACTTGGCGGCGTATTTTCTTTAAAATTAGGTTATACAGTACCTGTTTTAGGTGTAGTACCAATGTGTGCACCAATGTATATTAAGAGTGAAGAAACGATGTACCAAGGTATATTGGCATATGCCCGCGAATATAAAAACCGTGAGCAAAAATCACCAGAGCAAATCGAACAAGAAATGTTGGAATTCCAAAAGACACCGATGAATACATTAAAAGCATTACAACAATTAATTGCTGACGTACGTAACAATGTGGATATGATTTATGCACCGACATTTGTTGTACAAGCACGTCATGATGAAATGATTAATACAGATAGTGCTAACATTATTTATAACGGTGTAGAATCTACGTTAAAAGACATTAAATGGTATGAAGACTCTACGCATGTCATTACACTTGATAAGCAACGTGACGAGCTACATGAGGATGTATATAACTTCTTGGAGCAACTAGATTGGTAAGATCTAGTTGCCTCTTTTTTTCATAAGGAATTTTTTGTGAAAACTGTAAAAATCATTAGGGGAGTATTAAAGTTTCGCTTTATACATCCCCAGTCTTTCGGATACACTAAATAATATAAGGGTTTAAAGGAGGTATTTCTGCTTGGAAGAAATCATACAAGAAAATATTGATAAGTTGTTATTATTTATGAGAGAAGAAGCGTATAAACCGTTAACAATACAAGAGTTAGAAGAGGCATTTGGAATTGAAGGGTCTGAGGGCTTTAAAGATTTTGTAAAGGCACTTGTAATGATGGAAGAGAAGGGGCTTGTTATTCGCACACGTAGTAACCGTTACGGTCTTCCTGAAAAGATGAATTTAGTACGCGGTAAATTAATTGGACATGCACGTGGCTTTGCATTCGTTGTACCAGAAGAGAAGAAAACGGGAGATGATGATCTTTTCATCCCGCCTACAGAGTTAAACGGTGCACTTCATGGTGATACAGTATTAGCGCGTGTTAGCGCACAATCAAGTGGATCACGCCAAGAAGGTTCAATTGTACGTATTTTAGAGCGCGGCACAAAAGAACTAGTTGGTACATATACAGAATCGAAAAACTTTGGATTTGTTATACCTGACAATAAGCGCTGGACGAGTGATATCTTTATCTTGAAAAGTGCATCAATGGGTGCTGTAGAAGGCCATAAAGTAGTTGTGAAAATTACGAGTTACCCAGAGAATCGTTTAAGTGCAGAAGGTGAAGTTATTCAAATTCTAGGTCATAAAAATGATCCAGGAGTAGATATTTTATCAGTTATTCATAAACATCATCTACCTTTAGCATTCCCTGAAGAAGTGATGGAGCATGCAAACAGTGTACCAGAAACGATTTCAGAAGAAGATTTAAAAGATCGCCGTGACCTGCGTGACCAAATGATCGTAACGATTGACGGTGCAGATGCGAAAGATTTAGATGACGCTGTTACAGTAACGAAGCTCGAGAACGGTAACTACAAGCTTGGCGTTCATATTGCGGATGTAAGTCATTACGTTCAAGAAGGTTCTCCAATTGATGTAGAAGCAGCGGAAAGAGCAACGAGTGTATATCTTGTTGACCGTGTAATTCCGATGATTCCGCATCGTCTATCTAACGGTATTTGTTCGTTAAACCCGAAAGTAGACCGTCTGACGTTATCTTGTGAAATGGAAATCAACAACTTAGGTGATGTTGTAAAGCATGAGATTTTCCAAAGTGTGATTAAAACGACAGAGCGTATGACGTATGCTGACGTAAGAAGCATTTTAGAAGATGAGGACGAAGAGTTAATCAAACGCTATGAGCCGCTAGTACCGATGTTTAAAGAGATGGGTCAATTGGCACAGATTTTACGTGAAAAACGTATGCGTCGTGGTGCAATTGACTTTGACTTTAAAGAAGCGAAAGTATTAGTAGACGAAGAAGGTAAACCGACAGATGTTGTCATGCGTGATCGTTCTGTATCAGAGAAGTTAATTGAAGAATTTATGCTTGTTGCGAACGAAACAGTAGCAGAGCATTTCCACTGGATGAACGTACCATTCATGTACCGTGTCCATGAAGATCCGAAAGAAGATAAGCTGGAACGTTTCTTCGAGTTTGTAACAAACTTCGGATATGCAGTAAAAGGACGTGCGAATGAAATACATCCTCGTGCGCTGCAACAAATTCTTGAAATGGTTCAAGGACAGCCTGAAGAAGTAGTTATTTCAACAGTAATGCTTCGTTCAATGAAGCAAGCGCGTTACGATGCGGATAGCTTAGGACATTTCGGTTTATCAACTGAGTTCTACACACATTTCACATCACCAATTCGTCGTTACCCAGATACAATCGTTCATAGATTAATTCGTGAATACATTATTAACGGTAAAGTCGACAACGAAACACAAGCAAAATGGCGTGAAAACTTACCTGAAATTGCAGAGCATTCTTCTAATATGGAACGTCGTGCTGTTGAAGCAGAACGTGAAACAGACGAAATGAAAAAAGCAGAGTATATGGTTGATAAGATTGGTGAAGAGTATGACGGTATGATTAGCTCTGTAACAAACTTCGGTTTATTCGTAGAGCTTCCAAATACAATTGAAGGTCTTGTACACGTTAGCTACTTAACGGATGATTACTACCGTTATGACGAGAAACATTTCGCAATGATCGGAGAACGTACAGGTAACGTATTCCGCATCGGAGACGAAATTACAATTCGCGTTATTAACGTAAACAAAGACGAGCGTGCAATCGACTTTGAAATCGTTGGCATGAAAGGGACGCCTCGTCGTAAGTTCAAAGATCGTCCAGTCGTTATCGAACAGCCAAGAACAGGCAGAAAGAAACGCGGTGGACGTAGCGAACGCAGTGATGAGCGCGGCGGAGAACGTGGTACAGGTAGAAAATTCGACCGTGGTGGCAAAGGAAAAGGAAGAGGATCAGCTTCTGCTTCCACTTCCACGTCCGCTAGTCAGCCAGGGAAAAAAGATGGTAACGGTAAGAAGAAAAAAGCATTCTTCGAAAATGTACCAGGGTTCAAGAAGAAAAAGAAAAAGCGTAAGTAAGAAAAGGAGGGCTTCGCTTTGATGAAAAGCGGGGCTTTTTCTTTTTTATTGGTGGCTTGAGAGCGAGCCACTTTCGCTTTTTGTTGGAATCCAGCTACAGTGGCTAGAATGTTCGGCGGCTTCGCTTCTTCCCGAGAGGCAAAGAGCGCCTCAAGGTCAGAAGCTCCATCCACCTTACATTCTGAGCGAGCCACTTTCGCTTTTTATTAACATTTGTTACAATAGTAAAAATAGAGGAGGGACGTTATATGCCAAAGGGTACAGGTAAGGTTATTGCACAAAATAAAAAAGCATTTCATGATTATTTCATCGAAGAAACATACGAGGCAGGGCTTGTCCTTCAAGGAACTGAAATTAAGTCGATTCGCGCTGGACGCGTGAACTTGAAAGATGCGTTTGCACGTGTACATAATGGTGAAGTATGGGTACATAATATGCATATTAGTACATATGAGCAAGGGAATCGTTTCAACCATGATCCGCTTCGCACGAGAAAGTTACTTCTTCATAAAAAAGAAATTGAGAAGTTAACGGGTGCTTCAAAAGAAACAGGCTATGCATTAGTTCCAGTTAGAATTTATTTAAAAAATGGATTCGCGAAAATGGCACTTGGTTTAGCAAAAGGTAAAAAGCAATATGATAAGCGTAACGATTTAAAAGAGAAAGAAGCAAAACGTGAAATTGCACGCGCGTTCCGTGATCGTCAAAAGATGTAATACAGATATTTACATTTGTAAAACGACGCGCGTATGTTATAATAACTTATGTAAGATTGTTGCACATTGAAAAACAGCTCTTAGTAGCTATCACGATATTTCTTCGTATGCTCCATTTTTATCATGGGGACGTTACGGATTCGACAGGGATAGTTCGAGCTTAGGTTGCGAGTCGAGGGGATCGGCCTCGTTAAAACGTCAAAGCCTATAATTGGCAAACAAAACAATCTTTCTTTAGCTGCTTAATTGCACTAAAGGTTCCTCCCTCCATCGTCCATGTGGTAGGGTAAGGGACTCAAACTAAGTGGACTACGCCGGAGTTCGCCGTCTGAGGGCGAAGGAAGAGAACAATCAGACTAGCAACTTGGAAGCCTGTCGATAGGCCGAAGAGTTCGCGAAATGCTAATATATCGACTACACTCGTAGAAGCTTAAGTGCCGATATTTTTGGACGTGGGTTCGACTCCCACCGTCTCCACCAATACATATTTGGTGGTTTTTTTATTTTGTATGATATGAACCATAACTTTGCCAGATTGGCGAGGTTATGGTTCTTTTTGTTTGCGGCAAAGATATGCTTTCTCTATACAAATAGATACATCGACTATTCCTAACAGCAAGAAATATCTATTTTAACAGTAATTATTTGATAGCAGACTCAATTTACACTCATTTTTTTCAATAAAGAGTGAATCGTATCATCAAGACAGGTATATTAAAAAGCCCCTTCAAATTCTGAAGGGACTTTTTAGTATATAGGAATTGGTTTAAACCCGATATAACATTTCTTAGAAGGGGGCATTGTTATGTTATTCAGGTTCATTGAGGAGCTTTCGTTTGAAGCAACTTTAACCCCATACCAATAAAAATCATTCCTGTTACCTTATTTAGAATCATTCCTACCTTTTGGTTTCCTCTTAGTTTTTTTGTAACATATGAAGAGAAATAAGCCACAAATAAACACCACAATAATCCAGTGGCTGTAAAAGTAAGTCCTAAAATGATAAAGGGAATAGGACCTGAAGCCTTTGTATCTATAAATTGCGGAAGAAACGCAATAAAGAATAAAGAGACTTTTGGATTCGTAAGACTTGTTAAAAGCCCTTGTATATATATCTTTCTAATGTTTAATTTATTGGATGAAGCTTGGAAATCTACATTCGTCTTATCAAGTACCATTTTAATCCCTAGATATACGAGATAGATAACACCAATAATCTTAATGATGTTAAATAATACAACGGATTTTGTAAGTATAATAGATAAACCAAAAGCAACAAATAACGTATGAACTAAAGAGGCAGTAATAATACCAAAAACAGAATACACACCTGCTTTTCTGCCTTGTGAAATACTTCTTCCCACAATATACATGGTGTCCGCACCAGGAATTAAATTTAATAAAATCCCTGTTAGTAAAAACACTTCATAATTAATAATTCCGTACATTTTAGCACCTCTATCTATTTTTTTGGTGCCCTTATTGATATTAAAGTAAATAAAAGAAAAACAAAAGTATTTTTTATTTAATCAAAAAGATTAATACCTTTTCAGCTTACAACCATTTTTTAATGGTCTAATACTTTATTCTATAGTCTAAAACAACAAGATATTCCCAATGAAAAATATTTGATTTTAAATGTTGGAGATGGACCACTACTATTTTTTGTGGCAAGCTTATGGTTCTTTTTGTTTTGTAGTTTTATAAAATGTTTAAGTTGATGAGGGAAGGGTGGTACCCCTGAAAAAGAAAATGAAGAAATAGTTATTGACGATAAACAGGTAGATACTATAGCTACCTTTAATGATTACATAATATGTATTTAAATCTTCATATCCTTTGTGTTTCTATTCATATTTATTGTAAGATTATATAGAGTTCTCCTAATAAGCTGTTACAATGGCCTTTTTTAGGGGGGTCATATTTATAAATTTTAAAATGTTTTTTTGAGATAATTTTTTATCTAACTAAGTTATATTGAAGTAGAGGTGAACCATCGGTGAAGCAGGTGTTAGTAATTAAGAATGAACGGTCTTTTGCGAAGAAAATCGTAAGCGGTCTAAAGCAAGAGGGCTATTTCATTTTAAAACTTCACAATGAAAACCAAGGTTTAAATATAGTATATGAACAAGATTGGGATATTATCATATTGGATTGGGATTCATTAAGTATATCGGGGCCAGAAATTTGTAGACAAATACGAATTGTTAAAACGACACCGATCATTATTGTGACCGACAATATTTCTAGTAAGGATTGCATAGCAGGGCTACAAGCAGGAGCAGATGATTATATTAGAAAACCATTTGCGAAAGAAGAATTAGTAGCAAGGGTTCAAGCTATTTTAAGGAGAACTGACTATACTCAGCAAAATGAGACAAACTTTTTTCAGTTTAAAGATCTCTTTGTTGATGCATCTAGCAATATTGTGAAAAAAGGTAGCGAAAATCTCTCGCTTACGAAGCGCGAGTACGATTTACTTGTATTTTTAATCAAGAATAAAAATACAATATTGAGCCGTGAAATGCTTTTGAATCAGGTTTGGGGATATAACGTAGTAGTAAATCCAAATGTAGTAGACTTATATATTGGGTATGTAAGAAAAAAGTTAAAGTGCGAGAAGAAAGACAGATATATTCAAACGATACATGGCAGAGGCTATTCAATGGTTGAATGATAAAAATAAGATAATAAAATAGTTTCTGTGAAATATTAAAAGACGGAACTAGAATATTTCTATCAGGCAATGGATCATGGTTTATAAGGTGCTCATATATTTGGTTAGTGTGGAGGGGAAGATTCTAGCGCGACCGTATCTAATGCAAGTACCTACTTGAAAAGAAAATCAAGATTTTCTCATGTATTCTCTGTAAAATAAAGGTTAATCAACACGCCTGACTGCACATATTACTTTTCGTATACAAAGTATGCTTAATTCTATTAACTCACACCATTCACAAGATTTTCACAGAATTAATGACTATACTAATTAACAGGATATTCAAATGAAAATGATTATCAATATTGGTTTAGGTGAATAGCAGTTACTATCTAATTCAATCTATGGACGTCATCATTTTCGAACTAAATTACATAATAAGGAGTATACGTATGAAAAAAACTATGCTTTTAAAATTAGTAAGTATTCTAGCGATTTTCACTTTAATGTTAGTAGCTTGCTCAGATTCAGGTAAGGAAACTTCGAAAGCTAATAAAGGTGATAGTAGTGATAAGCCAAAAACGGTTGAAATTACTGATGCACATGGAACTGTTAAAGTCCCTGTAAATCCAAAGAATGTAGTTGCTTTAGATAATAGAACTTTTGAAACTTTAGCTGATTGGGGAATTAAATTAGCGGCTGCTCCAAAGGATGTAATGCCTGCAGATTCAGCATATAAAAAAGATGATTCAGTTAAAAATATTGGGAATCACCGCGAACCAAATCTTGAAATTATAGCAGCGGCAAACCCTGACCTTGTAATCGTTGGTCAAAGATTTGCTGGCCATTACGAAGAAATCAAAAAATTAGTGCCAAATGCAGCTGTTATTGATCTTAATGTTGATGTTTCTGAGAAAGCTACTAAGCCTGGAGAAAATTTAGTAAAAGGACTTAAAGATTCTACAATTTCTTTAGGAAAAATCTTTGATAAAGATAAAGAGGCTAAAAAATTAGTAGCTGATTTTGATAAATCTATTGAAAATGCAAAATCTGCTTATAATGGAAAAGATAAAGTTATGAGTGTTATCGTTACTGGTGGGAATATTGGTTTTGCTGCGCCTCACTCTGGTCGCGTTTGGGGACCAATGTATGAAATTTTCGGTTGGACTCCAGCACTAGAAGTGTCTAATTCTACTGCAGGTCATAAAGGTGATGACGTTTCTGTTGAAGCTATTGCACAAACAAATCCTGATTGGCTTTTCGTATTAGATCGTGATGCTGCAACATCTGATGCTGCTACTTCAGCTCCTGCTCAAGATGTTATTTCTAAATCACCTGCTCTTCAAAACACAACTGCTGTTTCTAAAAAACAAGTTATTTATGCACCAGCAGATACTTACACAAATGAATCAATTGAGACTTATATAGAGTTATTTGGAAATATCGCAAAAACTTTAGCTAAGTAGTGTAAAGGAGTACGAAACAGTGTCAAAAAATATGATTTCTAGGGTTGAGAATATTTCTCAACCCCAGTTTTATAATCACAATAAAATATGGACAAAACCTTTTATAATAGCGATTATAGTTGTTATAATTTTAGGGATTATATCACTGTTTACTGGAGTTTATGATATACGTGGACAAGAGGACGGAATGGAGATGTTTTTCATCACTCGTGTTCCGAGAACAGTTGCATTAATGCTTACTGGAGCTGCAATGGCGATGGCAGGGCTCGTAATGCAATTAATTACACAGAATCGTTTTGTTGAACCTACTACAACGGGGACTATTGAATGGTCAGGCTTAGGCCTGCTTTTTGTATATTTATTATTTCCTGCCCCGACTTTAGTTCAAAGAATGACTGGTGCAATCATTTTTTCTTTTATAGGAACTATGATTTTCTTTCTGTTTTTAAGAAGAGTTAAACTTCGTTCGTCTTTAATTGTCCCTATTATTGGATTGATGCTTGGAGCAGTTATTTCTGCAGTGTCTACTTTTTTGGGACTCCTTTTTCAAATGACGCAAAGTATTGAAACTTGGTTCGTAGGTTCATTTGCTACCGTTCAGGTGGGAAGATATGAATATTTATGGCTAATTGTTATCGTTACTTTGCTTATTTTTATGTATGCTAATAGATTGACTTTAGCTGGGCTAGGAGAAGATGTCGCAACAAGCCTTGGAGTTAATTACAATAGAATTGTTCTTTTTGGGACTGGCCTTATCTCTGTTGCAGTTGGAATTGTTGCAGCTGTTATTGGAAACTTACCTTTCTTGGGATTAATTGTTCCAAACATTGTTTCCATGTTTAGAGGGGATGATCTTAGGAGTAATTTACCTTGGGTATGTGTGATCGGAATGGGGACAATAACTACCTGTGACATCATTTCTAGAACAATTATAAAGCCTTTTGAAGTACCTGTTTCTTTAATACTTGCAACAGTGGGAGCAGTCGTGTTTATTACTATTTTATTGAGACGAAGAAAACCAAGGAGGCTACGATGATCACATTAGACTATAAAAATAAAGAAAATGTCGAAATCGATTCTAGCCTTCATAATGAAAGTAGATCAGCTAGTGCTTTTCGTTCTAAGAAGGAAGCAAGACGTTATTGGATTGTACTGATAACATTGATTGCTTTAGGTCTCCTTTCTTCATATGGACTTTTAGTTTATAACAATCCAGTTCCGATAGATTCACCTTCTTTTATCCCAGTTGTTAAGAGAAGGATAATAGCTATTGTTGCGATGATTATTGCTGCAGTTTGCCATAGCTTGTCGACAGTTGCTTTCCAATCTATTACGAACAATAAGATTATTACTCCTTCGCTTTTAGGTTTCGAATCACTTTATTCAGCAATTCATACGAGTACAATATTCTTCTTTGGTGCTAGTGCATTAATAAACTTTAATGGAATTGGATCATTTTTATTCCAAGTTGTTGCTATGGTCTTGATGAGTTTGATACTTTATGGATGGTTACTTTCCGGTAAATACGGGAATTTACAACTTATGCTTTTAGTTGGAATTATTATTGGTACTGGACTGAATTCCGTATCAACTTTTATGAGAAAGCTACTTGCGCCTTCAGAGTTTGATATTTTACAAGCGAAATTATTTGGTTCTGTTAATCATGCAGATCCTGCATATTTTCCTGTTGTAATTCCTATGATTATAATTGTAGCGGTATTAATTTTTGTTCATTCTAAGAAGTTGAATATTTTATCACTTGGAAAGGATGTTGCTACTTCCTTTGGGGTTAAATATCAACCTAGTGTAATTTATACGCTTGTATTAGTTGCTATTTTGATGTCCATTTCAACAGCTCTAATTGGGCCACTTACTTTCTACGGCTTTTTAGTAGCAACTTTGAGTTATCAGGCGGCGTCAACTTATGATCATAGATATATTTTTCCAATGGCTTTTGCAATAGGATTTTTGATAATGACGAGTGCATACTTTTTAATGTATCATGTATTCAATGCTCAAGGTGTAGTTTCAGTTATTATTGAATTATTTGGTGGAATCATATTCTTAACTATTGTTTTAAGGAAGAGGGCTTTATGATAAAAATTGATAATGTTAAAAAGTTCTATACTGATAAGGTAAAAATAGGACCTTTGGATATTGAAATACCAAAAGCGGGCTTTACTTCTTTAATTGGACCAAATGGTGCTGGAAAGTCTACGACACTATTGATGATTGGAAGACTCTTAGATATGGATGAAGGCCAAATTCAAGTAGCGAATATGGATGTTTCTGAATCCAAATCAAAAGACTTAGCAAAAATTTTGACTATATTGCGACAAGAAAATCATTTTGTAACGAGGCTTACTATTAGACAACTAGTTGGATTTGGGCGCTTTCCTTATTCAAAGGGAAGATTAACTAAAGAAGATGAGGTTATCATTTCTAAATATATCGATTTCTTAGATTTAACTAGTTTAGAGAATAGATATTTAGATGAGCTTTCTGGTGGTCAAAGACAAAGGGCATATGTAGCGATGGTATTGTGCCAAGAGACTGAATATGTGCTTTTGGACGAGCCTCTGAACAACCTTGATGTTGCTCGTTCTGTTCAAATGATGGAGCATTTGAGACGTGCAGCTAATGAATTCGGAAGAACAATTTTGACTGTTATGCATGACATAAATTTTGCAGCTAAATACTCTGATAAAATTTGTGCTATGAAAGATGGACAAATTGCTGCTTTTGGAACAGTAGAAGAGGTTATGGACCCAACACTTTTGACAGATATTTTTGAAACAAAAATAGAAATTATTAAAGGTCCTTATGGGCCCATCGCTGTTTATTAGTTACAAAATGAGTATGTAAAAAAGCTGCTGTCTATATTTTATAGGCAGCAGCTTTTTTTATGCAATTGCCGATGATAGCTCTGTCCCACAGGTATTTCATTACTTCCGGTCCTGCGATGCTTCAAACAATAAACTTGTAAATTACTCATAAAATGCAAAGGAATGCTTCACCTATTCAAGTATGTACCAAACGAAAAAATATCTCTGTATAACTTTTTAAAAGAATTCAGCTTGGTTTTTTATATGTAATATTGCATATCAGAGTGTATTGATAAAAGTGTAAGGGGTCACTATAATGAGGGCATAAAGATAAATCACATTATCGTAGCAAGAAAAAGGAGGAAATAATATGGAAATCGCAATGGCAGTTTTGAAATTTGTAGGTGGCGTAATCCCGTTAATTCAAGAACTTTTAAAAGCATTTATGTAAGTTTATTAGTTAGCTATCATTTATCAATCATTATCATATCTTACTAAAAAAAGAACGGGGTGATTTTTCTGAATATTAAGAAAAACACTAAAAGAAGAAAATTCCTTACATGTTTATTAGTTAGTTTATGCACTATTAATTATTCATCTATTTCCTTCGCAGAAACACAAGTAGGTAATGCAACTGATGTAATCAAAAATGCTAGTGGCATTGATACTGGCATAGCAAATCTTAAATATAATAATCAAGAAGTTTTAGCTGTAAATGGTGATAAGGTAGAGAGTTTTGTTCCGAAAGAAAGTATCAATTCAAATGGTAAATTTGTAGTAGTGGAACGCGAGAAAAAATCACTTACAACTTCACCAGTCGATATTTCGATTATTGATTCTGTGGTGAATCGTACGTATCCAGGAGCGGTACAACTTGCAAATAAAGCTTTTGCAGACAATCAACCGAGTTTATTAGTGGCTAAGAGAAAGCCTTTGAATATTAGTATAGACTTACCTGGCATGAGAAAAGAAAATACAATTACTGTCCAAAATCCGACATATGGTAATGTGGCTGGAGCAGTAGATGATTTAGTATCTACTTGGAATGAAAAGTATTCTAAAACACATACGTTACCTGCAAGAATGCAGTATACAGAATCTATGGTTTATAGTAAATCACAAATCGCAAGTGCCCTTAACGTTAACGCTAAATATCTCGATAACAGTCTAAACATCGATTTTAATGCGGTTGCAAATGGAGAGAAGAAAGTGATGGTAGCGGCATATAAGCAAATATTTTATACCGTAAGTGCTGAACTACCTAACAATCCATCCGATCTTTTTGATAATAGTGTTACTTTTGGTGAGTTAACTCGTAAAGGTATAAGTAATTCGGCTCCACCTGTTATGGTTTCAAATGTAGCTTATGGTAGAACTGTTTATGTAAAATTAGAAACAACATCTAAGAGTAAAGATGTACAAGCTGCTTTTAAAGCCTTACTTAAGAATAACAGCGTCGAAACGAGTGGACAGTATAAAGATATTTTTGAAGAAAGTACCTTTACTGCTGTAGTATTAGGCGGAGATGCGAAAGAGCATAACAAGGTTGTTACTAAAGATTTCAATGAAATCCGAAATATCATTAAAGATAATGCTGAATTAAGTCTTAAAAATCCAGCATATCCAATTTCATATACAAGCACTTTCTTAAAAGATAATGCAACTGCTGCTGTTCATAACAATACAGATTATATTGAGACGACAACTACAGAATATTCAAGTGCTAAAATGAAACTTGATCATTACGGTGCTTACGTTGCTCAATTTGATGTATCTTGGGATGAATTCACATTTGATCAAAATGGGAAAGAAGTACTAACACATAAAACATGGGATGGTAGCGGCAGAGACAAAACAGCTCATTACTCTACAGTTATCCCTCTTCCACCAAATTCAAAAAATATAAAAATCGTAGCTAGAGAATGTACTGGTCTTGCATGGGAATGGTGGAGAACAATTATTAATGAACAAAATGTTCCATTAACAAATGAAATAAAAGTTTCAATTGGAGGAACAACATTATACCCAACGGCTAGTATTAGTCATTAGGTATAAAAAAGCGCCCTGTAATCAGGGCGCTTTTTTACTTAGTCACAAATTTTACTCTTTCCAAAACTGCTCTAGCAAAATAACGATCATAGTACCTACGAGTAATCCGTTACTTAAAACATATTGTAAGGAAGAAGGAACTCCACTAAATGCACTTTCTGGAAGAAACATTATTCCCAAACTGATTAATAATGAAATTCCTAATATAGTTAATCGGCGTTGCTTTAATTCTTCACGTAAAATGGATTGAAATGAAATGCCTATTACTTGGACAAATGTAGCTAAAAGTGCAGAATTAGCAATAGGACCTGGTAGCAAGGATATAAAGTTTACAATTGAGGGGATAAAAGAAATACCTGCTAATATAAGACTTGCTATAAGAAACGACTTCACCTTTTTTTGACCTGTTAGTTGAATAAATCCTGCTGATGCAGGTAATGGTACAATTCCAATTGTAGAGAACAATGATGAAATAATATGTGATATACCTCCGACCCATACACCACGGTTCAGTGTTTGCTTTTCATTTTCTTTAGATAGGGGAGCCACTTGTTTTACAGCCGAAATAGCAGCAATTGTATTTGCAACTAAAAGAAAGGTAAATAAAGTTGCAGTTAGAGTCATTCCAATATCGAATCTAGGTGTGCCCCAAGCAAATATCGCTGGTAACTTGACTAGCGTTGTATGTGAAGGCATATGAGATGATTTTCCTAATACTGCATACAAAAGCCAACCACATGAAATTCCAAGTAACACAGCGTAACTTTTCATCCATCCTTTCCCTTTAATTGATAAGAAAGTAATAAGGGCAAAAACAAAGAGCGCAATAGTAGCTGTTGTATAGTCAGGATGAGTTGCAGGTCCTTGTAATCCCATCATTCCTTTTAGTAACACACCACTAAGCTGAAGAGATAATATTAAAAGAAAGGTTCCTGTAACCAAGGGTGTAAATAAACGTAAGATTCGATGAACAAGCCCTGTTATACCAAGAACGAAGAGTAATATACCTGCAATAATTAATCCGCCTTCTAAAAGTTGCAACACGTCTTTTGCGCTTTGTCCCTGATGCATAGCAACTTGTCCCAATATGACAAATATACTTACCCATGAACCGGCTGGCCCGTCCGCAATGGGATAGCGATGCCCAAACCACGCTTGTAGAAACGAGCTTACTCCCACGACTAAAAAAGTCCGCTGCATTAATGTTGAGATATCTTCTATTGGTAAATGGAATATGCCACCAATAATGATAGGTAATGCAATTGCATTTGCTAATAGAAACACAAACCATTGTAGAATACTAAAACTCGTATCAAAGTGTTTTTTATTCATATTATTCTCCTTTGCCGAAAAAGAATATCATAGTAAAAATCCATCCTTTCTACACAGTTAGATTAAAAAGGATGGATTTATTAAATCTATAAAATTATTTTAATTATATAGATAGATTTTTAATTAATTACCATGTACGGAATGGCAAGAATTTCCCATTAAGTGTAATCACGATACGAGGATCGCCACCTTTTGGATCTTCTTGTGTATCCACACCTAGGTTGAAGTTAATCGCACTCATTACACCTTCGCCCGCTTTTTCTAAGATTAACTCTCTAATAGTTGGTGCATATTGTAACATCATTTCATATAAACGATATGCAATCGGGTCAGTAGGAGGCATTTCCATTACTTGGCCGCGAAGTGGAACTACTGTTAATGCTTGAACTACTTCTTCATCTAATTCTAATAGTTTACCGATTTTTTCTGCTTCTGGACGTGTCATTGTAGCTTGTCCTAATAACGCTGTTACAACCCAAGTCTCAGAGTTTTCACTTACTTTTGCAATTTCTTCCCATGTTAAACCTTTTGCAATTTTTGCTTCTAAAATTTTTTTTGTAGCTTCCGGTCGATTCATATCTAATACTTGTCTTTTCATATCTAATAACTTCCCTTCGTGTAAGTAATATTAATTATTTTGTTTCACCATGTAATGCTTTATATCCATCTACCACTACATCTAATTTCCCTGTATGTGGATCAATAACTAAACCGTGTACAGGAACATCTTTTGGAATAAGTGGGTGATTTCTTACTAAATCAACATTAGCTTGTGTTGAATCGCAAACATCATCGAATCCGAATAACCATTTTTTAAGGTCAACACCAGCATATTCAATCGCTGATAAAATTTCTGGTGAAGCTACTCCACGATCTAATATTTTTTGAAGTGTTCCTTTTGGATTCGTTTGGCTCGCACCACATCTATGGTGTCCAATAAGGAAGATTTCATCTGCATTTAAATCGTATACTGACGCGACAACACTTTGCATAACACTATCGAAAGCAGAAGCAATTTTACCACCTGCATTTCTGATGACTTTTGCATCACCATCGTGTATATCTAAAGCTTTTGGAAGTAGCTCAATTAAACGAGCATCCATGCAAGAAACAACAACCATACGTTTTTTAGGCATTTTTGTCGCTTCACGAGGAGCGTATTCCTTATTTTCTACAAATTGTTCATTGAACGATAGAATTTCTTGTAATAACATATTTGTAACCTCCTTTAAATCTAGATGTATTTTTTGTTGCGTCCTCTGTGTTATAAGTAAATATAACTGATAAATAATGTGATGTAAGAGGATAAACTAAGTATAGTGAATTGTATTGATAAGCAGAATAAGTTGGCGAAACACTTTCGGGCTTTCTACTTTCACGGTGAAAGGATTGGTTTATATCATTGATCAAACAGATTTTGAGATACTGAAATTATTAGGAGAAAACTCAAGAATACAATGGAAAGAGCTTGGCCAAAAAATACATATGACGGGGCAGGCCGTAGGAAATCGAATTCGAAGATTAGAGGATTTAGGGATTATTGAACAGTATACAATTGCAATAAACCGAATCAAATTAGGACAAGTAGTGACTGCATTTGTTACTTTGTTCGTAACAACAGCTAATCACCAAGAGTTTATGAATTTCTTTCAAGGAGAAGAAGGGATTTCTGAAGTACACCGTATAAGTGGTGAGGGGTGTTATTTATTAAAAACACATTTTGCGTCCAATGAAGACTTAGATAACTTTCTAGGACGACTATTAAAATACGGGAATTATCGTGTTAACTTATCAATAGGAAAGTTGAAATAAGGTTTCTTTTCCTTGGAGGGGATGGCAACATTATTTGCTAAACTTTATTTGTATAGAGATAATGAAGTCGTTTCATGTTTATCTTAAATAGTCAGAGCCTTACTACAATTTATTTGTAGTAAGGCTTTTTAAAGTTGTTAAAAAATATATTGTAAGGAAGAAGGAAAGCCGTTAACAATAATGTAATTTCTAATAGAGTTAATTGATTGTATTGTAAAATTTTTTGAGATGAATTGTAGGGGAAATGAAGATCTTATAGAAGGGATTCTTATAGGAAGGGGATGTCCATGTTCGATTCAACAGATTTTAAAATTATAAAGTTACTACAAGAAAACGCTAGAATGAACTGGAAGGAAATTGGAGAGAGAGTACATTTGACTGGCCAGGCTGTTGGGAAACGAATTAATAAATTAGAAGAGGCAGGTGTCATTCAAAAATATACGATAGATATCGATAGGGCTAAGTTAGAAGGGGCTATTATGACGTTTGTTACACTATTTCTGCATGCACCACATTATCATAATCAAATTCAAACCTTTTTTGAAAAAACGGACGTAATTACTGAAATGTATCGTATAAGTGGCGATGGCTGTTATATCATGATTCTTCACACATCTTCACATCAACAATTAGAAGAGACTCTTGCAGATGTTTTACATTATGGTGATTATCGTATAAATACTGTCATTAAGACAATTGAAAAAAAGAAAGAATAAGATATTTATCCTTTCTTTTTTTATATGGAAATGGAATTCTTTATTTATTTTTGTTTATAAAACTGTTTGCTGACATGACTTTTGCATAAATATCACCAAACTCTAATGCGCTCATGAATGACTGATGAGCGTGTACTGCGGGGATTAGATTTCCTTGAAATTCTAAATCTTTTGTTGTACAAGCATCTTCAATTACAACACATTGAAATCCTAAATCACTGGCAGCACGTACTGTTGCATCAATACATACGTGAGTCATCATACCGCAAATGACTAGTTGATCTATTTTTTCTTTTTTTAATGTTTCAAATAAATTGGTTCTTAAAAAACTATTAGGATGATGTTTTTGTATGACTCTTTCGTTAGCAATCGGTTGTACATCATCATGAATTTGAACACCTACTGTTTCAGGTAAGAAGAAAGTAGCTCCTTCATTGTTCGCAATATGTTGTACGTGAATAACTGTGTTATATTTTTCACGAAATACTTTCAAGACTTCTTTCGCTTTTTGTGCGGCTTTTTCAGGTTGATGCAATTCCATATTGCCGCCTTCAAAGTAATCATTTTGCATGTCGATTAATAGTAACGCTTCGTTCATAGTTAATCCCCCCACATATATTTGTACAGTACGTTGTTTGTACTGTACCGTTATTATATAAAGTGTAGGTATGTGCAGGTAATAATGTCATGAAACGATTTTGACGCATATAGTTTCAGTGTGAAAAAGCTAAAAGATACAAAGTAAAGATTGGGGAAACGGCTATATTAAGCGTAAATATCAGGATGGTGAAGTGATAGTGAAAGAGGACGATCATATTTGATTTAACACTTTTGCTAGTATAATTTTGCTATAATAAATGCGTACTTACACGAAGGGGAGTTTAAAGATAAAATGAAGTCGTTTAATATCGATCATCTTATAGCTAGTGTTTTGCAATGGATATTAAATATAGCTTTAATTATATTATCCATTGTGTTATCGATTTTCTTAGTGAATGAGACAATCACATTTGTGCAGTATATCTTTTCGGAAAAGGAGTATACATCGTATAAATTGGTTGAAAGTATTATCGTCTACTTCTTATACTTCGAGTTCATCGCATTGATTATTAAGTATTTTAAGTCGAATTATCATTTTCCGTTACGTTATTTTATTTATATCGGAATTACGGCTTTAATTCGATTAATTATTGTATCTCATGAGGAACCGATGGAGACGTTGTTATATGCGGGATCCATTCTTGTTTTAGTTATTGCTTTATACATATCGAATATGAGAGATTTGAGAAAAGAGTAGTGCAGACATAAGTTTGCGCTATTTTTCATTTTTTCGTTAATAAGTTGTAAATTTCGACATGAAATTTTTATATTAGTTTATCATGTTTTTGTAATAAGGAAATCTAAAAAGGAGTGATGTGATTCATGTTTAATAAATTTTTGGGGAATTCAAGAGCAAAAAAGATTTGTGGAATTGGGGCATTAGCAACTTTAATAGGTTTTTCGTCGTTAGGGTCAGTTAGTGCAGGCGTAGCTTGCACTAACTTTTTATGTCTTGACCTTCAAGTGGCTTGAAAGTTTACAATGTAAATAGGGCGTTTGAAATTGAAAAAAATTGAGAAATTAAGTGAAGAGGTTTCTTTTACTTGGAGGTTATAACAATGAGTCAGGAATTGAAGTTACGTCCTTTAGAACGGGAAGATTTAAAGTTTGTACACGAACTTAATAATAATGCCCATATTATGTCGTATTGGTTTGAAGAGCCGTATGAGGCATTTGTGGAGCTGCAGGATTTATACGATAAACATATACATGATCAAAGTGAACGCCGGTTTATCGTTGAGAAAAATAATGAGATGGTTGGATTGGTCGAATTAGTGGAAATCGATTATATTCACCGAAGAACTGAATTCCAAATTATTATTGATCCTAATTATCAAGGGCATGGCTACGCAGCAGAAGCGACGCGTTTAGCGATGGATTACGCTTTTTCTGTATTAAATATGCATAAGATTTATTTAGTTGTGGATAAAGAAAATGAGAAAGCAGTCCATGTGTATAAAAAGGTTGGATTTATAGTGGAAGGCGAGCTTTTAGACGAGTTTTTCGTTGATGGTAACTATCATAATGCGATAAGAATGTGTATGTTCCAGAAGGAATATTTTAAAAATAAGTAGTTGAATGATTTGGAGGTAATGTTGACGCTTCGTAAAACTGTATGCTAAAATCCCTTTTAAGTATTAAGGAAGGTGCAGAACATGCTTTATATAAAATTTGTAAAACTCATTAGAAAACTTTGCTCCGCACAAATGTATACGGTGAAGCGTTGTACGGAGCTTAATCAAGGGGCATAAATCCCTATATTCATCGACTGAATAACTTTTCTAAAAAAGTATAGTTTATCTATGCTTATTTGGTTATGGTTTTTCAGTTGATGTATAAAATAGATTAAGGGGCCATAGACAATGCTTTGTCTATGGCCCTTTGTGTATATTATTCCAATGAGCTTTTACTGTAAATTGGAGTAGTATGGGAAAAACCACGAAGCAGAGGGCTAGTGTCGAATGACGCTATCTCTCTGCTTTTTTTAATTTCAGGAAAAGAGGAATAAAAATGAGTTTACTTAAAGTTGAACGTTTATCACATAGTTTTATAGATAAAGTATTATACGAAAATGCTTCTTTTGATTTGTATAAAGGGGAACATATGGGGATTGTTGGACAGAATGGTGCAGGGAAAAGCACATTAATGAAAATATTGGTGGGGGAAATTATTTCTGATAAGGGGAGCATTAAGTGGCAACCTAATATTCAAATTGGACATCTTGATCAATATGCAGAAATTGATGGGAGCTATACCATTTCACAATATGCAAAGCGAGCCTTTTATGATTTGTTTGAAATGGAAAAGAGAATGAATAAGTTATATGAAGAAAGTACGATGACTGGAGATGAGAATCAACTATTGAAAGCAGCTGAAATACAAGAACAGCTTGAGGCTCGTGATTTTTATTCAGTAGACAGCGTAATAAATAAGGTGGCAGCCGGTTTAGGTATTGATGCGATTGGGATGGATCGTGTTATTGATGAATTAAGCGGAGGACAACGGGCAAAGGTAATTTTAGCAAAGCTTTTATTAGAAGAGCCTACTATTTTATTACTAGATGAACCGACAAACTTTCTTGATAAAGAGCATGTTGAATGGCTTGCTAATTATTTAGTGAATTTTGAAGGGGCGTTTATTGTCGTGTCACATGATTTTGACTTTCTAGAAAAAGTGACTTCTTGCATATGTGATATAGAGTTTGGAACGGTGAAGAAGTATTACGGCAAATACTCAGATTTTGTAAGACAAAAGGAGCATTTGCGAAAAGATTATATGCGCCAATACTATGCACAGCAAAAGAAAATTGAAAAAACGGAAGAGTATATTCGTAGAAATATTGCTGGATTGAATTCAAAAATAGCACAAGGACGTAGAAAGCAGTTGCAACGTATGGAAAAAATTGCGCCACCAAGTTTTACTCATAAACCGTCTATTCATTTTCAGGAACTTCCTATTTCGGTTCAGACAGTTCTGGAAGTAAATAATCTTGAAGTTGGTTACGATTTTGCTCTCTTAGCAAAATTGAATTTTTCAGTGATGGGTGGGCAAAAACTTGTTATTACAGGGTTCAACGGAGTAGGGAAATCTACTTTATTAAAAACAATCGTTGGAACTATTTCTAGTATTGCCGGAGAATTTCACTTCTCAGAGCAAATAAAGATTGGATATTATGAGCAAGATCTGAATTGGAGCAACGATTCTTTAACGCCGCTGCAAATTATTTCAGAACAGTTTCCTAAACTAAACGTGAAGGAGATACGTCATCATTTAGCTGCATGTGGTGTGAAGGATACTCATGTTTCACAAGAAATTCGTACGTTGAGTGGTGGTGAACAATCAAAGGTTAAATTATGCGGATTATTATTATCACCTTGTAATTTCTTAATTTTAGATGAGCCGACAAATCATTTAGATGCAGAAGCGAAGGGAGCTTTGCAAAAGGCACTCATTCAGTTTAAAGGTAGCATTATACTCGTATCTCACGAAGCAAGTTTTTATCTTGATTGGGCAGATAGTATTTTTAATATAGAGACAGGATTAGTTAAGGGGGTGTGAAACATATGAGTAGAAATGATTGGAAAAAGAAAATTATTTTATTTTTGACCGCTCAAACGATCTCTTTGTTCGGTTCCTCTCTCGTGCAATACGCGATTATATGGTATATCACCTTAACAACATCGTCAGGGTTAATGTTGACCATTTCAACTGTTTGCGGATTCCTACCACAAATTGCAATATCTTTATTTGCAGGTGTTTGGATTGATCGTTACGACCGTAAAAAGATGATTATGTTATCGGACGGGAGTATAGCAATTGCTACGTTAGTTTTAGCAGTTTTATTTTTAACAGGATATAAAAGTATTTGGTTCCTTTTTATAGTACTACTCATTCGTTCAGCTGGGACAGGGGTACAAACGCCAGCTGTGAATGCGTTAATCCCACAAATCGTTCCGAAAGATTATCTTATGAAAGTAAATGGGATAAATAGCGGTATTACATCTTTAATTATGTTTCTTTCTCCAGCAGCAAGTGCTGCAATTCTTTCTATTGCTAGCATTGAAACGACATTTTTTATTGATGTTATTACGGCTATGATTGGAATTAGTATTATGTTTATCATTCAAGTGGAGAGACATGTGAATACAGAGAGTAAGCAAAAATCTAATTTACAAGGTATAAAAGAAGGCTTTGCTTACTTAAAAGAAAATGTATTTATTAAGAGGCTACTCTTTTTATTAATCATTGTCATGATTTTAATAAGTCCAGCCGCCTTTTTAACACCTTTAATGGTAACTCGTTCTTTCGGTGCAGAAATGTGGAGACTTACTGCTAGTGAGATGACTTTTAGTGCGGGGGCGGCAGCTGGTGGCGTATTGATTGCGGCATGGGGTGGTTTCCGTAATCGTATGCATACAACAGCGCTAGCTTGTGCGTTGTATGGACTGCTTATGATTGGACTAGGGATTGCTCCGGTATTTATTGTGTATTTAGTATTTAACTTTTTAATTGGTATAACAATGCCGTGCTTCAATACACCGGTTACCGTGTTATTGCAGGAAAAAGTAGAACCTTCTATGCACGGACGAATGTTTAGTCTTGTACAAATCGCTAATTCATGCGCGTTTCCTTTAGGAATGATAATATTTGGTCCATTGGCTGATATGTTTAGTGTAGAAATTTTGTTAATTTATGCTGGGATATTCGTGCTATTGTGTGCGATTTATGTTGTAGTAAGCAAGAGGTTTGAAGTGTAAATATTTATGTTTGAAAAGGTTTGTGAGGCGATTTAAGGTGCTTCATAAACCTTTTTCTATTTATAATAATCAATAATTTTTTATTGTAAAACAATAAAAAATTATTGACGAATGATTTTGTTTTAGGTAATATGATGTTAATAATCTAAGGGTAATTATATGAATAGAGGAGAATGTGAAATGATAAATAAATACGTAGTAGCTATTTCTTTCATGATTTTAGCGATCATTTCTTTAGCTATACATGCTTCAAACAGTAAAGTGGGAGCGAATGGATTCCTTGAAGAACCTTTCTTTTTCTTAGTACCGATAAGTTATGTATTGTTCTTGAGTGGTATTGGTGTATTACTATTTGGATTTATTACTTCAAAGCTGAAAAAAAGTAATAGATAAAATGAAGTTTAAGTAGTGAGGGATTCATTAATCGGGACAAAACACTCACCATGAAATAGAAACATACTATATGGAAGAAAAATAATAAGTGAGCTGAATCATGATGAATCATTATTTTTATAGTGGTAGACAAGTGGGAGCAGCTATTACACTGGCAGGAGCACAGGGGACAATTCATGCTGTGAATCAAGCGATTCAAATGCAGCAGCAAGCATATTTTGCACAAATGATGCAAGGGCAGTATATGTCGTACTCACAGCCTCCGATGCAAATTGTACATTACGATGTGCATCCAGCGGGTTTATTCTCCATTCCATATGGCGGGACATACTTCTTATGAAAGAAAGCGACTGATAAGAGTCGCTTTCTTTTTTTATATTCCGCCTAGCTTCATTCCAAGGAATGCAAAAAGGATACCGATTATATAAGTAGCACTTAAATATAGAAATAGTATGCAAAAGTTTTTACGATTGAAGAGCTGAATGGACTCTAGTTTAAATGTTGAAAATGTCGTGAAGGCACCCATAAATCCAGTACCTAATAATAATTGCCAACCTGTAGTGACGCCATTGCCAATTATATATCCGAGTAAAAACGCCCCTGTTATATTAATGAGAAATGTAGCAATTGGAAAGGAAGTTTTATTTCTTTTTTTAAACCAATTGCTAATTGCAAATCGTGTAATAGCACCGAAGAAACCTCCAGTTGCCACTAATAAAGCTTCCATCATAAGTGATCACCTTTCGTAAGATGTTTCTTAAGTAAGAAATCACCTAATGTATAGCCAAGACCAGACATAATGAGTCCACCAAGTATGCTGCATGATACATATAAGAAAGCCGTATTCCATTCAGAATGATTGATTAATTGCACAGTTTCTACACTAAATGTCGAAAACGTCGTAAAGGAACCGATGAATCCAGTTCCAACGCCTGTGATAATTTCTGAAGGCAAGATATTTCTTCGAGCGATATACGTAGTTAGCCACGCTAATAAGAAGCAGCCGGCTAAGTTAATAAGTAACGTAGCTAATGGAAATGAATGATGCCATGAAGTATGAATAGTAAGACCTAAATAATAACGAGAGAGGGCTCCTAATATACCGGCTATGCCAACGATAATATAAATCAATTTCTTCACCTCTTTAAATAGCTTGCTCAAAAAAATAGACTCCTACCAGTAGTTATACTGGTAGGAGTCATTAGCTAAGCAGCAGTTATGGCGAACTCCATCGCCTATAATTATTACATATAGTGTACTAAAAATTGCGTAGAATTTCCAGTGAAGAAGTGGAGCTGTTTTGTATGTATGTGATGCTTTAAGATAGGGAACTTCTGTTTATAAACTAAATATAGTGATATAAGGTTTTTGATGTGATAAAATGTTTCTTATGTCTGTCATTTGTTTTTAGTTAACTGAAAATAAAGAAAAGTAAAATTGGTAGTTTTAGAAAAGGAGTCGTTCGTTTGAAAAAATTATTAAAAATAGTACTTATATGTATTTTAGTAGGATTGGGAGTTGTAGGTGGTTTTTTAGCGTATATGACACTTACAAAAGAACAGCCGGCTAATGTTATAAGTTTGAAGGTGGAGAATAATAAGGAACGCGTGTTAGCGCTTGGAAATGAATTTAAAGTTACAACATTTAATATTGGCTATGCTGGATTAGATAAGGATCAAGACTTCTTTATGGATGGTGGAAAGAGATCTGGTTCAAGTAGTAAAGAGCAAACGGAAACGAATTTAAAGAATATGCTTTCGTTTTTACAAAATGAGAATAGTGATTTTACGTTATTACAAGAGGTTGATATAAAATCACTGCGATCTTTTGATGTAAATGGACATGAATTTTTGAAAAAAGGATTACCTGATTATGCTTCGTCGTTCGGAAAGAACTATGATACAAAATGGGTCCCTGTACCAATTACAAGTCCAATGGGATATGCGGAGGCTGGACTAAGTACGTTTTCTAAATATACAGTCCAAACAGCGCAGAGGTTCCAACTTCCTGGAATGGAGCCTTGGCCAAAGCGTTTGTTTGATTTAGATCGAGCGATTGTTGAGCATAAAATACCTGTTAATAATGGGAAGTTTGTGAGACTCGTAAATTTACATTTGTCTGCGTATGATGAAGGCGGGAAAATTAGAAAACAGCAAGTAGAGTTTTTAAAAGAATATATGAACAAGCATTATGAAAATGGTGATTACGTAATAATGGGCGGAGATTGGAATCAATTACTTTCGAACGCTCAGTTAAGTGATCCGAAGTTTGTGAAAGAGCGCCCAGAGTGGTTAGTAGAGTTACCAAAGGACTTTACTGATGGTGGCTTTAAGTGGGCTGTAGATCCGTCTGTTATGACGGTGAGAGATGATGTGAAGAAATATGTGGAGGGTGAAAACTTCGTCACGATTATTGATGGTTTTATCGTTTCACCGAATGTGGAAATTGTAAATGTACAAGGGAAAGATTTAAAGTTTGAAAATAGCGATCATAACCCAGTAAGTGCGGTATTTAAGCTGAAGTAATCGATATGTATAAGTAGAAGGTGGGGCTTCATATATGGAGTGGTTAAAGAGAACTTGTTTTTCTAACCTTGAGAAAGAATCACAGAAAAATCATTTATTGCTGTTCATTACGATTTGTAGTTTCTTTCTTGGAATCATCGCGATTGGGTATTACGGATATATTTTTACAGAGAGAGCAATAGCGTTTTGGGTTTGTGGCATTTCAGTTGTTGTATTTGGAACGCTTCTTACTTTTATAGAAAGCATGGAAGCGATGTATAAATATATCATGACATTTATGTTGCTTATTATGTCTTTCATTATGGTACAAGCTTTTAACGAAAGTCCGGCTGTGTTTCAAATGATCTACTTTACACTAGCAGTTTCACTTATTTATTTAAGTGAACGTCTCGTTATCATTCTTGGCGGAGTGGCGGTTGTTATCACATTTATTCTTTGTAGTTATTGGCCGGAGCAATTTTTTGCTTATACAGCGGCATCTGAAGCTGCAAACTTCGCAAGCTTGTTAGCAATCGTAACGATCGCTATGTGGGGCGTAACGAAGATTGGCTCTAATCTGCTAGCTCGTTTAAGTGATGAGAAGCAAGAAGTGATGAGGAAAGCTCAGGAGCTAGAAGAGACTCAAAGACTTATTGAGGAAACTGTTGTGAAACTAGATAGTAATTTCAATCATTTAAGACAAAATATGAATACATCGATGGAGTCGATGAGTGAAATTAATTTTGCTTTTGAAGAGGTGGCAGTTGGTACTCAATCACAATCAGAGATGATGCATCGTTCAGTAGAAGTATTGAATGATATGGAAGGAAATATTGAACAAATCATTTCTCAAGTAAGAGGTGCATCGATTCGTGTTGATGAAAGTTTAGAGATTTCAAAGGGTAGTGTACATACTTTACGAAATTTTGAAGCGAATATGAGAAGTTTAAATGATGTTGTTTCACAATCAGGAATTATATTTAGAGATTTAATGATGCAGTCGAAGCAAATTAACGAAATTGTAGATGTAATAACGAATATTTCAAGTCAGACGAGTTTGCTAGCTTTAAATGCAAATATAGAAGCTGCAAGAGCAGGAGAGCATGGAAAAGGATTTGCTATTGTAGCGAATGAAGTATTAAAGCTTGCCGAAGAATCGAATCGTTCTGCGGGGAGAATTCAAGGTATTTTGAAGGAGTTTAGTAATCAAGCAAGTAAAGTGGAAGTGCAGGTAGAGAAATCAGAAAAAGTACAAGAAGAATGTAATGAAATGCTAGCAAGTGTTTTAACAAATGTAACGGATTTAGGGAAGTTTATTGATGCAATTAATGATGTAATGAGAGAGATTGTTGGTCATCAAGAAAACTTGCAGGTTAAAACGACGAATATCGTAAAGGATGTTACACATGCTTCTAATGTAATTCAGCAAACTTCTGCGGCTACGGAAGAAGTGTTAGCAAGTGTGGAAGAAGAAAAACATCGAAATGATATATCGGTGAAGACGTTACATACTGTTAGCGAGCAAGTGAAGTTACTAGAAGATATTTTAGAAAAGTAATATCTCTTGAAAAGGGCACACCATGTGTGCTCTTTTTTCATTTAAACGAATACTTAATAGTAATTTAATTGCTTTTCTGCGCGTTTTCTGCCAAGCTTAAGGAGATAAACTGAGACTTTAATTAGTGGGGCTATACGCTACTGATTATTAGTTGAACCCCGCAAATAGCGGAATAAAATACTTCAAAGAAAGAATTATATAGGTGACGCATATGATCGAAGTTAAGACTTCTGAACTTAGTGATGGAGAATTTAATAGAGGGGTATTTGCAACTCGTGATATTAAAAAGGGTGAGTTGATTCACTCAGCACCAGTTATCTCTTATCCGAATGAACAGCATGAACACATTGAGAAAACGTTACTTGCTGACTACGCATTTGAGTATGGGGTAAATCATACGGCATTCCTTTTAGGATACGGCATGTTATTTAATCATGCATATAATCCGAATGCAACGTATGATATTGTCTTCGAGAATCATACGTTTAACTTCTTTGCTTACAAAGATATAAAAGCGGGAGAAGAGATTCTAATCAATTATAATGGTGAAGTTGATGACGATGAGCTATTATGGTTTGATAAGGAAAAAGAAGAGAACGAAAAGTAAATTATAATAAGTAATAAAAAAGATGCTTTTACCTATGTAAAAGCATCTTTTTTATTGATGAAAATAAAGTAAAGGTTACAAAAAAATACCACTTTATTTTCGTATGGTATAGTAAGATACTGAAGGATAGTGTTTTGAAAAAGTAATATATTTTACAAATTGTTGTCTTTCTGATGACATGTCAAGTTTAGTAGCCCATTTGGGTTGCTTTATTATGCAATATATATTTTAATATGAGTGGCACCTCTTATAAATTAAGAGGTTTATAGGTGTCTCGAATTGATTTTGGGTACACTGTATCCACCACTTTAGGTTCGTTCATGTATGTGGGGATATTATGGGCCCGTATAACGGGATAAAAAGAATATAGAAATAGAGGAATCGTAAAATGAATATGCAAGAGGTTTATGAATATTTAAGTACGGTATTGCCTGAAGGTCATGTGAAACAAGATGAAATGTTAAAGAATCATACACATATTAAAGTTGGTGGAAAAGCAGATGTGTTCGTTGCGCCGACGAATTATGATGAAATTCAAGAAGTTATCAAATATGCTAACGAATATAATATTCCAGTTACGTTTTTAGGAAATGGATCGAATGTCATTATTAAAGACGGTGGAATTCGCGGGATTATAGTAAGTTTAATTCACATTACAGGTGTGACTGTAACAGGAACGACGATTGTAGCACAGTGTGGTGCAGCAATTATTGATGTATCACGTATTGCATTAGATCATAATTTAACGGGTCTTGAGTTTGCTTGTGGTATTCCAGGTTCAGTTGGCGGAGCATTATATATGAATGCTGGTGCTTACGGCGGTGAAGTATCGTTTGTATTAACAGAAGCTGTCGTAATGACAGGTGATGGAGAGCTACGTACTTTAACGAAAGAAGCATTTGAATTTGGATATCGTAAGAGTGTATTTGCAAACAACCATTACATTATTCTTGAAGCGAGATTTGAGCTTCAAGAAGGTGTGCGTGAAGAAATTAAAGAAAAAATGGATGATTTAACGTTTAAACGTGAATCAAAACAGCCTTTAGAATACCCTTCATGTGGTAGTGTATTTAAGCGCCCACCAAATAACTTTGCTGGTAAATTGATTCAAGAATCAGGTCTACAAGGTAAGCGAATTGGCGGAGTGGAAGTTTCTTTAAAACACGCTGGATTTATGGTGAATGTTGATAACGGAACAGCACAAGATTACATTGATTTAATCCATTTTGTACAAAAGACCGTTGAAGAGAAATTTGGCGTGAAGTTAGAGCGAGAAGTAAGGATTATTGGAGAAGATAAAGAGTAACGAAATCCGTATGAAAATGTGAATTATTTTAAAATAACATTTGGGTATTGTTGACAATTTGTTTTTAATTCAATATAATGGCTAATAATTTAACAAATAATATACGTTGAAAGAGCCCAGTAGCAGTTTGTCACTGTTAACGAGAGAGCTAGGGGTTGCTGGAACCTAGCACAAACAAACTTGCGAATTACACTCTGGAGTATCTTAGGTAATGCTAAGCGGATTGGCAATCGATATTATTGCTAAGAGTGGTATGAGTAGCTATGCTATTTATACAAACTGGGTGGTAACACGGTGAATAATCGTCCCTATGTCATAGACATAGGGACTTTTTGTTTTCAAAAAAGTAGAAGGGATGAAAAAGATGAATATTATTGATGAATTAGAATGGCGCGGTGCCATTAATCAACAGACGGACGAAGAAGGTTTACGTAAGCTAGTAGAAGAGAAAAAGATTTCACTATACTGCGGAGTTGATCCGACTGGTGATAGTATGCATATTGGACATTTGATTCCGTTTATGATGATGAAGAGATTCCAGTTAGCTGGCCATCATCCAGTTATTTTAATTGGTGGGGCAACAGGAACAATTGGTGATCCGAGCGGACGTCAATCAGAACGTCAACTTCAAACGTTAGAAGTAGTTCAGCATAATGTGGATGCGTTAACAGCGCAAATGAAAAAGCTATTTGATTTTGGCGGAAATAGCGAAGTGAAGATGGTAAATAACTACGACTGGACACATGAAATAAACATTATTGAGTTTTTACGTGATTACGGGAAGAACTTTAGCATTAATAGCATGTTAGCGAAGGACATTGTAGCCAGTCGTTTAGATACAGGTATTTCTTTCACAGAATTTACGTACCAAATTTTGCAAGCGATGGACTTCCATCATTTATACACGAAAGAAGATGTTCAACTGCAAATTGGTGGTAGTGACCAATGGGGAAATATTACGAGTGGTTTAGATTTAATTCGTAAGTTAGAAGGGCACGAAGCGAAGGTATTCGGATTAACGATTCCATTATTATTGAAATCAGATGGTACGAAGTTTGGTAAATCTGCAGGTGGTGCGGTTTGGCTTGATCCTGAAAAAACAACACCATTTGAATTTTACCAGTTCTGGGTGAATACAGATGACCGTGATGTAGTGAAATACTTGAAATACTTTACGTTCTTAACGAAAGAGCGCATTGATGAATTGGCAGTGAAGGTAGAAACAGAGCCTCATAAACGTGAAGCGCAAAAAGTATTAGCGGAAGAAATGACGAAATTCGTTCATGGAGCAGAGGCACTACTGCAAGCTGAGAAGATTACAGCAGCGTTATTTAGCGGAGATATTAAATCGTTAACAGCTGATGAAATTGAACAAGGCTTTAAAGAGATGCCAACATTCCAGTCTTCAAAGGAGACGAAAAACATCGTAGAATGGCTAGTTGATTTAGGGATTGAACCATCTAGACGACAAGCACGTGAAGATATTAATAATGGAGCTATTTCGATGAATGGTGAAAAAGTAATGGATGTGGGTACAGATGTTACTGTAGAAAATTCATTTGATGGACGATTTATTATTATTCGTAAAGGGAAGAAGAACTACAGCTTAGTGAAATTGGGATAATAATTTTTGTGGAAGAGTGGAAGTAAGAAAGATGCTTTCACTCTTTTCATATACACAATTTCGACACAAAAAAGTCAGTATATTTAGATAATTGAAAAGGGTTATAGTAATTCTTTGCCGAATATAAGTAAGTAGAGAATGTTACGGATAAAAATAGCCCGAACCATGCAGGGCATGATTCGGGCTTATATTCAGATTAGTAAGCTAAGCTGAATAGACCTTTAATGTGTGATAAGTAACGAACGTTACTTGCTTCTTTCATTAATGATGCTGGTAAGCCTTTAAGTGGAGTATTGCTTGCTCCAATTGTAGCAACAGCATCTTTACGTCCTAGACTAGCAAGTGTTCCAGAGTTTACAGGTGCGAACTCTTCGAAAGCTTTGCCTTCTAGTGCTGCGTATAAGTTGTATCCAATTAACTCACCCATTTGCCAAGCGATTTGTGCAGTTGGTGGGTATGGACGTCCGTCTGGAGCGAAGACAACAGCGCTGTCTCCAGCAACGAATACGTCTTTGTGAGAAGTAGATTGTAGGTATGCATCAACTGTTGCACGTCCACGGTTTACTTCAAGACCTGATTCACCGATTAATGGGTTACCTTGTACGCCGCCTGTCCAAACGAATGTGTTAGCAACAAGTTTTTGACCGTCTTTTAAGTCGATTTCATTGCCAGCAACGTTTGTTACAGGAAGACCTGTTAAGAATGTAACGCCGCGTGCTTCTAGGCTAGTAGTTGCACGTTCGATTAAGTGGTCTGGTAATACTGGAAGGATTTTTGGACCTGCTTCAACAAGAAGAAGTTTAACTTCTTTTGGATTTACGCCGTGGCTTTTTGCAAGTTTAGGCATAATGTCAGCAAGCTCACCAACTAGCTCAACGCCAGTTAATCCGCCACCACCGATTACGATTGTAGCATCAGCTTCGTTTTTCGTTTTTGCGTATTCACGAATACGGTCTTCAACGTGTTTGTAGATTTTGTTTGCATCAGCAGCAGATTTTAATACCATGCTGTTTTCTTCTAGTCCTGGAATACCGAAGTAAGCAGTTTTACTTCCTAAAGCAACTACAAGTGCATCGTAAGATAAAGTAGTGCCACCAGCTAGTTTAATTTCTTTGCTATCAACTGAGAATGACTCAACTGTTGCGATTTTAAGATCGATGTCTTTACCTTTGAAAAGCTTTGTAAGTGGCATTGCAATTGCTTGCTCAGCAACGTTACCAGCTGCAAGGCGGTGTAGTTCAGTGATGATTTGGTGTGTTGAGTATTGGTTAATCACTGTAACTTGTGCTTCTGATTTGCTGTAATATTTACGTACGTTTAAAGCGGCAAGAAGACCGCCATAACCAGCGCCTAAGATGACAATTTGTTTTGACATAGTATGATATCCCCCGTCTTTACTAATTGTTGTTATAAGTTAAATTATTTATTGTTACGTTCTGCACTAATTTGAAGGTATGCGTTCACAAAGCGGAACATTTTTTGTGCTTGTGGGTCTTTTAGTAATTTTAATAGACCGAACAGGCCGATAACTTCGTTGCTTTCGTCAGCACGATCTTTCGCTTCGATAGCAGTTGCAGCCATGCCTTTCACTGTATCTTTTACAGGTTCTACAAGCTCTGTGATTGCACTAACAGTGTCGCTTTTTAATACTTCATCAGTAGCAACAGTTTGAGCGAAGTCATAAGACTTAGTTAAAATATTAACAAGCTCAGTTAATTTTGGAAGCTGTTCTACTAGTGTTGTTAATGATTCTTGTACCTCAGGTTTTAACAACTGATCAAGTACATCAAGTTGTCCTTGGCTAGCAGAAATTTGTACAGTTTCTTGTTCTGGCTTTGTTTGAGTCATAGTTTCTGGCATCTCCAATTCTCCTTTACGATAGCAATACTCTTATTTTTGATAGGTAAGATAGTAAACGTTTGCGAAACTTTATACAAAGTTTCACAAAGCACAATAAAATGCCTTTAAATTTATGCCAGCAAGTAAGCTGAAATCATAAATCCAAAACCATAATGTCCTACCTATTATTTATGAACTGTCCGATACATGGCTTGTCCGCATAATGGAAAGTTCCTTTATCGGAAAGTGTATATAATATATATCCTATATTATATACTATATACACCTATGTTAACATAAAAATGATTCCTAATTATTTGATATTAAGCGTATAACGTAGTACTGACAAGGCGTGAAAGCGCATAAATTATTTTGATAAGGTAGGAAATGTACGTATATATAAATAAAAAAAGGAAAAAATGGACAAATTTATGTTCATTTTTTCCTTTTTTTATTGTTCACCTTCTGTAATTAGCATCGATGTGTTACCGCTTTTTTCAAGGTGGCATTCGCCCCAAGTACAAAGAGAATCGAGAATGGATTCTAAAGAACAACCGTAGTCTGTAAGAGAATATTCTACTTTCGGTGGTACTTGATTGTATACCTTTCTTTGAATAACTCCGTCTTCTTCTAATTCGCGTAATTGCTGTGTTAACATCTTTTGTGTAATACCAGGCATGAGACGTTTTAATTCACTCGTTCTCTTTGTACCTTTCGTTAAGTGGCAAAGAATAACGACTTTCCATTTTCCGCCGATAACCTCTAAAGTCGCTTCAACGGGAATATTATATTTCTTCATATAAAAAATCTCCTTTGATGAATATAGATTGCAGTTCTCCAACAAAAGAAGCTAAATAATTTAAATGTTACTAAAAAGTACCTATAGCACTTTAAAGTACGTACTTTTTATCATGTTGAATATGTTCCATAATAGCATATGTAAGAGGGAAATGAGTAGTACGGTACTAAAAAGTGCCTATGTTACTTTTTGGTACCTATCGTACTTTAAAGTGCGTTCTTCAAAAAAAGAGTGAAGCCATTCATAATAGCATATATCAGCAGTAAAGTTATGTTTGTAGAAGATAAAAAGGCCTTTTTATCACACTATTATGATTGGATTTCTCGCATTAAGGAGGAGTTCAATTGAATTCATATACAGTATCTTCTTCAGCGGTACAGACGAATCGAAGAAGTATGTTTGCTTTATTAGCACTAGCAATTAGTGCGTTTGGAATTGGTACAACCGAATTTATTAGTGTCGGTTTATTACCATCTATTTCAGAGGATTTACATGTTTCTGTTACAACAGCGGGTTTAACCGTTTCTTTATATGCATTAGGAGTAGCGTTTGGTGCCCCAGTATTAACGTCGTTAACAGCTAGTATGTCGCGAAAGACGTTATTAATGTGGATTATGATTATTTTCATTATTGGTAATGGAATTGCGGCAGTGGCAACAAGTTTTACTGTGTTACTTATCGCGAGGGTTGTATCTGCGTTTGCGCATGGTGTTTTTATGTCGATAGGATCCACAATTGCGGCTGCGCTTGTACCAGAGAATAAACGTGCAAGTGCAATTGCATTTATGTTTACTGGTTTAACTGTTGCGACCATTACAGGTGTACCGATTGGAACATTTATCGGTCAACAATTTGGTTGGAGAGCATCGTTTATGGTAATTGTGGTAATTGGAATCGTTGCCTTAATCGCTAACAGTATGCTGATTCCGTCTAACTTGAAAAAAGGTACATCCGTATCATTTCGTGATCAATTCAAACTGATTACGAATGGAAGACTATTACTTGTATTTACTATTACTGCATTAGGGTACGGGGGGACATTCGTAACATTTACGTATTTATCTCCGCTATTACAAGAAGTAACAGGATTTAAATCAAGTACCGTTACAATTATTTTGTTAGTGTACGGAATTGCAATTGCGATTGGGAATATGGTTGGCGGGAAATTATCAAATCATAATCCGATTCGAGCATTATTTTACATGTTCTTTATTCAAGCAATTGTATTATTTGTTTTAACATTTACAGCGCCATTTAAAGTCGCTGGACTCATCACAATTATTTTTATGGGACTATTTGCGTTTATGAATGTTCCAGGGCTACAAGTGTATGTCGTTATCTTGGCTGAGAGATTTGTTCCAAGTGCTGTTGATGTGGCATCAGCGATTAACATTGCAGCATTTAACGCAGGAATTGCTCTTGGTGCTTACTTGGGCGGTATTGTAACGAACTCGTTAGGGTTAATTCATACGGCCTGGGTAGGAGGCATTATGGTAGTAGGTGCTGTTATTTTAACAGCGTGGAGTATGACATTAGAAAAAAGAGATCAAGTGAAATAAGGGAGAGAAAATATAATGAAAAATTTACAAAGTACAACAACATTGCATAACGGTGTAGAAATGCCTTGGTTCGGTTTAGGTGTATTTAAAGTAGAAGATGGACCAGAACTTGTAGAAGCTGTAAAATCGGCGATTAAAGCAGGATACCGCAGTATCGATACAGCTGCGATTTATGGAAACGAGAAAGCTGTAGGAGAAGGAATTCGTGCTGGTATAAAAGAAGCAGGGATTTCTCGAGAAGATTTATTTATTACTTCAAAAGTGTGGAATGCAGATCAAGGATATGAAACGACACTTGCTGCATATGAAGAGAGCTTAAAAAAATTAGAGCTAGATTATTTAGACTTATATCTTGTTCATTGGCCTGTAGAAGGGAAATACAAAGATACGTGGAGAGCATTAGAAACACTTTATAAAGAAGAACGCGTACGTGCAATTGGCGTAAGTAACTTCCAAGTTCATCACTTACAAGATGTAATGAAAGATGCGGAAATCAAGCCAATGATTAACCAAGTAGAATACCACCCTCGTTTAACACAAAAAGAATTACAAGCTTTCTGTAAAGAACAAGGTATTCAAATGGAAGCATGGTCACCATTAATGCAAGGTCAATTGTTAGATAACGAAACATTACAAGCAATTGCTGAGAAACACGGTAAAACGACAGCTCAAGTTATTTTACGTTGGGATCTTCAAAATGGAGTAATCACAATTCCGAAATCAACGAAAGAACACCGTATCATTGCAAACGCTGATGTGTTTAACTTTGAATTAACGAAAGAAGATATGGAGAAAATCGATGCGTTAAATGAAAATCATCGTGTTGGTCCAGATCCTGATAACTTTGATTTCTAAACTTATAGTGGAGAGAAAGAGTGCAAACAGTTTGCACTCTTTTTTGTTTTGTTTATGCATAAAAAAAGTTTCTAACTAAATAATAAACAGAAGAAAATTTGTTATTTCATAAGGGGTTGTAAACATGAATATAAAAAGATCTTTCAAGCTAATGGCCGCTTTTTTGAGTGTTTTATTTGTATTTGCGAACTTATTATTTCCACTTCAACAAGCATTCGCGGAAGTTATGGATCATACAAAGTATGAAATGGATTGGAGTTATAGTAAGTCAAAGAAGAAACCAATTCGAACAGAGCTTATTAAAACAGCAGATGGTAAAATTGCCTTTTGCTTAAATGTAGATTTGAAATCTCCAAGCGGTCAAGATTTACCGGAAATGGGGAAAGTGGATATTAATGTGTATCGTGTACTATTAAATGGATATCCACAAAAGAGCCCACAAGAATTAGGTGTTTCTGATTGGAGAGAAGCGCATTATGCAACGCAGCTTGCAGTATGGAATGCGTTAAAACAAATTGATATTAATGATTTAGATTTTCGAAATAAAAATGTAGAAAAGGTAACGAAAGATATCGTTGCAAAGGCAAGCGCTAGTGAAGAATTACAAGAAATTACGATGAGTGTCGTGCCGTCAGAAGAGCAACAAGCAGTGTTGAAAAATGATTTCTTTGAAACAGGTTTATATACAGTAGAAACAAATGCGAAAAGCGGAACATATAAAGTGCAAGCAACAGGTGCACCAGAAGGCGCGAAATTTGTAAATGAAAAGGGCGAAGCAAAAACGGAATTTAATGTAGGAGAAAAGTTCCGCATCTTAATTCCGAAACAAACACCAGCTGGTGGGTTTAGCTTTAAAGTATTAGGGAATTTAACAAAGTTACAAGGGATTGCACATAAAGGGACACCGACTATTCAAAATGCAGTTGTATTACTTGAGCGTAGTGAAGAAAAAACAAGTCCGGAGTTATCGGTAAGTTGGAAAACAACAAATGGTCATGATAATAATAAACCACATACTCCAAATGAACCACATAAACCGAATCAAAAGAGATAATGAAAAAGCATTGGCTTGTGCCAGTGCTTTTTTATATGGCTGATAAAATTATATTGAAAAAATTAAATGCGGGATAAAATTACTGTTTATACAGTTTGAACTCTATTTAGAAATAATATAAATATACTAAAATTCAAACGTTACAATTAATAGATTGTATTCACAAAATCGTAACATTATTCTGATTGGAAAGGCTATCAAACAAAGTAGAAAGCGTGTAAAATTCAGTTGGAAAAACTACCTATTGATGGTCATATATGAAGAAAATGTAAGATTCTATTATTATTCACAATTTTAGATGTATAGATGACAATACTGAAATATATCTTTTACTATTCTCTTTTTATGTAGAGAGAAGTGAGGGGGATACAGTACATAAAAATTTTATAATGTAAGAAAGCGAATACATTGAGAGGAATGCGGTAGTAATTGATACAGGTGTGCGAGGTGTTAGTCTATTCGTTAAATGTTTTTATAAAAATAATAGGATGTCTTATTAAATGAATATATAGGATAGTTTCTCTAAATAAAGGAATAGGGGACACAGATTATGTCGAAGAAAAAGACGAGTAGGGTATTAGTAGCTGGAATATGTATATCTACATTATTATCGCCAGTAGCTTTCGAAGCATCGAAAGGATATGCAGCACCTTTAGAAGAGGTTAAAGGTGGGAATTTGGAAGAGAACAAATTTGAGCAAAGGACGTTCCAGGTACCTGGAAAAGGGGATATAGACAAGGAAACAGAACGATTAAAAGTAACTTTTGATCTTTCTGTTAATGAACCGACTGGAATTTATGCAGCGGCAAATGAAAAAATTACAGTTGAAATAAAAGGAACACAGTCTATTCAAGCTTTCATAGGAACGAGATCTTATGATGAAGAGGCACCTGAAAAATTTGATTTAAAACCTGGAAAAAACGTTATTTCATCGCCAAGAGGTGGTATTTTATATTTTTACAATATGAATAACGAAGGGGAGGTAACTGCTTCAGTTACGAAGGGTGGTAGCCATTTTCCTTTGTTTATTTTAGGTAAGCATACGAAAAAAGATTGGGATGAAATGTTAAAGAAATATAAAGATCCTTATGCGGTTGAATTAAAAGGTGAGCGGAGTTTAGTTACTGCTAGTCCGAGCTCTATACAAAAGTTTATGAAAAACACAAGCCCGATAGAGTTAATGAAATTGCATGATAAGATTATTCGAATAGAAAATGCAGTAGCTGGTTTATCAGAGGGTGGAATTGGACTCGCGAAATCTCCAATTCATTATGTTCAGTTTGTTGAAAAACGGAAGCCTGCTGAAGATGATTTTATGTTTGCAACAAATTATCATACAGGATATATTCCAAGCGCAATGAATAGAGTTTTAGATATAGAAGTGCTTGAAAAGGATGGCTGGGGACCATGGCATGAAGTTGGACATCTACATCAGCAAAGTCCTTGGGATTGGGATGCTATTGGAGAAGTAACAGTCAATATTTATTCTTTAATGGTGCAAAAAGCATTAGGAAATGAATTAGAAATGGATGGGCACTATAAAAAGTCATTTGAGTACTTAGAGAAACCTATAGAAGAAAGAATAATTGATGAATTTGATCCTCTTACAATGTTTTGGCAATTAAATGTTGTTTACGGAGAACATTTTTATCCGAGACTGCATCAAGCTTATCGTATGTTACCTAAGGAGGAATTGCCTACTTCTGATGAAGAGAAAAAGCAAATGTTTGTTTATATGACATCAAAAGTAGCAGGACAAAATTTAGTTCCTTTCTTTAAAGAATGGGGATTAACTCCAAGTGATGAGACTAGAGAAAAAATAGAAAAATTAAATTTACCTAAATTAGAAAAAGAAATATGGAAAGCTACAGATAGTAATGATATTCGCGAGAAGCAAGTTGAACCGTATAAAGTTCCGTATGGTGAACCTGCTAATGAGGTAAAAAACCTTGTAGTTGGTACCAATTTTGATGAAGAGCAAGCGGGTAAACTTGTTCAAAATTTAGGTGAGAATGTAAAAGTAACAGGTAAGATTATATGGTCTAAATTAGAGAGTGGAAAACAGGAAGTGTTAGTAGAAATTGAGGATGAAAAAGGGAATGAAAATTTAATTACTGTTCCAGTCAATGCTGTTTATGGTGACAGTATGATTTTTCAAGGAATTTCAAATGATGTAATGTCGACAGTGGAGCTTCGTCACAATGAAAAAAAATTACATGTCGCTTTTATTAGTAATGAAATACATTACCTTTTTGATAAAGAAAAATATATAGGTTTAACAGTATATGATCAAAATGGGATTGAAAAGAAAAGTGTATCAGCAGAAGGGCAAGAAAGTGGAAAACGATTTGCGATGGAACTAAATGGATTGAATTTTGAATATGGTGATGTAGTAAAAGTATTCCATGCAGAACCGAGTCGTTTAAAATGGTACCGAAATAACGAACTTGTAGATCAAGGGAAAGCTAAAAATAAAAAAGAGAAATTCTTTAAAATTACTCCGCAAGGCTTTGAATTAAAAGATGGTTTGCAAGAAGTAACGGCACGATCACAAATGGTAGTAGTCGGAACGGACATTGCCCAGTTAGATGTGAAAAACTTTGTTGAGGTAAAAGAAGGAGAAGTAGTCGGGTTTGTGGAGAATCCTGATACAACGAAGATCGGAAAGCAAACAGTAAAAGTAGAAACGAAAGATCGTTTTGGGAATAAGCAAGTGACAGAGGTACCTGTAGAAGTGGTTTATGGAGATAGTATTGTATACGCAGGATATGGCGATGATATTGCTTCAATTGTAACTTTAAAGCACGAAGAGAAGAAATTCCATGTGACTGATATGGATAGCGAGATTCATGAGTATTTTAATAAAGAGTTATACATGGGTATCACGTTATACGATCGAGATGGAAAAGAGAAAAAACATGTAACAGCAGAGGGACAAGAAACATCAGAGAACTTTGCGAAGCAAGTGAATGGTATGCAATTCGAGTATGGAGATGTAGTAAAAGTATTCCACGCAGAACCGGATCGTTTGAAATGGTATCAAAATAATACCCTTACTGGTCAAGGTGAGAAAAAAGGGGCAAAAGAACTATTCTTCAAAGTGACAGAAAAAGGCTTTGAGAGAATGGATATGTTGCAAGAAGTAACAGCGAAACCGCAACAAGTAGTAGTCGGAACAGATGTTGAAAAGTTAGACGCGAAAAAATTTGTTGAAGTAAAAGATGGAGAAGTGGTAGGTTTTGTAGGGAAACCAGATACGACAAAAATTGGTCAGCAAACAGTGAAAGTAGAAACGAAAGATCGTTTTGGAAATAAGCAAGTAACAGAAGTAGCATTAGAAGTAACGTATGGAGACAGTTTTGTATACCAAGGGCTTAGTGACGTTATCCGTTCTATTGTAACGGTAAATCATGACGATAAGAAACTACATGTGACGTATACAAATGAACAAATTCATAGCTACTTTAAGAATGAATTATATATGGGAATTACGCTATATGATCAAAACGGAATGGGGAAAAAACATGTAACAGCAGAAGGACAAGAAACTTCAAAGAATTTTGCTGAGCAAGTAAATGGAACTTCATTCCAGTATGGAGATGTAGTGAAAGTGTATCATGCCGAATTAGGTCGTTTAATTTGGTATAAAAATAGTGAGTTAGTAGGAAAAGGAGATAAGAAAAAGTTTAAAGAAATTTCTTTCAAGATTACTCCAAATGGCTTAGAACAAGTGCAATAATAAGAAAAAGCTCGTAAAACATTATGTTTTACGAGCTTTTTTTATTACTCAGCTTCAGAAACTACTGTGAAGCGTTCGTTTACGTGTTTTGGATTTTCGATTTCATCAAGTGCTGCAACTGCGAAGTCTTCGTAACTTACGTAGCTATCACCTTTTGCGTTAACAAGAAGATTGTCTTGTCCAGCTGTATAAGAACCAGTACGTTTTCCTAATGCGAATAGTGCAGAAGGACTGATGAATGTCCAAGTAATATCGTTTGTTTGTTGCAGAATTTCTAAGTTTTTACCTTGGTTTTGAGCTGTTGCAAGGTATTCATTTGGGAAACCTGGCGTATCAAATACACGCGTTGTTTTCTCTTCGTCTACAAATAAGCTTCCAGCGCCGCCAACTACAAGTAATTTTGTGTTAGGTGCACCTTTCATAGCTTCAATTAGTACGTTTCCTGCATCTACGTGAAGATGTTCTTCTCCTGCTGGAGCGCCGAATGCATTTACAACTACATCAAATGCTTGTAGGTCATTAGATGTAAGAGCGAATACATCTTTCTCTAAAACTTTTATATTTTCTTCTGTAATTTTTGCAGCGTTTCTTACGATTGCAGTTACTTCATGTCCGCGATCTAATGCTTCTTTTAAAATACGACTTCCTGCTTTACCAGTTGCTCCGATGATTCCGATTTTCATAATAAATCCCTCCAAAGTGTTTTGTTAAAGTGTATATCTGAAAGTAAATGAATTTGTTGTAATAAGGTTTGTTACAACCTGATGTAATCATTATAGTTACAGGTTGGTGTTTTTGTCAATGGGATAGTTTGTAGATTTACTTTTTATTTTAGTATGCACAGTTAGAGGGAGGAGAGTCATAAAGATATTGTTACTTCGTGTCTGGCTAATATTTGGAAATTGCAAATTGTCGAAAAATGTTGATTTTTAAATGTTTTTTAAATATAATTCGTTTTATGGAGAAAAGGAGGGGTTAATTGTATGAATATTTTAGAGCAATTTGTTTCATCAACGAATACAATTCTTTGGTCATATATTCTTATTGCAATGTTAATTGGTTTAGGTCTTTATTTTTCTATTAAATTGAAATTCGTACAAATTACTCATTTAGGGGAAATGGTTCGACTAATGAGTGATGGATTAACTGGAAAGACGCGTAAAAAAGGTAGTGTATCTTCTTTCCAAGCGTTCTGTATGAGTTCAGCAGCTCGTATTGGAATCGGGAACTTAGCCGGTGTAGCGTTAGCTATTTCTATGGGAGGACCTGGAGCGGTATTTTGGATGTGGGTTATTGCGATTGTCGGAGCGTCTTCAAGTTTCGTGGAAAGTACGCTTGCGCAAATTTATAAAATAAAAGATGGCAGTGGCTTCCGTGGTGGTCCTGCTTATTATATGGAAAAAGGTTTAAATAAACGCTGGATGGGGATTTGGTTCTCTATTCTAATTACAATTAGTTACGGTTTAATTTTTAACTCCGTACAAGCGAATACAGTTACTTTAGCATTTAAAAATGCATTTGGTATTGAGCGTTACATTGTTGGGATTGCATTAGCTGCATTAGTGGCAGTTATTATTTTTGGCGGTGTGAAAAGTATTGCGCGTATGTCGGAAATGATCGTTCCACCAATGGCACTTATTTATATTGCAGTAGCAGTTTTCGTTGTTATTAAAAATTATTATTTAATACCGGACATGTTTACAGAAATCTTTAAAGGTGCATTTGGTTTAGATTCAGCTGTAGGTGGCGGTATTGGTGCTGCGATGAAATATGGTATTCAGCGCGGATTATTTGCGAATGAAGCAGGTATGGGTAGTGCGCCGAATGCGGCAGCAACAGCGGATGTAACACATCCAGCGAAACAAGGATTTATTCAAACAATTGGAGTATTAGTAGATACATTTTTAGTATGTACATCAACAGCATTTATCGTACTATGTTCTGGTGCATATAAGGCAACGAATTTAGAAGGTATTGAATTAACGCAAGTGGCGTTAAGTTCACAAATCGGTTCGTGGGCAAGTAGCTTCTTAGCGATTATTATTTTCTTATTTGCATTTAGTTCACTTCTAGGAAACTACTATTATGGTGAAACGAATATTGAATTCATTAAACAAAGTAAAACTTGGTTAACAATTTACCGTATTGCGGTGGTTGCAATGGTATTATTCGGTTCTGTTGCTACACTTCAAGTTGTATGGAATATGGCGGATTTATTTATGGGACTAATGGTAATCACAAACTTAATTGCGATTACGCTTCTTGGCCGATTTGCATATGCTGCTTTGGCAGACTATGTAAGGCAAAAGAAACAAGGGAAAGATCCAGTCTTCAGTGCAGATTCTATTCCTGGTTTAACGAATACAGAGTGTTGGGATAAGCCAACGGTAACGGATAAAGAAAAAGCAGTGTAATGAAAAGGCGAGCGTCGAGATAAAATCGATGCTCGTCTTTTTTGTTGTAGTGAATGATGAAAAGAGTGAGAGGGAATTATTAATATAATTTTGTTTGTTCATTATTCTCGTTATTTGTAGAGAACGCACTGTCTTAAAAGCATGACCGGTCGAATGTGATGAGTGATTGAGTATTGGATAAATGCACGTACTGGTTATATTTTTACGTAAAAAAACATATATGTTAAGAAGTTTAACGTGCTCATGTCATAAAACCTAACATAAAGTTCTTGATTACTAAAAGTTTTTAGAATATAATTTTCTTATTGTTAGGAAGAGGGGGCAATGCAATTATGGATTTTTTAGCTAAGGTAATTGGGGATGTAAATAATGTCCTTTGGTCATATATCATTATTGCGATGTTAATTGGGTTAGGGCTTTACTTTTCATTTCGTGTGAAATTTGTCCAAGTTCGTTACTTCGGTGAAATGATTCGATTGCTTGGGGACGGGGCAAGTTCGAAAACGAGGAAAGAACAAAAAGAGAAGAGTGGTGTATCGTCGTTCCAGGCTTTTTGTATGAGTACAGCTTCTCGTGTAGGTACTGGTAACTTAGCTGGTGTAGCTATCGCAATCTCAGCAGGTGGACCAGGAGCAGTATTTTGGATGTGGTTAATTGCGGTAATTGGGGGTGCTTCTGCATTTGTAGAGAGCACATTAGCGCAAATTTATAAAGTAAAAGATGGGAATGCATTCCGTGGTGGTCCAGCTTATTATATGGAAAAGGGTTTAAAGAAACGCTGGCTAGGAGTTGTCTTCTCTGTTCTAATAACAGTTAGTTTCGGATTAATTTTCAACGCTGTGCAGTCAAACACAGTAGCAGCGGCTTTTGATGGAGCATTTAACACAGATGGTAAGTTTGTAGGTCTGTTTATGGCTGGTTTACTTGCAATCATTATCTTCGGCGGAGTAAAACGTATTGCACGTGCGGTTGAAATGATTGTTCCAGTAATGGCAATTATATATGTAGCAGTGGCATTATTCGTTGTTGTAACAAACATTACGGCAATTCCGTATGTATTTAAAGAAATTTTCTTACATGCTTTCGGAATTAAAGAAGTAGTAGGTGGGGGATTAGGAGCTGCGATTTTACTAGGGGTAAAACGTGGATTATTCTCAAATGAAGCAGGTATGGGTAGTGCGCCGAACGCAGCTGCGACTGCAAACGTAACGCACCCAGTTAAACAAGGTTTCATTCAAACTTTAGGGGTATTTACAGATACATTATTAATTTGTAGTTGTACAGCATTTATCATTTTATTATCAGATGTGCCTGGAGCGGCTGATTTAAACGGAATTCAATTAACGCAACAAGCATTAAGTCAACATATCGGACCGTGGGCTTCTATATTTGTAGCAGTTGCAATCTTCTTGTTTGCATTTAGTTCATTAGTAGGTAACTACTACTATGGTGAAACGAATATTGAATTCTTAAATGGAAGTAAAGTGTTATTAAATGCATACCGCATTGCTGTACTTGGTATGGTTGTTTTAGGATCTGTAGCAACAATTCAAATCGTTTGGGATTTAGCAGATTTATTTATGGGGATTATGGCTGTTATTAACTTAGTGGCGATCGTATTCCTTTCTAAGTACGCTTTTGCAGCGTTATCAGATTATATTAAGCAAAAGAAACAAGGAAAAGATCCAGTGTTCTATGCGGAGTCTATTCCAGGTTTGAGCAATACAGAGTGCTGGGATAAGCCAGCAGTAGCTGATAAAGAAAAAGCAGTATAATGAGGTGAGCATCAAGTGAAACTTGATGCTCATTTTTTTGTTTTATTCCGCTATTTGTGAACAGTAAAACTCTCGATTGATACGGGCTAATAATTAGTGGGGATGACACTGATTAAAGTTTCGCTATATAATGTAAAAGACGAACATTCATGAATGCTTTATAATAAAATGTATTTTTTTAAGAAAAGTGCGGATATGAGTTGTGATTTGTGTTAGAATGGAAAATGCCTTTGAAACAAGAGGTTTTATGATCTTTCCTATCCGATTGAAGGTTTTAGAGGAGAAATGGAAAGTTCGGATTATTTCTTATTTCAAGTGGTCAGACGTTCAACGTTAATGAAGAGTTAAATGGAGGATTTTATTAATGAAGTTTGTTATGTTTCTTGTAGGATTGCTCGTTGTATTCGTACTTGGTTTTCTTATAAGTGCCGATCGAAAGAAGATTAAGTATAAACCAATCGCAATTATGCTTGTTATTCAGCTAGCGTTAAGTTATTTCTTATTAAATACGCAAGTTGGTTATATTTTAGTAAAAGGAATTTCAGATGGATTTGGCGCGCTTCTTGGATATGCGGAAGCTGGAATCGTTTTCGTATTTGGCGGTCTTGTTAATAAAGGAGAGGTTTCATTCTTCTTAACAGCGTTATTACCAATCGTATTCTTTGCCGTTTTAATCGGAATTCTGCAACACTTTAAAATTTTACCGATATTTATTCGTGCTATTGGTACTGCGCTAAGTAAAGTAAATGGTCTAGGAAAACTAGAATCATATAACGCAGTAGCGGCTGCCATTGTTGGGCAAGCGGAAGTATTTATTACAGTAAAAGATCAATTAAGTAAAATCCCAAAACATCGTTTATATACATTATGTGCATCTTCCATGTCGACAGTATCAATGTCAATCGTAGGTTCTTATATGAAAATGATCGAACCGAAATATGTAGTAACAGCACTTGTATTAAATTTATTTAGTGGTTTCATTATTATTCATATTATTAACCCGTACGATATTACAGAAGAAGAAGATACACTGAAATTAGAAAATAAGAAAAAACAGTCATTCTTTGAAATGCTAAGTGAATATATTATGCTTGGTTTCACGATTGCAATCACAGTAGCGGCAATGTTACTTGGTTTCGTAGCATTAATTACAGCAATTAATAGCTTGTTTGATTCCATGTTCGGTATTACATTCCAAGCTATTTTAGGATACATTTTCTCACCATTAGCATTCGTAATGGGTATCCCGCAAGCAGAGATGGTAACAGCGGGACAAATTATGGCAACAAAATTAGTATCAAACGAATTTGTTGCGATGCTGGATCTTGGAAAAGTAGCTGGTGATTTATCAGCTCGTACAGTTGGTATTCTTTCTGTATTTCTTGTATCATTTGCGAACTTCTCATCAATCGGAATTATCGCAGGTGCAACGAAAGGTATCGATGAAAACCAATCAAATGTTGTATCATCATTCGGTCTACGCCTTGTGTACGGTGCGACATTAGTAAGTATTCTATCAGCGATTATCGTTGGTGTTATGTTATAAACAAAGATGGCCCTAGCTCATAGCTAGGGCTATTTTTTTATGGTAAATCTGCATGAAAAAACCAATTATTTAGGAATATATTAACATATAAAAATCTTTTTAAATTTATATTGCATTTCGACTAGATAACGCTTACAATTTGATTTGTAGGTGGTATCAATTTCAGACTTTCAAGTATGGTAGGAGAGAAGAGGCTACCTTTTATAAATTGCAATTTATGTAAACGCTTACTGATTTTAGATAAAAGTTGAATAGTATTTAGGGGTTTTAAATTTTTTTAACACAAATGGTCAGACGTCATTCGTTATACGTTATACGACCGATAACTCGTGGGAGAAGTGGAGGATTCACATATGAAGATCGTAATGTTTCTAGTCGGTTTACTTGTAGTATTTGTACTAGGGTTCCTTATCAGTTCAGATCGTAAGAAAATTAAATATAAACCAATTGCACTTATGCTTGTCATCCAATTGGTACTTGCGTATTTCTTACTAAATACAAAGGTCGGATTTGTATTAGTAAAAGGGATTGCAGATGGGTTTGGCGCTATTTTAAAATTTGCGGAAGCAGGGGTTAATTTCGTATTTGGTGGTTTAGCAAATGATGGACAAGCACCATTCTTCTTAACAGTATTATTACCAATTATTTTCTTAGCAGTATTAATCGGGATCTTACAACATATTAAAGTTTTACCGATTATCATCCGTGCAGTCGGTTTCGTATTAAGTAAAATTAACGGCTTAGGAAAACTAGAATCATATAATGCAGTAGCAGCCGCAATTGTTGGTCAAGGTGAAGTATTCATTACAGTAAAAGATCAACTAAGCAAATTACCGAAAAATCGTTTATACACACTTTGTGCATCTTCAATGTCAACAGTATCGATGTCAATCGTCGGTTCTTACATGAAAATGATTGATCCAAAATATGTAGTAACAGCACTTGTATTAAACTTATTTAGCGGATTCATTATCGTTCATATCATTAATCCATATGAAGTGAAAGAAGAGGACGATATTTTAGAATTACAAGAAGATAAAAAACAAACATTCTTTGAAATGTTAGGCGAATATATTATGCTTGGTTTCTCTATCGCTGTAACAGTAGCGGCGATGTTAATCGGTTTCGTAGCATTGATTACAGCAATTAACGGTGTGTTTGATTCAATTTTCGGAATCACATTCCAAAGCATTTTAGGATATATCTTCTCACCATTAGCATTCGTAATGGGTATCCCAACATCTGAGATGCTAACGGCAGGACAAATTATGGCAACGAAATTAGTAACGAACGAATTTGTTGCAATGCTTGACCTTGGAAAAGTAGCTGGTGATTTATCAGCTCGTACAGTAGGTATTTTATCTATCTTCCTTGTATCATTTGCGAATTTCTCATCAATCGGAATTATCGCAGGTGCAACGAAGAGTATCGATGGCAAACAAGCAAACGTTGTATCTTCATTCGGATTAAAACTTGTATACGGTGCAACGTTAGTAAGTATATTATCAGCGATTATCGTTGGGGTTATGCTTTAATAAAAACAAACGAAGTCGTTTATCTCTCGCCTAGAGGGATGAACGACTTTTTTATTTTGGTATGATAAATAATATAGAGAGGGGGATTAAGTTGAAAGAACGGGATAGTTTAAGGGAGTCTGATGAGATTATGGAGAACATTGATCAATTAACTGGTGAAGATGCTAGAACCTTTTTGAAATTCATACATGGGTATTTAAGCATAGTAGAAGAAGGGGATGGGACTTTTACTCATAGTGATTTTGTTGAAAAGGTTTCAGCGCTTTATAAGAAGGATGTGGCTAAGGTTATTAAGCTTAGAGAAGAAATAAAAAAATCACCTTAATACATTCATTAAGGTGATTGAAATACTATTCAGCAGGAGGCGTAAATGTACGTTTCTCTAATTCAGCATCTAGCATAAATAGTGCGTTTGAATCGCTTGTAATACGTTTTAATTTTTGGATGATGCTATCGAATGAAGCTTCTTCTTCTACTTGCTCATCGACGAACCATTTTAAGAAGGTAATTGTTGCGTGCTCACGCTCATCCCAAGCGATATCAGATAAGTTGTAAATACGCTTCGTTACTTCACGCTCGTGCTCAAGTGCCACTTCAAAAGCGTTCAGTACAGATTCATATTCGTTATTCGGATTATCAAATCCAGTAACAATAGCGCGCTCACCGCGGTCGTTAATGTAGTTATAAAGCTTCATTGCGTGGAAACGTTCTTCCTCAGCTTGTACAAGGAAAAAGTTAGCGAATCCATCATAGCTCTCAGATGTACAGTAAGCAGCCATTGCCATATAAGCGTGGGCAGAGTAAAATTCAAAGTTCATTTGATCGTTTAATGCGTCGTGCAATTTTTTAGATAACATAAAATCCCCCTTAGTATTGTGACAAGAATATTATACCATAATTGATAATATTCTCATTTTGATGTCTCGAACCTTTTCGAAAGCTTTGTGACGTGAGCCTCCATAATGTCTTGTAAATCTAAATCATATTTTTTTGAAAGAATAATAAGGTTGGATAGTACATCACCAAGTTCTTCTTTTAGTTCCTGTTTTAGCTCTTCTTCTGTTTTCACTTTTTCGTCAGGACGATCACGACCAATTTCAATGGCGCGAACAACGCGTGAAACTTCTCCAACTTCCTCTGTTAAGAAATTTAAGCGAATAAAGGAATTATACTGTGACCAGCTTCGTTTTTCGTAAAATTCCTCCACCCATCTTTGAAATGCGACGATATCCATTTCTTCCTCATCCCTTCAATATGTTGTACAATGTTCATTGTATCATAACAATATATAGTTTCGGGGTGTAGGAATGAGAAAGATTTGTGTGTTTGCAGGTTCCAACTTAGGGGAGAGACCAGAATTTAAAGAGCAGGCAATAGCGTTAGGAAAAATGTTTGTTGAGAACGATTATGAGCTTGTATACGGTGGTTCTTGCGTTGGATTAATGGGAGAAGTGGCAAATGAAGTTCTTCGCTTAGGCGGACGTGTAACAGGTGTTATGCCACGCGGTCTATTCCGAGGAGAAATTGTTCATACAGGGCTAACAGAATTAATTGAAGTAGAAACGATGCACGAGCGCAAAGCGAAAATGGCAGAGCTTGCGGATGCTTTTATTGCATTACCAGGCGGATACGGAACGTTTGAAGAGCTATTTGAAGTAGTATGTTGGTCACAAATTGGTATACATAATAAGCCGGTTGGTTTATTGAACATAAAAGGCTTTTATGGGCCAATTTTGCAAATGGTTGAACGTGCAGCAGAAGAAGGATTTATGAATCCATCAAATAAAGAGTTGATCGTTTCAGCTGAGACGGCAGATAAACTAATTCATGCAATCCAAAATTATGAGCGTCCTGTTTTAGGAACGAAGTGGAAGCAGCTATCATAATACAATTTTATAGATGTTTTTGGAAACACATGTCATTTTATCTTGAAAAGGCATGTGTTTTTAATTTGGTTAAATATGTTAATGTTAAGATGTAATGTTTTTGGAAAAGGAGAAATAGATGGAGGAGTTTGTGTATTTACGTCCTGTTTTTAAAAATATTTTAGCAGCATCTATTCTTGTTATGCTAATTGTTTCAACACAGAAGAAAGAGCTAATTAATGAATTTTCGCTTTGGCTTATTTCGATATTGTGTATCGGTGTGGCCGCGATAACGTTGTTTATGTCTGGGTTTATCGTTGATGAGTATAGTCTAGCTGGTGATGTACAGAGTTTTAGCATGTTTATTGCAATTGGTTGTATTAGCGGTTTGAATTTTATCATTTTGATTTTTATATAGATTTTTGGAAACACATGTCTTTTTTATCGTAAAAAGGTATGTGTTTTTAATCTGGTTAAATATATTGATAGTGAGATGTGAAATCGTTGGAAGAGTGGAAGTATAGATGGAGGTATGTTTTGCTGACTAAAAAAAGAACATCTGAATAAAAGGTAAGTAAGGAATTATTGAGTGACATAGAACTGTTCCGTTAAAGGGGCAGATTGTGGAAGATAGGGAATGTTTTTTATGAAGTTAATAGAGGTTTTTTTAATCGAAATCAGAATAAATTTTATAGATGTAATCCTTTATGAATTTTTAATCAGCTATGTATCATAATCTAATCATTAAAATGAAAATTGGAGGAGAAATGAGCATGGGTCGTGCTGTATTAAAAATGTATAACTACCACTTATGGGCAAATGAAGTTATTTTAAATCGCTTAAAAGAACTACCGCAAGACATTTTCCATAAGGAAGTTAATAGTGGTTTTTCTTCGGTGGCAAAAGTAATGTCTCACATATACCTTACAGATTTAGCCTGGCTCGAGATTATTTCTGGTAAAAGCATGAGTGATGCAATGGTACACACAGATCAATTGAAAGAACAGCTGGAAACAAAAAATATTGAGGAAATGGAAACTAGTTTTTATGAATTATCTAAAAGATATAAAGAACTTTTAAGTAGTCAACAAGATTATGAAAAAGTGTTTGAGGTTGATAATCCATATGCTGGGTACCTGGATACGACGGTTTCTGAAACAATACTACACGTCGTCACCCACGGAGCATATCACCGTGGGAATATAGCCACAATGTTGCGGCAAATGGGTCATACCTCTGTTATGCAGGATTTTGGACTATTTCTATATTCAAAATGAATTTTTTTTATTTACCATAGAGTATGGGTTTATATGATGTTTTTTGTGGACGGCTTTTATTAGTGATTTAAGCTTAATTGTGTATTATACAAAAAAGGCATTCCATATTACTTCGGAATGCCTTTATCACTTTTATTATTTTGTTTCTTATACAGGTACCAGCCACCCCAGCCGCCACCAATTGCTACAACAACGAGGAAAGCATAGTCTTTCACCTCGACACGTATATTGAAAATATTAGCTATAAGTAAGACAATCCCAACTGTTATTAACGCAAAAAATGCTCTAATTAAGTAGTCTTTCAACTGAACCACTCCCGCCATTTAAGTAGTAAATGATGAATATGGAAAAGCTTTTTTGGGTCTATTTTACTAAAGGGTGTTACCTATATTTTAACATAAAAAAGATTGTAATATATTGATAAAAGTAGAGGAGAGAGGTGCTAATATTGTCGTGATTTGTCGGTAAGTCGATATATTGGGAAAATCGCTGATATAAATTTCATGTACTGATATGTGCGACCACTCCATAGAAAAAAAGCGACTCTGAACGAGCCGCTTCCGCTTTTAGGTGATATCCAGCTCCAGTAGCTAGAATCTCCGGTCATTTCGCTCTCTCGCTCGAAGCAAAAAGCGCTTCAAGGTCGAGAGCTCCAATGCCCTGCGATTCTGAGCAAGCCGCTTCCGCTTTTAGTTCTATTATTGATTCAAGAACGCACGTAGCATCCAAGCGTGTTTTTCTAGTTCTGTGTAGATGCCTAGTAGTAGGTCAGATGTCATTTCGTCATCAGAGTTTTGAGCGATTTCCATGCCTTTTTTCAGTTCGACTAGCATCATTTCGTAGTCTTTCATGATTGCTTCAACCATTCCTTCTGCAGTTTCGCCGTATGCTGCTTCTTGAATAGAAGATAGTTCTAAGTATTCTTTCATTGTTGCTACTGGTTTGCCACCAATTGCTAAAATGCGTTCTGCAATTTCGTCGATGTGAGTAGCTGATTCTGTGTAAAGTTCTTCGAATTTCTCGTGTAATGTGAAGAATTGAGGCCCTTTTACGTACCAATGGAAGTTGTGTAATTTTGTGAATAAAACGCTCCAGTCTGCTACTTGTTTGTTTAATACTTCGATTACTTGTTTGTTCATTATGATCAATCTCCTTTTGAGTTGTTATGTTATATCAATTACTAATTTATAATTATTATAATCTAGTAATTGATATAAATCAACCCTTTTGCTGGAATTAATTTGAACAAATTATGAACTGTTATAAATAAAAATCCCTATTACTGTGGAGTAATAGGGATTTTGTTTGATATATAGCTCTTGTTCTAAAAGAGCCGCTTTGGCTTTTAGATGTTATCCAGCTCTGGTGACCGATTGTTCTGAGCAAGTCACCTCCGCTTTTAATTGTTATACAGCCTTTTGCTTCTCTTCTATATCCTGTCCATCCCAGCACTCTGTATTCTGTAAACCAGGGATAGAACTTGCAATGAAGACAGGATCTTTTCCTTGTTTCTTTTGCTTTATATAGTCTACTAAGGCTGCGTATGCAAACTTGCTAAGGAATGAGATGGCAATTAAGTTTGTGAATACCATTAGTCCCATAAAGAAATCAGCTAAACTCCAAACCGTTTGAAGGGCAGCGATAGATCCGAAGAACACCATTCCGACAACTGCAACACGATAAATCAGTAACCATGTTTTGCTTTCTTTAATGAATGCGATGTTTGTTTCACCATAATAGTAGTTTCCTAGTAAAGAACTGAAAGCGAATAGGAAAATAATAATCGCTAAGAAAGTGCTTGCCCACGGTCCAATTTGTGAACTTAATGCTCGTTGTGTTAATTCAATACCTTCTAAAGTCGATCCTTTGTAAAGTCCAGAACATAATACGATAAACGCTGTTGATGTACATACTAAGAATGTATCTACGAAAACACCTAATGCTTGAACAAGTCCTTGTTTTACAGGGTGAGATACATCTGATGTTGCTGCTGCGTTAGGGGAGCTACCCATACCTGCTTCTGTCGCGAATAAACCGCGCTGAATTCCGAATTTGATTGCTGCTCCAATACCACCAGCGATAGCTTGGTCTAAACCGAATGCGCTGTTAAATATTTCTGTAAAAATGCTTGGTAACATATTGAAGTTGTTAATTACGACAAAAATAGCCACACCGATATAAATGATCGCCATTGGAGGGACAATCATTTCTGTAATACGTGAAATGCTCTTGATACCACCAAAAATAATAACTGCAACTAATAAAGCTAATAGAGCTCCTACGATCGTTCGCTCTAGTCCAAAAGCATTTTCAAACGCTATTGTTACTGTATTTGCTTGTACAGAATTGAAAATTAATCCGTACGCAACTGTAATAAGAAGTGAAAACCAAACACCCATCCAGCGTTTGTTTAATCCTTTTTCCATGTAATATGCTGGTCCACCACGGAACCTGCTTCCATCTTTTACTTTATAAATTTGCGCGAGCGTACATTCTACGAAACTAGTAGCTGCTCCAAGGATAGCGATAAACCACATCCAAAATATTGCGCCGGGTCCACCCATTGAAATGGCTAATGCTACACCAGCTAAGTTTCCGATACCGATACGTGCCGCTGCACTTAAGCAAAATGCTTGGAATGGAGAGATGCTATCTTTCTTTTTTTCTTTTCGATTAAACCCTTTACTAATTAAACTGACCATCTCACCGAAATGAGTAATTTGGACGAATTTTAATTTGAAAGAGAAATAAAGACCGAAGCCGATTAGCATTGCAATAAGAATATATGACCATAAAATATTATTCGTTACCTCAAGGAATCTGCTAAAGATATCAACCATATAATACACTTCCTTTTTTCCGTAATAAGAAAATTATATGCAAAAAATATACGAGAATCAATTTTTCTAAAAAATTATGTTACATAAACGTATTTTGTGTTATGATTATGTTACATCGTAATATTTTTAGAATTATTTACATTTTAAAAAACTAAATTTAAAACGAGAAAGAGGGGATAATTTGAAAGAAGAATCTTTATTGAATATAAGCCTTAAGAGTTTGAAAATGAGAAGTAATATATTTTTTATCATTACATCTTTAAGTATCTTTTTAGGAGCCACTTATTATTACAATAAAAGATTTCCAAGTCATAGGTATCCTGAATGGTTAGAATTTCTAAAATTGATTGGATGAACAAAAGACAGAAAAACAGAAAATTAAAATAAAGAAGTTATGGAGGAGCTAAATATGAATATTAGAGAAAGTGAACTTCCGGGTATTGGTTATAAGTTTCAAATCGTTACGAAAGGTAACGAAAAGATGGTGATTGTCATTCATGATGATGGGCGTAGAGAAATGTATCATTTTGATTCAGATCATGAAGAAAGTATCTCAAGTATTTCATTACGTGACTCAGAGGCGAGACAAATTGCAGCAATATTAGGTGGAATGGTATACAAACCTAGAGCATTAGAAAATGTTGAGATGGTCTTTGAAGGTTTAGCAATTGAGTGGTTTAAAGTGGAGAATGCAGCTCCGGCAATCGGAAAAACAATTGGCGACCTTGAAATAAGAAAAACATATAGCGTAACGATTATTGCAGTTATGAAAAAGAATATGAAAAAGCTGTTCAATCCAGGACCAGAAACGGTAATTGAAGAAGGCGATATGCTTGTAGTTTCAGGTGAGAGAGAAGAAATTAAAAAAATTATTAATGAGTTACTTTCGAATAGGGGGACTGACTAGATGGATACGTTAATTTTTGAAGTTGGTACAGCTTTAGTTTTAGTAGCAATTGCGGCGGTAATTGCTGGAAAGTTTAAATTCTCAGTAATTCCTTTTCTAATTGTTCTTGGAATGTTAGTAGGACCGCATGCACCGACAATAGGTGTTATTGATCTCAAATTTATTGAAAGTGCGAGTGTAATTTCCTTCCTTGGACGGATTGGCGTTCTGTTCCTTCTGTTCTACCTAGGACTAGAGTTTTCGATGAAAAAACTAATTAAATCTGGACGTTCCATTGCGATTGGCGGAACAATCTATATTTTAATTAACTTTTCACTTGGATTATTATACGGGTTTATAATGGGATTCCCTTTACTAGAAATCTTAATTATTGCGGGTATTATTACGATTTCTTCTAGTGCTATCGTTGCTAAAGTGTTAGTGGATTTAAGAAGAACTGGTAATAATGAAACCGAATTAATTTTAGGAATTATTATGTTTGAAGATATATTCCTTGCTGTATATTTATCAGTTGTCTCTGGTTTAGTTCTAGGGGATCATGCTTCCTTCCTAGGTGCTCTTACTTCAATTGGGATTGCTTTAGGATACATGCTTCTATTCTTTATTGTAGCTAGAAAAGCGACGCCGTTATTAAATAAATTGCTCAATATTAGTTCGGATGAAATTTTCATTATTGTAGTATTTGCTTCTTTATTCTTTATTGCAGGTTTCTCGGAAACAATTCACGTTGCTGAAGCAATTGGAGCACTTCTCTTAGGATTAGTTTTCTCTGAGACAGAGCATAGTGACAGAATTGAGCATCTCGTTGTTCCATTTAGAGACTTTTTCGGAGCTATTTTCTTCTTCAGTTTCGGATTAAGCATTGATCCGTTTTCATTAGGCGGAGCGATATGGTTAACGTTAGGTGCTGTCCTTCTTACAATCATCGGAAACTTTGTTGCAGGAATGATTGCAGGGCGACAAGCTGGATTATCTCATAAAGCGTCAACAAATATTGGATTAACAATCGTTTCAAGAGGAGAATTCTCCATCATTATGGCCAATATCGGCATCGCCGGTGGTTTAATGTCAGTCTTGAAACCATTCTCGGCACTATACGTGCTTATACTATCCATCTTAGGTCCACTTCTGACGAAAGAGTCAAAGAATGTATATAAATTTTTAAATAGAATCTTTAAGTGGGATACGAAGACTAACTAATTTTTAAAAATAAAAGTACAAGATATTTACTGCTTGTACTTTTATTTTTTGCAATGAAAACAGTAAAGAGAGGTACATGATGTTAGGAGAGTTGATTCATTCTGTTTTAGTTTTTCTAGAAGGACTTGGTTATTGGGGAATTATGCTTGGATTGATGTTAGAGGTTATTCCGAGTGAAATCGTATTGTCTTATGCAGGTTATTTAGTATCAACAGGAAGCATTACGTTTTGGGGCGCTGTCGCGTTCGGTACAATTGGTGGTGTAATCGCACAACTATTCATTTATTGGATCGGTCGGTACGGAGGAAGACCCGTCCTTGAGCGATATGGAAAATATATTTTAATTCAAAAGAAACATATTGATTATGCTGAAGATTGGTTTAATCGTTACGGAACTGGTGTTATTTTTACAGCGCGTTTTATTCCTGTTGTGCGTCATGCTATTTCGATACCAGCGGGTATTGCGAAAATGTCACATGCTAAGTTTATTACGCTAACTACATTAGCTGTTATTCCATGGTCAATTGTATTTGTATATTTAGGTTTTAAATTAGGAACAGAGTGGGAAAGTATTAATAAAGTAGCTGGGCCATATGTGAAATACTTTGCACTTGCAGCTATTGTTTGTGCAATTGGTTACTTTGTATTAAAAAAAATGATGAAAAAAAAGTGATTACGTAAAAAGAATCTATGCTGACATAGATTCTTTTTTTATTGTCATTTTTCGAAAGGGGAAAGAGTAGGTTTAATATTTTACATATTGTGGCATACATATAGGAAAAGGGAGTTTGGAAAGGGGATTATAGAGAAATGGAACTCCAGTTTCAAAATGTATATCAACAAGTTGAGAATTGGTATGTGTTGGATTCGGAGCTTCCTTGGGATGTCAAAAGGCTTAGAGATGATTTGTTTTCACTGATTGAAGTATGTAAAACACCAGTTGTTTTTTGTGATACGTGTGATGCGAATCATGTGCTTCTATCATTAGGAGAAGAAGAAGAGGAATTCTTATTCCCAGTAGGTGGTTTTTATCATAAAGAAAAACAATTAATTTTTGTTTGTATGTGGGAAGAGTACGAGCAGGTGCTCAAAACACTACTGCATGAGTTTCGTCATGCGATGCAGCATAAGAGAGAAGTATTGTATGTTGGAAGTGAAGTGTACGAAGATAGATGGATTGAGAAAGATGCGAGAAAGTTCGCGGAGAGGAAGTTAGATGAATATAAAAATAGAAAGTTAATGTAAAGCATAGTGGAGAAATGGCACTGTGCTTTCTTTATTGATTACTAAAAGTAAGTGATTGACTTTTATGAAGTTTAGTTCTAAACTAATGGTATGAAATGAGCGAGGTGATAGAATGAAGACAGAAGATAGACTCGGATTACTATTATGGTTTCGTTTATCACGTTTTTATAACAAAAGTATTCGTGAGACGAATCAGCATTTGAAAGAATGGAATGTATCTGCCGCTCAGTTTGATGTGCTAGCTCAAGTTGGAGGACATAATCGTCTAACGCAGCAAGAGCTCGGAAATAAACTATTTGTTACGAAGGGAAATATCACGCAGCTATTAAATAAAATGGAGCAGCTGGAGTGGATTCATCGTGAACAAGAAGGTACTACAAAATATATTTCGTTAACAGAAAAGGGAAAAGCTTTATATGAAGAAATCGTCCCGCCTCAAGAAACGTTCCAAGCGGAGCAGTTTCAAAATTTAAATGTAGAAGAACAACATCAATTATTACAATTACTAAAAAAATTACAGTGAGAAAAATTTTTAAAATAAATCTTGAATTCGAGATAATATGAGGTGAAGGATATGTTTAGAAAAGTTGATCATAAAAATATGGGAAGAGCAAATCACGGTTGGTTAAATACACATTTTCATTTTTCCTTTGCGAATTACTATAACCCGAATAACATGAACTTTGGAGCATTGCGTGTAATTAATGATGACCTAGTAGCGGCACAAACTGGTTTTGATATGCATCCGCACCGCGATATGGAAATCATTTCGTACGTTGTAGATGGTGCTTTAACACATGAGGATAGCATGGGGAATCGCGGAACAATTGAGCGAGGACATGTTCAATATATGAGTGCTGGCACAGGTGTATTTCATAGCGAGCATAATTTAGGAAATGAAACACTACGTTTATTACAAATTTGGATTTTACCAGATCGTGCGGATCATAAACCAAACTATGGTGAGTTTACATTTGATTGGAGCAAGCGTGAAAATGAATGGTTCCATATGGTATCTCCAGTAGAAGGAGAGGCACCAATTCGTATTCACCAAGATGCGAATTTATATTCTTTATCGTTAGATGCTGGAAAAGAAATTCATTTCCCGGTGCAAGAAGGCCGTCAATTGTACCTTGTACAAATTGAAGGGAGTAGTGTAATAAATGGTGAAAATCTTGTTATGCGTGATGCAGCAGAAGCAGTAGAAGATATTCATATTGAAGCGAAAGAGCAATCACACTATTTAGCAATCGAATTGAAAAGACAATAGAACGTTTATGGAAAAGAGGACATCGAATTGATGTCCTCTTTTTTTGAGTGGAATTGTCAGAAAAAAACTTTCTCAATATTTAGAAAAAGGTATTAGCCCGAAAAATAAGAATTGTATAAAAGTGTCAAAAATCTTTATGGGAATGGGGAATGTTATAGTGAAAAAGCAAGTCATTTCATCAGCATTAGCGTTAACTGTTATAGCCGGGGGATTTGGAACATTTGGAGCAACGACAACGAAAGCAGAAGAACAAAAAATTCAATATCATCAAGAATTTAAAACACCTGCATACATAGGTGAAGAATGGAAAGCACCAGAAGGACTAGATAAAAAAGAGACGGTCTTTCAATATTTAGAGAGTAAGAAAGATATGTTTAAATTAGCAGGAAATATTGATAAACACTTCAATGTCGTTGGGGAGGAAAAAGATGCTGAATCTGGTACGACACATGTGAAGTTAGTTGAAAAACATAATAATATTCCTGTGTATGGTTCAGATCAGACTGTTACACTAGATAAAGAAAATAATGTAAAAGCATTCTTCGGACAAGTTATTCCGAATTTAGAGGATAAAAATATTCCTGCGTTTGCAAATATTAGTGCAGAGCAAGCTGAAACGATTGCAAAGGCAGATATTGAAAAAGAAGTTGGTAAAGTAAAGAATTATGACGGTGTGAAAAAAGATTTATTTGTGTATGAAAAAGATGGGAAGTACTATCTTGCATACTTAGTTAAAGCATCGATTTCAAAACCAGCTCCAGGATACTGGCATTATTTTGTTGATGCAACGAATGGAAATGTGATTGAGAAATATAACGCTGTAGATCACATTACAGGATTTGGTTACGGAGTATTAGGCGATAGACAATCATTTGAAATTGCTCAAGATGAGAAAACAGGAGCGTTCAACTTGTTTGATGGTAAACGAGGACAAGGTGTTCATACATTTGATGCAGAAAATATGGATGAAAACTTGTTTAACTTATTCTCACAATGGCTTGGATACACAGGAGAAGAAGTTGAGAGTAAATCTAAGTTCTTCGAAGATAAAGCAGCGGTTGATGCGCATGTAAATGCAGGAAAAGTATATGATTACTACAAAAAGACATTTAATCGTAACTCTTTCGATGATAAAGGTGCGAAGCTTATTTCTACTGTTCACGTCGGAGAAAGCTGGAATAACGCAGCTTGGAACGGTGTACAAATGATGTATGGTGATGGAGACGGTACGACGTTTATTCCATTATCTGCTGGATTAGATGTTATCGGTCATGAATTAACGCATGCTGTAACTGAACATACAGCAAACCTTGTTTATAAAAATGAGTCAGGTGCGTTAAATGAATCGTTATCTGATATTATGGGTGTCATGGTTGAGAAGAAGAGCTGGGATTTAGGTGCTGACATTTATACACCTGGAAAACCTGGTGATGCACTTCGTTCTCTGAAAGATCCAGCATCTATTCCAAATCCATTAAAACCAGGTGAAGGTTACCCAGATCATTACAATAAACGCTACACTGGAACAGCTGATAATGGCGGCGTTCATATTAACAGTAGTATTAACAATAAAGCTGCATATTTAGTATCTGATGGCGGAGAGCATTACGGTGTGAAAGTAACTGGAGTAGGCCGTGAAGCGACAGAAAAAATTTATTACCGTGCTCTTACGAAATACTTAACTGCAAACTCTGACTTTAAGATGATGCGTCAAGCTGCTCTGCAGTCAGCTGAAGATTTATATGGTAAAAACTCTAAAGCTGTACAAGCTGTAACGAAAGCTTATGATGCAGTAGGCGTAAAATAATAAGAGAAAAAGACCTGACTAGGATGTCAGGTCTTTCTTTATTTAATCGCGAATACCTAATGCGATTTTCGCCATACGTGACATGCGTTCTTTAGACCAGGGCGGATTCCAAACGACATTTACTTCTATTTCATTGACTTCAGGTACGTTCGTTGATAATACTTTTTTTACGTCTGATACAATTTGCCCAGCCATTGGACAACCAATAGAAGTCATCGTCATCGTAATGACAGCATTATTATTTTCATCTGCTGTAACGTCATAAACTAATCCAAGATTAACAATATCAACACCTAGTTCAGGATCAATAACAGCTTCTAAGTTTGCATATAACTTTTCTTCAAATGCTTGTTGTGACATGTGTAGCACCCCCTACATATTAATGATATCGGTTCTCATTATAACGGATATATATATATAATGCAGGGAATGAGCTCAAAAAAATATTCCTCTTGAAAGAGGAATATTTTTTGAAAGCTATTCAGTTTTGAAATGAGATACGAGTTGATCTAATTCTTCAACTGTTTGTTTCATTTGTTTAGCAGTTTGTGTCATCTCATTCATTGTAGTGACTTTTTTCTCAGCAGATTGTGCTGTTGCCGCTGTTTCACTAGACACTTCAGTCGAAATAGAAGCGATGTTATTCAGTGAAGCGTTCATTTCTTCAGCGCTTGCAGCCATTTCTTCAGCAGTTGCTGAGATGTCTTGCATTTGAGTAGATACTTTATTTACTTGTTCCACAATCGTTGTGAAAGAATTGCCAGCTTCACGAATGACATGAATGCCTTCAAATGCTTCAGAACGGCCTTGTGACATCATCGAACTAGCAGTTTCAGTGTCTTGTTGAATTTGATGTAGTAATTGGTTAATATCCGTTGCCGCTGTTTTAGATTGTTCAGCAAGTTTTCGAACTTCGTCAGCTACGACAGCGAAACCTTTTCCTTGTTCGCCAGCACGAGCTGCTTCGATAGATGCATTTAAAGCAAGTAAGTTTGTTTGTTCTGCGATATTAGAAATAGATTGTACAGCTGTATCAATATATTTCGTGTGGGTGATTAGACGTTCGACCACTTCTGACGTAGCATTTACCGCGTCGTGTATCGTTGTCATTTGTGAAACGGATTTTTGAATAACAGTACTTCCATCATTAGCTTGTTCCGATGTAGTTACAGCAAGTTCAGTTACAGATGAAGCTGATTCAGCAATACGCTGAACGCTTACTGCCATATCATCCATTGCAGTTGAGCTTTCTTCCATGCTAGCAGTTTGCGATTGAATACTTGCATTTAAGCTAGACATCGTGCTTTGAACTTTTATTGTTGCCTCACGTGATATATTCGTCTTTTCTAGCATATTTTCAGAAGCATTTTGTACTTCCACGGATGTTTTTTGAACACGATTGATGATATGTTGTAGGTTTTCTAACATTTTATTAAATGATGTTGCAATCGTACCAATTTCATCGTTACTATTTACTTGTAGGCGGGCTGTTAAGTCACCTTCTTGAGATGATAATTCTTTTAGTTTACTATCGATTTGTTGAATTGGTTTTACAAGTTTACCAGAGAACCACCATGCAAGAATCATAGCTACGATAATACAAATAACAAGTGATAAGAAGACAACATATTCAATTTGTAGTGAAGATTGATCAATTTTTTTGATAGATTGATCACGTAACTTAGCTTGTTCATTACTGTAATTTGTGAAGTCACCAATTACTTTATAAACAGTACCATTTTCTGCATAAGCTACTTGTAAAGCCTCTTCCCACTTTTGTTCTTTTGCAAGAGTGAAAACTTTTTCTTCAATAAATTTTCTCCAAGTCGATCCTGATTCCATTGTATTTTTCATGGACTGAGAAACATTTGGATTAGAAAGAAGTTTATCTTTTGAATCCTCCAGACGTTTACTCATCTCATTAAACTTGTCTAATTCGACTTGATCATGTTGTAATAAATAACCTCTTAAAGCAGAAAGTTGTACTTGATAAGCATCTCCACGTTCTTTCAATTCTGTTGCCAAAGGGGAAATTTCTTTTTGTAATGCTTGAGCTTGACGAGATTGATCAATAGTAAAAAATAAAATAAAAGCTAAGGCAATGCCAAATAAAGCGCAAATCGTTCCCATCATAAACATTAGTTTTTTTCGAATGCTAATAAAATTCATATGATAAAAAGCCTCCTCTGTGAAATCTTAGTATTAGAATTAATTGATGTAAAAAATTGAAAGAAAGCTTTACTCCTTCTGGAATAAAGCTTTCTTCTTTCCTTTAGGAATTATAGCAGACGGAATGAGAGATAGAAAGAGATATTTTAAAGTAAAAAAAGAGAGATTGTAAATCCCTCTTTTTAATAGTTTGTAGGTCCTAGAAGTATAAATGAAAGTTTCGCTTTAAACGTTTGTTTTGAAATGAGAAACGAGAACTTCAAGTTCTTGTACAGTCGTTTTCATTTCAGAAGCTTTTTTAGCAACGACACTCATTTTGTTTACTTGGTCACCAGCCGAAGTTGCTGTTTGTGATGTTTCGGCGGCAACTTCATTTGAAATAGAAGCGATGTTATTTAAAGCTGCATTCATTTCTTCTGAACTTGCGGCCATTTCTTCAGCAGTTGCAGACATTTCTTGTATTTGTGTAGAGACTTTGTTAATGTGGTTAACAATTTCCGAGAATGAAGATCCAGCGGTACGAATGACTGTAATTCCTTCCGAAGCCTCTGACTGACCTTGTGTCATCATTTCATTTGCTATTTTTGTGTCAGCTTGAATTTGATGAAGTAAATGGTTAATGTCAGTTGCTGCTAGCTGAGATTGTTCAGCAAGTTTTCGTACTTCATCGGCAACAACGGCGAATCCTTTTCCATGTTCGCCAGCACGAGCTGCTTCAATTGAAGCATTTAAAGCGAGTAAATTCGTTTGTTCCGCGATATTAGAAATGGATTGAAGTGCAGTATCAATATGATTCGTATGTGTAATGAGTCGCTCTACTACTTGTGATGTAGCGTTAACAGCTTCGTTAATTGTATGCATTTGTGTAATAGATTTCTCAATGACTTTATTCCCACTATCTGCTTTTTCTGAAGTTGTAACAGCTAGGCTAGCAACAGAGGAGGCAGATTCTGCAATACGCTGAACACTCGTTGTCATATCGTCCATTGCAGTTGAACTTTCTTCGATACTTGAAACTTGTGAACGAATATTATACGCAAGAGCATTCATAGTTTCTTCGGTTTTGGCTGTATTCTCCATAGAAGCAGTGGTTTCGATAAACACATTTTCAGACGCTTCTTTTACACTTGTTGATGTTTGTTGCACTTGTTTTATGATACGTTGTAAGTTAGCGAGCATTTGATTAAAGGAATTGGCGATATCACCAATTTCATCTTTACTCGTTACGTGTAATCTAGCAGTTAAATCGCCATCTTGAGAGGCTAATTCTTTTAATTTCTCATCAATTTGTCGTATCGGTTTAACGAGTTTACCAGAGAACCACCATGCTAATAAAATAGATGTTAACGTACATGTAATAAGAGAGAAGAAAATAATATATTGAATAAGAGATGAAGAAGACTCTACGTCAGCAATTAATGCGTCACGTTTATCATTTTCTTCATTTGCATATTTAGTAAAACGGCTTAAAAGATCGTTTACATAATCGGTTTGAGCTAAAGCGATTTTGGATGCTTCGTCCCATTTTCCTTCGCGAGCGAGAGGGAGGGCTTCATTATCTATGACGCTTCGCCATTTTGCTCCCATTAAAATCGCTTCTTTCATTCCTTCTGGGAGTTTTTTATCACTTGTTACTTTCTCTCTAGTATCAGCAAGTTTTTTTCCTTCTCGGTTGAATTTATCCAATCCTTTTTGATCATGTGACAGTAAATATTCTTGTAAACCGGCAACTTGTGCTTGGAACCAATCACCACGTTCTTTTAAAATTGTTGCTCGTTTAGATACATCATTTTTTAACGTTTCAATTTCGCTTGCTTGGTTCATAGCGAATGAAAGAATAACAATAAGAGCAATACTAAATAAAGAAGAAATGCTTAAGAGTGTGAACAGTAGTTTTTTGCGAATACTAACATATTTCATCGTTATCCCTACCTTTAAAAACTATTTATTATGATTTATAAATATTAAGAACGACATTAATAAAAACACCATTATGAAGTTATTAATCTGTTCAATGAAAATTATAGCAGATAATGGAAGATGGCAGATTGATAAGAGGAAATGTTCTTAAAATGTATACATTTGTATATCAAAAAATTCATAAATAAAAATGAGAAATGCTATTGTAATTTGAAATAACATCATGTATACTTCTAATTAGTTGATAACGATTATCAGTATCAACTACGAACATTACTCTTCGTTATGTTGGTCATACCCCTTTTTGACGACGTAAGTCAGAGACGAAATGTTGAAATATCTTGTGTCCTATTCTACAGAATTATGGTAATCTCCAACCTCAACTTATATGCGTGAGCATGCAAAAAGGATCCTATCCGTGAAGGGATCCTTTTTTGCATGCTGTCGCAATTAATGTATATAGACCTGGTATATGTTCTTCAATTCCTTCCGGTGCAGTAGGAGGGAAGACCCACCTTTGATGAGACCCGTGTTCTTCAATTAGTTTTTCAACTTTAAAATGTTCTTGTGCAAGTGTTGTAATAATTTCTCCTAGCGTCCAGCGACGGATGGTTGTTTTAGGCAATGATTCTTTCTGCGCTTCTGTAAGAAGGATGCTATAAGCCACATCATCTTCAATCAATTCTTCATCGAAATAATTTCCATTGGCCCGAAATGGTGGGTGGTCTACTCCTAATAATTTCGTGTAAACAGGATGATAGTCACGAAGGATAAGCGTTCCATCTCCTTTAAGCATGGTAGCAATTTTTTGAAAGAGCGGTTTTAAATCTAGAAAGTAATGGAGTACACCAAGTTCCAGTAATACGATATCAAATGATTCGGAGAGCTGCACATTTAGTACATCAGAAACGACATACTGGATAGAGACACCTGCTGCTTCCGCAAGTTCATTTGCATATTTTGCATTACTTGCTGAAATATCAACAACTGTTACATCAGCGCCTAAAAGAGCGAGAGCAACGGCTTTATTTCCTTTTGACCCGAGTAAGTTAATAATACGTTTTCCTTTTGGAGATTGTATGTAAGGTAAATAGTGTTCTACTTCGCGCACGGGATCTTTCATAAGCTTTTTTGCATAATCGGCTGGTGCCCCGTGGCGATTCGTCCAAGCTTCATAAGCAGCTGCATTCCAGCTTTTTTCATTACGCGTGCTTAGTTGTTTTTGATTCAATCGTATCACTCCTTTTGTGAACGTATATTTATTCTGCGGGAGAAGGGAATTTCCTTTTTTTTGAATTTAAGTTTGATTTTTCTGCAATTAAGTCGTAAAATACGTGTTATATATAAAAGCGTTGAAAAGGAAAAGTAGAATGAAATCATTCTGTCCAGAGAGCTTCGGTAGCTGAGAAGAAGCAAGAATATTCATTTGAACAATGGCCTTTGAGCTTCGTCCTGAACTTATCAAATGATAATAGTAGGCGGCGACGAGAGTTGGTACTCGTTATCAAAACCACAGTATAAGAGCATATAGCTCCGTACTTGTTAAGGCTAATTATGTGAGTAATTGGCGAAATAAGGTGGTACCGCGACTGTTTATACAGCCCCGCCCTTATCTTTTTAAGATAAGGGCGGGGCTTTTTTATATTTAAAAGGAGGAATGTAAGATGAGTATTTTTATTGGAGGCGCTTGGCCGTATGCAAATGGTTCGTTACATCTTGGACATATTGCGAGTTTGTTACCTGGAGATATTTTAGCACGTTATTACCGGGCAAAAGGTGAGAATGTGTTGTATGTTTCGGGAAGTGACTGTAATGGAACACCGATTGCAATTAGGGCAAAACAAGAAGGTGTGACGGCGAAGGAAATTGCTGATAAGTATCATGAAGAGTTCCAGCGATGTTTTCGTAGCCTTGGTTTTACGTATGATTGCTATACACGTACAGATAGTGAGCACCATCATGAAACTGTGCAAAATGTCTTTTTACGTTTATTGGAAGAAGGCTATATTTATAAAAAAACAGTGGAACAAGCGTATTGTGAAACGTGTACGCAGTTTTTACCTGATCGTTATGTAGAAGGCATTTGTCCACATTGCCATGAAGCAGCAAGAGGAGATCAATGTGATGCGTGTTCAGCTATTTTAGATCCACTCGATTTGTTAGAAAAGAAATGTAAGTTATGCGGTAGTACGCCATCCGTACAGGAAACAGAGCATTTTTATTTTGCATTGCATACATTTCAGCAGCAAATTAAAGAGGCAGTAGAAATCGCAAAACAAGAAGGAACATGGCGTGACAATGCGATTCAGCTAACAGAGAGATATGTAAAGGAAGGATTACTAGATAGGGCCGTATCACGTGATTTACCAATCGGGGTACCAATTCCAGTAGAAGGGTATGAAGATAAGAAAATTTACGTATGGATTGAAGCAGTGACAGGATATTATTCGGCGAGTAAACATTGGGCTGAAGAAACAGGGAAAGATGATCAAGAGTTTTGGGATAAAGAAGCGAAAACATATTATGTGCACGGAAAGGATAATATTCCGTTTCATTCCATCATTTGGCCAGCAGTATTGCTTGGAATAGGAGAAGGAGCAATTCCTCGTCATATCGTTTCAAATGAATATTTAACAGTTGAAAAAAGAAAGTTATCTACAAGTAAAAACTGGGCAGTATGGGTGCCTGACATATTAGAACGCTACAATCCAGATTCTATTCGTTACTTTTTAACAGTAAATGCACCAGAAAATCGTGATACTGATTTTTCATGGCGTGAATTCATTTACAGTCATAATAGTGAATTGTTAGGTGCATACGGGAACTTTGTGAACCGGACATTAAAGTTTATTGAAAAATATTATGATGGCATTGTGCCGCAGGGAAGTATTGATGTAGAACTGAAAGATAAAGTAGAAGGATTATATAAAAATGTAGGAGAGTTGATTGAGCAAACTACATTTAAGGTGGCGCTAGAAACAATATTCGATGCCGTACGTTTTGCAAATAAATACTTTGATGAGAGGCAGCCTTGGAAACAAAGGGAAGATGATCCAGTTTCATGCGAAGAAACGATTTATAACTGTGTGTATCTTATCGCTAATTTTGCAAATCTCCTTGAACCGTTTTTACCATTTTCAAGTGAAAGAGTTAGAAACACGTTATCGATTGTGAACCGAAATTGGGAGCCTCAAAATACGTTGCCGAATAGAATTGATAGTGTGCAACCACTATTTGAACGAATTGATGTAAAACAAATCGAGCATGAGATAGAAAAGCTATATGGAGCAGTAAAGTGAGATAGAGAAAAAGACCTTTCAAATCAATGAAAGGTCTTTTGTTACGCACTATGCACGCTACTATGTTTCTTTTCTTTCCTAGCCGTAAGCATCTGAGGAATAAAAATGCCAAGTAGTATAAAGAGTATCCCAATCCACTGCATGAAGGTTACGACTTCATGTACAAGTGTAATAGAAGCGATAATGGCCGTTGGTAATTCAGCTGCTCCTAGTATTGTACTAAGTCCTGTTCCTACTTTCGGTACACCAATTGAAAAACAAATGACAGGTACGACAACGCCGAACAATCCGAGGAAGAAAGCGTATTTCCAAAGACCGGCTTGCAGGGCACCATCCGTTAAAAAGGTTGGCGGGAAGAATAGGCATACGATAAGAGTAGCACTTGTTGTCATAAGAAAGCTTTTCGTATAAGGCGGAACTTCTGTAGCAACACGCCCGTTTGCAAAAACATAGAATGAAAAAGAGACAGCGGCTAATAGACCAAAGATAATACCTTTCGTGGAAAAGTTTTGTCCGAGACCTTCAAAGACACCGCCTGCAAACAATGTTCCAGTAAATAAAATAATGATAGATATAACTTTCTCACGGCTTGGTAATGTTCGATTAGCGATTGCTTCTATAACTACACCAATCCATGTGAACTGGAAGAGTAGGACAACAGCGATAGATGCTGGTAGTTCTTCTACAGAAATAGCGTAGAAGATACCAGTCATACTCATTGTTGTGCCAACTGTTAGTAAGGAAAAGAATTGCTTTTTTGTTACTTTATGACGTGAAACGAAAAGAACGAGCAGAAGAAGCCCAATCCATCCGAAGACATATTGTCCTCCTAATAGTTGATGTGCTGAAAATCCATCAATGAATCCGAGTTTGAAAATCGTTGAAAGTACGCCGTAGCTACAAGCTCCGAATAAAACAAGTAATGAATACTTAAATTTCTCCATGAAAATCCTCCTTTTAAATAATAAAAAACGCCCGCTATCCAAATAAGGACAACGGGCGAACGAAACAGAGTAAGACACTCTACAAAATTCCGCCACTCATACGAAGTATGAATTTGGGGTATGAAATTGTAGTAGGTTTTTACATTGCTTTTGGAAATACAATGGAGCATTTTACACCTTGAGGTGTGTTTTGTATCCCATAAGGAAACTGATGCTTATCTAGTATTTGTTTTACAATGTATAACCCAAGACCACTACCTTGTACTAAGCCGTGTTTGTCAGGGTTTGCGCGATAGAATGGTTCAAATAAATGGGCGAGTTTATCTTCATCTATTTGTGAACCTGTATTTAGTACTTCTAATGCGTAACCGTTTGGCTTTTCATAAAGCTTTATATATACATGCTGATGGTCAATTGTGTAATGAATTGCATTTGAAATAATGTTAAAAATAGCAGTTTGAATAAATTTAGGGTCAGCTAAAATTTGTACATCTTGCTTAATGTTAGATTGAACATTTAATTGCTTTACAGATACAAAGTAATCTACTTTCTTCATAACATCCTCAATAATAGTAGTTAATGAGATAACTTTTAAATCAGGTTTAAATTGAGGGTTTTGTATTTTGGATAATTCCGACATTTTTTCCGTTAATATGTTAATATCTTGCATCATTTCATAGGAACGTTTTAAATATTTATCTCTATCTTTATAAGCTCCAATTCCGTGAATCATGCCATCTAGTTGTCCCATAACGGCTGCGATTGGTGTTTTTAATTCATGGGATACCATAGACATAAATTCTTTACGAGATTGTTCTAATTGTTGTTCTCTCTTGAGCTCGTTTCTTAAATCTTGATTGCTTGCATGTAAATTCTTCACGATATTTGGGACCTGTGAAGCAGCTACTTGTAAATTAAAATCAGTTTGGTCTGTATTTTTGTTAAGTAGCTTTTTATCTGAGAAATCAAGATTCATAATATCTTTTAAAGCATCGCTCATAAATTGAAAAGGTTTGGCAATTAGTTTTGTATAAATTAAAGATCCGAGTAAAGATAATGCAAGCATTGTCGCGCCAATATGTGGAGCTAATTGCTGCAGTACATCTGTTAATTTTGGATTATCTTGTGCATCATTTGTTTTACTTGCTGCATTTTGTTTATGTAAGGCATCATTAGTAGCGACTTGCTTTTCCATCTCTGTAAGTGGAGCAGAAGTGCTATTTTTCCCCGTACTACTTTGTGTATGTTCTTTTGCTTTTGCAGTTTGGCTAGGCTGCAAAAGATGATTGATAGCTGTAGAGAGTGATTTATAATCTATAATAGAAGATTGGAAATTAAAAATGTCTCCCTGTGATACAGCTTTATTTTGATTCGTTTTACTTTGGTCGTTTTGTTTGTCTGAATCCGCTTGTTCTGTAGACAGCGCTCCATTTTCTTTTGCAAAACGTTCTTTATCGTAGTTTGAAGCTAGGAAGTAAATAATTTGATAAAGACAAAGTGATAAAAGAATACAAAATAATAAGGTTTTGATGAAAATATTTTTGGTGATGTTGTCTGTGCTACGATTCGATTTTGTAGCCAATGCCTTTCACCGTTTTAATATAAGGAATCCCTAATTTTTTTCTTAAGTTTTTAATATGTGTATCTATAACTCTTACATCACCATAATGTTCATAGCCCCATACCTTATTCAGCAAATCACTTCTTGATAATACTTTTCCCCGATTTTGCAGTAAAGTATAAATAATTTCAAATTCCTTTGTTGTTAATTCAATTTGATTACCATGAACATAAGCGGCATATGCTGTAGAATTTAACATCAATTCACGGAATTGTAGTATAGTTGCGGTTTCTGCTTCCTTCGTTGCTGCCCTTCTTAATACAGCTTCTACACGTTTAATAAATACGGTGTAATGAAACGGTTTCGTAATATAGTCATCAATACCTAATTCAAATCCTTTAATTTCACTTTCTTCATTATGTAAGCCTGTTAACATAATAATCGGTACATCAGATTGTCCTCGCATAATTTTACAAATACTATAGCCATCTATATCTGGTAACATCACATCAAGGAGGACAAGATCGTATGAATTTTTTTGGAAAAGAAGTATACCTTCTGTTCCAGCGCCAACGACATCAACGGTAAAGTTTTGTGCCATTAGAAATTCACGAATTAGTTCTTGTATATCTGGGTTGTCTTCAATCACCAGTATATGCGTCATAGTAACACCTCCTAAATAACGCTTTTTACTGCAATATTCGAATTCATCATTTTTCCGATGACTCAGATTGTTTATACATATAATAAGCCCCCGCCATAAAATAATCATGAAAGTAGCAAGGGGAGTTGTTTTAGTGAAACTGAATATTTAAGAATTACAGTAATTCTATTATAGTATGTATTGTAAAATTTATAAAATATTATAACTGTATAATTTTAATATCCATGTTTATCAATGTTTAGATGTTACTTAATACAATCTATCCCTATTATATATGTAAATACAGTTGTTTTGCTACTGTAAATGAAGAAATAAAATAAGCCAAGATATAAAATTCTTGGCTACACGTAAATCGTGTTGTTAGGTTATTTTACAGTGACAGTAGCCTGCTGGGGAATACGCTCAAATAACCAGTGTATATCATTGTTATACATACGAATGCAACCTAGTGTTGTCCATTTGCCAATTGCCTGATTATTGTTCGTACCATGAATCGCATAAGTTGTTCCGTAAGTTCCTGCCATGTTTAGTCCGAGCCAACGGTCACCCAGTGGATTACGTGGATCGCCGCCTTTAATTTTGCCTGTATAATAAGGACGATTTTTAATTTTATTTACGATTTGAAAAGTACCTTTAGGTGTAGGAGTAGCTGCTTTTCCAGTAGCGACAGTAAAACTCTTTATAAATTTTCCATTTTGATAATAATCCATTTTATTTAACTGCGTGTTTACAATCAGTTGATCGTTCGTTGTAGCTGCCTCAGCATTTGTGAATGGAATAGTTAAAAATCCTAATGATAATAGTGCGCTTAATAATAGTTTTTTCATTATATTCTCCTTTTTACTATTGTAATAGTCTTACATACAATGAATTTGCAATCCTCGTAATACTTTATTTACATTTTCATCTAATGTTTCAAAGAAGGTAGTAATCTTTGGATTTTGTTTGTTGTTTTTATCAATAAGTAATCTTTCATTTAGTAAAAGTTCACCATGCAGTCCAAAACTTTGAACTTGAATATTTAGCTCATCTTCAGTTTCAGAAATAATTGGTAAGAAGTAGTGGAAAGCTTTCGTTGGAATGATGTAACTTTTACCAATCATGCTTTCTTGATTTGAATTAATCCATTTTTTCGTAACAATCTTAATGTTCTTTTTTGAAACGATAAAAGACAGTGTTGTAGATTTTGTTAAACTTACGTCAAATTCACTTGTTTCACATATGTGTAAATTAAAAACGGTTTCATTTTGGTGAGATTCAACATTTGTATTAATAAAATCGTGCATTTTATAAGCTTCCATTTCTTATTCACCCTTTTTTTAATTTCGAAAAGCGACTTATATTTATTCAATTTAATGATTAGTAATATATTAGTTAAATTTTTCAACAAATTCCGCTATAATCTTACAATACGTATATGAAGCTAATATGAAGTTAGTATGAGTTTGTAGTGGTTTTTTATTGAGAACGAAATAAGGTGATTTTTAAGTGTTAAAAAATGGATGAAAAATGTATATTAAGGCCAGGTTTCTCACGGTATATATTTGTTAAGTTGTTTTTAAATGAACGTACATAGAAGTAAATAAAGAACAGAAAACTTTAGTGTGAGCCTTACAAAAATGTAATAAAAATGTAAGCTATTGTGATAGTTATTTCGACAATTTTTTTATACAATAATAGTAAGAAGTTGTACGTGATTGAAAGGAGAGATGACATGGAGTGGGTTCATGAATTATTTCAGCAGTACGGGTACTATGTTGTACTTGTTGGTTTGCTGTTAGAATATATTGCACTTCCGTTTCCGGGAGAGCCAACGTTAGCATATGCGGGGTTTTTAGCACAGAAGGGCGATTTAAGTTTACCGATTTTAATTATCTTATCCTTTATTGGGACAAGTGTAGGAATGACAATTCAATACTTTTTAGGAAATAAATTAGGTATGCCCTTTGTTCAAAAGTATGGGAAATACGTATTTTTAACACAAAGAAAAATCGACTTAACAAGAATGTGGTTTGATAAGTATGGATACTTCCTTATTTTTATCGGCTTCTTTATTCCTGGTGTACGTCATTTTACAGGATATTTTGCAGGAATTATTAACTTACCATTCCGTCGTTTTGCAATTACAATTTACTCAGGTGCTCTATTTTGGGTATCATTCTTCTTAATCGGTGGTTATTGGTTAGGTGGAAACTTACATGACATCTTTGGAGTGCTAGAAGATCATATCGGTAAAATCATTGTTGGAGTTATCGTTATCGTAGCAATTACGTTAGGTGTTCGTTTCCGCAAACAGTTAAAACGAGTATTGTTACAAAACGCAAGTTAATATGGAATCCATTCTATGTCAGAATTTAGGAAGGCAGTGCAAAAGCACTGCCTTTTTATTTTATATTCCAATCTATTCTCAACTTTCCTTTTAACTTATTGCCATTAACTATAATGTAATACGTTCCCGTCTTAATTGCTGCAAATTGGTATGTATTAGGACCGTTTGAAGCTAAATAATTTTCTTCCTCTTGAAACTCACTAGCCATTTTTACGGCTCCCATGTAGCCATCTGGATTTTCAGCTCGTGATTCAATGGTAAATTCTAATATGTCACCTCGTTTTAGTTCAATGGGGACTTTATGTTCACCACTAAAATGTTGAAAAGATGCTTCGAAAGAGTTTTCTGTTTTTGTTTCGACCCATTGTTCTTTTGATGTTCCAATCTTTCCTAGATCGATTAAGTTGATTGTGATAAATATAATAAGCATAATACCTGGCACGACATATTGTATCCACTTAAATTTTGTTGCTATAACTGCACATAAGTAGAAAAAAAGAGAACACACTGCTCCAATTGATCCGAGAAACAAGAACTGTATTAGACTAGCTTCTTTAAATATTAGGAATGGAAGAGAAAATAAATAGCCGCAAAAAATATAAAGGCATAATGTCTTCAGTCTTGTATATGTTTTTAATTTCAATTTATCGATGCAAATAGAACAAAAAATTGCATATGCCGCAAGAATAGGAACGAAGGGAACATATAGTAGTTCTCGTAATCCAGCTAAGAAACTATATAATGTTTGTTGACTAGTTGTTAAGAGAAGCGTGCTAATAAGTAATAATAATAATAAAGCTGCTGTAAGCTTAGTAAGAATGTAAGAAAAGGTAGATGTTTTCTTCATATGGAACCTCCTTTGTTTAATATTTCACATTCATTATATAAGTTATTTTCATCATAATACATCTTTATTTTTGTCAATTATTATAGTCGTAATGACAATTATAATTGACAAAGATAAGGATATTATTTACAATTTTAATTAAATAAATGAAAAAGAGGGAAGACATGAAGCTTCAAAATCGAGTGAGGGAATTGCGAGCAAAGTATCGTTTATCACAAGGGGATTTAGGGAAAGCGATAGGATCATCACGGCAAACGATTAGTTTAATTGAGCGCGGGGATTATGCACCATCTATCGTATTATCGTTAAAAATCGCACAAATTTTCAATGTACCGGTGGAGGAAATATTTACGTTAGTGGAGGGGGAAGAGGATGATGAAGAGTAAACGAAAAAAACAATTTGATTTTGTGGGGAAAATAGCATTAAGTATGATGGGTGGCTTTTTAACATCTTATATAGCTTTAAATTTACCCTCGGATGAACCGAGAAAATTATCATCTAATACATTTATAGGTGTATGTACTATTTTTGGAATCTTAATGATGTACTACACTTGGAAGAATACACGTATGTTAGCGGAGGCACGCGATGAAGAAGAGAGCGTACAAGGCAGAAAGTTAGGTATTATAAGTATATATTTACGTGTAGGTGATATAGTTACCCAGGCATGGTTTGTATATGCAGTTATTACATGTAGACGTGCACTGTTGCAGGATACAAATGTGTCATTTGCAGTGTGGAATTTAGTAGCTGCTATTGTCTGTTTGACTATTGTAGTGGTTATCGGGCTCATAACAAAAAATCGTTATAATAAGTTATATCCTGAACAAGGTGTAACATATATGGAATCTATGAAAATGTGGACGAAAAACGCAGATGAAGGATTAAAGCACATTGTGCATGAAGCTGGATATAAAGCGTATGAATTTACGAATACAATATTAGCATATGTATGGTGGGCTGCCGTTATATATACAGCGGCTAGTGATATCGATTTTGTATTAATTGGCTTAATCTCATTTATTTGGATATTGCATCTCGGAAAATTCATGTACGAGATGCAGAGAAAAATGATTTATTAAGGGGAGAAAAAGGTGGATATTTTAAGAAGGCCAGCTGGTTCTATGACGGTGGCGTTAGTTTTGTCCATTTTATACGGAGTAATCCGAACTGGAAAATTAGAAACAATGCTGAACATATGGGCATTATTGGCTATTTTTCTGTTAGTGGTAATCATTCATGAGTTAGGACATGTCATATTCGGCGTAATGGGTGGTTTGACATTTAAATTTATGACAGTAGGGCCTATTACTGTTCAAAAAGAGAAGGGGAAAGTACGTATTCGAGAAAATAAATTATGGGCGTACTTCGGAGGCGTGGCAATGTTAATACCGCCTTCTATAGTAACACCGAACCTTTCGAAAAAATGGGCATGGATGACTTTAGGTGGACCGATAACAAGTTTACTATTTGGTATTACTTTTGGTTACATATACATGGTAAGTTATTATCAATATCTGTTATATTTTTCTGTTTTCCATTTTATCATTTTTGCGGTTACAATCGTACCGATAAAAGGAACGCTTATGAGCGATGGTATGCAATTTCTTATTTTAATTAAAGATGATGAAAAGGCGAAGCAGCATGTATATAACATTCAAGTATCGAGTGAGTTATTTAGTTATAAGAGGCCGAAAGATTGGGACGAGAGATTAGTAAAACTTACCGAAGATAAAATAAAAGAACATAAAAGTATAAGAGAGATCATGAGCGGACTTATGCTTGTCTTCCTTGCCCGGTCGGATCAAAAGGGAATGGAAAGAGCGATACCATATATAGAACAAGTTGCCCAGCTCCCTGTAACGAAAGAAAATAAATATTTCGTTAGCAGTTTTCACAGTTGGTATCTTTTATATAAAGCTCTTTATGAGATGGATCGTCTTTCTCTGCAAGAAGCGAAGGTGCATGGGAAGGCCATTACAAAAATAGACCTACATGGGTATTATCGAGCACAAGCAATTGTTACATATGCAGAGAATGATTTAGAAGCTTCCCGTATGTATATGAAGAAAGCCGATAAAGAATTACAGAATGCTGAAAAGAATGAACTGGGATATTTACAATTAGAGAGAGAATGGTTTGAGCAGTTGAAAGAGAGGGTATCTTACGATGGGTAAGGTATCCTCTTTTTTCTATGTCGTCTTCTGCCGTTCCATAAAAAGTCTGGGGCGAGTAAAATAAGATTAGAAGAGCAAAGCTTGGAGGAATTCTAGATGGAAATTTTAACGATTATTTTAATAGTCTTGCTCATTTATGCTGTTTTTAAAGTAGCATATGTAGCATTAAAGATACTCGCGATCCTATTAGTTATCTTTTTAATCGTAGAGTTCGGCAGTAAATTGCTTGGGGGATAGGGTATATTGTACGCTTTGAATGTCGGTAAGTCGATATGTTGTGTCGAAGCGTCGATATAATGAAAAAATCGCCGATATAAGTGGAGAAATGATCGATATATTTGAAAAATCGTTGATATATTTTAGTGAATACTAAGTGGGGTATGTGGAAAAGAAGTTGCCATGAGGGTAGCTTCTTTTTATTTTGATAATGGGTATGAACAAGAAAGAATAACAAACAAAAAAGCTGGAAGATATTCTTCCAGCTTACGAGTTACTTTCAATTTGGCGACCGTTTTCTTCTTCATTGTCTTGTAAAAGGTTGAATACGTCTGCTAGGCAGAATGCAATGAACCAAGTCCATAGACCGTGGAAGAAAGCTGAGCTTAATTGAAGTGGTAATGTATAGTTAGTCATTGAGTAGGAAATACATCCGCCAACGATTCCGATCATTGTTAATAACATTGTTTTTTGTGCATTTTCTTCTGGATTGAAGAGGAAGTAAATGTATCCACCTAAAATTGAAGCGCTTACAAGCGTTTCGATTCCATTAAAAATGATATTCTCTCCAAGCTGAGTGTTTGTCCAGAAGCAGATTGTTCCGCCGATAATAGCAAACAGGACAGCTATTGTATATCTTATATATTGATTCATATGTTCATCTCCTTATGTAATAAGATGATTTGGAAGTCAAAAAGGTAGGTATAGTATATTGAAGTGAATTTTAGTTGTACGTATCTTTTTATAAAAAGATCATGGAAGAATAACTAAGATGATCGGTTTTTTAAACCGTTACGTGTATGGTGTTTGAAATATACCTGACTGCTCGTTTCTTTTTGCTTGTAAAAATAAGAGAAACTTCCAAGTCTATATACTCTTTTTTTGTGAGTCTGCTTTCATTATAACACATTTAGGGCCACAATAATAGAATTATCTGATTTTGTAATAAGTGTAAAAAATAAAAATCGCAAGGAAATACCACTAACAATGCAGTTTAGTGGAAGAAGGATTTTAATTTATTATGATGAAATATGTAATCAAGGTGAGATTTAAGAAGGAAGCTTACATACTATAAAAAATGTTTTGTAGCATGAATGTAAGGGAGGAGAGCTAACTTGGAGATCACAACAGAAAGATTAATAATTAGACCTTTTAAGAGTACTGATTTACAGGATGTATTTGCTATTTATAATAATGATGATACATGTAAGTTCCTATTACATAATAAGTGGACTCATGAAGACATGCAGAAAAAATTTAATAAGAAGCTAGCAAACAGTGTACTTACTGAAGAATCAATATTAAGTTTGGCAGTTATATACAAGGCTAAAGTAGTTGGTGATTTATCCGTATGGTACACAAATATGAAAGATACTGTTGAGATTGGTTATAGTTTTTCAAATGAAGTAGCTGGGAGAGGTTTGGCAACAGAAGCAGTAAGTAGTTTGGTATTTAAATTATTTAATGAATTTAATGTACACCGTATACAAGCTAACCTTGATGCACGTAATACTGCTTCAAAAAAATTGTGTGAACGAATAGGTATGAGAAAGGAAGCCCATTTCATACAAGATTTTTGGAATAAAAATGAATGGACAGATAGTTTTGTATATGGAATGCTATTCTCCGATTTGTAGTAATAAACTTCGTGATTTTATTATGCTAAAGGGTGCGTTAGTTGCATAACAAAGGGCATAACATATTATATATGACTAATATGTTATGCCCTTTCATGTATTAACCTTTTTTATATGCGTTTGAAACGGCCGACAATTTCAACTGTTTCAGTAATGTTCATGAATGCTTTGTTATCCACTTGACGGATAATACGTTTCATTTCGCCTAACTCATAGCGAGTCACGACAGTGTAAATCATTTTTTTCTTATGGTTTGTATAGCCGCCGACAGCATCTACCATTGTCACCCCGCGTATGCCGTGATGCAATAGTGCGCTTTTTATTTCCTCGCCTTTTTCTGTAACTGTCATTATCGTTAATTTAATATGTTTCGTATGCACAGCATCGATAACTTTGCTGACTACAAACCGGCTAATTAACGTATAAAGCGTAATATCCCATCCGAAAATAAATCCTGCTGCAACAAGTAAGATTAAGTTGAATCCAAAGATGATTGCTCCAATTGAAATATCTCGATGTTTCGCTACAATCAATCCAACAACATCAAAGCCACCTGTTGAAGAAGCAAATCGGAATATGATCCCTGAAGCTGCTCCACAGATTACACCACCGAATACAGAAGATAGTAAAATATCGTCTGAAACTTGGTGTACAGGGATAATGTTCATCGCTAACGATGATACAGCTACAAAGTACGCTGTTAAAAAGGTTGTCTTCTTGCCTAAGTAAAAGTGACTTAAAATAAGAAGAGGAATGTTTAGTAAAAAGATAAGTGCACCGATATTGTAGTGCATTAAATAACCGATAATCATCCCTACACCAGCGAATCCACCGCTAATCATGTTATGCGGGATAAAGAACATATTCATAGAAATTGCATACAAAATAGAGGCTACGAAAATAACAACCAACTGTATGATAAATTCTAAGTGGAATGTTTTAGCTGCTGGGAAGGATAAAAAGGCGGTGTCGGGAACGTAATCGGCGTCTCCTAGTTGACCCATAGTATGTTTCATCTCCATATTCATTTTTGATTACAAGAAGAGAATAAAGGTTTTTTCAAAAACTGGCAATAGTTTTATTATAATGCAAAAATTTTATAAATTTCTAACAAATTAAACCTATACAAGGATGCGTGTGAATATACTAAAGAAAGCGAATACATTATTTTTTTAGCATAGTTTTCTTGAGAAAATATGCAAAATACTTTTTTGACGATAAAAGGAAATAGAGAATGTTTGTGGAATGTGCTAAAATGACCTTATTAAGGATGTGAAGCGATGGAATTTTTATTGCAGGATGCAATTCTATATATATCGTTTGTAACGACAGCACTTTGTTTATTAGAAGTTTTCTTCCTTGCTAATGTTTCTCGCTTTGTGCGTCAGCAAGCATCAAGCGGTAGACAAAGAGCTTTTAAACTAGTTAATACGTGTGAAGAGGGTACTGGTAATGTATCGCTTTTCTCTATTTTTTATAAATATGGAATGATTCGTTCTGTGCGCAGACAAGAATCCAGTGAAGAGAATGACGAGGTCGGTCCGTATACACCAATGTTTCGCTAAATAATTACGAAACATTGGAGGAATGAACATGTTAAAATCATACCGAGCTGTGCTCGTTAGTTTATCATTATTACTTGTTTTTGTTTTATCTGGTTGCAGTAATGCAGCCCCAATTGATGCACATAGTACGGGAATTTGGGATCATTATTTCGTATATCCAATCTCGTATATGATTCAATTTGTTGCTCATCATATACCAGGAGCTAGCTTCGGGATTGCTATCATTATTATGACGCTCTTTATTCGTTCAGCCATGATTCCATTAGCTGTTTCGCAATATCGTAGTCAAGCGAAAATGAAGAAAATGCAACCTGAACTGCAGAAGCTGAAACAAAAATACGGTGATGTGGGTAAAGATCTTGAAAAACAAAAGCAGTATCAAAAGGAAATGTCGGAACTAATGAAATCAGGCGGTTGGAATCCACTTGCTGGTTGCTGGCCAATCTTTATACAAATGCCGATTTTCTCTGCTTTGTATTATGCGATTAGCCGAACAGAAGAGATTCGCACATCTTCATTTTTATGGGTGAACTTAGGACATGCAGATCCTTATCATATATTACCGATTATCGCAGCGTTAACGACATTTATTCAGATGAAAGTTTTCCAATCTAATATTACACCTGGAGAACAAGTACAGATGCTGAAAATGCAGCAAATTATGATGCCGGCAATGATTCTATTTATGGGATTTGCGGCGCCATCAGGACTTGTGTTGTACTGGATAACGGGTAATTTATTTACAATGACACAAACAATTGTATTAAGAAGAATAATGGAACGTGAAGAATTACAATTACAAAAAGCTTAGAACAACACCGCTCGGGATGAGCGGTGTTTTTTGGTTAAGTCGTTAAGGAAATGTTAAGAAACCAACATTACTATAGGCATTGTATACGATAGTGTACATGCTTTAGAAATATGAAGGAGGAAATTTCCTATGAAGAAGAAAACAGTTGGGTATTTAGCGATTGCAGGTGCTTTATCATTCGGAATCATTGGAGGAGTCGGTATTCCGGCATTCGCGGCAACGAATACTCCAGCAGCTGAGCAGTCTACAAAAACGGCGAAAAAAGATTTGGATGACGCTACAAAACAAAAAGTAAAAACGATTATGGACGATACAAAGAAACAGTTGAAGGAGTTAGGTGTAAACCTTCCAGAGAAAGAAAAACGGAAAGATATGTTCGCTAACTTAGACGAAGCAACAAAAGAAAAAGCGAAATCAATCTTAGAACAAGAGAAATCCGGCAAACTAACACGTGAACAAGCGCAAGAAGAATTAACAAAACTAGGCGTGAAGTTTCCGGAAAAGGGTAAGCATGGAGATATGTTTGCTAACTTAGATGAAGCAACAAAAGAAAAAGCGAAATCAATCTTAGAACAAGAGAAATCCGGCAAACTAACACGTGAACAAGCAAAAGAAGAATTAACAAAGCTAGGTGTGAAATTCCCTGAGAAAGGTAAGCATAAAGACATGCTTGCTGACTTAGATGAAGCAACAAAAGAAAAAGCAAAGTCTATTTTCGAACAAGAAAAATCCGGGAAATTAACTCATGAGCAAGTAAAAGAAGAATTAACAAAGCTAGGTGTGAAACTTCCAGAGAAAGAGAAGCATGAAAACATGTTTGCGGGATTAGATGAGGCAACGAAAACAAAAGCAAAAGCGATTTTAGAAAATGAGAAGAAACAATTAGAGGCGTTGAATGTGGATCTTCCGCATCATAAGATTTTTATGAAAAAAGATGAGAAATAATTGAGTGAAGTCGTATCTTTCGTGTGGGCAACCGGAAGGTACGTGCGAGGACCGATTTCTGTTAGCAGAAATCGGTCCCTTTTAATGATTCAATAAAATTTTTTTCATTGTTAGTATGTATCCAAAGACGCAGTAGAAGATTGCAAAACCGATAAACACTTCTGTGTATTGGTATTTACCTAATACGTAGAAGGCAGCAGCTGGTATAATAGCTACCGCTAAAATGCTATAACCAGGATACTTGTGCCTGTACATGATAGCGAATAGAACAGAAAGAAACGTAGCGATGATACAAAAAACAGCAATCATTATTGGTGCACCTCCTATATAGATTGTACCATTTTTAGGGAATTAGAGAAGTGTCGTAACTTCTGTTATAATATAAGAAGAGAAATATTTCTTATGTTATATAAAAAAATATATTGATTTTTTCTAACAATTCAATATAATGAACAATAACTACAAAATTCGACATCAAGAAGTGATGATGAGGACATGATCAATTTTTTACGATTCTCAGAGAGGGAAGCCTTTGGCTGTGAGCTTCCTAATACGGAAAACTGGATTACCACCTCTGAACTGCAGCAGTGAACGGATACCTAGTAATTGCTTGCCGGCAAAAACCGTTATTTAGACTTGAGAAATTGGTGAAGTGTGTTACTTTGCGAATTGAAACAAGGGTGGAACCACGAATACAACACTCGTCCCTTTTTTAGGGAGGAGTGTTTTTTTATTTCATTTTTGCATCACACTAGAATTGGAAGGAGGATACGCAGCATGCATCATGATGAGAAGAACAAAATTGGTTTAACAGTAGCACTTTCTATCGTAGTAGGAACGATTATTGGATCTGGTGTGTTTATGAAACCAGGGAGCGTATTAGATTACTCAGGGAGTTCTAATATGGCTATTCTTGCTTGGGTAATTGGTGGACTATTGACGCTAGCCAGTGGTTTAACAGTAGCTGAAATTGGAGCGCAAATCCCGAAAAATGGTGGGTTGTATACGTATTTAGAGGAGATTTACGGAAGCTTTTGGGGATATTTATCAGGCTGGATGCAAACGATTGTTTATGGACCAGCTATTATTGGAACATTAGGATTGTACTTTAGTTCTTTAATGATTAATTTTTTCTATTTAGATAAAGTATGGAATTTACCAATTGCTATTGGAACAGTTGTGTTCCTTGGCGTTGTAAATAGTCTGGGAACAAAATACGGAGGTATCGTTCAAACAATCACGACAATTGGGAAAATGATTCCGATCGTATTAATTGTTGTACTAGGTTTTTGGAAAGGGAATAGCGATATCTTTAATGTAGTAGTGCCGATATCAGAAAATCAAAGTATCGGTATGGCAATTTTAGCAACATTATTTGCTTATGACGGCTGGATTCTACTTGCTTCGATTGGCGGAGAAATGAAGAATCCAACAAAGTTATTACCGAAAGCGATGACAGTTGGGATTTTAATTGTAACGGCTGCTTACGTACTAATTAACTTAGCGTTATTAAATGTATTACCAGCAGCGAAAATTGTAGACCTTGGAGAGAATGCAACAGCGACAGCTGCGGGCATGTTACTTGGAGAATATGGCGGAAAAATCATTAGTATCGGTATTATCGTTTCTATTTTCGGTTGTTTAAATGGAAAGATTTTAACGTTCCCACGTATTCCGATGTCGATGGCAGAGCGTGGACACCTTCCGTTTTCTAAGTTTATCGCAAAGGAAAGTCCAAGATTTAAAACACCAGCAAATGCGATTACTGTTGAAATCATTTTAGGAATTATTTTAATGATTATTAGTGATCCGAATAAGCTATCTGAGATTTCCGTATTCATTATTTATATTTTCTATGTAATGACGTTTATTGGTGTCTTCATTTTAAGAAAACGTAACAAGAATAAAGAGCGTGCATACAGTGTACCGTTATTCCCGATTGTACCAATCGTTGCGATTTCAGGATCATTGTTTGTACTTGGAAGTGCGATTATTAATGATCCGGTAAGTTGTTTCTTATCAATTGGAATTGTCTTTACTGGACTGCCGGTGTATTGGTATTTAAATAAGAAGAACAAAAATAGTGTTTCATAATTAGAAGGCAGGCGTATGATACGCCTGTTTTTTTACTGTAAAAAAATTGTACTTGTTTTCAATTTCTTTTTTGGTTACTATAGTCGTAGTAACCAAAAAGAAAGCGTGGGGAAAAACTTGAATTTTCGTGTGTATATTTTAGCTATCGCGGCTTTCGTAGTCGGAACGGTTGAGCTAATTATAGGAGGAACGCTCGATCTAGTTGCCAATGATTTAGGAGTATCTATTAGTGCAGCTGGTCAGCTTATAACAATATTTTCAGTAGTGTTTGCTTTATCAGGTCCGGTTTTATTAGCGGTAACTGGAAAATTTGAAAGAAAAAGATTATACATTGGGGCATTATCAATTTTTTTAATCGGAAATATTATTTCAGCATTTAGTGTGAATTACGGGATGTTAATGTTTTCAAGGGTTGTTTGTGCAGCGAGTGGTTCGCTTATTATTGCACTATCAGTAACACTTGCTTCTAGTGTTGTAGAACCGCATTTTCGTGCGCGTGCAATTGGAATTATTTTCATGGGGATTAGTGGATCGCTCGTACTTGGAGTACCACTTGGACTTGTACTAGGAAATGCATATGGATGGCGTGCACCATTTGTATTAATTTCGGTATTAACAGTTATAGCAATCGCTTGTATTTCATTATTCTTAACGAAAGTACCACCGACATCAGTGTTATCAATAAGAGAACAAATTGCTACGTTAAAAGATAAGAAAATCGTAAGTGCACAGTTAACATCATTTTTATTTTTAACGGGGCATTTAACACTATATGCATATTTAACACCATTTTTAAAAGATGTGATGCACGTGGAAGCGGATTGGATTAGTGTATTTTACTTCATTTTCGGAATTGCAGCGGTACTTGGAGGCGGTCTTGGGGGCTTGCTTGCTGATAAATGGGGATCGAAGAAAAGTATTATTTCCATCATTATTGTATTTGCATGTGCAATCTTTATATTACCAATGATGACATTCTCATTCCCGCTGTTCATTATTATGATGGGACTTTGGAGTATGCTGAGCTGGGCTATTTCGCCAGCGCAACAAAATTATTTAATTGAAATTGCGCCAGAATCAGCTGGTATTCAGCAAAGTTTAAATAATTCTGCCCTTCACTTAGGAATTGCACTCGGTTCAACAGTAGGCGGAGTTGTTATTGAAAAATCATCTGTTATATATAACGCTTGGGTAGGAGGCGGCTTTATTATATTAGCGCTGCTTTGTGCGATTTTCTCTATTACGAGAGGACGTTCTGCTCAGTTTGCGAAGGAAGAATCTATCGTTTGATAGGTTCTTTTTTTTATTTGTAAAAAATTGCAGGTTTTAGTAGGTATATGGAGAAAGTTGTATGCAGCGAGGTGATGGGTAAATGATGTTTAATTTCTCGATATTCGGTATAATACTTGCACTATTGCCGATAGTTGTAGTTGTTTTTGTATTAGGGTGGATTCGTGTCATCTATCAAAATTCAGAGAAACAAGTGGAGCAAAATGAGAAAATTATTGAGCTGTTGATGGAGATAAAGGAGCAAAATAAAAAGGAGTCTAGGTGAAGAACTAGACTCCTTTTTTGTATGCAATTAATACCGCAACTTCCGCAACAAACTTTTAATTTCCTCATCTTGCATGAAGAGATCCAGATGCTTCTCTGTAATTTTTGCAAGTGCAACGTCGTGATAGAAGAATTCTGTAAAGAACTTTACGAAAGGTTGTGACATTGTTTTCATCGCTTGCCATGACTCTTGCTCTACACCAGCAAATAAAATTTCGCGGTCGTCAACGATTAGCAGCAAGTAGCGTTCTAATGCATTAGGTTCTTCAGTTGGGATTAGAAAATGCATGTTTTCTAAGTCTGTTTCTACTTGTCCAACTATAAGGGACTCGAGTTTGACGCCTTGTTTTGCTTTTTCTTCTAATGAAGAAAGGTATTCTAAAAGAGTATCATTCCAAGCTGAAATGCGAATCGATTCTTTTGCACTTTCGATGAGTTCCTTACTTTGCACTCGAATAGAAGATTGCATTTTTAAGCTCCACACACGGTCATCTGTAAATGATTTTTTCGATATATTTGTTTCCAATTCTTTAATATTTGATTGGAATTCTGTCGTTAATTTTTCAATTGCTAGCTTGAGTGGTAAAGCTGTATACAGCTTTTTCTTTTCTGAAACAGAATCCATTACCATCCCTTTATCGATCAGGCGTGCTAGCACTTCATATATTTTTGCTTTTGGAACACCAGAGTGCTTCACAATCGTTGTAGCATCTAGTGGTTCGTTGCTTGATACGACAACTTCATAAGCTTGGCTTTCATATTGTGAGAAACCGAATTTTTGTAACATAGTTCCCTCCGAACGAATGAGATTATATAGCTTAAGGATAATGAACTATTTGTTTTTGCACAAGTGGTAGTAGGTTGTCTACTCAAATTGAGATGAGAATTAATTTCAATTTTTTAATTTTATCCATTATACTTAATATAGTGATTAATATGATTACAATACAACGAGAAGGGGATGCTTGGGGGAAGATGTTAAGAAGTTTACGTTTAAAAATTGCGGTAGTATTTTCGGTGCTTATTTCTATGATGTTTGTAATATTAGGTACAGCAATGTATCAATTACAGAAAGAGAAGGAAGTGCGCTCCTTAGACCAGTATTCTCAAAATACGATGGATCTTGTGACAGAGCAACTTACGACATTTGTTCAAAGAACGGATGAAGATATGGGATATTATGCGAACAGTGAGATGGTTCGTAATATACTTCAAGACGGTGTTACTCCAGAAGAAGAAGCCTTTTTGACGAAAGAGTTTTCGGAGTACAAAAAGAATCATCCTGGCATTTTAGACTTATATATTGGTACGAAAGATAAAAAAACATTAAGTGCCAATCTTGCTGAAGGTGGACAAGTGCCAGAAGGATATGATCCAACGACAAGATCATGGTATAAAGACTCAGAAGCTGATGTGAAAAAGGTTCACTGGGGACAACCTATGTATGAAATTGCAACAGGTAAGCTAAGCGTGGGAGTTTCTAAAGCAATTACAGCTCAAGATGGATCTGTATTAGGTGTTGTTGCGATGGATGTATCACTTGGAACAATTCAGAAATTACTTCATAATATTCAATACAATAATGGCGGAGAAATGTTTATTATAAATGATAAAAGTATGGCTCTTGTTTACCCAGAGAAAATAGGGAAAGATGTTTCGAAAGAGCCACTTGTGAAGAGTTTAAATAAAGAGGTAACAAAATATGCTGTCACTACATTAAAAGGTGAAGATGTAGTTGTTTATAGCCAGTCATTTGATTTGATGAAATGGAAAATAGGAATTTTTTATCCGAAAGAAACGATTGATGGGCTATTAAATAGTACGAGAAATACAGTCATTATAATGGCTTGTATTAGCTTATTAGTTGGAATCGCAGCTTCATACTTGTTCTCAAGAAGATTAGCAAGACCATTGCAACTATTAACGAATCACGTTCAAAAAGTAGCAGAAGGTGATTTAACGTTGCAAATGAAAGTGACAAGTAAGGATGAAGTTGGAGAACTGACGAACCACTTTAATCATATGGTTGAGCAAATGAATGAAATGGTAAGTAAAATTAAAAATAGTGTATCAACAGTGCAACAATCAACGAATAATCTACATTATTTAACGAATGAAACTGTAGCAGCTAGTAGAGAAGTATCAGGTGCAATGGATGATGTGAGCGGAGGAGCGTCCACTCTTGCTAATAGTGTAGATGAAGTTTCAGAACAGCTCGAGAATATGGCGCAGTCAGTGGAACAAATGAATCACTCCGTTGGTGAAATAAAAGGTGTGGCTGGCAAAGCTGAAGAGGCATCTAAGCAAGGATTAAATACGATGCGTAATTTAGTTCGTACGAGGGGCCAATCATCATCGATTGTTGTTCATACAGAGGAAGCATCCGGAAAGTTAGAGCAAAGAGTTGGATCGATTCAAAATGTTGTAGAGCTTATAAAAGGTATTTCGGATCAAACGAATTTACTTGCTTTAAATGCTTCAATTGAGGCGGCACGTGCAGGGGAACAAGGTAAAGGCTTTGCTGTTGTGGCCGAAGAAGTTCGAAAGTTAGCGGAACAATCTAAAGAGGCGACAGGAGAAATCGCAACGATGATTGGCGATGTACAAGTAGAGGTAAGACGGGTTGTAGAAGTTGTAAGTAAATTAAAAGATATTGCAGATATACAAAATAAAGTTACGACAGAGGCAGAAACGGAATTCCGCACAATTATGTCAGTTGTAAATACGATTAGTACTTCAGTCGAACAAATTGTAGAAGAGGTACATAACATCGGTTATGAGCAAGGAGAAATTACAACGGTAATGCATACAATTGCTAGTACGAGTCAAGAAAGCGCAGCTGTTTCGGAAGAAGTAAATGCTGCAACTGAATCTCAAGTGAGTCATCTAGAAAAGGTAGCTCATACGATGGAAAGTTTGACGGAGCATATGAGAGACTTAGAAAGATTGGTTGAGCAGTTTAAAATAGAGGAATAACAAATTAGTAAAATGATGAGTATTTCGGTAAAATAGACAATGGATATATAAGAAGCAATTATAGGAGGAAGACTACTATGGCAATTGTTGACGTATCGATTATTCCAGTAGGAACGGGTAATCCAAGTGTTAGTGAATATGTAGCAGAAGTACAAAAGGTGCTAGAGAAAAATGCAGATCGCGTGAAGTATCAATTAACACCAATGAATACAGTAATTGAAGGAGATCTTCCTGTCATTCTAGAAGTAATTCAACAAATGCATGAAGTTCCATATACGAAAGGTGCACAGCGCGTTGCAACAACAATTCGTATCGATGATCGTCGTGATAAAGTAAGCACAATGGAGAAGAAATTAAACTCTGTTCAATCAAAATTATAAGAAAAAGCAGCGATTTTCGCTGCTTTTTTCATATAGGAGGTAAATAAAATGAGTGAAAAGTTTAACGAGCAATTTGACGGATTACTAGAGAAATACACGGAGTTATTACTGGGAGAGAGCAATGAAGAGAGAAAAGAACAGGTACAGAAGTGGGCCCTGTATTCTTATATTGCAAAGACGATGCCAGCTTTAGTGAAGCACTGGAATGAGACATATCCCGATGCAAAAGAAGAGATGGTACAGTTAATTACAGATATTAAAAAGCTGAATGAAGAGAAGAGAAATGAGCAATAAAAAACTTGAGGTAAATATAATCTCAAGTTTTCAGTATTAATATCCTTATATAATTTACATGGAATATAAAGGGTTTTATAAGCATGTCGAATATTTTCGACATGCTTATTTTGTGCCTAGTAAATTCGTTTTTTCTAAATGTCGAAAAATATTCCCTGCATATTTATAAGCGGAAATATAGGGTTTTAAATGTTTTTATAGTATTTTATAAATTATCTAAATAATTATTTGTATCCAATAATTTTAAACAGTGATATAATTTTGAAGAGGGGTAAAAAACAGATAAATCACAGTCATAGGGGTGAATTACATGGAACAATTAATGCGAAATTCGTTTCTTTTCTTGTCAAAAAATAAAGCGCTAACAAAACTGGCTAAAAAGTATGGTTTGCGCTTTGGTGCAGGTCGCTTCGTCGCAGGGGAGACGATTGAATTAGCGACAGCTGCAATTAAAGCATTAAATAAGCAAGGTCTTTGTGTAACAATCGATTATTTAGGTGAATTCGTTGATAACGAAGCGGAAGCAAATGAAATGGCTAGCGAATCGATTGAAGCGATTCGTGCAATTGGAAGAGAAGGTCTTAATTCGCAGCTTTCTTTAAAGATGACTTCTATGGGATTAGATATCTCTGATGAAATCGTAATGAACAATATGCGCCGTATTTTAGAAGCTGGAAAAGAAAATGGTGTGTTTATTACAATTGATATGGAAGACTATACGCGCTGCGGGAAAACAATTGAGATCTTTAAACAATTAAAATCTGAATACGATAATATTGGTACAGTTATTCAAGCTTACCTATATCGTACAGAAAAAGATATGGAAGAATTAAATGCTTATAGTCCTAATTTACGTCTTGTAAAAGGAGCTTATAAAGAGCCTGAAGAGGTAGCGTTCCCGGATAAGAAAGATGTAGATGATAACTATAAAAAAATTATTAAAATGCACTTATTAAATGGAAATTATACTGCAATTGCTTCACATGACGAAGCGATTATTGAATATACGAAAAAACTTGCCGAAGAACACAACATTCCAAGAGACCAATTTGAATTCCAGATGTTATATGGTATTCGTAATGAGCGTCAACTTGAGCTAGTAAAAGAAGGTTACAAAATGCGTGTTTACGTACCTTATGGAAACGACTGGTATGGCTACTTCATGCGTCGTCTAGCAGAGCGTCCAGCAAACGTTGCGTTCGTATTAAAAGGTATGGTTAAAAAATAACCAAGGAGAAAATACTCCTTGGTTATTTTAATTGCTGAAATGCGTAATGTGCCATTTTTTTCGTATCAGGATATAGTTGTGTGCGAGTAGAAGATAATACAACATTAATGACGCGTTTACCGTCTTTTTCATCCACTGTTACGACCGTATATTTTCCGAGTGCTGATAGACCGCTTTTACTTCCAATTGCATATGGATCGTCATATAGTTCTTCTCGTCCATAGTTTGCGATGTTTGGAGAGCGTTCTGAAGTATGTAGAGTTGTACGTGTTGAATTCATATATTCTAAAACAACTGGGTACTTTAATGCTTCTTTCGTAATCATAGCAATATCATATGGTGATACTTTATTTCCGAGTGCATCAGCACCACTTGCATTTTTGAAAGTCGCATGCTTTGTACCAAGTTCCTTCGCTCTTGCATTCATCATTTTTACAAATTCATTTTTTGATCCTGCGATATGTTCTGCGATAGATTCAGCGATTGGGTCTGCACTAATGATAAGCATAAGTTTTAATGCCTCATCACGCTTTAACTTTTCCCCAGCACGAAGTTTAATCTTCTTACTTTGACTTTCCGTTTTAATTGCGTTCTCTGTAACCGTAATTTCTTCATCTTCTTTTACATTCTCTAGTAAGAGTAAGGTAGTCATCATTTTCCCTATACTAGCGGGATAAGAGCGTTCGTCTTCCCGTTTTCCATACAAAATTTCACCTGTGTCTGCATCGATTGTAATGCCGTATTGCCCAGTAATGTTAGGTTGATCCGCTCTTACAGCTTGTTGCCTTTGTGCATAAGAGAAGAAAATCATCCCTGTAAATAGTGTAGCAATCATTACAATCATAACTATTGTTCGTTTCATCATCGTTCCCTCTTTTGTTTTCCATATGTACAAATAAATTGGGCAGAAAAAGCAGCCATTACCCATTATGCCACGTTTTCTGCCCAAAAATATACCGTTATTTTTCGCCCATATTATGCTTCTTATATTGTTGGTTATTACCTTGACGGCCCTTTTCCACACCGTGATTATGCGGACCTGCATTTCCCGTTACGCTTGCTGCGCTAATTCCAGCCTTTGAAGGGTTCTTCTTAAGTTTTGCCATATATATTCCTCCATTTTCGTCAGATTATAAAAAGGAAAAGTGTATTTGAGTGAAGAAAATACATATATATAGCATGGACAAATAAAAGAAAAATATTTATTTCAGAAAATTTTATCAATAAATATATTGCGAAAATTCAAACTGTATCATATATTTATTAGTAGAGGCTCACTCATTGATTGCGACTTATGTCGAAAAATTGAATGAGCATTCATTCAAGAATAGGGGGAGAATTGGATGTTCCAAATTAAAAAGGCTGCTGTTCTAGGTTCAGGCGTAATGGGTTCAGGGATTGCGGCACACTTAGCTAATATTGGTATTCCGACATTATTGCTTGATATTGTACCACCTGCGCTAACAAAAGAAGAGGAAGCGAAGGGACTTACATTAGAACATAAAAGTGTGAGAAATCGTTTTAGTAATACGGCTGTGCAAAAACTACTAAAGCAAAAACCAGCTCCTCTGACAGTGAAAGGAAATCTAGCACTGATCGAAGCAGGTAACTTAGAAGATGATCTTGAGCGTCTGGCTGATGTTGATTGGATTATTGAAGTAGTAGTTGAAAACTTAGATATTAAAAAGAAACTATTTGAAAAAGTAGATGCTGTTCGTAAAACGGGTTCTATTGTAAGCTCGAATACGTCAGGCATTTCAGTAGAAAAAATGGCAGAAGGTCGTTCAGACGACTTCCAGAAGCACTTCTTAGGCACACACTTTTTTAACCCACCACGATATTTAAAACTTCTAGAGGTAATACCGACGAAAGAAACAGATCCACAAGTATTAAGCTTCATGAAACTATTTGGCGAAGACGTTCTTGGAAAAGGCGTTGTTATCGCAAAAGACACACCAAACTTTATTGGAAACCGCATCGGTACGTACGGTTTATTAGTAACTCTTCAAGAGATGATAAAACGCGGCTATAGCATTGGGGAAGTTGATTCTGTAACAGGCCCACTTATTGGTCGTCCGAAGAGTGCAACATTCCGTACATTAGATGTTGTCGGTTTAGATACATTCGTACACGTTGCAAATAACGTATATGAAAACGTACAAGAAGAAGAGCGTGATGTATTTAAAGTACCAGCTTTCATGCATGACATGCTTGATAAAAAATGGCTTGGAAGCAAAACAGGTCAAGGCTTCTTCTTAAAACAAGGAAAAGAAATTTTAGAATTGAACCCTGAAACGATGGAGTACGAAGCTCGCAAAAAATTAAAAGCTGCATCTATCGAGTTAAGTAAACAAGAAAAAGGTTTATCGAATAAATTGAAAGCGCTTGTATACGCGAAAGACCGTGCAGGAGAGTTGTTATGGAACATCATTACACCGACTCTTTTATACTCTGCAAAACTTCATAAAGAAATTGCTGACGATATCGTTGCAATTGACCAAGCGATGAAGTGGGGCTTCGGCTGGGAGCAAGGACCATTTGAAGTTTGGGATGCAATTGGCGTTGAAAAGTCCGTTCAAAAGATGGAAGAAAACGGTGCAGTTGTTCCGACTTGGGTGAAAGAAATGGTAGAGAAAGGTTTCACTACTTTCTACAAACATGATAACGGAGATAGCTACTATTACGATAATGGCGAATATAAGCTAATCGAACGTAATAAAAAGGCAATTTCTCTTAAACAATTAAAAGCGAAAAATGGCGTATTAAAGAAAAATAGCGGAGCGAGCTTAATTGATTTAGGTGACGGCATCCTTTGCTTAGAATTCCATTCGAAGAGTAATGCAATTGGTATGGATATTACGCAAATGATTAACTACGCTGTTGATGAAGTAGAAAAGAATTATAAAGGTCTTGTTATCGGTAACCAATCGAAGAACTTCTGCGTTGGTGCGAACCTAGCAATGATCTTAATGGAAGCACAAGATGACAACTACTTTGAAATTGAGTGGGTTGTGAAAAACTTCCAAGATGCAATGACGAAAATTAAATACTCTTCTAAGCCGGTTGTAGCAGCACCATACGGTATGACGCTTGGCGGAGGTACAGAAGTTTGTTTACCAGCAGCTAGCATTCAAGCTTCTAGCGAAACGTATATGGGCTTAGTAGAAGTTGGTGTTGGCTTAATCCCTGGCGGAGGCGGTAATAAAGAGCTATACATTAAACACTTAAATAAAATGCCAAACGGTGTAGAGTTTGATCTGCAAAAAGTTGCGAATAAAGTATTCGAATCTGTAGCGATGGCGAAAGTTTCTACATCAGCACAAGAAGCTGTATCGAACAACTTCTTAGGCGATAAAGACGGTATTAGTGTGAATGGTGATCACTTACTATATGATGCGAAACAAAAAGCACTTTCTTTATATGAAGCAGGTTATAAAGCGCCGATTCGCAAAAAGATACCAGTTGTTGGTGAAACAGGATATGCAACACTTGTACTTGGTGCAGAAGCAATGCATTTATCAGGTTACATTTCTGAACATGATCTTCACATTGCGAAGAAACTTGCATATGTCATTGCGGGCGGAAAAGTGCCGTACGGAACAGAAGTTGATGAGCAGTATTTATTAGATGTAGAACGTGAAGCATTTATTAGCTTAGTAAGTGAGATGAAATCACAAGCAAGAATGCAGCACATGCTTGTAAAAGGAAAGCCATTACGTAACTAATAACGAGGGGAGATATCGTTCATGAGAGAAGCTGTCATTGTTGCGGGAGCAAGAACACCAATTGGAAAAGCAAAGAGGGGTTCATTAAAAACAGTTCGTCCTGACGATCTAGGGGCGTTAGTAGTAAAGGAAACGTTAAAGCGTGCGAATTATGAAGGACCAATCGACGATTTAATTTTCGGTTGTGCAATGCCAGAAGCAGAGCAAGGTTTAAATATGGCTCGTAATATCGGCGGACTAGCAGGACTTTCTTACGATGTTCCAGCTATTACAATTAACCGTTACTGTTCTTCAGGGTTACAAAGTATTGCTTACGGAGCGGAGCGTATTATGCTTGGTCACTCGGAAGCAGTATTATCAGGCGGAGCGGAATCAATGAGTTTAGTTCCGATGATGGGACACGTTGTTCGTCCAAATAGTCGCCTTGTTGAAGCAGCTCCAGAATATTATATGGGTATGGGACATACAGCAGAGCAAGTTGCTGTGAAATATGGAATTTCTCGTGAAGAACAAGATGCATTTGCAGTAAGAAGTCATCAACGTGCTGCGAATGCATTAGCTGCAGGGAACTTTGCTGATGAAACAGTATCTGTAGATGTAACGTTACGTACTGTTGGATCAAACAATAAACTGCAAGAAGAAACAATCATTTTCGCACAAGACGAAGGTGTAAGAGCAGAAACGTCGCTAGACATTTTAGGTAAATTACGTCCAGCATTTAACGTTCGCGGTTCTGTAACAGCTGGTAACTCTTCACAAATGAGTGACGGTGCAGCATCTGTACTATTAATGGATCGTGAAAAAGCAGTGAGTGATGGCATGAAACCACTTGCGAAATTCCGTTCATTTGCAGTAGCTGGCGTACCACCAGAAGTAATGGGAATCGGCCCAATTGCTGCAATTCCAAAAGCGTTAAAATTAGCTGGTTTAGAGCTATCTGATATTGGCTTATTCGAACTAAATGAAGCATTCGCTTCTCAATCGATCCAAGTTATTCGTGAGCTTGGTTTAGATGAAGAAAAAGTAAACGTAAACGGCGGTGCAATCGCACTTGGACATCCACTTGGCTGTACAGGAGCAAAACTAACACTATCTCTTATTCACGAAATGAAACGCCGCAACCAACAATTCGGTATCGTAACAATGTGTATCGGTGGCGGAATGGGAGCAGCGGGAGTGTTTGAATTACTATAAAAAGTGGAAGCGGCTCGTTCAGAATGTGAGGAAGAAGCGAAGCCACCGAACATTCTAGCCGCTGGAACTAGATTATAAAAAGTGGAAGTGGCTCGTTCAGAACGAGACGCCCATGCAAAGAATGGAAGCAACAAAGGTTTATAAAAAATAAAATTGAGAGCCAGCTTCTTTCAAAAAGAAAGGAGCGGCTTATGAAAATATGAAGGAGGAAATTTTCATGGAAAAAACAGTAGGAAATGCGGTTAAAGGCGGTAGCTTTTTAGTTGATGAGATTACGATTGATCAAGTGTTTACGCCAGAGGATTTTTCATCTGAGCATAAAATGATTGCAAAAACGACAGAGGACTTTATCGTAAATGAAGTTCTTCCAGAGCTTGAATATTTAGAGCAACACGAGTTTGATCGTTCTGTTCGCCTTTTAAAAGAAGCTGGGGAACTTGGTTTATTAGGCGCTGACGTACCAGAAGAGTACGGCGGAATTGGCCTTGATAAAGTAAGCTCAGCGTTAATCGCAGAGAAATTCTCTCGCGCTGGTGGTTTTGCAATTACTCACGGTGCTCACGTAGGTATCGGATCTTTACCAATCGTTTTATTTGGTAACGAAGAGCAAAAGAAAAAGTATTTACCATTACTTGCAACTGGTGAAAAATTAGCGGCATACGCATTAACAGAGCCAGGTTCAGGGTCTGATGCATTAGGTGCGAAAACAACTGCACGTTTAAATGCAGAAGGTACACATTACGTATTAAATGGTGAAAAACAATGGATTACAAACTCTGCATTCGCTGACGTATTTATCGTATACGCAAAAATTGATGGAGAGCACTTCTCTGCATTTATCGTAGAGAAAGAATATGCTGGCGTATCTACAAGCCCAGAAGAAAAGAAAATGGGTATTAAATGTTCTTCAACTCGTACGTTAATTTTAGAAGATGCATTAGTACCGAAAGAAAACTTACTTGGTGAAATCGGTAAAGGTCATATTATCGCGTTCAACATTTTAAATATCGGCCGTTATAAATTAGGTGTTGGTACAGTTGGATCTGCGAAACGTGCAGTAGAAATTTCAGCACAATATGCAAACCAACGTCAACAGTTCAAACAACCAATCGCTCGCTTCCCATTAATTCAAGAGAAACTTGCGAACATGGCAGCGAAAACATATGCAGCTGAAAGCTCTGTATACCGTACAGTAGGTTTATTCGAAAGCCGCATGAGCACATTATCTGAAGAGGAAGTAAAGGACGGTAAAGCAGTAGCAGCTTCTATCGCTGAATATGCAATCGAGTGCTCTTTAAATAAAGTATTCGGTTCTGAAGTACTAGATTATACAGTAGATGAAGGTGTTCAAATTCACGGTGGTTACGGATTTATGGCAGAGTACGAGATTGAAAGAATGTACCGCGATTCTCGTATTAACCGTATTTTCGAAGGAACGAACGAAATTAACCGCCTAATCGTACCAGGTACGTTCTTACGTAAAGCGATGAAAGGTGAATTACCACTTCTTCAAAAAGCACAAAAATTACAAGAAGAGTTAATGATGATGATGCCAGAAGAAGTAGGCGATGAGCCATTAGCACTTCAAAAATATTTAGTAACTAACGCGAAGAAAATCGGCTTAATGGTAGCTGGATTAGCTGCTCAAAAATACGGTAAAGCATTAGATAAAGAGCAAGAAATTCTTGTGAATATCGCTGATATCGTAAGCAACCTTTACGCAATGGAGTCAGCTGTTCTTCGTACAGAAAAAGCAATTAAAACAACTGGTCTTGAAAAGAATAAACAAAAAGTGTTATACACTGAAGTATTCTGTCAAGAAGCATTCAACGAAATCGAAGCAGATGCGAAAGAAACACTTATCGCAGTTGAAAACGGCGACATGCTGCGCATGATGTTATCATCATTACGTAAATTAACTCGCCACACACCACTTAACGTAATTCCGAAGAAGCGTGAAATTGCTGCGAAAATTTTAGAAGATGAGCGTTACACAGTTTAATAGGTGTAAAGAACAGTAGTCGTATAAACGGCTACTGTTCTTTTTTTTTTGCAAAAATGAAAATTTTAGTGTCATAAAACTAATACCATTAGTATAATAAAACTAATAGCATTAGTTTTATTCAGAAAGGGAGCTGGAAATATGAGAGTGATACATGAAAAAACGGTATACCAATTGTCATTTTTGCCAAGAGTGTTTCCTGTGAATTGTTACTTTGTCGAGGAAGAAGATGGTTTAACTTTAATTGATGCGGCTTTGCCATATAGCGCGAAAGGAATTTTACAGGTGGCTGAGAAAATAGGGAAGCCAATTACTAAGATTGTATTAACACATGCGCATGATGATCATATTGGTGCATTAGACGCATTAAAGGAAGTGCTTCCTAATGTTCCAGTCTATATTTCTAAGCGGGACGCAAAGCTTTTAGAAGGAGATACGAAGTTACAAAAGGATGAACCGAATATGCCGATAAAAGGCGGTGTACCTAAAAAGATAAAAACGGTACCTGATGTTTTATTGGAAGATGGCGACCGAGTTGGATCGCTTCTTGCGATTATGACACCGGGACATACGCCAGGATCCATGTCGTTCCTTGATGTAAGAAATAAAGCTCTTATTGTCGGGGATGCCTTCCAAACAAGAGGAGGTATGGCTGTTTCGGGACAAATGAAATTTTGGTTTCCGTTTCCTGCGATGGCAACGTGGAGCAAAGAAATATCACTACAAAGTGCAGAGAAGTTAAGCGAATATGAGCCTTCCTTGCTTGCGGCAGGACATGGGAAAATGATAAAGGATCCAGGCACTGTCATAAAACTTGCTATTAAGGAAGCTAAGCGGAATATAGAAAGTAGGAAAGAAGGTTAATTTATGTCACCGAGAATCGGACTTACATTGCAAAAAATTGTAGAAACAGCAGCAGAAATTGCAGATATAAATGGAATACAAGAAGTAACGTTAGCCTCATTAGCGCAAACATTAGGGGTACGTTCACCCTCGCTATATAATCATGTGAAAGGTTTACAAGATGTACGGAAAAATCTCGGTATGTACGGAATAAAACAGCTGCATAACAGACTGGAAGAATCGGCTGAGGGTAAACGTATGGATGAAGCAATTCATGCTTTAGGAGAAGCGTATGTAGCATTCGTCCGCAAACACCCTGGACTGTATGAAGCAACCTTTTTACGAGATGAAGAAGTAAGAAAAGCAGGTGACGGAATTGTAAAGCTTTGTCTTCAGGTTTTACAGCAGTACGGCTTAGAAGGAGAGAATGCACTTCATGCGACACGTGGATTCAGAAGTATTTGCCATGGATTTGCGTCGATTGAACAGCAGGGTGGATTTGGTTTGCCGCTAGATTTAGATACAAGTTTACATGTATTATTGGAAACATTTATTAAAGGATTACATGTAATGAGAGGTTGAATAGGAAGCGAGACAACCCGAAACCTTAGAAGCGATTCTAAGGTTTTTTAGTATATATGATTTCAAAAGAACGGTAGATGGATAAAAGTTTCATTTGGTGTTGAAAATAGTTTACATGATGTTAAAAATAAATTACAACTAAAATATAGAAAATAATGTAAAAAGAGGAGGGGTTATGAAACAGAGTGGAAATTTACAAAATAATCTCGTTGTACTTAGAGCAGAAAAGCGCTGGTCACAAACAGATTTAGCGAACAAAGCTGGGGTAAGTAGACAAACGATCGCCTCAATTGAAGCGAATCGTTACAATCCATCTTTAATTTTAGCTTTTGAAATTGCACATATTTTCGGTAAGGAGTTTCATGAAGTTTTTCAATATAAGATAGAGGGGGAAACGGAATGAGTGTTGTAATAGGGATCATAATCTCAGTAGCAGGAATAATAGGTGTTTTATATTCAACACGTTTTCAGAAGAATGAAGGGGAAGATGAAAGAGGCGAGCATATTACAGGGAATGCAGCTAAAATTTCATTATTTGTATTTTTATTTCTATATTTAGTTATCTTTTTAATCGGGAATCTATATTCATTGACAGGCGAAGAGTATAAGTTAGCAAATGCATTTTTATTAGCTGGAGTACTTTGTTCGTATGCTTTAACTATTGTAGTTTTGAAAAGAAGATATTAGATGGAAAAGAGTCTCTAATGGTTTAGAGGCTCTTTCTTATTAAATGATATTATTTTGCAGGTTTGAAAAATGTATATATCGCTAAGAAAAAGCAAACGAAACTGAATGCGATAGGATCTTGATAGGGACTAGGTTCAGAGCCTTTCTGAATTTCTGTAAGGAATTCATGGGTTTTCATAGTCATTGCTCCTTTAACTAATAAGTTTTATATGATGCGAGGGGTATGGTGGATAGAAAGTTTTTTGAAACTTCATATAATAATTATTGTATAGCAATCTGATTCCTAAAACTATAGAATACAAAGTTTTCATAATATGTAAAATTGCATATTATTCTTTTGAAAGATTTGCTATATTATCTTTATATTTACATTAAAGGATTTTTGTTGAGGGAAATGAAAACAAATGGAGGAATATTATGAGTAAAACAGGGTTAGAAGCGTATAGTGCGGAAAGAAAAATAGAGAATATAACATATAAAAATCTATTTGTAATGATAGCAACCATTTTAGGATTCTTACTTCTGGGAGGATTATTCCTTGGTTTGGCTTTGGGGATTTATGGTGAGGAAGCGTTGCGTGATAATTTAGAGGGGTACTATTTCCTTTTAATAGATGCAGCTGTTGTTGCTATCGTTTTACTAGCTTATAAACCAGTTCTTCATTTTATTAAATCTATTTGGGATGTATCCGTTTTGAAGAATGGGAAGACATATTTATATCTATTAATTGGTTTTATAGTCATTGCGTTATCACAATATTTAATGTTACATGTGTTTAGTTTTGAAAGTGCAGAAGAACAGAAGGAACAATTAGGGAGCTTAGGGATTCAAAATAGCATACAAAGTATTATATATGTGTTAAGTGTTGCTATAATTACACCGATTAAAGAAGAAATTCTATTTCGAGGTATTTTATATCGATTTTTAGAAAAGAAATATAATTTTTTAGTTGGTATCATTATTTCTTCCTTCATTTTTGGAATTCTTCATGGAGGTCTTCTGATTACGGCAACGATTATGGGAATGGTATTTGCAATGTTATACAAAAAGACGCAATCTATTATACCTAGTATTGTTTTACACATTGTATGGAACTTACTTGTGAGTATAAGTATGATTGTGTCTCTATAAAAATAAATACATAACCAGTATAAAAGATGAATGGCTTAGCTATTCATCTTTTATTTTGTATGCACGTGAAAAAGTTAATTCATGTATACAATCAAAAAAGAGCTAAATACTAACAGTGAACGAATAAAGAAAGGTAGGAGTATTCTATGCAAAATTTAACAGAGCTTGAAGTAGAAAACTTACGCCATTTAATTGGTGGACATGCAACAATTATTAATAAGTTAGACCAGTATGCACAGGCTTGTACAGATCCACAACTGAAACAAATGTTACAAAAGGATGCGCAAGATGCACGAAATACGAAACAGCAATTAATGACTTTCCTAGGATAGGAGGAAACGACAGATGAATGAAAAAGATATGGTAAACGATTATTTAGCAGGATTAAATGCAAGTTTAACAAGTTATGCAAATTATATTTCTCAGTCTGATAATGAACAGTTACATCAAACGTTAATCCAAATTCGTAATCAAGATGAGATGCGTCAACGTAATATGTATGAGTACGCAAAGCAAAAGAGTTATTATAAGCCAGCTGCACCTGCTAACCCAATGATTGTACAGCAATTAAAAGGCCAATTAAGTGCAGAATAATGGGATGAAAAAACGGGCGAATGAAGTCGCTCGTTTTTTTGTTTTGTCCCGTAAAAGTACAATTGGTGAAGGGTGATTAAGGTTTCACTTTATATATGTCAATAAATATATAATAAATATTTTTCCAGTTGTAACAAATATGACGAAAATGTAATATAACAATTCACAAAAAAGACAAAAAGTTTGCTCAATGATTCACAAAGTATCCATGGTTTATATCGTGGGAATCTATATAATGAGGAGTGTAAAGAACAAAAGAAATAGATTATATGATCAATTAGGAGAGATTGCTATGAAAAGAAATACAAGAAAAATTGCAATTATCGGTACTGGATTAGTTGGATCAAGTTGTGCATATTCCATTGTAAATCAAGGCATTTGCGAAGAACTATTATTAATTGATATAAATCATGAACGTGCAGTTGGGGAAGCGATGGATTTATCACACTGCATTAATTTTACAAATACAAGAACAAAAGTATATGCAGGAAGCTATGAAGACTGCAAAGATATGGACATCGTTATTATTACAGCAGGACCAGCACCAAAACCTGGACAAAGTCGCTTAGATACTTTAGGAGCGAGTGCGAAGATTATGGAAAGTATTGTTGGAGGCGTAATGGAAAGTGGATTTGATGGTATTTTCTTACTTGCATCGAACCCAGTTGATATTATTACATATCAAGTGTGGAAATTATCTGGATTACCTAGAAATCGTGTGATCGGTACTGGTACATCATTAGATTCTTCTCGCTTAAGAACAATTTTATCTGAAATGTTACATGTAGATCCTCGTAGTATTCATGGGTATTCTCTAGGAGAACATGGTGATTCTCAAATGGTTGCTTGGTCTCACGTAGCGGTTGGTGGAAAGCCGATTCTACAAATTTTAGAAGAGAAAAAAGACCAATTTGGTGAAATAGATTTAGATGAAATTGTTGAGAAGACTGCAAAAGCTGGATGGGAAATTTATAAACGAAAAGGTACTACTTATTACGGAATCGGAAATTCTCTAGCGTATATTGCGAGCTCAATCTTTAATGATGATCACCGTGTAATTGCTGTATCAGCCATTTTAGATGGTGAGTATGGTGAATATGATATTTGTACAGGAGTGCCAGCTATTATTACTAGAGATGGTATGAAAGAAATTGTAGAACTAAATTTAACAGAGGATGAAGAATCTCGATTCGCAAAATCAAACGATATTTTACGTGATTATATGAAAACAATTGGTTACTAACTTATAGGAGAAGGTGAAACAAATGAAGGAATATATAATGTCTCGTGTATTTAAAGCATCAGCTGGAATCGCACAAGGTATTTTCGTATCCCTTGGAATTGGTTTACTAATCGAAAATATAGGAAGAATTGTTGATATTCCAATGCTTATTACAATCGGGGTTGTTGCAAAATCACTTATGGCACCAGCCATTGGTGCCGGAATTGCCTTTATGCTCGGCGCAAATGGTCTTGTAATTTTCTCGGCTATGGTAGCTGGAGCGATTGGTGCCGGATCCATTTCCATTACTGAAGCGGGTCTAATCATTAAAACAGGTGAACCAATCGGTGCATTATTAACAGCAACTTTAGCTGTATATATTGGTAAACGTTTAAGCGGAAAAACTGCGTTAGATATGATGCTCGTTCCATTTGCAGCAATATTAGGTTCTGGTTTAGTCGGTATATGGTTATCTCATAATATTACTCCTGTGTTAAATACAGTTGGAGCATTCATTAAAGATAGTTCAGCTGGTAGCCCGTTCATCGCTTCTATTGTTATTGCAGTCGTTTGGGGACTATTACTTATCTCTCCAGCTTCATCAGCTGCGTTAGCGATCGCACTTAGCTTAGACGGTGTTGCAGGTGGTGCTGCTCTTGCAGGCTGCGTTGCTCAGTTTATCGGATTCTCTGTAATCTCAGCGAAAGAAAATAATTTAGGCGGTATATTAGCTCAAGCGCTTTGTACTCCGAAAGTACAGTTGCCAAATATCACTAAAAATCCAATGATTCTCGTCCCAACTGTCGTCGCCAGTGCTATAGTTGGTCCAGTATCTGCATTAATTTTCCAACTGGAAGCAGGAAAAGAAATTGCAGGTCTTGGATTAAGTTCTCTTATCGCACCAATTAATTTAATTTCTAGCGAAGGATGGGAAGTTGTCCCAGCGATGGTAATCACTTATATCATCATTCCAGTAGCTGTTTCTTATATACTTTACATTGCTCTTAAAAAAGCAGGTCGTATTCATTCTGGTGATATGACTGTACCGCAATCTTAAATTTTATATAGAGAAAAGCAGACTGGAAGCCACAGTCTGCTTTTTACATTTTGTGATTTTGTTTTACTGGAACACGTACAGTTTCTTTTGCTAATAAAAGCTGAACGCCGAAGTAAAGTATGCTTGCAAGCGTCATTCCAGAAATGGCGTCTACAAATGCGTGTTGCTTCGTAAATAGCGTTGATAAAATAATAAGCGTACCGAAGAAGGTAAGAATATAATATTCAAAAGCATGTTGTTCTCTACGTTTAAAGGCAGCTAGCATAATCACAAAGGTAGTAAGAACGTGAATGCTAGGGAAACAGTTTACCGGCTGATCGATACTATAAATATAGCGGACTAGTTCGGAAAATACGTCTGATCCAACGACTGTTGGACGTGGTACAGTTGTTTGCCAAAAATAATAAATAGAAAAACAAGCAAGTTTTCCAAAAATTATACTACTTAAAGTGACATAATATTGTTTTCGATCTGCAAAGCAATAATAAATAAGTGCGCCGTATAAGTAAGGAAACCAAAGTAAATAAGGAATAATAAATGCTTTCACAAATGGAATCCAATCATCTACTACAGTTGTGACATCTACTGCGTGTACAGTAGATTTATTTAATACATCGTAAAGGGGACTTACGAGTACGAGTAGAAGTATATAACTTAACGGAAGAAAAGATGAAAGTTTAAATTTCTTCATGATAATCTCCTATGTTTAGTAATGTAAGTAAATTCAATTGATTATAATATAGAAATGTCATTTGAGCTATCGATTTTACTTACATTTTCTTGAATTAACCTTACGTTTTCGTCACTTGACTTAAAAGAAGGGGAGGGTGCTAAATGAAGCGTTTATCGTATTTCTTATTTTTTATATTGATATGCCTAGTGAGTGCTGGGTGTGCAAAGGATAAAGAAGGAGAGAAATTAGAATATAACGGGAGAGCACTCGTAATTGGAGTTATTGGAGAAAAGCCGAAAGATACGTTTAGAAATATAAAGTTTGAAAATGTGAAGTTAGAGGAATTGGAAAAGAAATCTAAGGAAGTGGATGGTTTTCTAATAATGAAAGATCACTTTCAAGAAGCCTCAACAGAGCAGTATAAAGATGTATTTTCATCGCTAAAGAAACCAGTGTTTTTTATTGGTTTACAAGATAAATCATATTCAACTTTTATTACAAAAGGGATAGAGTATAACAGTGCACGAAAAGATGTAAATGCTATGTATACGCAAGGTTTTGCAAATATCGGAAGTGGTGAAGGACAACAATGGGCAGTTGGTTTATCGAATGGTGGAAATACAGAAGAAAGTATTCATAATATGTATATCGTAGTATTTCAAACAATTGCAGATTATTTGAATAGATGATGAAGGAGCCTGTAAACGAGGCTTCTTATTTTTTTATGTAGAAGCATATAACAATGTGATTGAGAAGCTCACGCAAGCTTTACAACGTATGCCAGATGCATTCGCGGCTGTAATGATACCGATTTATAATTTTATATCAGCTATTGCAGATTTAATTATAAAATTTAATAAAGCGCATCGAGTATTAGCTCGTTTTATCAAGGGATGATAATGTTAGTTCCACATCTCCCCCCTTGCGATTGGTATTGGTTTGTGGGCAAGTATGCAAGCAGCTTTAGCTTCATTATGGCCAATAAGCGTTCCTGTTGAGACTGGACTTGCGGTTATGAGTGGCTAAGGTATGGTTAGTGGCGTCTGCTTGAGCAGGAATTGCAGTAGGATATTCATATGCATATAAACATGTTTATTTATATACTCGCTTACTCTTTCTATACCTCACTACATCATAACGACTATGCCATAGTTATGTAATGGATTTCTGTTAAAAATTAGTATTAAATATCTTAATTGAAGTGCACTGCATTTCTACCCATTCATTTGTTATATCTTGCTCAATTCCTTCTAAATCAATTAGTATGATACTATCGTAGATATTTAGTGTTGCTAAGTTATCCTCACTGTTATAATCTAGCTTAGCAATTACTTTAAAGCCTTTACTATTCTGAATTATTGCATTTGCATTTTTATCTGAAAAGGTTATATTTGTATTCCATATAAATTCATCATCTATATGTATTTCTACATTATAGTTTTCGTTTTTTTCTGGCTTATCCCCATCACACTCAGCGATAAATGGATTGCTATCTACTTGAACTAAAACTTTATATCCATCTAATAATTTTTCTGATATATCCACTATTTTAATATCCATTGCTTATTACTCCTTTTTATTTTTAATATGGTACTCTAACAAGGGGATTGTCAACATTCATTACGTTATTTACGGGGACAAAGATCCATTTTTCTTTATGAAAGAAAAAATGTAAATAAGAGGATATGTATTGTGAGGATAAGGGGGGAATGATGTTGAAAACTATTAAAAATACATTATTATTTGTTCTATGTTTGGTAGTTCTTAGTGGTTGTTTTACAAGAGAGGGAACGATTGTTGGTGGTAAGGTTCATGGAGGTTCAAATAGTATAGATGGAAAGTATAAAAGTTTCACAGGTTTTGCAACTCAAGATATGGATGTAAAAAAAGGTGAAAGCTGGATATTTATCTTTGATGATAAAACGAAGCAAGGAACCATAAAGGCTTATGTTTTAGATTCAAATGATAATACAATACTGGAAGTTAATAGTGGAAACAGTAAAAATAATATTAAAGTGTCTAAAGATGATACATATAAAGTTAAAATTATAACAGAAGAACATGGTGGAGAATTTGAAATATCATGGAAAAAAGAAAAGTAGTTAAGTTAATGAGTATCGGGCTATTATTATGTTCTTAGGATTCGAATACCTTCCAAAGAGATGGAGAAAAAGGAAAGTTTCAGAAAAGTTTCTGCAAGCAAAATTTGCTGATGAAGGAAAAGGGATTTTGATTATTACTTATGCTATAGATTTATATGTAATATCTATTCCTTTAAAAGTAAAGAAATATAATTCACTTTAATTTGTATTGAATATAGAAGTGATTATGCTATGAAAGTCATGTGTATACATGGCTTTTTCTTTGCAGTAATTTCTTACCTGTCGGTGCTATTGCATCCGTTGTAGCGTTATGCGGCGGGTTATTCATTATGGTCGGTGGCCAGGAACAGGGATTTTCCCTTATTTCAAGAGCTGGGATTGTCTATATGGTGGTTCAACTGATTCTGTTATTTATGCGATTACTTGTTGGGATTGCTAAAGCTATTTTGTCCTACACTAGTAGGGCTTTTTTATTAAAAGTAGTTCCTCAATATTCATGAAATATGCAAATGTACATATTGTATTTATTTGGATATTTTCTATGTTAAAATTAAATATAGGGATTTTTGTATATAACGAACTCAAATCAGAAATATCCAATGAATTTTGAGAGGTGTTATATGTTTAAAAACAAGAAATTAATTCGATTTGGTCTAACATTACTTGTATGTTTATGTGTAATTGATTTTACAATCAGTTATTTTCAAGCATATCTCGAATCAGCGGCAGGTATTAAATGGGTAGTCTCAGAAACTTGGAGAACTATTTTGTTAGATGCCCCTGAAAGTATATTGGTTATTTTAGGCGCAATTGCTTTATATGATTTCACAAAAGAAACATCTCCAAAAGACGCATCCATTTAAATGCGTCTTTTTTCTTTGCAGTAATTTCTTCAACATCATGGAATACTCTCACTATTACGGCCAAAATCGTTAGTTCCTTTTATCTGTACGCCTTTGTCATTTAAAGTGTTTCCGGGTTCTGTGATTATAGGCTGAAATGGTTAAATAAACGTTTGTTTAAGATGTATGTTCGGTAGAAAGAAACCGATGCAACTCAAAGGTTAACAAAGAAAAGTAGGAAATTAATCAAACGTTTGTTTAAGGTGTATGTTCGGTAGAAAGAAACCGATGCAATTCAAGGGTTAACAAAGAAAAATAGGGAGTTAATCAAACGTTTGTTTAAGATATATGTTCGGCGTGGGATGAGAAAAAAATTTAAAAAAATTATATATTTATTTTTTCTTAATAAATGGCGGAAAAATAAGAAAAATTTGCAGGATTATTAAAAATTATCACGAAATAAGTAAAAGTTTAGCGAATAATCGTTTGAAATAATAAAACGTTTTCTATATGATAAAGGTAAAGGTTAGTAAAAAAGTAGGTGAATTTATGACAGTAACATTTTATTCATATCCAAAGTGTGGCACATGTCAAAAAGCAAAGAAATGGTTTGAGGCAAACGATGTAGCATATGAGATGATTCATATTGTTGAAAATCCACCGTCAAAAGAAGATTTACGTAATTTACATGAGAAAAGTGAATTACCATTAAAAAAATTCTTTAATACAAGTGGAATGCGTTACCGCGAACTTGGTTTAAAAGATAAGTTAAAGGATGCAAGCGAAGACGAAATGTATGAGCTTTTAGCATCTGATGGCATGTTAATTAAACGTCCAATTGTAACAGATGGAACGAGTGTAACACTTGGTTTTAACGAAGAGCAGTTTGAAAGTGTGTGGAAAAAGTACCAATAAGGTATTTTTACATAATTAATACATTCACTGGAGGTACAGTCATGAGCATTCCAAATAATTTACGTTACTCTGAAGAACACGAATGGGTAAAAACAGAAGGTAATGCGGTTGTTATCGGTATTACTCATTTTGCGCAAGGTGAGTTAGGCGATATCGTATTCGTTGAACTTCCTGAAGTAGGTGCAACAATCGAAGCTGACGAGCCATTCGGAAGCGTAGAATCTGTTAAAACAGTTTCTGAATTATACGCACCTGTAAGTGGTAAAGTTGTAGCAGTAAACGAAGAATTAAGTGACCAACCAGAACTAGTTAACGAATCTCCATACGAGGGTGCATGGATGGTTAAAGTTGAACTTTCTGATGCAAGCCAAGTTGAGAAGTTATTAACTGCAGAAAAATATGCAGAAATGACAAACCAAGACTAATTATAGTCGACTAAAGGACAGCCTTTGTGCTGTCCTTTTTTATTTTGTGTTACATAATACATTTAAAATCGAGTGTAAATGAATAAGCTATTATGGGAATGAACGTTTTTCGGTAAGGTTTCATGTGGCTTCGTAATCTGAACGAGCCGCTTGCGCTTTTCTTTTGCAAAAATAAACAGGAAACAACATGAAAATAACGAATATACTATATACTAAGTTAAAGGTTGTATAGTATATGGTGATCGGGTGATGACATATGATTTATGTGGAAAAAGTCATTATTGTAGAAGGTAAATCAGATAGAAGAAAGATTGAATCTATTATTCGTGAACCGGTGGAAATTGTTTGTACAAATGGTACAATTGGTTTATCGAAAATGGATGAGCTCATTGATCAGTTTTTTGATAAGGAAGTGTATGTACTAGTGGATGCTGATGATGCTGGAGAAAAGTTAAGGAAACAGTTTCGAAAAGAATTTCCGCAAGCAGAGCATATTTATATTGATCGCTCGTACCGAGAAGTGGCAACTGCGCCATCTTCACACTTAGCAAATGTATTATGGGGAGCTGACATTGACGTTTATACAGAATATTTACGGTAAGGAATGATAGAAGTGATTGATTGGACAGGTGCCGAAGCTACAGCCCTAATAGGAAATGAAGAAAAAACAGTGTTATATGTGTATACACCAATGTGTGGAACATGCCAATTGGCAAAGAAGATGTTAACGGTCGTTGAGATGACAATTGAAGATTTGAAAATTGGAATGTTAGATTTAAATTATGCCCCGCATTTAGCGAAAGAGTATGGGATAGAAAGTGTACCGTGTTTACTTGTTTTTGAAAATGGGACACTCATGAAGAAGATATATGCATTTCATTCGGTTGAATATTTATATACGGAATTAAAGTAGGCGGCAAAGTTTTTGCCGCCTCGACATATTTCTCGGGAAATATGTCGAGATGCAGGGTGGCTACAGTATTTGTCGAGCGAAAGTAACAGGATTGCTCTTTAGTGAGAGGGAATGGTATGTGTAATAGAAAGTGATATGAAGGATGTGATTTAGGGTGAAATTATATTCTTTGCTGCAATCATTTGTAAATTACGCTAATGGTCAATATCATTTAGAGCCGCTTTTAAGACAAGGAGAAAGAACTGTTAATTTCCGCTTTGGAGATGAAAGTTGTTCGTTACAAATTTCAAGAGATTATATAGAGCTGCTACATGAGGAACGAGGAACGGAGCAAATCGTTTGTGTAGATGAGGAAGATGTAAAACAATTGGTGAACGGAAATGTACGATTGCAAATGTTAATGAACGATGGACGTGTACAATATTCGGGCACGTATCGAACGATGCTATTAGTTGAATCGATGTTTCATATATGTAAGCCGATGTCAGTGGGTGCTTAAAAGTCTGAAGTTTCTTTTTTTACGAAAATTTCTGTTGACATGGCGTATGGATATTGATACAATTCAATTCATAAAATATAGACAATTTCATAAATTACAAATCAGACGAAAATGTAATCTGATTTCTCTTATCAAGAGAGGTGGAGGGACTGTGCCCTGTGAAGCCCGGCAACCGTCAACTTATGTTGAAATGGTGCCAATTCCTGCAAAGCAAATGCTTTGAGAGATGAGAGAGAGGGATAATGTTGTTATATACGCATATAAACCTTTCTGCTTCTCTAAAAGCGGAAAGGTTTTTTTGTTGTTTGAATGTGGAGGACATTCAAATAATAAAAGTAGTGATAACGGTGGACTACACGCATTAAAAATAAAAAATTGCGGAGTCGACCAAAAATCTAGCTTCAGCGGCTAGAACAAAAAAAGGGGTGAACATCATGATCTTGTTAGAAAATGTAAAGAAAATATATAAAGCAAAAAGCGGTGATGTCACTGCTGTAGATAATGCCAATTTAAAAATAGACAAAGGTGAAATCTTTGGTGTTATCGGATATAGTGGCGCTGGGAAAAGTTCGTTAATTAGATTATTCAATCAGTTAGAGAAACCAACTTCTGGCCAAATTACAATTGCAAATCGTGTGATTTCAGCAATTACAGGGAGTGAACTTCGTAAGGCAAGGCAAGAAATCGGAATGATTTTTCAGCACTTCAACTTACTTTGGTCACGAACTGTACGCGAAAATATCGAGTTCCCACTTGAAATTGCAGGTGTCGATAAGGCGAAGAGAAGAAAACGCGTAGATGAGTTAATTCATCTTGTTGGATTAGAAGGAAGAGGAGACGCGTATCCATCTCAGCTAAGCGGAGGACAAAAGCAACGCGTTGGTATTGCAAGAGCATTAGCTAACAACCCACAAGTGCTTTTATGTGATGAAGCGACATCAGCTCTTGATCCAGAAACGACAGATCAAATTTTAGATTTATTATTAGATATTAATAAGCGTCTCGGTTTAACAATTGTACTCATTACACACGAGATGCACGTGATTCGAAAGATTTGTAATCGAGTGGCGGTAATGGAGAAAGGAAAGATTGTAGAAACGGGTCCAGTACTTGATGTATTCCGCAATCCGCAGAAAGACATTACAAAGCGATTTGTACAGCAGTTAACGGATTCTGAAGATACAAATGAAACGATTGAAAGTTTAATTGAAAAGTATCCAGATGGTAAAGTAATTCGTTTGCAGTTTATCGGTGAAGCTGTAGAAAGACCAGTACTTCAAAGATTAATGCAACGCAGTGATATAGAAGTTAGCATTTTGCAAGGAAACATCGCACAAACGAATAACGGCTCTTACGGTAGTTTAGTTGTTCATTTAAATGGTGAGGAAACAGCGATTCAGCAAGCAATAGAGGGAATACATCAAGATCAAGTAGAGCTGGAGGTGATTGCACATGGATAAGTTAATTGCAAATGTTGATTGGAATCAAATGTTAGAAGCAACTGGTGAAACGTTATATATGACGGCAATCGCAGCTCTTGCCACATTTGTATTAGGACTAATTTTAGGATTGTTACTCTTTATGACAGCGAAAGATAATTTATGGGAAAACAAAGCGGTTAACACGGGGATTGGAGCGTTCGTAAACATTTTCCGCTCGATACCGTTCATCATTTTAATCATTTTATTAATCCCATTCACAAAGATTCTGCTTGGAACAATTCTTGGAGCGAGTGCAGCACTTCCAGCTTTAATTATTGGAGCGGCACCATTTTACGCAAGAATGGTTGAAATTGCGCTTCGTGAAATTGATAAAGGTGTAATTGAAGCTTCGAAAGCAATGGGAGCAAAAACAAGCACAATTATTTTGAAAGTGTTAATTCCAGAATCGTTACCAGCATTAGTATCTGGTATCACGGTTACGACAATTGCTTTAGTAGGCTATACAGCAATGGCGGGAGTTGTTGGTGCTGGTGGCCTTGGAACGCTTGCTTATTTAGAAGGATTCCAACGAGGAAATAACGATGTAACAATCGTTGCGACAATTTGTGTATTATTAGTTGTATTTTTCATTCAGTGGATTGGTGATAGTTTAACGACTCGAATAGATAAACGATAATAAAAAATGGGAGGATATTTCAAATGAAAAAATTATTACTTACAGCACTTATTTCAACTTCAATTTTTGGGTTAGCTGCTTGTGGCGGGAAAGATAAAGATGAAAAGAAACTTGTTGTTGGTGCTTCTAACGTACCGCACGCTGAAATTTTAGAAAAGGCGAAACCGTTACTTGAGAAAAAAGGAATTGAATTAGAAGTGAAAAAGTTCCAAGATTACGTGTTACCAAATAAATCGTTATCGGATAAGGATTTAGATGCAAACTACTTCCAGCACATTCCGTATTTAGAAAAAGAAATGAAAGATAAAAAATATGATTTTGAAATAGCAGGGAAAATTCATTTAGAGCCAATCGGTGTATATTCTCAAAAATATAAGAGCTTAAAAGAACTTCCAGACGGGGCGACAATTATTATGAGTAATTCCGTTACTGACCATGGACGTGGTTTAGCGATTTTACAAAAAGAAGGCATTTTAAAAATTAAAGACGGAGTAGATCCAGTTAGTGCAACTCAAAAAGATATTGCAGATAATCCGAAAAACTTAAAGTTCAAAACGGATATTGAGCCTGGTTTATTACCACAAGTGTATAACAATAAAGAAGGCGACGCTGTTTTAATTAACTCGAACTATGCAATTGATGCGAAATTAAACCCAGAAAAAGATGCAATGGCAATTGAAGGTGATGATTCTCCATACGCAAACGTATTAGTGGTTCGTAAAGGTGATAAAGATAAAAAAGCGATTAAAGAGCTTGTAGAAGTATTGCATTCTAAAGAAATCGAAGACTTTATTACTAAAGAATATAAAGGAGCGGTTGTTCCTGTAAAAGAATAATTGCTGAAAAGGGCTGGTGTATGCCGGCCCTTTTTTATAACTACATAACTATAAGGGAGAAGGGGACATCATATGAAAAAGATTCTACTGTCAGTTGTTACAGCGCTGTCTGTATTTACATTAGCTGCTTGCGGAGGGAAAGATGAGAATAAGCTTGTTGTAGGAGCTTCTAACGTGCCGCACGCCGTTATTTTAGAAAAGGCACAGCCGATATTAGAGAAAAAGGGTATTAAATTAGAAATTAAAAAATTCCAAGATTATGTTCTGCCGAATAAAGCATTAGCGGATAAGGAAATTGATGCAAACTACTTCCAGCACATTCCTTACTTAGATAAAGAAATTCAAGAAAAGGGATATAAAATTGTAAACGCAGGAAAAATCCATTTAGAGCCAATGGGCATTTATTCTAAGAAATATAAAAGTTTAAAAGAACTTCCAGATGGCGGAACAGTTATTATGAGTAACAACGTAGCGGAGCGTGGCCGTATGCTCGCATTGTTACAAAAAGGCGGCGTTATTAAATTAAAAGACGGTGTAGATGTTGTTAAAGCAACAGTAAAAGATGTTGTAGAAAATCCGAAAAACTTAAAGTTTAAAACAGATGTAGAGCCTGGATTGTCACCAAAGCTGTATGAAAATAATGAAGGTGATGCTTTATTCATTAATTCAAACTATGCAATTGATGCGAAGTTAAATCCAACAAAGGATGCAATTGCGATTGAAGGATCAGACTCTCCGTACGCAAATATTATTGCAGTTCGTAAAGGTGACGAGAAGAAAAAAGAAATTAAAGAATTAGTAGAAGTACTGCATTCAAAAGAAATCCAAGACTTTATTAATAAAGAATATAAAGGTGCTGTACTTTCGGTAAGTGAATAAACACAAGGAAAGGACTGGAAAATTCCCAGTCCTTTTTTCTTTATATAAATAAGAAGAAAGGTGTATCATATAAGGATGCAAGGGAAATACTTATATACATTTGTGAAAAAATTGTTACTTTTTTTCGTCGTTTGCGATATCATTTTATTTGATATAAGATTAGAATGAGAATAAAATGAGAATATGAACGTTTTAGGAATTTTTAAAATGTATATATAGGATTAATGGAGGTATTGAGATGGCTGGTTCTACATTAACGGTTAAAGACTTACACGTATCAATTGATGGCAAAGAAATTTTAAAAGGTGTAAACCTTGAAGTAAAAGGTGGAGAAATCCACGCAATTATGGGACCTAACGGAACAGGTAAATCAACTTTATCTTCTGCGATTATGGGTCACCCAAAGTATGAAGTAACAGAAGGTAGCATCATCATCGACGGTGAAGATGTATTAGAAATGGAAGTAGACGAGCGCGCACAAGCAGGTCTATTCCTAGCAATGCAATATCCAAGTGAAATTAGCGGAGTAACAAACGCTGACTTCTTACGTTCTGCAATTAATGCACGTCGTGAAGAGGGCGATGAAATTTCTCTTATGAAATTTATCCGTACATTAGATAAAAACATGGAATTCCTAGAAATGGATCCAGAAATGGCACAACGTTACTTAAACGAAGGTTTCTCTGGTGGAGAGAAAAAACGTAACGAAATTCTTCAATTAATGATGATTGAGCCAAAAATCGCAATCTTAGATGAAATCGACTCAGGTCTTGATATCGATGCATTAAAAGTTGTATCTAAAGGTATTAACCAAATGCGCGGCGAAGATTTCGGTTGCCTAATGATTACGCATTACCAACGTTTATTAAACTACATCACTCCAGACTTCGTTCACGTTATGATGAACGGTCGTATCGTTAAATCTGGTGGCCCTGAGCTTGCACAACGTCTAGAAGCTGAAGGTTACGACTGGATTAAAAAAGAATTAGGTATTGAAGACGAAACAGCAGAGCAAGAAGCGTAAGAGAGGAGCATAAACATGACAATCGGTACATTACCTTTCGATCAAGAAACAATCCGTCAGCGCGCAAGCGAAGTAAACGAAGCTGCTTGGTTGACTGAGTTCCGCTTACAAGCTCTTGCACAAGCAACTGAACTTCCAATGCCAACGCCTGATAAAACGAAAATTGAAAAATGGGACTTTATCGGAAAAGGCGACGCTGCTAAGCAAGAGCCTGTAAGTTCTTTAACAGAGCTTCCAGAAGCAGTGAAAAACTTAATCGATGAAAATAACAGCGTATTAGTACAACGTACTGGTACAACTGCATTCGTTTCTTTAGCAGACGAAGCAAAAGAAAAAGGTGTTATTTTTACAGACATCGTAACAGCTGCAACAGAGCATGCTGAATTATTACAAAAGTATTTAATGAAAGACGGCGTGAAGGTAGACGAGCATCGTTTAACTGCACTTCATGCTGCATTAATCAACGGCGGTGCATTTGTATATGTTCCGAAAAACGTTGTTCTTGAAACTCCACTTCAAGCTGTATTCTTAGTAGACGGCGAAGAAGCTAACGTATATAACCACGTATTATTCGTGGCTGATGCGAACAGTACTGCAACTTATGTAGAAAACTACGTTGCAAATGAAAATGCTAAAGGTATTGCAAATATCGTAGCAGAAGTAATCGTGGAACAAGGCGCACAAGTGAAGTTCGGTGCGGTTGATCTATTAGCAAAAGATGTAACAACTTACGTTAACCGCCGCGGTGTAGTTGGACGCGACGGCCGCATTGATTGGGCTCTAGGCCTTATGAATGACGGAAACACAATTTCAGAGAACGTTACGAACTTAATGGGCGACGGTTCATATGCTGATACGAAAACAGTAACAATTGGCCGTGGTAACCAAACGCAAAACTTTACAACTAAAGTTGTTCACTTCGGTAAACACTCTGAAGGTTGGATTTTAAAACACGGTGTACAAAAAGATAGTGCAACATCTATCTTTAACGGAATTGGTAAGATTGAACACGGTGCATCTAAATCAAATGCACAACAATCTTCTCGCGTTCTTATGTTAGATGAAAAAGCTCGCGGTGATGCAAACCCAATTCTTTTAATCGACGAAGATGATGTAATGGCAGGTCACGCAGCTTCAGTAGGCCGCGTAGATCCGTACCAATTATACTACTTGATGAGCCGTGGTATTCCAAAACGCGAAGCAGAACGTTTAGTCATCCATGGATTTTTAGCACCTGTAGTAAATGAGCTTCCAATTGAAGGAGTAAAAGCACAGCTTGTTGAGGTAATTGAAAGGAAAGTTCGCTAATGAATATTCATGAAATACGCAAACAGTTTCCAATTCTTGATCAAAAAGTGAACGGCAAACAACTTGTATATTTCGATAGTGCAGCAACTTCTCAAAAACCAATTCAAGTAATTGAAACGTTAGAACGTTACTATAAAGAATATAATTCTAACGTGCATCGCGGTGTTCATACGCTCGGTACGAAAGCTACCGACGCGTATGAAGGTGCACGCGAGAAAGTTCGCAAGTTTATTAACGCGAAATCAATGGAAGAGATTATTTTCACGCGCGGAACGACAACTGCATTAAATACAGTAGCGGCTAGCTATGGTCTTGAAAATGTAAAAGAAGGCGATGAAATCGTTATTTCTTACATGGAGCACCATAGTAACATCATTCCGTGGCAACAAGTTGCGAAGAAAACTGGTGCAACTTTAAAATACCTTCCGCTTCAACCAGACGGTACAATTTCTTTAGAAGATGTTCGTCAAACAGTTACACCGAATACAAAAATCGTTTCTATTATGCAAGTATCAAACGTACTTGGAACGATTAACCCTGTAAAAGAAATCGGAGCAATCGCACACGAAAACGGTGCAATCATGATCGTTGATGGAGCACAAAGTGCACCTCATATGAAAGTGGATGTACAAGATTTAAACTGTGATTTCTACGCATTATCTGCTCATAAGATGTGCGGACCTACAGGTATCGGCGTATTATATGGTAAAAAAGAATTGCTGAACAATATGGAGCCAATTGAATTTGGCGGTGAAATGATTGATTTCGTAGATTTACAAGAATCTACTTGGAAAGAGCTTCCGTGGAAGTTTGAAGCAGGTACACCGATTATCGGTAATGCAATCGGACTTGGTGCGGCAATTGATTTCCTAGAAGAAATCGGTCTTCATAATATTGAAAAGCATGAACATGAATTAGCGCAATATGCTTTAGAAAGACTATCAGAAGTAGATGGCGTTACAATTTATGGTCCAAAGCATCGCGCTGGTCTTGTTACATTTAATATTGAAGACGTACATCCTCATGATGTAGCAACTGTATTAGATGTAGAAGGCATTGCGGTTCGCGCAGGACACCACTGTGCACAACCGCTTATGAAGTGGCTGAAAGCTTCTTCTACAGCACGTGCGAGCTTCTATTTATATAATACAAAAGAAGAAATTGATACATTTGTTGAATCGCTAATCAAGACAAAGGAGTATTTCACAAATGTCATTTAATAATTTAGATACGTTATACCGTCAAGTTATTATGGATCATTATAAGAATCCTCGTAACAATGGCGTGTTAGAAGATAGTGTTACTGTTAACTTGAACAATCCAACTTGCGGCGATCGTATTCAACTTACGATGAAAGTAGAAGAAGGTATTGTGCAAGAGGCGAAGTTTGAAGGAGAAGGATGTTCTATCTCAATGTCTTCAGCTTCGATGATGACACAAGCAGTAAAAGGTAAGAAAATTGAAGAGGCACTTCAGCTTTCTAAAATTTTCTCTGACATGATGCTAGGAAAAGAGTACGATGACAGCATTGATTTAGGAGATATTGAAGCATTACAAGGCGTATGCAAGTTCCCTGCACGTATTAAATGTGCAACATTAGCGTGGAAAGCGTTAGAAAAGGGCTTAAACGAAGATAAGTAATGTTAAAGGTTCCTAAAAACGAGGTTATCTAAGGAGGGACACACCAACATGGCGAAGCAACTGCCAGATATCGGCGATTATAAATATGGTTTCAAAGACAAAGACGTTTCGATTTTCCGTGCTGGACGCGGTTTAACAAAAGAAATCGTTGAAGAGATTTCACGTATGAAAGAAGAACCACAGTGGATGTTAGACTTCCGTTTAAAATCACTGGATAAGTTCTATGAAATGCCAATGCCACAATGGGGCGGCGACTTAAACGACTTAGATTTCGATGAAATTACGTACTACGTAAAACCATCTGAGAAATCTGAGAAGTCTTGGGATGAAGTACCTGAGGAAATTAAAGCGACATTTGATAAATTAGGTATTCCTGAAGCGGAGCAAAAATATTTAGCTGGTGTATCTGCACAGTACGAATCTGAAGTTGTATACCACAACATGAAAGAAGACCTAGAAGCTCTAGGAATCGTCTTCAAAGATACAGATAGCGCATTAAAAGAGAACGAAGATATTTTCCGTGAGCATTTCGGAAAAGTAATCCCACCAACAGACAACAAATTCTCTGCATTAAACTCTGCAGTTTGGTCTGGTGGATCATTCATCTACGTTCCAAAAGGTATTAAAGTGGATACACCACTTCAAGCGTACTTCCGTATTAACTCTGAAAATATGGGACAATTCGAGCGTACGCTTATCATCGTAGACGAAGGCGCACACGTACACTACGTAGAAGGTTGTACAGCACCTGTTTACACGACTAACTCACTTCACAGTGCGGTAGTAGAAATCATCATTAAGAAAGATGCATATTGCCGTTATACAACAATCCAAAACTGGGCGAACAACGTATACAACCTAGTTACAAAACGTGCGGTTTGTGAAGAAAACGCAACGATGGAATGGATTGACGGTAACATCGGATCTAAATTAACGATGAAATACCCAGCAGTTATCTTAAAAGGCGAAGGCGCTCGTGGTTTAACATTATCTATCGCGATTGCTGGTAAAGGCCAACACCAAGATGCTGGTGCAAAAATGATTCACTTAGCACCAAACACGTCTTCAACAATCGTTTCTAAATCGATTGCGAAGCATGGTGGTAAAGTAACTTACCGTGGTATCGTACAATTCGGACCAAAAGCGAAAAACTCTCGCTCTAACATCGAGTGTGACACGTTAATCATGGATAACCAATCTACATCTGATACAATTCCTTACAACGAAATCAAAAACGATTACGTTTCACTTGAACACGAAGCGAAAGTATCGAAAGTATCAGAAGAACAATTATTCTACCTAATGAGCCGCGGTATTTCTGAGCAAGAAGCTACAGAAATGATCGTAATGGGCTTCATTGAGCCATTCACACGTGAACTTCCAATGGAATACGCAGTTGAAATGAACCGCCTAATCAAGTTTGAGATGGAAGGTTCTATTGGTTAATAGATAAAGTGGAAGCGCCCTGCAATGCAGGGCGCTTTTTTATGTTGTGCTGGGGTCTATTCAGTTCAGTCCAGGTAGGGATACCTGGGTGGATGTTCGGTTAAATATATCAACGATTTTTTAAATATATCGATCATAACTCGGAATATATCGACGATTCGACAAAGTAAGACAAAAGAAATTCTTCATATACCCCGCAACATTTTATATGAAAAGAGAACAACTGGAAGTAAGGCAAAGATATTGATAAACCCACTGGATAATCCAATCGCCCCCGACCTACCGAACTCTCTGTTAAACTTTTTGACAAATCCCCCGAACCCCAACCCAACCATCTAGAATCCTTCCAAACAATAGAAAAAGTTTTCATATCAAAAAGGGCAATCTTTTGCTTTTTCTCACAATGCGAGTACAATGTAAAATAGCAAGAAAAGACGAAAAGTATTTACAGGATTATTGCGTACGTGTAGCGTAAATGGCAGTAAGGAACTGAGAGGAGGTTTTTTCTCTGAATATAAATAAAGAAACAATCATCCACCTTTATCATACAAACGATATACATAGTCATTTTGAAAATTGGCCGCAAATTTCTCGGTTTGTACAAGGGGAGAAAAAGCGAAGACAGGAAGCGGGAGAGACCGTTTTGACGGCTGATATCGGCGATCATGTGGATCGTTTTCATAGTATTTCGGAAGCGACGAATGGACTTGGCAATACGAAGCTTTTGAATGAGGCGTTATATGATTATGTAACAATCGGAAATAATGAAGGAATTACGTTAGCGAAGGAGCATTTGAATCGTCTATATGATGATGCAGGATTTGAGGTGCTCGTTGCGAATTTATTTGAAAAAGAAGGTGTACGTCCGGAGTGGGCAAAGCCTTATAAATTACATACAACGACAGATGGGATTACGATTGCCTTTATCGGGTTAACGGTAGCTTATCCAGAGTTTTATCATATGCTCGATTGGCATATTGAAGATCCACTTATCCATTTAGAGTCTATTTTAGAAGAAGTGCGAGATGAGGCTCATATTACGGTTGTCCTTTCTCATCTTGGAAAAAGCATGGATGAGTATATGGCAGAGCATTATGATATAGATGTTATTTTAGGTGCACATACGCACCATTTATTTGAGCGTGGAGTTCTCATGAATAATACTTTACTTTGTTGTTGTGAAAAGTGGGGACGTTACGTTGGGCACGTTCAGCTTACTGTGGATAAAGAGACGAAGAAGTTATTGAAAAAGGACGGTAGGGCGATTAAAACAGAACGTTTAGGTGCTTATAACAAACCGTTATCCACAATTGAAATGCTGCAGGAAGAAAGTAAACATATTATGGCAGAGCCTGTCGTTCATTTAAAGGAATCATTACCGATCGATTGGTTTCATGAGACATCATTTTCTCACATGTTAGCAAATGCGCTGAAAACGTGGTGCGATGCAGAGATTGGCATGGTGAACGCTGGTGTACTTCTTGAAGGATTAGAAGAAGGTGTTGTGACGCGCGGAGATATTCACAGAATTTGTCCACATCCAATTAATCCATGTTTATTAAAAGTGCCAGGAAAAACGTTACGAGAAGTTATTTTGAAAGCGCGTCGCCCGAATATGGAGAACCTTGAGGTAAAAGGATTCGGATTTCGCGGAAAAGTGATGGGAAAAATGATTTATGCTGGTGTAGAGGTCATTCCAGATACGATTCCTGGGAATAAAATTTTACTCGAAGATGTATTGATTAACGGGGAATCGCTGGAATTAGATCGTATATATACGGTAGGAACGATTGATATGTTTACGTTCGGATACTTATACCCAGAGCTATCCACACTTTCTGACAAACAATATTATATGCCAGAGTTACTCAGAGATGTGTTAACAGACGTGTTGATAACTCATACATCTTCCGTCAAACTATAGGCTAGTTACTTGTAACACTCATTTTTCTCTTGTCATACAGATAAGAAAGAGAGGAGTGTGAACTATGGTTAATGTGGAGCCAATTATAATTGATAATTATACGTTTATTGCGGTTAGCGTCAAACTTCCAAAGACAAATTTGCTAGCTGTAATGAGCGATAAAGGATATATTATGTGCGGTGCATTAGATGTAGGTCTTTTAAATGAGAAGTTAGGGGATCGAGGAATTATTGCTGGCCGTGCGGTTGGTGTAAGAACGATTGAACAGCTTCTTGAAGCACCGCTAGAATCAGTAACGATTGAAGCCGAAGCTTTAGGTATTACGGCAGGCACAATCGGAAAAGAAGCATTATTAAAAATGAGATAAGCATATATCGTCCCTCCTTCTTGCATAGAAATGATATAAGAAGGAGGTTTTTTTATGAGTATATTTCGTTCGAAAAATTCGCGGTTTCGAAGGGGGCCTATTTCCTTTCGGTACATACTGCTTATGTCGTTTATTCTTTTTGTCATATTACTCGTGCAAGGATTATGGATTGTGAATAGTAGCATTCAGCCAACATTACTTAAATATGGAGAAGTAGAGACGCATAAAATGGCGACAGCGATTATGACAAAGGCGGTAAAAGATAGAATTAATGAAGGATTCGATGTCGATTCATTAATGAAAGTACAAAATGATAAAAACGGGAAAGTATCCACAATTAATTTAAATACGAAGCAAGTAAATGAAATCGTAACATCAACGACTACATACATAGAAAAATATTTACAGCAAGTAGAACAAGGTGATTTGAAGGGGCTAGGTATTTCTGAAAAAAATGGAGCAACGATGGCAGTTCCTTTTGGTCGTGTAACGGATAATGCGCTTCTTGGAAATATAGGTCCCGATATTCCAATCGATTTCACGACGATTGGTCATGTGAATACGGATATTAAACAAAAAATTGAACCGCACGGGATCAATACGACAGCGATTCAAATTATTATGGAGATGGAAGTCACGTTGCAAGTGATTATTCCATTTCATACGAAAGAAATAACAGTGAAGCAAGACGTTCCGATTGCAACGCGCATTGTTCAAGGGGAAGTACCTACTTATTATGGAAGCGGGAGTGTTGTTGTACCTGATAAAAAGAAAACGGATAGTTAGCCGAATTAAAAAAATAACCGTAGCATATTGCTACGGTTATCGCTTTGTATTCGCGCGTTCTTTTCGCTCCCAAAGACTTAAATGCATATATGGATCGAAAGCCCATTCTGTATAACCATTGTCTTTATACATGCCGAAATGTAGGTGGGGCGGGAATTTTCCAGCTGTGCCTGGAGGGCCGTAACCGGTGCTACCGACAAATCCGATTACTTTTCCGGGCTCAACAATTTGTCCAAGCTGTATTTCCTTTGAGAATCCGCCTAAATGAGCGTAATAATGGTAGTTATTATGAAGGTCACGAATGCCGATGCGCCATCCGCCAAGACGGTTCCAGCCTTTTGTTTCAATAATGCCATAGCAAGTGGATTTTACTGGTACGCCGTAGCCTGCAAAAATATCGGTTCCTTCATGAACTCTCCTTCCCCCGAAACTTCTTCCAGCACCGAAAGTACTACGGTAGCTATGATCACTACGAATCGGGAGAGGGAAAGCATTTCCTTCTAAATTAATACGTCCATAATGTTTATAAATACGGGCGTATTCGGTAATTAATTCAACTGTTTTCGCACGTCTATAATATTCCCAAAGCATAATGTGAATACGGTCTTCGGACGGTCCTTGTTTCTTTAAAATCGTTGCTGCTGTATGCAAAAGATCACGGTCGTTATTTGCATTTGCAAATCCATCTTTGTCACCATCTAAACCCATCCCGCCAAATAGAGAAATTGTATGGGGAAGAGTGTCGTTAATATTAACGGGTCCAGCCCATATTTCTGGTTTGAAATAAAGGGAAATGATGGCATCTGGTTTTTTCGGAATATCTTTTCTTACGCTCCGTATATTTCTTTCATATTGATCCATTGCAGCTAAGTAATACCACGGAATGCCTGAAGATTGCTCGGTTTCTTTATATAGTGCCATGCGCTTTTCGTATATGCTTTGCTGATTATCTTCACCGTAAGCGATGTTTTGGTGGAGAAGAAAGCAAATCGAAAGCAAAAGAGAAATTTTTCGAAGCATGAAATAGACTCCTTTCACAACATCACTCTTTTTAGTGTGGGATATACGGAGTATTTCATTATAGGGAACGATTGGAAAAAATCTTAGAATCTTCATTTGAGCAAATCGCTTTCATACGTTAGAATAGATATGTTACATTGAAAGAAGCGAACACGGTAAACTATTTCATATTGTGCGGAGTTGATAACCATGACAAAACAAACAGAATATAAGCGCAAGCCCGAATGGTTGAAAATTAAGTTAAACACGAATGAAAACTATACAGGCTTAAAGAAAATGATGCGTTCTAAGAATCTTCATACAGTTTGTGAAGAAGCGAAATGTCCGAATATTCATGAATGCTGGGCTGTAAGGAAAACAGCAACATTTATGATCTTAGGTGCGGTTTGTACACGTGCTTGTCGTTTTTGTGCGGTTAAAACAGGCTTACCAACTGAGCTTGATTTACAAGAGCCAGAACGCGTAGCAGATTCTGTAGTACAAATGGGCTTAAAGCACGTTGTTATAACAGCGGTTGCACGTGATGATTTAAAGGACGGCGGAGCAGCTGTTTTTGCTGAAACAGTACGCGCTGTTCGTCGCAAAAACCCATTTACGTCAATCGAAGTATTACCATCTGATATGGGTGGAGTAGAAGAAAACTTAAAAATGTTAATGGATGCAAAACCAGATATTTTAAACCATAACATTGAAACAGTACGTCGATTATCTAACCGAGTTCGCGCTAGAGCAAAATATGACCGTTCATTAGAGTTTTTACGTCGAGCGAAAGAAATGCAGCCTGATATTCCAACTAAATCGAGCATTATGGTGGGCTTAGGTGAAACGAGAGAAGATTTAATTGAAGCAATGGATGACTTACGTGCAAACAATGTGGATATTTTAACTCTTGGACAATACCTACAACCATCTAAGAAGCATTTACCAGTTCTTAAATATTACCCACCAGCAGAATTTGCAGAGCTTAAAGAAATTGCACTTAGCAAAGGATTTAGTCACTGTGAAGCTGGCCCACTTGTACGTTCTTCTTACCATGCGGACGAGCAAGTTCGTTCTGCAAAAGAAAAAGTAGCAGAAGCAAAATAATGACAAAAGAGAGCTAATGATTAGCTCTCTTTTTGTTTATATTCTAAAACAGTATTTGGGCATGTTAATAAGATTTTCTTTAATTCCTCTGTGGATAATTCAATTGTAAATTCAGGTACACCAGGTGTAATTAAAATTTTATCGTAAGCATAAATAGCACTATCCACAATAATCGTTACATGTTGTGAATAACCGAAAGGAGCTACACATCCTGGCGTACAGCCTGTTTCTTCTCTTAGCTCATCAGGAGAACAGAGAGATAAGCTTTCTCCAGTTATTTCTTTCATCTCTCCTCGGTTGAGCCTTGTGCCCTCTAACGTGAAAAATACGTAATAATCTCCAGACTTTGATTTTAAAAATAAGCTTTTACTTGGAGTGCCGTGTAAGCCAAGCCTTTCACGTACGATACGATCTGTTTCATAATCGAGTACTGGTTCGTGTTCAAACTTTTCGTAAGAAGCATTTGTTTTATGTAGTAAAGCAAGTACATCTTCGTACATATGGAGTGATACCCCTTTCTATTGTTAGTACAGTTTCTTCTCGTGGCGTCAACTGAATGTGTTGGAAAGAGATATTACTTGGACGGTGCTCCCCATAATCGTTTTAGGATACATTGTTTATCGAGTGTAATTTCGTAAATATCAGGATTCGTTAAAGCTCTCCATTCAATAAAGCCGATCGTATGATCAAAGTGCTTTAAAATGAGCGTGAGTAAGTTGCCGTGTGTAACGAGTAGTGTTGTAGTATGGTTTAACTTTAAAACGTCTTGGATAAGTGATATAGCTCGATCCGTCGCTTGTTTTGTAGACTCTCCGCCTGAAAAGGCAATATCTATATTTGTAAAAGTAGATTCTAGTTTTTGCAACCAATCATCCATTGGAACGTCGCTTAATATGCGTTCAGCTAATCGTTCATCTTCTTGGATAGACAAGTTAGCTTGAAGCGCATAGGGCCGAATAGAATCGATAGCTCGCACAAATGGGCTTGAAATAATATGATCTATTTGTGGTTGGTTTTCTAAGAGGAATGTAGCAAGAGTGTTTGCTTGATTTTTTCCTGCAATCGTTAATTCGGCATCACGTTCTTGTCCAGTTGCTGAACAATGTCGTATTACAATCAATTTCTTCATAATTCATCCCCATCTTTCAAGTTGACGCTATATACTTCGACAAATGTGGAAAAAATTCCTTTTTATTGGAAACGGCATATTGATCTAAATATGTGGAAAAGTAATGTGGATAAATGAATATTTGAGGTGTAATGATGAAAAAAATGATATGTATTATATTCGGTCTTTGTTTTTTTATACACTTGTCCACAACATATGCAGAATCCAATCAAAAATTAAATTATCCAAGCAATCGAAATAAATCGTTTGTGAGTGAGGGTGTGTTTTACGAACAGTTAGATAAGAAAATCTATAAAGAATACAACAATGCAACATATAGCGTTCGGAAAAAGATTTTATTTAAAGAAGTGCCCGATGAAGAATTTTCTTTCAGGCAAAAAACAGCCGTGGGTTGCCGGGGTGAAGTGGTGCTTCAAGATATTTTTATTCACCCTGATCGCCAAGTTTATTTTTTCGCTTCCTTTTCTCAAAATGAAGTAGACGAATTTCATAAGTACATTGTTATAGATGCAGAAACAAAGAAGGAGCTGCGAGAGGGCAAAAGTTATCATCATTACGATAATCCATATAAAAAATAACCCACCAACTGGTGGGTTATTTTTACGCCGGTACACTCATTAATTTCGCTTTCATTTTACGAATAAGAATGACAGCACCAATTGTGAAGAGAAGGGTAATTCCTTCTGCGACGAAGATGTTAATTGTTTTTGTTTGGTAAAGCGCCGCGAAAAAGTCTACAAATGCGTGGAATAATATAGCGTAAACAAGGAAGATATATTTCTTCTGTTTTACAGCGAATAAGACAAGCATTGTAAAGGCAATTTGTAATACAAGGGCCATAATTCTTTCCAAGCTGCCAAGGAAGTATAAATAAGCAGGTTGTTCTATTAACATATCCTTTACAACATTTAATTGTGGTAGTTTTTCTGCCATTTGAGCGAAGCTACCATTGTTAATAGCATTAGCGAATATAAGTGTCTGCAAGGCAGAGAATCCGCCAACTAAAATGGATTCAATCCCGCCATGACCAATTCCATAAGCGAAGCCATCTTTATATTCTAGATATTTTTTTAGTAGGAAGAAGAAGGCAACGAAGCGTCCTAATTCTTCAAAAATACCAGCAGTTAGTCCGCCATAAATTGCAAAGACAAACGGATTTTCTAAAAATGGAGCGATTGCTGGATTACCGCGCATAAATAGGTGGAACGGTGTTTCGAGAATTTGGGTAAATCCAATAAAGATAAGAACACCAACGCCGACCACTTTCCAATTAATATTATATTTTTTACGGAAATAAACGAGTACAACAATTGGGACCAGAACCGAAACAACGAGTTGAAATATGATGCTGGCAATTACAGTATTTGAAACCATACTTTCACCGCTTTCTAATATATGTACATATCTATTATGCATGAAATATGGGAGAGATGAAACTTTTAACAAAAAATGAATGTACTTATTGACTCTAACGTTGCGTCATACTTTATCGTATGTATTAAGGGGGAGATACACATGACAATGAAGGTAAAGGAAGTAGCTAATTTAGTTGGAATTAGTGTGCGCACACTGCATCATTACGATGAAATTGGGTTATTAACCCCAGACGAGAAGACAGAGTCTGGATATCGTCTGTATTCCAATGAAAATTTAGAGACATTGCAGCAAATTTTATTTTTTAAAGAACTAGGCTTCCCTTTAAAGAAAATTAAAGAAATTATCATGAGTCCATCATTTGACCACGAAGAAGCACTACAGCTTCACAAGAAAATGCTTCTTGAAAAGCGTGCTAGGTTAGATAAAGTGATTGCGACGATTGATAAAACAATTCAGCATACAAAAGGAGAGATTGAAATGACGAATAAAGAGAAATTTGAAGGCTTCGATTTCAGCCATAATCCGTACGAAGAAGAAGCGCGTGAACGATGGGGAGACGCAGCTGTAGATAAAGCGAATGAATACGCGAAAGGTATGTCAAAAGACAATCAAGAAGAGTTTAATACGATTTATAGAAATTTGGCGGCGCTTAGACACGGCGCACCAGATTCTAAAGAGGCACAAGAAGCAATCGGGGTATGGTACGATTACTTGCAAAACTTCGGAGAATATTCATTAGATGCTTTTAAAGGACTCGGTCAAATGTATGTCGCTGATGAGCGCTTTACGAAAAATATCGATAAGTTTGGTGAGGGGTTAGCACAGTTTATGTGTGATGCGATGGAGGTTTATGCGGATTGTAAGAAATAGTAAAAAAGGTGGAGGTTTTCTCCACCTTCTTTATTTTTTTATCATATCATTCAAAGTCTGATCCCCCGTATTGTTCAAATGAGGATTTTTGCTCATTTCTCGCTTTAGCATATCAAGGCTTTGTGTATATTCTGTATCATTTAACGCGCCAGATTGAAGCCCTTGAATTTGAGAAATCAACTTTTGGTCTGTTGATACATATGCTTTATAATAGCGAGGGACGATGGACAAAGCAGCTTTATATACTTGATCTGCTACGAGTTTTGGATCCGTTGTGTTTGCACGGTATACAACAAATACTTCATCATCGGTAACGAGCGTAGCAGCGTTTGTAACGTCAGGAAGTTTGACTGTCATGCTTGTAATCATTTCAGCGACTTTCTCGCGGTTAATGGCTCCTACTTGTTTGTTAGATACTTCATGTTTTTGTTTAGATGAATAACCGACTCTTGTAAGCCGTGTATTTGTATTTTCCGTATGATACATGTCGTTTTTATTGGAAACAAGAACACGACTTCCTTCTTCACGTTCCATTTCGGCTTTATTCGTTGATTGACAGCCTGCAAATAAGGAAAGAGTGAGGAGAGAGAGTATAATTTGTTTTTTCACGATGTATCACCTCCTTCTCCATAGTATGCACTAATTTTCAATTTTTTGTATTTGAAATTGTTGGTTGGTATGCTTTGTGATACGATAAAAAGAAGAATGCTTAGAGAGGAAGTTAATGATGGAGCAAAAGCAAGAGCAAGAGATGCATGCTACGGTGAGCATTAATAATGTGCAGTACGAAGTAATTAAAAACTTTCGTGACGGTTTTAGTGAAGAAGCATTTAAAGAGCGTTATGCAGAAATTTTAAATAAATATGATTATATCGTTGGGGACTGGGGTTATGAGCAACTTAGATTGCGCGGTTTCTTTGATGATAGTAATCAACGTTCGACATATGATACGAAAATTAGTACGTTAACGGAGTATTTATACGAGTACTGTAACTTCGGTTGTGCACACTTTGTATTACGAAAAGTGAAGAAATAAAAAAATCCTCTTACGATTGTAAGAGGATTTTTTTTACTTGCTCACAAACAAATTGAAATAGAATCACCTTCAGAAAGTATTGCATTTGGTTTCATTTGTTGTCCGTTCAATTGAATATCCCCATTTTTAATTTTATCCACAATGCGTGTACGGCTCCAGTCAGAAATATATGTGGATAAAGCTTTATCGATTCGGTGGGAACCGAAAACGATATCTAATACGATTGTAATTTCAGCTACGCCACTTTCTTTATGATGTGTAATGGAAATGGTAGTAGTTGTTTCTGTTTGATCTTGCGTATTCATGTCGACTGTTTCCACATGATCAGTAAATGATTTATAAATACGAAGTTTTTGGTTCCAAGTATGATCTTTCGGACATTTATAAATGGCAAAACGATATATATTTTTTCCGTTGGCGTTATGCCTACGAATATTCGTGTCAGTAAATAGGGTAGTGCGTCTGCAATTTTTACAATACTTTTCGATTGTATTTTGCTCATTTTCATATAAACTCCAAGAAAGTTGTACTTTCTGCATTTTCCTTCACCTCTTATAGTAGTGGTAAAGGAACGTAATACAGCTATTTGGATGTCTTGTAGTATGAAGACATGAGAAATAGACAAAAATAAAAGGAGGTTCCCCAAAGAGGAACCTCCGTAAACATCATACTACAGATGCGTTACGTTCCTTTGTAATGGGAATGGGCAGATTACTCCCTTGAAAAAGCATGGTGCTTTTTTGAGAGTAATGCTATCCAATTGCTGGTCCATTACAAAGTAAATGTTGGCATACGTAGATAACGTCCTTTCTATCCAAATAGATTTATTCTTAATTATAACATAGAAGATTGAAAATTCAAAACTCTTATAACGGAAAAACACCAGCTAACATAGCTGGTGCCTACGATAAATTATATAAGTTCAAATAAAAATGAGCGTAGTTCTTCTGCAATTTCTTCAGTCATCGAAAATGCATGCTCTAAGTAGCCTGGTTCGTTTAAATCGTCAGGACCGATGATTGCAAATCTATTGCGCTGCATATCAAGGACAATTGTTTTACCGTAATGACGATCGGAGTATAAAAGCGCTAAATCATGACGCTCATTTTCTCCCATAAAGCTAACGAAACGAGTTCTTGTAGCGACTGTATCGTCGTACAGAAAGAAACGTTCTTCCATACACATGGCTCCTTTATTAAATATCTAAGTTTAAGTGTGGTTTATGATCTAAATGGTGATGCGTTTTAATGAATCGTACCGTTCTTGTTTTGTAACGCATAACGATAGAATATGTTTCAGCTAAATCTCCGCCAAGGAATTTCACACCGTCTAATAACTCACCAGCAGATACACCAGTTGCTGAGAAGATTGCATCATCCCCAGATACTAAGTCATCTAACATAAGCAGTTGACGAGGATCTTCTAATCCCATTTCACGACAACGAGCTTCTTCTTCTTCGTTCATTGGAACTAAGCGAGCTTGCATTTCACCTTCAAGGCATTTTAATGCTGCTGCAGAAATAACACCTTCTGGAGCTCCGCCAATACCTACGAATAAATCAATACCCGTTCCAGGTAGTGCTGTTGCGATTGACGCACCAACATCACCATCACCAAATAACTTTACGCGTGCACCTTTTGCACGAACACGTTCAATAATATCTTGATGACGTTCACGTTCTTGCACGATAACTGTTAGATCGCGAATCTTTTTATTGTTAGCTTCTGCTACAATTTCAATTGTTTTTTCAATTGGATCATCTAAGCTAATTTTACCAGCTGCTTTTGGACCAACCGCGATTTTTTCCATGTACATATCAGGAGCATGAAGAAGGTTTCCTTTATCGGCGATTGCGATAACTGCCATTGCATTTGCAAGACCTTTTGCAACGATGTTTGTACCTTCTAATGGGTCAACGGCGATGTCTACTTCTGGACCGTTACCTGTTCCTAGTTCTTCACCAATATACAACATCGGTGCTTCATCAAGTTCTCCTTCACCGATTACAACTGTACCTGCCATGTTTACTGAATCAAACATATCACGCATTGCTGTAGTTGCTGCATCATCTGCTTCGTTTTTCTTTCCGCGGCCCATCCACTGTGCGGATGCTAATGCTGCTGCTTCTGTTACACGGACAATTTCTAGTGCGAGTTCACGTTCCAAGATTCCATTCCTCCAATTTCAAAAATCATACAAATATAACTATAACAAATAACGGAGAAAAGGTGAATTCGAAAAATTGTCGATTTTTTCAGAAGAAAGCGTTACAATTAAAATGTAAATGCTTTAATTTCCAGGTAGGTGACATTCATGTATTTTGTAGACAGAAAGAAAATAGAACAAATGCTAGTATGTTTAGAACGAGCAACAAGTACATTTCAAGAGAAAAAGATATATGAAACCGAGTTTGAATTTTACGCATTAGAACGCATAGCCCATCTAATTATTGATTGTGTATTAGATGTAGGGAATGCGATGATTGATGGATTTATTATGCGCGATCCAGGAAGTTATGAAGATATTATCGACATTTTGATGGACGAGCGAGTGATAAGTGCAGAAGAAGGAAGAGGAATGAAAGAAATTATCCTTCTTCGAAAAATGCTTACGCAAGATTATATTCAAATGAATCATGATGAATTATATAAGACGATTCAAAAACATATTGCAGTGGTAGAGAAATACCCAGCAAATATTCGCAGTTATTTAGAGAAGGAATTAGGACCTGTATCTGCATTTGTACCAGAATAATTATGCTTATAAGATCCCCAGGACTATCTTTTGGGGATCTTATATTGTATGTGAGAAAGTAAAGGGAGAAGGGAGAAGGGTGAAGCATGGGGGAAGCACGTACGACGAAAGATGAAATTGTGCAATTGTTGAAAGTAAAGGGAGAGCACACGGTAGCGGAATTAGCTGATGTTTTAGAGATTACAGAAATGGCGATTCGAAGACATTTAAGTAATCTTGAGAAAGATGGTTTCATTTATTCTAAGATGGTAAGACAACATGTCGGAAGACCAACTTATTTGTATGGATTAAGTGAAAAGGGAGAAGATACATTCCCGAAAGAGTATAAGCAATTTGCGATTGATATGCTAGAAGATTTAGCTCGAATGGGTGATGAAAAAATACTTAGTCACATTTTAAAAGAGAGAACGAAGCGAATGGAAGACCAGTTGCAAAAGCGAGTGAGTAATCAGAAGAGTTTAGCATATAAAGTGCAAGAGATAGCAGCTATGCAAGAGAAAAATGGTTATATGGTTCAAATAAAGAGAGATGGAGAGAACTCTTTCGTAATTGAAAAACAAAACTGTCCGTTAAAAGAAATTGCAGAGAGATTCCCGCAAGTATGCGAAGATGAAAAAGAGATGTATAATCGTTTATTTGCAGGAGCAGATGTAAAGACGTTGGCAAACATGTGTGAGGGCGATTGTAGTTGTTCTTACCAAGTAAAAGAGAAAAAATGAACGTTATGGGGCGCTTTAAGGTAAAGCGTTTTTTTCTTTGGAAAAAGCGGGTAATATAAGAGTGGTATGATAGGTGAGAACGTTAGCATAGAAGGAGAGACATAATGATGTATAAAGGTTACTTAATTGACTTAGACGGTACGATGTATCGCGGAGAAGAACAAATTGAAGAAGCAAGCGACTTCGTAAAAGCATTAGGAGAGCGCGGCATTCCTTATTTATTCGTTACGAATAATTCGACGCGTAAACCAGAACAAGTGGCAGAAAAACTTGTTCGTTTCGATATTCCAGCGGAAGCAGAGCAAGTATTCACAACGAGTATGGCGACAGCGAACTTTATTTATGAACGTAAACAAGATGCAAAGGTATATATGATTGGTGAAGAAGGCTTACATGATGCGCTTGTGGAAAAAGGGTTTGAACTTGTGGATGAAAATCCTGATTTCGTTGTTGTTGGTTTAGATCGTGACATCACATATGAAAAATTAGCAAAAGCTTGTCTTGCTGTGCGTAACGGCGCAACGTTTATTTCTACAAATGGAGACATTGCCATTCCGACTGAGCGCGGATTATTACCAGGTAACGGTTCATTAACATCAGTTGTAGCAGTATCAACAGGTGTGGAGCCAATCTTTATCGGAAAACCAGAATCAATCATTATGGAACAAGCGTTAAAAGTGCTTGGGATAGGAAAAGATGAAGCATTAATGGTTGGGGATAACTACGATACAGACATTTTAGCGGGAGTAAATGCTGGCATGCATACGCTTCTTGTCCACACTGGAGTCACAACTGTGGAGAAGTTAACAGAATATGAAGTACAACCAACGCAAGTTGTGCATAACTTGACGGAGTGGATTGAGAAGATGTAATGAAAAACAGGTAACCGGAAGTGGTTACCTGTTTTTTTATGCATAATTGCATATGTGCTATTGTTATATAAAATGTAAAATTTATATGTAATGATATTGAGGGGAGGGAATTAGAGTGTACTGGATGTCATGTATTATGTTTGTTTTTACATTATGTGTTTTATTTTTTGTTCTATGGAAGATATATAAAATAAATGAAATGAAAAAAAGTGTGGGAAAACTTATTGCAACATATCCACGAGTGAAGAGACGTTGGATTGCATTACTTGGACCAGCATATTTCATTGGACAATGTATGTATATATATGCTCAGTACGTAAGTGGCGATATTGATACAGCTGAACAGTTTCTTATTCAGTCGGGTAGTTATGTTGTAGCAAGTTGTTTTATGACTTTAATAGCTATCCATCTTATTAAAAGTGTACAAATATATGAAAAAGGTGTAGTAGACGGATTAAACTTTTATTCATACGAAGAATTAAAAGGCTATAAAACATCGACATGGGAAAATCCAAAAGAAAATATATTTTTATATCGCGGGCGAGAAAAAATGAATGACAATGTGAATTTACTTATTAGACAGGAAGATATGAATGAATTAGAAAGCATTCTTCAAAGATATATTCCGAAATTAATGATGAAATAAAAAACTCCGGTTTTAACAACCGGAGTTTTTTATTAGAATGCACGATTTACTACCTCTTTCACTTCTTCAAGATATTGTTTACGCACATTATCATCCACAGAAGGAACACTCGTATAGAATGTATGCTCAATTGTTTCAATGCCTGTAAACTCAAAAATACCAACATCCGCTGTTTTCTTCATTGCTTCAAACATACCGCCTGCTGTGTATGCTTCTTTCGTATTTCCCATTGTGGATAATAATAATCCTTTTTTACCGCTTAATAACTTTTCAATACCATTTTCACCGTAAGCATAAGCGAAGCCATGGCTAAATACACGGTCAACGTATCCTTTTAAAATAGCAGGAAGTCCCGCCCACCAAACTGGATAAATGAATGTAATGCTATCGGCCCAAGAGATGTGCTCTTGCTCTTCTTTAATATCTTCTGGTGTATTTCCTTGAGAAAATGAGATGAAATCGGAAGCGCCTAATACTGGATTGAAGTTTAATTCGTATAGATCACGAACGCGTACTTCATGACCTTTTTCTTCTAATTCACTTTTTACCGTTTCTAAAATTGCATGGTTGAAGCTTTCTGTATTTGGGTGTGCATAAACGATTACATGTTTCATTGCTCTTCCTCCTATTTGTGGATATGTGAATAGTTTTTTATTTATGTAACTATTATGGTTACTTCTTTTGCGGAAGTCAAATGATACATATGTATAAAAAGACGGCAAAAATCGTCTTTCTATACCCCACTCATACAAAGAACAAAGAAAACAAATAAAATGATGACAATACCAATGCCGAAATTAAATACGAGAGTACTATCCATATTATGTAACCTCCTTATTTGAAAGTAAAAAGCACTCTAGCCAAGAGTGCTTTTTTTATTTTGAGTCTACTTCAAAACTTTGAGAAAAGGGTTCATGCATGTAAAGAGTTACATTATTTTATGTGTTTATATGTTGAAATGAGTAAGTCCTTGTGAGATATAAAAAAAAGACACTCTTTCGAGTGTCTTTCATGATGACAAAATGTGCCAATTGCTTGAGTTTGATAAGGCGCTAATATCCGTTTTAACGCCTTTTCTTTGATCAAGAAGTGTAGCAACAGCGATTCAAATAAATTGTACCATTTGTTTCATAGGTGTGCGTATGTAATTATGCATATTCCAATTAGAGGGAAATGAGGCGCGAAAAATGAATGAGTATATATAGAATATTTGATTAGGAGAGAGAAGGATGGATATACATAAGTTAACGGTAGCAGAAGCAAATGAGATAAATACGTGGACGTATGAAGAACCTTATGATTTGTATAATTTTTCAGGAGAGGAAGAAGCAATAGAAGAATTATTAGATGGGACGTATTATGGCTGTTGTGACGATAAGGGAGAGTTTATCGGCTATTTTTGTTTTGGGGAAAATGCACAAGTACCAGGTGGAAGAGATGCTCATTTATATGGTGGAGAAGATGTAATTGATATCGGACTTGGCATGAAGCCAGCGTTAACAGGGAAAGGGCTGGGTAACATATTTTTTCAAGCTGGGATAGCCTTTGCAGCGAAAGAATATAAGCCGAAGATGTTTCGACTTAGTGTAGCGACATTTAATACAAGGGCGATTACGCTATATAAAAAAATAGGTTTTCAACAAGGTCCTATTTTTTTAAGCCGCGGAAGAGAATTTATGCTCATGGAATATGAAAGACCGTCAGTATGAAACTGACGGTCTTTCATATTTTATTCCGAATGCTCAGCTCTATGCGCTAAGCGGCTTGAAGCAGCGGCAGCAATTCCGCCAACGATATCATCAAGGAATGTATGCACCTTTCCAGATGATTTATCATTTAAGAATTCTAAAATACCAGGTTTTAATTTATCGATATATCCAAAGTTCGTGAAACCGATAGAGCCGTACACATTAACGATAGAAAGTGCGATCACTTCATCAATTCCGTATAAGCCTTCATCACGTTTTACGATATCTTGTAACGGCTCACTTAACATTCCTTTTTCAGCAAGAACATCGAGTTCGATACCAGTAATCAGTGCGTTTTGTACTTCACGTTTTGATAATACACGCTCAACGTTATAACGGCATTCTGACATCTCTAAATTTGGATGATATTTTTTTTGAAGAAAATGAACAAGCTCAGCAATATCGTCAATTGTTACACCGCGCTCTTGTAATAGTTGTAATGCTCTTTCTTGTAGTTGATTTGATTCTTTCATGTTTATCACCTTTTTTTCTTTTTAGTATTTGTATACGTTTCGTTGCTTTATCATGTGCATAGGAATGAAAGGCGAGCACAAGCTCATATATATAAAGAAAAACCATAGGTGGCGACTGCGATGATTCATCATATTTATGAGCATTATCACATGCATGTTAAAGAATTAATCCCCCTTGGCCCCTATAAAAGCTTTTGGATTCGCAACAAAATTTATGTACTTGTTCCAATTGGAGAAATGGAGGAAGAAGTACTTGTAGAGATGAAAAAGCTCAGTGACTATATGAACCAGCAAGGGGATATAACTGTAGCGACTTTCGTTCCGACTATACACGGCTACTATGTATGTGAGATAGAAGAACAAAATTACTGCTTATTAAAAGGTATGCGTGCGTTAGAACGACATGCTACATCATTAGGAAGTGAGCTTTCTATATTCCATAAACGAGGCGCATTCTTTCCAGAAGAAATCGAGCAATTAAGCCGCATTGGTGAATGGAAAGCGTTATGGGAAAAAAGACTCGACCAATTAGAAAAGTTTTGGCAATCACAAGTGATGAACCACCCTACAGACGTATTCGATCAATTGTTTATTGAATCCTTCCCGTATTACTTAGGAGTTGCAGAAAATGCAATTCAATATGTTGTTGATACAGAGATGGATGATACGCCGCAAATGACTGATGCAGCAACAATTTGCCAAGAACGATTCACACCTTTATTATGGCATCAAACGAAGCGCCTCAAACTTCCTTTTGATTGGGTGTATGATCACCCAACTCGAGATATGGCAGAATTAATCCGCTATATGATGATAGAAAAAAAGAAAGACTGGGAGCAAACAATCGTTCAATTTGTTACAGACTATGAACGAAATTATTCGCTATCCTCTTTTGGTTGGCGCTTATTATTTGCAAGGCTCCTGTTCCCACTTCACTATTTTGAAACAGTCGAACGATATTACCAAACAGGAAATGAAGAACAAAAAAGCATATATAGAGATCGCTTAGAAGCCATTTTACACGATGTGAACCGCTCTGAGCAATTTATGAAGCACTTTTATGGATCACTTCGTTTACCAGTTGATAAGTTAGGTATTAGGAAATTAGATTGGCTATCTTAAAATAAAAAAGAGACCGGGTGAGGTCTCTTTTTTTTATACTACAATTGTATGTAATACATTATGCCCCTACCTGTTGATCTGTACATATATTTAAAATGAATTGATGTCTTTCGATTTTTTCATTTACTTTACTCAATAATTCTTGCTGGATTTCTTTAAATAAAAATTGATAGCTTGTATTCCATGTTGGTATAACGGATGAAAGGTCTAATAAATATTCTTTTTTCTTTTCTAGTTCTTGAATTGTTAAAAAAGTGTTTCCCATTCTTGGCATGTGTCGTCCCCCTATGTTTTTTTCTGTATATGTGTGAACGATTCTATAGTATTAATTATCTCACTTTTTGAGAAGGATTTCCAATTTTGTTTTATGATGTTAAAGGAGAAGTGTTATTTGAATAAAAAAAGAGACCCATTTGGGTCTCTTCCTAGGAAGCGATTCTGAACGAGCTGCTTCCGCTTTTAGATTAATATCTAGCTTCAGCGGCTAGAACAGTCGGCCATTTCGCGCCTTCCTGTGAGGCAAAAAGCGCCTCTTCGTCAGGAGCTCCAATGACCTCCTGTTCTGAATGAGCCGCTTCCGCTTTTAATTAAAATACTTGTTCTACTTCAATAACGCCTGGTACTTCTTCAAGTAATGCGCGTTCGATACCAGCTTTTAGTGTGATTGTAGAACTTGGGCAGCTTCCGCAAGCACCCATAAGGCGTAATTTTACGATACCTTCTTCAATGTCTACTAATTCAACGTCTCCGCCATCGCGAAGTAAGAATGGACGTAATTTATCTAATACTTCTAGTACTTGTTCTTCCATATGTGGGTTTTCCATTTTTATCGACTCCTTTCATCAGTTTTATTATAATCAAGATAGAGGGGAAAATCTATTTTTTCTGTTCTTGTTTTAATGTCGAAATTTTTTATCATGTTTATAACGTGTTTTTTCAGTATAGGGGTAGGGAATAAGTTTGTAAAATGATGTGCTTATGTACTAAGACATCTGAATATACTGTTGAAACAAGAAGCGGGGGAGAAGAAATGGTTAATGTGCAAGTGTATGGGACGAAAGTAATTTGTGCAAGCTGCGTTGGAATGCCATCTTCAACAGAAACGTTTGAATGGTTACAAGCGGCAATTGGGCGTAAATATGAAGGACAAGAAAATAAATTTAATTTCGAGTATATTGATTTTCAAGAAAAACAAGAAGATGAAGATAAAAAAGCATTCGCAGAGCGCGTAGTGGAGGAAGATCTATTTTATCCAGTCGTTCTTGTAAATGGAGAAGTTGTTGGAGAAGGAAATCCTCGTTTGAAGGATGTTTACGAAGAAATCGAGAAATATTTATAAAACAGGAAGCCTTTGCGAATTCGCAAAGGCTCTTTTTTATTGGAGGGATAGATGTGAAAAATGGAGTGAAGCATGCGTTACCAACGGAAGTACAACAGTTAATGGAGCGGTACACAGTAGAATTAAAAGAAATTTTTTTGGACGAAAAGATAGTCGGGGTATATATTTACGGCTCCATCGCACTTGGTGCATTTCATGCAGAAACGAGCGATGTTGATTTTGTTACGGTAATAAGTGATTCTGTGAATGAAGCTGAAAAACAGCAACTTGTAGAACTTCATAAGAAACTTAGTGATAGTACGTTAGGTAAAAGAATGGATGGTATGTATATTCCGCTTGCTGATTTAGGAAAATACAATGATGAAATGAATGAGTACGTGTATTGTGCAGATGGTAAAGCAAATATAGGTCATTGGGATATTAATGCGGTCACATGGTGGACGTTAAAAAATCAAGGTATTACAGTTACTGGGAAAGAAGCTGAAGATCTTTCGTTTCAAATAAGGTGGGACGATGTAGTAAATACGATGAAATACAACGTAGAACAATACTGGAGTGAAAAAGCAAAGCAGCCATATTTATTTTTCGTAGAAGAGTGGGTAGAATCAGCTGTCGTTACGATGGGCCGTATTTTATATACACTGGATCATAAAACAATCGTTTCAAAAGATAGTGGATTGCAATACTTGTTAGAACGTTCAGCGGAAGAATGGGGACTTTTATTAAAAGAAGTAGCGAGAATACGGCAGAATCCAAAAGAAAAGCGAATGCTCTCAAGGTGGAGAAGGGCAGATATGACGAGGAAGTACTTACTGCATTTAATTGAAACATGTAGAGAGAAATGGTAGGAAAAAAACAGATGATACATTAGATTGTATCGTCTGTTTTTGTGTTAGAATTGGTATATAATGGATTAAAAGGTTTAATTATACTGGAGGGATAGGATGAATACAGAATTAGCTACATATGAAGAAAAGAATGTACAAATGAGTATGCGCGAAGTAATTAGTATGATAATAATTATTTTTGGAGTCATGTATGGAATTGATTTTTTGAACATTATATATGACTCTTCCTTATATCCATGGTATGTAGATTATCTTATTCCGCCTTTAACATTTCTTACTATTATTTTAATATACTCATCAGTAAGAAATTACTGTGCACATTTATTAAAATCAATACAGTTCAATAATTTTAAGCATTATGTAACGATAGTAATGACGATGATCGTACTGCTTATATATCTTGCGGTATTAAATTTAGTTTTACCACATGGGCTTGGTGTGAATGAATCTAATATAGTAATAGAGCCTACTAAAAGTGAAATCATTTTATACGTAGTTGTACTCACAATTTTCGCACCGATTTGGGAAGAACTTTTATTTCGGGGGATGTTTTTCACAAAATTATCTCAGCGCTTTTCTACACTTACTAGTATTGTTATAAGTGCTTTTATATTTACTTTAGGGCATCCACTTACTTTAGGTGGTGTTTTATATATTTTTGGTGGTGGTATATGTTTAGCCTACACTTATAAGAAAACAAATAATTTACTCGTTCCATGGGTAATTCATTTATTCAATAATTCATTTTTTATATTAGTAAATTTTCAACTGTAAAAAGACGCCTTTTTGAAAAGGGCGTCTTTCGTATTTTGGAGAAATGGATTTACATGTACTGTGTAGAGGTAAGGTAATACGAAATATAGATAGTTTCATGTGAAACATTTTTATTATCAAATATACAAAATGTCGTTCGCTAAAGTAGTGAAGGTGTTACTTGAGAGATTATGACGGATGATCCAACTTGGAAGTTTGTGAAGAAAGAAAAAGATTATGACGTAGTAGAGTTTACTGGTTATGATTATACAGAGAAGAAAAATGTGAAAATAAAATTTGCTGTTTATTTTAGTGAAGACTATTTTGAATGGCAAGAAGTATATGAGAATAATAAAAAGTTAAGTGAAGAAGAGTTAGAAGAGTATCAATTTTATATTGAAGAAAATAGTTGGAGTTTCTAGTGAAAACTCGTTTATTTTGAAAAGAAGAATCCTGTGAAGGTTCATTTTTTTTATTGGAAACACCATACGAATTGAAAATTTGTAAAATACAATAATAAATGAGAATTCCAGGTAGGCTTGTCAATAACGTAAGACTATGGCACTATAAAGAAATGCTGTACAAATTTTATTTATCGAGATGTAAACATCAATTTTGATTTTTACGTATAAATAATGAACGGAGGAAATGAATTTATGGCTACTTTACCAAATTGTCCAAAATGTAATTCAGAATATACGTATGAGGATGGCGTTCTATTCGTATGTCCAGAATGTGCTCATGAGTGGGGCCAAGAAGCAGAAGCTGAAAATAATGATGGTGCAAAAGTTGTAAAAGATGCAAACGGAAACGTTCTTCAAGATGGCGATGCTGTTACTGTCATTAAAGATTTAAAAGTAAAAGGAACTTCTTCAGTTGTGAAGATCGGTACGAAAGTAAAGAGTATCCGTCTAGTTGATGGCGATCACGATATTGATTGTAAAATCGACGGTTTCGGAGCTATGAAGTTAAAATCACAGTTCGTTAAGAAGGCGTAAGTAAAAAGAGGAGGCGATTAGCCTCCTCTTTTTTATTGTCATTTTTTATCGGTAAGTCTATATAATTTTATTTACCGTGAACAGTGCAACATTTACCGCGCACCATAGTCAATTTCTTTTAACTGACACCGTTTATTAAAGAATGTTTTATATCCAAGCTGTAAAAAGATAATGACAGCAAAGGCAGTACTCCCAGAAATACCGAGTATGATGGCGATTTGATATTGAATGGCTGTAAATGGTGATACACCAGCTAAGATTTGACCAGTCATCATGCCTGGTAGGCTTATAATTCCCATTCCGACCATGGAGTTGATTGTTGGCAAAATAGCAGAGTCAAAAGCGTCACGTATGAGCGGAGCAGTTGCTTCTTTCGGTGTTGCACCGAGCATAAGTGCTCCTTCAATTTGACCTCTTTGCGATTTCATATTGTTTAAGAACGTATTTGCACCGAGAGAAACACCTGTCATTGCATTTCCAACTAACATTCCTGTAATCGGAACGATATATTGCGGAGCATACCAAGGATCATGCCCGATAATAACAAAGATAAATAGTAGAAGTGGCCCGATTGATCCGGCAACCATGGAAAGCGCGGCTACTCGTTTTAAGTCTTTTGACATCGGGATGTTAACTCGTTTATAAATATTAAAAATGGCAAAGGTAGTAATAGAAGTAATAAGAGCAATTGTATAAAATGGATTACTATTTTCAAATACGTATGTAAGGACATATGCAACAAGTACGAGCTGAATCGTCATACGGAATGTTGCGAGCGCAATTTGTTTTTCACGCGGTATTCCTTTTAATTTTACAAGACCTATTAAAATAAGAATAAAAATATATGCAGCGGCAAGTTGCCAAATTTGGAGTTCAATAACGCCCTTCAACTGAGAGCACTTCCTTTCTAGTTGCACCGTTTGTTTTGCTAATTTCAATAATATCGTCTGCAATTTCTTCTGGAAGTTGTTGTGAGTGTGTGATGAAGATAACTGTTTTTTTCTTTTCTTTTGCTAGCATAGTAAATTGTTTCATAACGCGGCGTTCTGTATCGCTATCTAGTGCCGAGGTTGGTTCATCTAATAAATAAACAGGTGGATCCATAAGTACGATACGTGCAAAAGCAAGTCGCTGTTTTTCTCCGCCTGATAATGAATCGGCGTTGTCTTCTAAATTTTTTTCTAAGCTAACAGTCGTTAGTGCGCCTCGCAAAATATCATCATTTGGAAATGGTTTTTCAGAAAGACGAAGTCCCATTAATAAATTGTCTTTAATCGTTCCATCAAAAATAGGTGGAGTTTGCCCAAGCATGACTACGTCACGTCGTAATTGAATAGGAGGATAATCAGAAATCAGCTTTCCGTTATATTCAATTGTACCGGATGTTGGAGATTGTAAATCATTTAGCATGCGAAGCAATGTACTTTTTCCGCTCCCACTCTCACCGATAATACATGTGATTTTTTCTTTTTGAATCTGTAAATAAGGAATGTGTAGTATATCTTTGTATGTAACGTCTTTTAATATAAACATAAATGGCTCCTTTCTGATTCTATTTATATCGTATCAAAAAAGAGAAGATAACGGTTATAAAGAGCAACGTTTTTTCTTCGTCTTGAGTTTTATTAATAAGTTAAGTAAACGATCTAATTCTTGACTGAAAGAAATCACTTTATCATGAGTGAATCCGTACTTTTCAACGAGATAGATCAATTCTTTCTTCTTTACTTCTATTCGATTGTTTAGTTTCGTTAAGTTCATAAGTGAAATGGAATACCTCCTGTAAAAGTGTTTACAACATAAAAAAATAAGACCGAATGACTTCGGTCTTAAAGGAAATAAAACAACTTATAAATAGCATACACTGTTCATCGATAGTTTTTAATATAAAAATGAAAAATAAATCATTATCCATATTGAGAAAGATGTGTCTGAAAATTATATTGTAACTCATAAAAGAGGCTGCCTACTTAGTAGACAGCTTGTAAAGTATTAACCTTTATGATATTTATACATCCAAAGAAGACCGGATTTTAATAATCTCGGTACACGTCCCATTAATGGTTGGTTTGCAAGTAAACCGAAGCCGTGCTTCTTACCAAGAGAGCCGAGAACACCTTTTAATTTGATTACAGGTAGTTCGTCAGGAAGTGGTTCATTGTTCCAACGTTTTAATAATATTTGGACAATTTGCTCTCCTTGACCTTCAGCAAGTTGTGCAGATGGAGCGTGTGGAAGTGCTGCGCAATCTCCTACAACATACACGTGCTCGTTATTTGGAATATTGTGATATTTTGTTAAAACAACCCGTCCGCTACCATCTTGTTCAACTGGAAGGTTTCGAACAACTTCATTTGCTTGAATACCAGCTGTCCAGACGATTGCATCACATTCAAGTGGTTCATCGTGGTTGTACACAATATTTGGTTCTACTTTTGTAATGTTAGCGTTTCGTATAATAGTAACCTTATGTTTTACGAACCATTCTTCTACGTATCTACTTAATTTCTCTGGATATGGGAATAGAATTCTATCTTTTCGATCAAATAAGTGAATTTTTAAATCAGAACGGCTTTCGCGAAGTTCACTTGCAACTTCAACGCCACTTAATCCAGCGCCAACGACAGCTACTGTTGCGTTTGGTTCTAGACTATTTAATTGTTCATATGTCTTACGTGTTTGTTCAATCGATTGTAGGCTATGTGTATATTCCTTCGCCCCAGGAACGTTATGATATTTATCCTCACAGCCAAGACCGATAATTAAATCATCATATTGGATCGCTTCGCCGCCATCGAGATGAACAGCTTTTTCTTCGAGATCAATATTTGTTATTGTGCCGTATTGAATATTGAGGCGTGGGTGCTCGGGAAACGGTATACGAATATGTGTTTCTGAAATAGTACCCGCAACTAATGCATAATATTCAGTTTTGAAGCAATGATATGGTACTTTGTCGATTAATGTCACTTGTACATCATCTGGAAGTTGGTTGCTTGGAAGTAGCCTCTGCAGAATTCTCATTCCACCGTAGCCGCCACCTAGTATTACGAGGTGTTTCATGATGGATTACCCCTTTTCTGTTGAAATATCCCCTAATCATACAATTTTATATTAATAAAATATTTCGACTTTACTCAATCAAATTATATCGAATTTGTGAACAAATAACAATGCATGAATGAATACTCTGTTGTACAATAAGAAGAAAAGTAAAGTAAACTGTTTTTCCTTTTTAGTTACTATTTCATTGCAGGTAGCATGTTATATAAAATAAGACCATCTACTTTGAAGTGAAATAGTGAAGTAACTAAATAGTTTAGAATGTATAACGAAAACAACAAGAGACAGCTTAGTTTTCTTCTTAATAGATAGAGTCAGAAGGTAATTTGTTTTGTAGTACAGGGGGGAGAATTTTGATTAAACCATTAATTGAATTTTGTGTAGGTAACCTTGCGAGTGGATCACAAGCAGCTTTAGAGAAATTAGAAAAAGATCCGAATTTAGATGTAATGGAGTATGGTTGTTTAGGATATTGTGGCATTTGTTTTGAAGGACCGTTTGCACTTGTAAATGGTGAAGTAGTACAAGGTGCTACAGTAGAAGAACTGGTCAATAATGTATATGATTATTTGGATGAAAATCCAATGTTTTAAGGTGTTGCAATCAGCAGCACCTTTTTCTTTTTCTATTAGATAAAATTTTCTTTCCCGGGGGAGGATAATATTGTATATAAATAAAAAAGGCCCTTGTAAAAGGGCTTTTTTCTTACACAATTTGTGCAAGAATGGCTCATCGCCAAATGTTGTCAAATATGAGAAACGGGGGACATTCATATTGTGTTCTAAAAGCGTGCATTTTATACTTAAAATAACAAACTATTTTTGGAGTGAATACAAATGAGCCGATTTTCTTTTACAAAAATGCATGGTCTTGGCAATAGTTATATATATGTAAATATGTTTGAAGAACAAATTCCGGAAGAAGATTTAGCTCTTGTGGCGGAAAAGGTTTCCAATATTAATACTGGTATTGGAGCAGATGGGATGATTTTAATTTGTCCATCTGACGTAGCTCCGGTGAAAATGCGCATGTTTAATAATGATGGTTCAGAAGGAAAGAGTTGTGGTAACGGTTTACGATGCGTAGCGAAATATGCGTATGAGCATAAACTAGTAGAAGAAACAGTTTTCACAATTGAAACGTTAGCTGGTATTGTAACAGCGGAAGTAACGGTAGAAGAAGGGAAAGTTACATTAGCAAAAATCGATATGGGAGCACCGCGTTTAACACGTGCAGAAATACCGATGCTTGGTGAAGGTGAAACACCATTTATTCGTGAAAACTTCTTATACAATAATCATCGCTATGCATTTACAGCTGTTTCAATGGGGAATCCGCATGCGGTTATTTTTGTTGATGATGTAGAACAAGCGCCTCTTACAACACTTGGTCCAGTCTTGGAGACACATGAAATGTTCCCAGAGCGAGTAAATGTTGAATTCATCGAGATTTTGAATGATGCAGAGATGAACTTCCGCGTTTGGGAACGTGGATCTGGTGTAACACAAGCTTGTGGAACAGGGGCGTGTGCTGCAGTTGTAGCCTCTATTTTAAATGGGAAAATGGAACATGGTAAGGAAATTACAGTTCATTTAGCTGGCGGCGATTTAATGATTGCATGGACAGAAGAAGGCAATGTGTTAATGAAAGGACCAGCAGAAGTAATTTGCCGCGGAGTGTATGAGTACAAGATAGAAGCGTAAAGATGTATAATAGAATGAGAACAGAAAGGATGGTGTATTTCATGATTGAAGTAACAGAACAAGCAGCTTTTCAAATTAAAGATATGTTAAAAGATGCTGAAGATGGAGAGAAGTACGTGCGCCTTGCTGTACATGGCGGCGGATGTACGGGCCTTTCTTACGGCTTAGGATTTGAAGTAGAACCAAAAGAAGACGACACAGTTCTTGAGTTTTTCGGTGTTGAATTTGTTATCGATACAGAAAGTGCTCCAATTGTTAAAGGAGTAAAAATTGATTATAAACAATCTATGCTTGGCGGCGGATTTACAATCGACAATCCAAACGCAATCGCATCATGCGGATGTGGATCATCTTTCCGTACAGCGACGAATGCTGGTAAGCCAGAAGAGTGCTAAGTTTTTAGCAGAAATAGAGAAAGACCTTTTTAGCGATGAAATAAAATCGTTAAGGAGGTCTTTTCTTTTGTCGTAAAAAATCAAAAACGTCGCCTTCCCAATTTAGAAACCGACTTTAAGATATGTTGCACAACGAATGTTAAAATCTAATTTATTTTTGCATAGATGCAAGTATCAGTTAGTTGTTTGCCGTCAGCTGAAAGATCTTCATTACGTAATGTCCCTTCAAGCTCAAAACCTAGTTTTTCAGGGATTGCACGACTTTTCGTATTATTACGTTCACATCGTATTTCAATCCTTCTAAATTTGAATAACTGAAATCCAAAGTTTATTAACGCACTTACTACTTCTGTCATATATCCATTACCACTAAATTGCGTGTTAATCCAGTATCCAATTTCACATTTAGAAACCTTCCAATCGATTTCGTGAAGGCTAGCCGTTCCAATAAAATCATTCGTCTCCTTATGGTAGATAAGATAGCGAAAGCTTTCTCTTTTCAAAAAATCTATATGCGCATTTCTCAGGAGAATTTCGGTTTCTTCAACAGTAGGAATTGACTGGAATAAAAGTAGCCATTGCTTTAATTCACGAATGGAATCTTTAATAGCTTCGTGTACGATATTCCCTTCACCAGCTTGAAGTGGTGCCCGAAGAATGAGTCTGTCTGTTTCTATTTGTAACGGAACATCCAATAAAATAGGGTTCATAGTATTTCTCTCCTCGAAAACTTTAAATTAGGACATATAAAAACTTTCGCTCGAAAGCTAGAAAACAATAAGTATATATTCAATTCATCATTTAGAAATCCCTTTTCATATATTGAAGACGAAACTGCCAGTTGGTACAAAAAAATAGCTGCTAAAGTAGCTTTAAGTTGTTCAACTTATGCATTATTATTTATTTGAGCTTCTTTTAAAGTTCTCTTTGTTTGAGTTATATTTGAAGGGTAGAAAGAGGAGATATATGCTGGAAGATATTTTTGAATTTATATTGAAGTACGTTATAGGTTCTATTTTTAGAGTTATAAGATACCTTGTGATAGATATTATAATAGAATGCATAATAGAAGGTGTAATAAACGGTATAAGGAAATTACGTGATAAAATCTGTGATAAGTGGCGAAACTGGCGTGAAAGACGTTATTGGCGGTAATAGGTACATAAAAAATTGGCAGTAAAGAGATAGAGGATAAAATGCCTTAAGGGGGATGATTAATTCATTTCCCTTAAGGCTTTTTATAACGAAGTAGTAGCAACTCATCCAAGTTTAGAATCCGTACTCAGTCCAATTGGTGACGGAATGACGGTTTCTAAAGTGAAGAAATAATGATTATCTTACAAAAGTGTAATGTTCATGTCATGTTTTTGAATTTCTTCTTTAAAGCTTAGGCTTTAAGATAACAATATAAGAAAAACACATGAGGTGAAGGAAATGAAAAGATATATTGCACTTTTTAGTATTTTAGTTGTATTTGCAAGCCTATTAGTTGGTTGTGATTTAAATCGTATGGGTAAAGACGAGTATTACGTTCAAATTACAGTAGATGGAAAAGAGTATAATGGTAAATCTGATAATGGTGAGCCGTATAAAAATTACGAATATAAACTAAATGGTTTTGATAAAGACGGGAAAGAAAAAGAATTAGAATTTAATGCACAAAAAAATCTTCGTAAAGAAGCATTCTTACGTGTATATCACTCAGATAAAAAAGGTGTATCAGCTTGGGAAGAAGTAAAGAAAGATGAGCTTCCTGCGAAAGTGAAAGAAAAATTAGGTGCAAAATAAGAAAGAAAAAGGAATTGACGAACAGGGTCAATTCCTTTTTATATTCTCGAAATCCTCTTCTGAAATGACTTTCAATCCATGTCTTTTGAATAAAGCAGTTGTTACCCCGTAACCAGTTTGTTTATTCCCGTTAAATTCTCCAGTGTAAATCGTAGAACTACCACAAGATGGACTGCGTTCCTTTAAAATAATATATTCTGGATGTAAATCTTTCATTTGTTCTAGAGCTTTATAAGCACCGCTCACGAAAGCTTCTGTAACATCTTCACCGTCTTTTGTCATCACTTTCGCTTTCCCATCTAAAACATCATCGCCATTCCCGCCAATAATTTCAGCTGAAGGACGAGGCGTTGGTAATCCTCCTAATACTTCAGGACAAATGAGGACTGTATCTTCTTGTTGCAGTAGCTCCTCTATTTTTGAAACGAGATTGTCATTTCCATCATACCGACAAGCGATACCACCTAAACAAGCGCTAATTACGATCATATTGTCACCTCCAAAAAAATTTAAAATATCACGCCAATTTTGCTTCCTGACTCTTACCTATAAATGAGGTGATAAAAATGGGAAGCTTATATAATTTAATGAAACCATATAGTGAATTTCGAAGTAAAGAAGAGTTTAATACATATCAAAGACAAATTTTGAAGTGCTATCGATTTGAATTAAATAAAACGGATACTACCATCATTCATTTTTTAGGAAAGTATGCGGTGAATGAGAAACAGAAAACAGTGGGAGTTGCTTGTCCGTTAATGGAGACGATTGCTACAAAAGTTGGAAAGAGCATTCGTACAGTACGCCGCTCAATTGCAAAGTTAGAGGAACTAGGAATTATAAAGCGTGTTGCGACAAAAGAAAGACATAAGCGCGGCGGATATAGTGCGAACTTATATGTATTTCTTACATCTGCAATTGACCGCATGGATGACCGTATGAAACTGTCCGCATGTGAAAGTGAGGATCGTGTAGATGGCTGTAGTAAAAATGAGCAAAAAAGTGAAGGGGAAACAATTATTTTTAAAAACATTCCACAAATAAAAGAGAATAGAAAAGAAACGTACGAACTTGATGAGACGTATTGCCGTCACGATATACCGAAGCCTTTTATATACGCACTTGTGCCAATGACGCGTAATCCGAAAAAGATTAATATATTTTGGAGTAAGGTGGAACTTGCATATAAAAAGAGCGGGTTACTAGAGCAAGGTGTTTTACTGGAGCAAATATTAGCTGATGAAGAAGTGTATGGAAATTTCATTTGGCGAGTAAAGAGTGTTGTGAGAGCGTATAAATACGGGGAAATCCGTAAAAATGTTAAGGCGCTCTTATATAGTACAGTGCGGGATCTATTTTTAGAGGTTGGACTAGAATGGGGAGCAGCTGTGAGAAGAAGTAAGGGGATACTGTTATTTGATCCGTTTAAAAAGGAGCCATGCGTATAACACATGACTCCAAGTAGTTAATCAAACTTTCTTACAACTGGAACACGAATCGCTACAAAGAGTACGAAGACGATAACGGCGATTGCACCGCTTTTCATAACGGTTACGATTGGAAGTCCTATTGCAAGTGCGATTGATGTGAATGCATAAGAAAGCGGGATAAAGCCCATTGATGAGAGCATAAGTAAACTCATTACGCGTCCCATCATTTCTTCTTTTACTGTCGATTGAATCATCGCCATAAGCGGAACGATAGCCATTGCAATTGTAATACCGTAAAACATGCCAGCTAATAATGCTTGCCAAAGTACGGTGCTAAAGTTGATTGATAAGAAGAATACACCAGACAGTAGCATCATGATAATACAAAATAGACCGCGTCTACGATTAATATTTTTTAAACCGACAATGACAGCGCCTATTGCCATTCCGCCTCCTACAGATGCTTCTAAGTAACTGAACTGAAGCGAGTCACCGTGCAGAACATTTTTAACGAAAAGCGGGAAACCAACTTGCATCGGACCGATTAAAAATAAGTTTAAAAAGGCGCTACAAAGAAGGAAAGTTGAAAGGAATGGTGATTCCTTTACATATAAAATTCCTTCTTTAATAGAAGTGAACATGCCTTTGTCTGTATTTTGCTGTTCTGGCATCGTAAATTGTATTTTTTGAACGAGTATGGCTGCGACAATTAGTAATAAAATCGTGATCGAAAAGATCGTCTCATAGTTCGTAAATTTGATAAGAATTCCGCCCAGTACAGGGCCTAAGATGACCGATGCTTGATTTGACATTTGTGTAAGTGAGTTTGCTTGTGTTAAACGGCTTTTTTCTACAAGTTCAGGCAAGATAGATCCATCAGCTGACCAGAAAAAAGCATCAGCAAGCCCAAAGAATAAAGCGAATAAAGCAAATGTATATAGTGTTACATCACCTACGATGAACCATGTAAGGATGGTTGCGACAAGAATAGCACGAATAATATTAGAGTAAAACATAATGTTTTTTTTCGGGAATTTATCAGCTACAGCACCGCCGATAATCATAAAAATAAGCCTTGGAACACTAAGAGCTACGAAAACAACACCGAGTGAAGCCTCAAGGTTTAATGTTTTTGCTATGTACCAGGTTTGTGAAAAAGTAAAAAAGGCTAAGGCAAAACTTGAAAAGAGTGTAGCTGCCCAAAGGAAAAGGAAATTTGTATTTTTTAATAACGGTTTCGCATTTTCTTTTAAAGCAGATTTATTTTGTTGTAGTTCCTCCATATTGCTTCCTTTCTATGTGACAAATTTAAACTAAAAAACCTATTAACAATCGTTTTATACAGTTTCTAATATTTCTATACTGCACTTTCTCATTGTAGACAATAATGTTGGGTTTGCACAGTGGCTATTTAACGACAAAAAAGAAGATACCATTTGGTATCTTCTTTTTTGTCGTTCAGGCTAATGCAATATAAATATCTAATTGTACGTTGGTTGGATCTGTTGCTTTTTCATCATAAAGCTCAAAGTCTGTTGTAAAAGCACGTTTGTTTTCTTTCGACCATTGCCAAATATATTCCCAAGCCTCACAAACGACTTCAGCAACTGGTCCTTTTCTCGTTGTAAATACCGCATATGTAGCGGCAGGTATTGTTAAAGTTGTCATATTTTCAGGAACGTCTTCTAATGAAGAAACGGGCATACCGATCGTAAATTGATATGTACCAGTTTCATCCGATTCGTAATTTGAATAGAAAGCGAATGTTTCTTTCGTTTGTTGATTTGGGATGTGATGCATCATTTGTTCTTGGAAGTATCGGTTCCAAAGCTGTGGGATTTTTCCTTCAGTAGATGCTTCTTTTTCGTTTGTCGTCGTAATCGAAACGCCGATTGCTTGGAAAGCTTCTTTTTTTACGATCTTAGGTTCTTTCATTTTAAAATATCCCCCTTATCAAATAGAACGTTTGTTCTTGTTTATTGTAACATATTTTGGAAGGATACGGTAGCACAATAATAAAAGAACTCCTTCACGTAAAAGGAGTTCTTTTCATTTCTATATTAAAACATACTTGAGCTGTGCATCGGTTGAAGTTTTGCGTTTGGATCGAAGTAAGCTTTTGCATTGTTTACTGCTGTTGGTGCTTCACCAAAGCCGCAAGCAATGAGTTTTACTTTTCCTTCATATGTACAAATGTCACCAGCAGCGTAAATGCCAGGAATATTCGTTTCCATTTTTGAGTTCACGAGAATGCTGTTTTTTTGTATATCTAAGCCCCAGTTTTTAATTGGACCAAGAGAGGAAACGAAGCCGTAGTTTACAATTACATCATCCACATCGATGATAATTTTTTCTTCCGTTTTTACGTGTTGAAGAACGACTTGTTCAATATTGTCATCACCAATGAGTTCAACTGGAACGTACGGTGTGCTTACTTCCGCACGGGAATTCATTAAGCTTTCTACGCTATGCTCATGCGCACGGAATTTATCACGGCGATGAACGATTGTAACTTTGTCAGCAATTGGCTCTAACATCATTGTCCAATCAACCGCTGAGTCGCCGCCACCAAATACTACGACGCGCTTACCAGCAAATTTATTCATATCATCAACAAAATAATGTAAGTTTTTCTTTTCGTACTTTGCTGTACCTTCTAATTCTAAGCGGCGTGGCTGGAAAGCACCATTGCCAGCAGTAATAATAACTGATTTAGAATAGTGAGTTTGCTTATTCGTAACAAGTTTAAATATACCGTCAGCTTGTTTCTCAAGCGTATCAACAGCTTCTTCTAAACAAACGGTTGGGTCAAATTTCTTCATTTGCTCTTTTAAGTTATCAACTAATTCTTGTGCACGCACTTTCGGGAATCCAGCTACATCATAAATGTATTTTTCAGGGTAGAGTGCGGATAATTGTCCTCCAAGTTGAGGTAAGCTTTCAATGATTTTTACACTTGCTTGTCTCATGCCGCCATAAAATGCTGTGAACAGTCCTGTTGGACCACCACCAATAATTGTTATGTCGTAAACTTTTTGATTTTCTGCCACTTTCATGCCCCCTATAGATGGAATTTTGATATTGATTTCATATATTGTTCATATGTACAAGAAAATCCTGCAAATGATGACACTTTCAAATAAATGATAGCATATTTGAGTTCATAATACTTCCGAAAACGACTGAATTGTGTGTAAGTTTTCGCATAGATGCTTTTTTAATTGTATAAAATATGGTGAAAGGAAAATACATGAAAAAAAGGTTGAAAAACCCTTGAAAACGCTATGTTATTTTAAAATATTGATAATTCGCCAGACGCTTGAATTCTGGAATAAAACCGACTAATATAGGGAAGTATTATGTTAAATTTCTATGACAAAATTCGTACGATTTTTTGACTGCGTTTTGTTATGATATAGAATGTGATAAATTCCACATTCTTGACAAATAGAGTTTTTAGTACTTGGTATTATTTTTCATTACTATTATATAAAGAAAAGGGTTGTGATTTGGTGAAGACTCCAAAAATCGTAGTTTTAGGTGCAGGTTATGGCGGGATGATTACGACTGTTCGTCTGCAAAAAGCATTATCTGTAAATGAAGCTGAAATTACGTTAGTAAACAACAACAGCTATCACTACCAAGCGACTTGGTTACACGAGAGCGCAGCTGGTACATTACAAGATGAAAAAATCTGTCTAGATATTCAAGACGTTATTGATACAAATAAAGTAAACTTTGTACAAGATACAGTAGTAGAAATTAAAGCTGCTGAAAAACGCATTATCTTAAAAGACGGCGAGTTAGAGTATGACTACTTAGTAATCGGTCTTGGTTTCGAATCAGAAACATTCGGAATTACAGGATTAAAAGAGCATGCATTCTCAATCGCTAACATTAATGCAACTCGTCAAATTCGTGAGCATATGGAAGCTAGTTTCGCTAAATATGCAACTGAACAACGCGATGAGTTAGTAACAATCGTTGTTGGTGGTGCTGGATTTACTGGTATCGAGTACGTAGGTGAGCTTGCAAACCGTGTTCCAGAACTTTGCAAAGAGTACAATGTACCACGTGAAAAAGCACGTATCATCTGTGTAGAGGCTGCTCCAACAGCACTTCCAGGTTTCGATCCAGCATTAGTAGAATATGCTGTAAAACAACTTGAGAAAAAAGGCGTAGAATTCCGCATCGGTACAGCAATTAAAGAAGCAACTGAAGAAGGTATTATCGTTGCAAACGGTGATGATACTGAATTACTTAAGTCTGAAACAGTAGTTTGGGCTGCGGGTGTTCGTGGTAACGGTATTGTAGAAGAGTCTGGCTTTGAAGCAATGCGCGGACGTGTAAAAGTTGATGAGTACATGCACGCTCCAGGATACGAAGATGTATTCATGGTTGGTGACGCAGCGTTAATCATTAACGAAGAAATTAATCGTCCATATCCACCAACGGCACAAATCGCAATTCAAGAAGGTTACAACATTGCACACAACTTAACTGTGTTAGTTCGTGGCAAGGGCGAAATGAAAAAATTCGCATTTGATAATAAAGGATCTGTATGTTCTTTAGGTCATGACGATGCAATGGGCGTTGTTATGGGCAAAAAGTTAACAGGTTGGAAAGCTTCTTTCATGAAGAAAGTTATCGATAACCGTTACCTATTCTTATTAGGTGGACCTTTATTAGTTCTTAAAAAAGGTAAATTAAAGTTCTTTTAATATATAGTAGAAAAAGCAGAAACGGCTAAGAGCTGTTTCTGCTTTTTTCATTTAAAAAATATAGTATAATATATAAAAAAGAAAGAATATTCTGTCCGTTCTAGTAGAGGAGGGTATTACATCATGGAGAAGCGAGGGAAAGTGTGGTTAGCTGTTAGTGGTTTAGTTGCTACAAAAGATGGCAGGTGGCTGTTCGTTAAGAAAAAATACAGTGGATTAAAGGGGAAATGGTCTTTACCGGCTGGTTTTGTAAATGAAGGTGAGACGGTTGATGAAGCTGTGAAACGTGAAGTGTTAGAAGAGACAGGTATCGTCGCTCATGTGAAGGGGATCATTGGTGTTCGATCGGGCGTGATTCGCAATGAGATTAGTGATAATATGATTATTTTCCTTTTGGAGCCTGAAGGAGAAAACATTATTGTACAGGAGAAGGAATTGTCTGAAGTAGCATTTTTACATCCAGATACGATTGCGGACGATCCAAATACGTCTGTACTTATCAAATATTTGTTTGAAGGAAGATCAGAACCACATCTTGAGATGAACAAAACATTAGATCCAGGAGAGCAATTTGGTTATACAGCTTATCACGTATTTACGGCGCAGACGAAGGAGAGGGAGAAAGAGTGAGTATACCGGTACTACTTATTTCAATGATGTTATTTTTCATTTTATTTTTTGGAATTGGATTTTTACTCAACATGATATTGCGAGCGACATGGGTAATGGTTATTGTGTATCCGATTGTTTGTATACTTATTATTAATAAGGCGAGTGTGTGGGATTATTTTTCAAAGCCGAAAGAAACATTCTCTTCATTTGGGACAAGTGTATCGCATTTAGGGCAGGCAGATGTGTTTATTCTATCTACTGGATTAGTAGGTGCTGCCTTAGCCGGAATTGTCATTAAGAAACTTCGGAAAAGCGGATATCAAATGTTTTAATCTCCAATTCATTTGGGGATTATTTTTTTGCATATTCCTTCATCGTATAGGGAATGATTAACGATGAAGGAGTGTGGAATATAAAAATGTTAAAACGATATTGTATTCGCATTATGATGACTTGTTTACTTGTATCCGCATTATGCGTAACATGGAATGCTTTCACAGGAGTTTCTTTATTAGAGATTGTAAAGAAATATGAGGGAACGAGTGCAAAAGAAGTACATGCAGCAGAAGTTAAGAGAAATGTTGCTCCGAGTAAAGAAGTGATAAATGCTTTAGAGCAGGCAAACGACTGGTCTAAATATCGTTCAATTGAAATGACTGCAACAGGTTATACGTCGGGAATTGAATCAACTGGTAAGAGACCGGGACATCCGGAGTATGGTATTACATATTCAGGAGTTAAGGTGAAAAGGGATTTATATTCCACAATAGCTGCGGACTTACGCGTATTCCCAATTGGAACGATTCTATTCGTACCAGGTTATGGGTACGGTGTAGTAGCTGATAAGGGCGGTGCAATAAAAGGAAACCGTCTTGATCTATATTATGATACGGTGAAAGATGTTTATAGCCAATGGGGTAAGAAAAAAGTAAATGTGTATGTAGTGAAAGTCGGAAATGGTAAGTTTTCAGAAGAAGAGTTAACGATGTTAAATCAAGACGAAACGATGCAAGTGTTTCGCGGTCAATATTTAAAACAAAGATAGTCTAGTGGGAAGTACGCTAGACTTTTTTATTTTATAAATAGAAGAAATATGGATTATATAGGATGTAACAGAAGTTAGAATTGTCGCATTTTATCGAAAATAAAGTTATAATAAAGGCAGAGTAGAGAAATTTAGGGGGTCTGAACATGTTTCAAGTACAAAAAGAATTAGCAAGCCATGAAGCGGTAATCGTTGCCTTATTTGAAGAAGAGAAAACGAGTAGTTTTGTACAAGAACTGGACAAAGCTTTTGAAGGACAATTACAAGTTTTATTAGAAGAGAAAGAACTTTCTACTAAGAAGAAAGCTATTTCAAAAGTACATAGTTTAGGAAAAACAAATGTGAAACGTTATTATTTCGTTGGTTTAGGTAAGAAAGTGTCTTACACGACAGAAACGTTGCGTTCTGCTCTTGGTAAGGCGTTTAAAACGTTACAAGCAGCGAAAGTACAAGATGCAGCAATCTTGCTTGATTCTTTCGTAACAGAGAAATTGGATGCGATTGATGTAGCTCATATTGCAGCAGAAGTACAAGGTCTTGGTACATATGAGTTACAAACGTATAAATCAGATAAAAAGGATCGTGTGGAACTAGAGAAGTTCACGGCTATTACAGCGGAAGATGCACAAGAAATTGAAGCTGCATTAACAGTTGGCTACGTACATGGACGTGCAACAAATTCAGCTCGTACACTTGTAAATATGCCACCAAACGTATTAACAGCAACAAAGCTTGCTGAGTATGCTGTTGAGTTAGCAGAAAAGTATGATATGGATTATAAAGTTCTTGAGAAAGAAGAGATGGAAGAGCTTGGTATGGGTGCGTTACTTGCAGTAAACCAAGGATCTACTGAGCCACCAAAAATGATCGCTCTTATTTATAAAGGAAAAGAAGAGTGGACAGATGTCATTGGATTCGTTGGAAAAGGGATTACATACGATACAGGTGGTTATTCTTTAAAACCACGTGAAGGCATGGTCGGTATGAAAGGTGATATGGGCGGTGCTGCGTCTGTATTAGGTGCGATGGAAATTATCGGTGAACTTCGCCCAGAGCAAAATGTGATTGCTGTTATTCCATCAACTGATAACGTTGTAAGTGGTACAGCATTTAAGCCAGACGATGTAATCACATCTATGAGCGGAAAAACAATTGAAGTATTAAATACAGATGCAGAGGGTCGCCTAGCGTTAGCTGACGGTATTACGTATGCGAAAAAACTAGGTGCAAACTATCTTATTGATGTTGCGACATTAACAGGTGGTGTAATTGTTGCACTTGGAAATCAGACGACAGGCGCAATGACAAACAATGAAGAGTTGTTTGAGCAAGTGCTAGAGGCGTCTATGGAAACAGATGAATCAATTTGGCAATTACCGATTTTTGATCGTGATAAAGAACGCGTTCGAAACAGTAAGTTTGCCGATTTAAATAACTCACCAGGCCGTGAAGGACATGCGGTTATGGCAGGTACATTCTTAGGTGAATTTGCTGAAGATACACCTTGGGTACACTTAGACATCGCGGGAACATCTGAAACGTCAGGAGCGCATGATTTAGGGCCAGCTGGAGCAACAGGTGCAATGGTACGTACACTTGCAACACTTGTTGAACGTTTCGGGGAAGAGTAAGATCCAATAGAAAAGGCTGTTCCAATATTTTGGAACAGCCTTTTTTATTGGTATGATTATTGTCATTTTTTTTCGGTAAGTCGATATAATTTCAATTCCTATTGTACTGTTCTATAGGAAAAGATGGATCCTATAAAGAAATCGTATATAACGTCCCATTTAAAGCGAATGAAGTGCGGCCTGTTTCTTCAGAGACAACTAAAATAAGTGCATCGCTTTTTTCTGATAAACCAATTGCAGCTCTGTGACGTGTTCCTAGCTCAGGATCAACTTCTGTGCTTTTCGTTAACGGAAGAATATTGGCAGCTGAAACAATATGATTATTTTTAACGAGAACGGCTCCGTCATGAAGAGGGTTACCTGGATAGAAAATGGATTCAAGTAACGGTGAGGTTAAATGAGCATGTAATGTTGTTCCAGTTTGAATGAGAGAGTCAAGCGGCTCGTTTCTTTCCACAACAATAAGAGCCCCGTGTTTTCGGGCACTTAAATGTTGGACAGTTGCTGTAATAGAATGTGAGCTTTCCGTATAAGGTGATAAATACGCTTGAATATAGTATGTAGCTGCCAATGTTTGTACGTTTGCTAACATATGATGAATATCTTCCATTTTGCACAAAATACATTCATCCTCTTTATCAATTGCTTGTCTCATAATGGATAATTCTTTCTCAGCAATTTCAATCATTTGCTTTGTTTGTATTTTGAGCTCTTCTGACAAGCCCCATTCTTGCATAATCCTCATTCCCTTTATTGGAGTATTTAACCATAGTGTATACAAATATTCCTAGTAAAATCCTGTTAGATTGTAAAAAATATTGAGATACAGGTTGTTTTTTTCATATAATAAAGGTAGGACAAGCGAGAGGAGATAGAAATATGAACTGGAAACAAGAATTTAGTCGCTGGCTTTCATATGCAGAGTTAGATGCAGAACTAAAAGAACAGTTAGAAAACATGAAGCAAGATGAGAAGAAAATTGAGGACAGCTTTTATAAAAATCTAGAATTCGGCACAGGTGGTATGCGTGGTGAACTTGGTGCTGGTACGAACCGTTTGAATGTATATACAGTTCGTAAAGCAACACAAGGATTAGCAAAGTTTATTGAAAAATTAGGTGAAGAAGCGAAAAAACGCGGTGTTGTTGTAGCGTACGATTCTCGTCATAAATCACCTGAATTTGCAATGGAAGTAGCTGCTACACTTGGTGCACACGGTATCACAACATATGTGTTTGAAAGCTTGCGTCCAACGCCAGTGCTTTCTTTCGCAGTTCGTCATTTACATACAGTAAGTGGAATCGTTCTTACGGCAAGCCATAATCCACCGGAATATAACGGTTATAAAGTATATGGTGAAGATGGTGGGCAGTTGCCTCCAAAAGAAGCTGATGAATTAATTAGCTATGTAAATGCAGTAGAGGATGAGTTAACAGTTGAGGTTGCTAATGTGGAGCAATTAAAAGCTGACGGTTTATTACATATTATTGGACAAGAAGTAGATGATGCATATGCAACAGAATTGAACAATGTCATCATTAATAAAGAAATGGTACAAAATGTTGGAAAAGACTTAAAAATCGTCTTTACACCATTACATGGAACATCAAATATTTCTGTACGCCGTGGTTTAGAAGAAGTTGGATTTAAAGATGTAACAGTTGTAAAAGAGCAAGAATTACCAGATCCGAACTTCTCTACAGTAAAATCACCGAACCCAGAAGAGCATGCAGCGTTTGAGTATGCAATTCGTGACGGTGAGAAGGTAGGCGCAGATGTGTTAATCGCAACGGATCCTGACGCAGACCGCCTAGGCGTTGCAGTTCGTAATCACGATGGTGAGTTCCAAGTATTAACGGGTAACCAAACAGGTGCATTAATGCTTGATTATTTATTATCTCAAAAGAAAGAAAACGGAACGCTTCCAGAGAACGGTGTTGTATTAAAAACAATCGTAACGTCTGAAATTGGCCGTACAATCGCGAAAGCATACGGTTTAGATACAGTTGATACGTTAACTGGATTTAAATTTATCGGTGAGAAAATTAAACAGTATGAAGAAAGCGGACAATACGAATTCCAATTCGGTTATGAGGAAAGCTATGGTTATTTAATCCGTCCATTCTGTCGTGATAAAGATGCAGTACAATCTGTTCTATTTGCATGTGAAGTAGCTGCATACTACAAATCACAAGGTAAAACGTTATACGATGGTTTATTAGAAGTATTTGAGAAGTACGGTTTCTTCCGTGAAGATCTTGTATCGCTAACGTTAAAAGGAAAAGATGGAGCGGAACAAATTCAAGAGATGATGGCAACATTCCGTGAAAATCCTCCGAAAGAAGTAGCGGGCTTAACAGTTGTGGCTGTTGAAGACTATAAAGCGAGCATCGTTACATCTTTACAAGATGGACATAAAGAAGAGATTCACTTACCGAAATCAAATGTGTTAAAATATCAATTAGAAGATGGTTCTTGGTTCTGCCTACGTCCATCGGGAACTGAACCGAAGATTAAGTTCTACTTCGGTGTTCAAGATAATTCTTTACAAAATAGTGAACAAAAGTTACTTACTATTAAAGAAGATATTATGAATCGTTTATAATATAAAGTAATTTTAAGTAGTAGGGAACAAAAGGGAGTGAAACCTCCCTTTTGTTCTATGTAAGGAAATAATCGTTATTGATTCTGACAGAAGAGAGGGTATTTTGTGATGAAAAGAGTAAGAAAAGCGATAATCCCAGCAGCTGGATTAGGAACACGTTTTTTACCAGCTACAAAAGCAATGCCAAAAGAAATGTTACCGATAGTAGATAAACCAACTATCCAATACATTGTAGAAGAAGCAATAAAATCAGGAATCGAAGATATTATTATCGTTACTGGTAAAACGAAGCGCTCTATTGAAGATCATTTTGATAATGCATTTGAGTTAGAGCAAAACTTATTAGAAAAGAAAAAGTATGAGTTACTTGAAAAAGTACAGGCTTCTTCAAAAATGGTAGATATTCACTATATCCGTCAAAAAGAACCAAAAGGATTAGGGCATGCAGTTTGGTGTGCACGTAAATTCATCGGTGATGAGCCATTCGCTGTTTTATTAGGTGATGATATCGTTCAAGCTGAAAAACCATGTTTACGTCAATTAATTGAAGAATATGATAAAACGCTTTCTTCTGTTATTGGTGTACAAACGGTTCCAGAAGATGAAACACACCGTTATGGAATTATCGACCCGTTAGAGCAGGAAGGACGTCGTTACCAAGTTCGCAATTTCGTTGAGAAACCAGCAGCAGGTACAGCACCTTCAAACTTAGCAATTATGGGACGTTACGTTTTAACACCTGAAATCTTCATGTTCTTAGAACAGCAACATGTTGGTGCTGGTGGTGAAATTCAGTTAACAGATGCAATCCAAAACTTAAACGAAATTCAACGTGTATTCGCTTACGATTTCGAAGGAAAGCGTTACGACGTAGGTGAAAAGTTAGGATTCGTTCAAACGACAATCGAAATGGCCCTGCAACACCCAGAATTACGTGATGAAATGGTTCCAATGATGCAGAAAATTTTAGAAGAACACACGAAGCAACAGTCTTAATATAGTGATATAATCCCCTGTTGGATGAGCGGTAAAGGAACGTATTTACTGCTTAATCTAAAGGGGATTTTTTTGAGAAAAAAAGACACTCTCAAGAGAGTGTCTTTACTTTTGATCAGTAGGCTTTAGCTCATCAGCTTTGGATTTTATTTCATCAGTAATAGCGATATTAATATTACCAGCTGCTTTTTTGTATTCCTGAATCAATGCATTAACGTTTTGATTAAATGAAATTAAGCTGCCACTTGGAGATTGGGCCTGTTCGTTAAGCGCAGTGATAATCCCATATATTTTTTTATATTCTTCATAGGTTTCTTTATATTTATTAGGCTGTTCTTTTGCAGCTTCAGAGACTAACTTTAAATCATTTCCCATATTGTTATAAAACGTATCAACGCTTGTAATCATTCCGTCAATTTCTGTTCTCTTAGAACTTAGTGCATTATTGAAGTCCTGTCTTTTATCTATTGCGCTTGACCATGTAGTTGAATACTCGGATAACACGTAAGATGCTGCATATTTAAAGGTGTTTATATTATTATAAAAAGATGCTGCGGCAATTAAGTAATTAGCTTCTTTTTTCTTTTGGGCTTGAAGAGCTTGATACTCCTCTTCCATATTTGTTACTTTTGTTATCGTAAAGAGAAGAACGATGACGGATATAACGGTTGTTAGAAATAGTATTAACGATGTTATTAAAGATTTTTTTGCTGGTAATTTTCGTACTTTCTTAATTAACCCAATAACAATAAAGATTAAAGCCGCGCATAAACTAACTATAGTAAGAATTAAAAAGAAAAATGCTAGGCCGTTTCCAAAGGTATATGACATTCCTAACTCGCTATTTCCATATAATTTGTAACCGATACTCATACCTAGTATGAAAAATAAAGATAGTACTCCGACACTTACTTTAATAAGTGTATTTTTTGATAGATTCACTGATTTTCCTCCAAAATATTGTTCTAATTAGATGTGCAAAATATCTAATTTGCTGAATTAGCATAACAAAAATCATTTTTAATATGTGTCGTATATTGTCGAAGAAACAAAAAAGAGTTATCTTAGCATAGTAAGATAACTCTTTTTATTATGAAATCGTCGAATGAGAATGCTGATAAGCGGAACGACGTACAGCATAGTATATGCGAGGTGCGATAATAGCACCGATAATGGTAAATGCAATATCTTTTACTGCGAACCACATCATAATCATCCAAGCAGCTTTATAACTCATATTACCACCCATGAAGAAATTGACTGCCCCGTACATATAAGTAGTACCGATAATATACGTTAAAATGATTCCTGTGAAAGAGGCAATTGCAAATGTACTGAATGTTGGTCGTTCTTTTTGTTCTACTAGTTTTCCTGATACGTAAGCAACGATAATAAATGCAATAATAAAACCACCAGTAGGATCTAAAAGTGCCCCGAATCCAGCTTTGAAGTTAGCGAAAATTGGTGCACCAGCTAAGCCAACGAGCATATACACAGTCATTGATAATGCACCAAGTCTACTTCCAAGAAGAAGCCCTGCTAAAATTGCGAAAAATGGTTGCATAGATAATGGGATGCCCGCTACTTGCAGGAATGGTGCCCAAGATACAATATTTGCACCAATGGCCATAAGAGCGACGAACATGGCAGCTAATGCTAAATCTAAAACATGAAATCTTCTCATAATGTTAACCTCCTGTTGTTTTTAGGTTAACATTATCGTAGCGAAAATATTTACTTGTTGTCAATCAAAATATTTTGATAAGAAGGCTTCAAATACTCTCTTAGCAACGTATACGGAATACGGAATTGAGGAATTCCGCTTGAATAAGGAGCAATCTCATATAAAGGGAAATAAATGACGAGGTTGTCCGGTTCTAAAAAGAAGTGAAACTTTTTCGTGCTCATGACCTTTTCAGTTGCATCGGGAAAATAAATGCCTTCATTTTGTTTAATTTGTCTTACGATCTCAGCGCGGATTACTTCTTTATATGTATCTTTTTGTTGAAATAAATCATCTAAGCGTAGTAACTTTTTTTCGTTTAAATCAAATGTGTTTGCCTTCCACGTATAAAGACCGTGTGCTCCGCCTGTATATTGATAGTAATTCAAATATAGGCTGAGAAACGGTGGTTTATTCAGGGAGACTTTATAATCAACATTCGCCACGTACGGATGAAATGGTGTACTAGATCCTTCTGTTTCTTTATAATATTTTTTTGCGTCTTTTTCTAATTTTGTTTTAAATTTATCGGTAGATTTTTTGTAATAGAAATTGAGCTTATTTTGAAATTTAGAATCGGAAAAATTGTGAAAAGAAGGTCTGTTAATTTGATATTCTATATAAGGTTTCTTACCTTTTTGTGTTACAGTCTGAACATCGATTGTCAAGTTGGATGCTTTGGCTGCTAGTGCACAATTTGGTACAATAGACAGCAAGGAGAACATAAGCAGTAATATACAAAATTTCTGTTTCATTTAGGTGAAACCTCCTTATATAAGTGTTATAAGTAGTTTGAAAATAAATAGGTAAAATTATACATTCAATTAAAGTAAGAGAAGGAGGAAACGATATGGGAAAAACTTTAATGGATTCACTTGGAATTGAGTTGTTAGAGATGACAGAAGATAAGGTGGTTGCTACGATGCCTGTTGATGAGCGTACGCATCAGCCGTTTGGTTTTTTACACGGCGGTGCATCTCTTGCATTAGCGGAAACAGTAGCAAGTGTTGGTTCATACAATTTAATTGATCAAGAGAAATGTATTTGTTTCGGTCTAGAAATTAATGCAAATCACATTCGCTCAAAGAAAGATGGAATTGTAACAGCGATCGGGACACCGATACATAGAGGACATTCAACGATGGTTTGGGATGTGCGTATTATTGATGAAAATGATGATTTACTATGCATATCAAGATGTACAGTAGCAATTAAAGAAAAACGTGAAAAGTAAAAAGAGGCGGCTCAATAGAGCGCCTCTTTTTCTTATAATTAGAACTGGATTTTCTTCTCTAAGAAACCTTTTAGTTCGCTAATTGGCATACGAACTTGTTCCATTGTGTCACGGTCACGTACTGTAACAGCTTTGTCTTCAACTGAGTCGAAGTCGTAAGTGATACAGAATGGTGTACCGATTTCGTCTTGACGACGGTAACGTTTACCGATAGAACCAGTTTCGTCAAAGTCTACCATGAAGTCTTTAGCTAGTTCTGCGAATACTTCAGTAGCACCTTCAGATAGCTTTTTAGATAATGGTAAGATAGCTGCTTTGTATGGTGCTAAAGCAGGGTGGAAACGAAGAACTGTACGAGAATCGTTTTCTAATTGCTCTTCTTCATATGCATCACATAAGAATGCTAATGTTACGCGGTCAGCACCTAAAGATGGCTCGATGCAGTACGGTACGTAACGCTCATTCGTTTGTGGATCGATATAGTTAAAGTCTTCATTAGAGTGTTCCATGTGACGTTTTAAATCGAAGTCTGTACGAGATGCAACGCCCCATAGTTCGCCCCAACCGAATGGGAATCTGAATTCAATATCAGTTGTTGCGTTACTGTAGTGAGATAATTCCTCTTCACCGTGGTCACGAAGACGCATGCTTTCTTCAGTCATACCAAGTGAAAGTAACCAGTTCTTACAAGTTTCACGCCAGAATGCGAACCACTCTAAATCTTCACCAGGCTTACAGAAGAATTCAAGTTCCATTTGTTCGAATTCACGTGTACGGAATGTGAAGTTACCAGGCGTGATTTCGTTACGGAAGCTCTTACCGATTTGGCCAATACCAAATGGAAGCTTTTTACGCATAGAGCGTTGTACGTTTTTGAAGTTTACGAAAATACCTTGTGCTGTTTCAGGACGAAGGAAGATTTCGTTCGTGCTAGACTCTGTAACACCTTGGAATGTTTTGAACATTAAGTTGAACTGACGGATTTCAGTGAATTCTTGGCTACCACAATCAGGACATTTTACTTCATGTTCTTTCATTAAATCAGCCATTTGGTCGAAAGTAAGACCATCAACAACCATTTCGATGCCTTTTGCATCTAATGCATCTTCAATTAATTTGTCGGCACGGTGACGCGCTTTACATTTTTTACAGTCGATCATTGGATCGTTGAAGTTACCAACGTGACCAGAAGCGATCCAAGTTTTTGGGTTCATTAAAATAGCTGCGTCTAAACCAACGTTATGTGGAGATTCTTGAATGAATTTTTTCCACCAAGCTTTTTTAACGTTATTTTTTAATTCGATTCCAAGTGGACCGTAATCCCAAGTGTTTGCAAGACCACCGTAAATTTCAGAACCAGGGAAAACAAAACCGCGATGTTTCGCTAAGTTTACAACTTGTTCCATTGAATACATAATAAAATCCTCCTTTTGAAAGTTAACGTATTGGCGATGACGTGCTCAGATACTAGTGAAACGAGCGGTATATGCTTTGAAAACATAAAAAAACGCTCATCCCAAGGCTTAATTGCCTAGGGACGAGCGTTTGCCCGCGGTTCCACCCTAGTTGATACACAACAGGTGCATCCACTTTATCACGTATTGCTCGGGACTGCCGTTTCCTTGCGGTTTCAGGCTTTCACTATCCCTGAATCGCTTTTGTGCAAGTACTTATAAGTCCGTCATCGCTACTTATATTAATAATAATGAACATATTCTAACACGTTCTTTTTTAAATCTCAATAGAGGAACGCGTCTATCTATGATAGAGTCTCGCCTATTTTTTCGTTATTTATTCCGTAATTTTGTTTAATGTGCTTAATTGCTTCACGTTTACTAAGCGAGGCAAGCTCGTTATTTTGCACGTATTCCCAAACGACATCGGGCTTCGTTTTTGCATATTCGCGAAGGACCCAGCCGATTGCTTTTTGAATGAAAAATTCTTTTGAAGAATGTAGTTGTCCAATAATCCAGAAAAGAAGTTCTTCATCCATCTTTTGTTTATATTTTAGCTGGAATAAAATAGCGGCGCGTTGTAACCATATGTTATCTGATGCAATCCATTTTGGAATATAGGCGGAAATTAATTCCGGATGTTTTAAAAAGATATTCCCTAAAAATGTAGGAACGATGCTATCGACAGAATCCCACCAAGATTTTGTTACAATGAGTTCTTCTAAAAACGGGATATGCGTTTCGTTTATATGCTTTTTATATTTTTGCATAATATCGAGTGCGGCCGCTTGAAATTCACGTTCTGGTAAATCCCAAAGCTCACGTACGATAACTTGGAAATCTTTTTGATCTGGGAGAGTATGTATTTGGATGACGTCTTTCAACAGTTGTCTTCTTTCAGGTGTTTGAATACCGAGAAATGGGAAGTGATTTTTCATATAACGTGCCATCGGTTCCGCTTTTTCAAGGTTTTTATGAGCTATGAAATGCTCTTGTAATGCTTGTACAAATGGATGCATAAGTGCGTTCTCCTTTCTTATTACCTTTCTCATACCATTATACAGAGAGTTTGGATAAATTTTAAAACATAACTTGTAAAGTAATGAAATATGTTGAAAGTAGAGAGGAGAGGATAAGATGGAAGATCAAGGCGTACTAGCAGGTTTCTTTGCTCTTAGTTTTGCGTTTATTCTTGTTATATTGATTTGGGCAATTATTGCGTATTTATTAACGGCTTTTGCACTGTATACGATGGCGAAAAATGATGGTGCAACGGATGGTGTTCTTGCGTTTATTCCTTTTTTAAATAGTAAGATATGGGGGGATTTAGCGAAAGACAAATTACCGGATTTCTTAAAAGAAGAAGCAGGATGGAAAGTATTCGGCATATATGTCGCGTGTTTCATTTTTAACTTCGTACCAATTCTATATTTATTAGCAACAGCTGTATCGATTGTGCTGTCTATTTATCTTATCTACGCAATTTTAGATAGATACGGAACGAATTCTATATTGTTTACGATTATTCATACAATCACATTTTCGGTTTTTTTACCGATTCACTTGTTCATTATTCGGAATGAGCCGGTAAGGTATAAAGAGTAGATATATGCGGGGAGCTGTTTCAAAGATATTTTGGAACAGCTCTTTGTTGGTTAATCGATATTTCGTTGACTAAGAAAAAAGGGCTGCCACATAGGACAGCCCTTTTTTTACTACATAAGGTAGCGTAAATAAATATAAATATGAGAAATGATTAATGAAACGATCATAATTGGGAAGCCGACTTTAAGGAATTCCATGTAGCTAAATTTATGGCCCTCACGACTTGCGATACCTGCAACAATTACGTTAGCAGAAGCTCCGATTAATGTTCCGTTTCCACCTAGACAAGCACCTAATGCTAATGCCCACCATAATACGTCGATTTGTGCGTCAGAAGGTGATAAACCTAGCCCAACTGCCATATCGTTAATAAGTGGGATCATTGTTGCAACGAATGGAATGTTATCAATTGTTGCAGAGGCGATACCAGATACCCATAAAATAAGGATAGATGCGTAAGAAACATCTCCGCCTGTTATTCCAATTACTTTTTGAGCTAACATTTTGATAAGGCCGATATCAATAAGTCCTCCAACAAGTACGAATAGTCCTGCGAAGAAGAAGATTGTTACCCACTCTACACTTGCGAATACCTCTTCAATTTCATGTTCTTTCACACCGATTAGCATAAGTACAGTAGCACCAGTTAAAGCGATGATAGCCGCATCAACATGGAAGATCGAATGAGTCATGAAACCTACGATTGTAAGCCCAAGTACTGTTAAAGATTTTTTCATTAATACTGGATCTTTAATGTATTGTTTTTCATCTAAACTCATTAATTTTTTAATTTGTACAGGATCAGCAATTAATTGTTTACGGTACATGAAGTAAAGTATTGTCGCTGTAACAGCAATAATAATGATTACGATAGGTGCTAAGTTGAATAAGAAAGCATTGAAATCTAAATGCTTATTTGCAGAACCAATCATAATATTTGGCGGATCACCAATTAATGTTGCTGTTCCTCCAATGTTTGAAAAAATAATTTCAGAAAGTAAATAAGGAACAGGATTTACTTGCAGTATGCGCGTAATAGATAAAGTAACTGGAACAACAAGAAGTACAGTTGTAACGTTATCTAAAAATGCGGAACCAAGCGCAGTAAGTAAGGAAAGTGAAATTAAAATTTTAATTGGATTTCCTTGCGCCCCTTTTGCTGCTTTAATGGCAACGTATTGGAAGACACCCGATTTACTCGTAATGTTCACCAGAATCATCATACCGATGAGTAGCGTAATCGTCCCCCATTCAATATGTTTCGTAAAGGCGTTGTGTAAATCAACGACCCCCATAATTACCATGAGTGCTGCACCAAGAAGTGCGATGACAGCGCGATTAATTTTTTCTGAAATAATAATGGCATATGTAATTAAAAAGACTGCGATAGCAAAATAATACTGCCAGTTTGCGAGCTCTTGCGTTGTTTCGTGCAAAACTCTCATCTCCTTTCATTCACTTTTCTTAGTGTGTCAAAAATGTTCCCAAAGAAACACACATAAAGTCATTATAAAGTAGAAAAATGGAGGATGTAAATGAGAGGGGGTATTTTGTCATATTTTCTGCATCGGTCATTTTTTCTTATTTTTAAAAATATTTGTGGGCATTTGACATATATATAAGATACATCCAATCTGAATATTTAAAATGGAATTAGCATTCGAGCTTGTTCGTGTAGGAGTGTTAAATAGAAAGGAATGACAAAGATGATAAGGAAGGGATCGTATGGATGAACAACGATTTTTATTTTTGGATTTTGAGTTTACGATGCCCCAGCACAGAAAAAAACCAAAAGGATTTTTCCCGGAAATCATTGAGGTAGGACTCGTTTCGGTTGTTGGCTGTAAGGTAGAAGACACGTATTCAGCTCATGTTAGGCCGAAAACTTTTCCTTCTTTAACGGATCGATGTAAGAAATTTTTAGGAATTAAACAAGAAGTCGTAGATAAAGGAATTTCGTTTCCAGAACTCGTTGAAAAACTTGCAGAATATGAAAGGAGATGTAAACCAACCATTGTTACGTGGGGAAATATGGATATGAAAGTGTTGAAGCATAATTGTGAAATGGCAAGAGTAGACTTTCCGTTCTTAGGACAGTGTCGTGATTTATCAATTGAGTATAAGAAGTTTTTTGGGGAGAGAAATCAAACTGGATTGTGGAAAGCAATTGAGGCATATGGAAAAGCAGGGACGGGTAAGCATCATTGTGCGCTAGATGATGCGATGACGACGTATAATATTTTTAAATTAGTAGAAAAAGATAAAGAGTATTTAGTGAAACCAGCACCTCCAACATTGGGAGAACTCGTTGATTTTTCAAAAGTGTTAAAGAAAGTGAGTACACAGTAACGACCAAATTGCACAGTATGTAATTTGGTCGTTTTGTTTTTTTTAAAGTTTGTAATCTTTTTTTAATTGCTCTAATGTTTCTAGACTACGAACCGCAAAAGGTGAATCATCTTCAGAAAATGAATTCATTTGAGTTTCTAATGCTAATTTGAGTGACTCTGTATACTCTGGAATTTCTCCTTCATATTTCTTCACCATTTGCTCTGGAATGTTCGTCTGTTCCCGGAAAGCTAAAGCACGTCTTTCATGGAAAAATGGTACGTCAGCTTGTTTTACGTTATGTAAGTCACCTTGCACCGGATGTTTTAAAACAGCTAACACTTTTACGACGTAACTGCCAGGACGGCTATTTGTAACTTCGCCGATGTATTTGCCAGTTTTATAAATACCAGTAACGATTTCACCAATTTCAAATGTTTCTCTCATATTTTTCACCTCAAGTTTATAGTAAGGAAAGTGTGCGAAGGAGTCAAAGAAATCATTCGCTTTTGGAACGCCCCTTGAGAATATGAACTGGTTCAACTATAATTTAAAGGTATATAACAGAAAATTCTGATGTTTTTTGAATCCAATAATAAGGAGTGTTCGTTATGATGCCTTTATATTTTCCGGAAGATAAAACAGAATATATTATTCCAGGGATTGTTTGCGTTCTATTTATCATTGGTGCCGTTGCTACGTGGCGTATGTTCATTCGTGTATCAAAACGCGAAGCGGAGCGATTACAGAAAGTTGAAGAAAAACTTTTAGCGGAAAAGAAACAGTAACTCATTTTTGTATGTTTCCCTCTATGCTCGGACAATCTAAGGGCAGAATATATTTTGGAGGGAATAGAATGAAAAAACGGCTTTTTTTCAGTTGTTGTTTATTATTTCTGATGGCAGGTTGTGACCAAGGAAAGCCGAAAGAAATTGACGTGAAATTACATAATGCTTCAGGCGATGAAGTGGGGACTGCGAAAGTAAAGCAACAAACAAGCGGAGTGAAAATTACGATTAAAGGGGAAGGTTTTGCACCAGGCCCGCACGGCATACATGTACACGAAATTGGTGAGTGTAAAGCACCACGTTTTGAATCATCTGGCAATCATTTTAATCCTGATAATAAAAAACATGGACTTCTTAATCCGAAGGGTGCAGAAAACGGTGATTTACCGAACGTAATTGCAGACGGTTCTGGAAAGATCAAGGCAGAAATTGATGCGCCGCACATAACGCTTGAAGAAGGAAAAACAACGATTCATAGAAAAGATGGAGCGTCTATTATTATTACAGAAAACGCTGATGATGGTATGACACAACCAACAGGTAAATCAGGTGATCGAATTGCTTGTGGTGTCATTGTAAAAAAAGCATCGGATATGAAGAAAAAGTAAAAGCTACCGTGCATGGTAGCTTTTTTTGTGAAACGTAATTGAAAAGATATTGATAAAGGAGGTTGTCCCAAAACGATTGGAGGTCGCCTCCTTTCTTATTCTGAAAACGTATGGCGCAACCTATTTAAGATTTCTTCTAAAACAGATCTTGGACAGCCGATGTTAATTCGAATATGTTCTTCTCCGCCTAATCCGTATTTCTCACCAGGTTCAACGATGATTTTCCCTTTTTCCTCAAGCGATGTGGTGCGTTCGTTTTGAGAAAGCTGTAGGCGAGAGCAATCAATCCATAATAAAAAGCTACCTTCTGGTTTTGTTACAGAAAGAGCGGGTATGTGATTTTTAATATATTCACAAGCGAATTGAGCGTTATCTTCTATATATAATCGAATTTCATTTAGCCAATCATTACATTCTGTATAGGCACTTTGCATCGCTGTATAGGCAAATGTATTTAATCCGTGGAAACCTTGTCTATATTGGATAGATGTAAAGGTTTGACGGAGTTTTTCGTTTGGAATGATAATAATCGATGCTTGTAATCCGGCGATATTAAATGTTTTACTCGGAGCCATACAAGTAATCGTGCGTGCTGCTAATTCTTCAGATAAAGAAGCAAATGGTGTATGAGTACGATCTCCGTAAATAATATCGGCATGAATTTCATCTGCGACAACGATTACATTATATGTTGTACACAATGCGCCAAGTTGTGTGAGTTCATCTTTTGACCAAACACGCCCGATTGGATTGTGAGGACTACAAAGAAGCATGAGTTTGACGCCTTGTTGAAATTGCTTTTCTAAATGCTCGAAGTCTATCGCATATGTATCATTTTGTTTCTGTAATGGACTCACGCATAATTGTCTATTGTTTGTTGTAACCATTTCGAAAAATGGGGGATAAATAGGTGGTTGTACGAGAACGGATTCATTTTCCTTTGTGAAGGCCTGTATGCTCGTACTAAGAGCTGGAACGATCCCTGCGCTAAAGACAATCCAATCTTTTTGAATATCCCAGTTGTACTGTTTTTTTGTCCAGTTACAAATAGTATCTCCAATATTTTCGGGAGGAAGTGTATAGCCGAAAATAGGATGCTCGATACGTTTCTTTAAAGCAGTTTGAATTGGTTGTGGTACTTCAAAATCCATATCAGCTATCCAAGCGTGGATAAGTTCTTCGTTTTTATACGTATCCCATTTTGTACTATGAGTTCCACGTCGATTGACTGTTTTATGAAATAGTTGCATAAGTTTGCCCCCTTCTTCTGTAAAACCGTTAAGTTATGAAAGTTCTCTCTCTTCTTATAGAATAGCTGATGTGATAGGATAAAGAAAAGCATTAAAAAGTGAAAAGGCGGGAAGCGAATGGGTACATATGAAAAGATGATAGAGGTTGTGAAGAATTGGGATCCGTTTCAAATGGGACCGGAGTTTTATGAAACAGAAGCGAGCGATGTTGTGAACGTCGTAAGTGTGTTCGACGATTCAAAATACATCGCAAAAAAGATTCAACATATATACTTTATGTCTTTTGAGGAAGTACCTGCGCTTGAAAAATGTGAGAAGTTAGCTGTGGAATTACTTGTAATAAAAGAAGGCGGAAGTTGTTCATTGTAGGCTGTCGGAATTTCCGACAGCCTTTTGCATTATTGCGCGGAAAACGCAATGATTTCTTCATAAACATGTTCAGGCTTTTCTTCAGGTAGTAAATGTCCTGTGTTTTCGTAAGAAATAAATTTCGAATTTGGTAAATCTTTGTGTAGCCGATGACCTACATGTACAGGGACGACACGATCTTTTTCACCCCAAATGAGTAGTGTAGGTGTTTCGATCTTTTGTAATTCAGTTGAAGATAAGTCACCTTCACGGTCTCTTATCATACGAGTTAAAGCAGGGAATATACGGTTGTCATAAAAAGGAGCGGAGTAACCTTCCTTCATTTCATCGTCAATTAATGAGTGATCATGAACGACATTCATTAAGTTATGAACAATCCCGCGCCGTATAATCCAGTTCTTTACGTATAAATGAAAGAACGGTAAGTAAGAAGAGTACAGTAAAGGTAAGGTTGCGCGTGCTAAATAGCTAGAGCTACATAGTAAAATCGTCTTTGAGATTAATTCAGGGCGTATACGGTTTACATAGAGAGAAATTTGTCCACCCATAGAATGCCCAACTAACACAATATTTGAGAGAGATAAATGTTCAATTAAATCGATGATAACCGTTGCTAAATTATGATAAGAATACTTAAAGAGATGAGACTTATCACTTTTTCCGAATGGTGGTAAATCAAGAGCTAGTACTGTTCCTGCTTTCGATAATAAAGGAATGAGGCGGCGGTAACTGAATGAGGAAGATAAAAAGCCGTGAACGAGTACGAAAGTAGGACGTTCCGTTTTGTTGTCATGTTCATACAATTCGTAATGAATAGTAGTGCCGCGAGTGGAAAAAGTGAAATAAGGACAAGTATATTCGTGATTCATTTTTTGTCACTCCATTGATTTTTGTTCATATCATTTCCAAGGAAGAAAAAAATATGTTAACAAAAAAAGGCAAGATGACGATGTCATCTTGCCTTTCGCTTATTTATTATTACCCACGAACAATATTAGGCGGTGTTTTTCCTTGTAATCCTGCAACTAAATTTTCAGCGGCTGTCATAGCCATTTGCTGCCTAGTCTTTAATGTTGCAGATCCGATGTGCGGTAAAGTCACAACATTTTGTAATGATAAGAGGGGATTATCTTTTTGAATTGGCTCTTGTGTAAAAGTATCGATGCCTGCTGCAAAGATTTTCTTTTCGGTTAACGCATGGATTAACGCTTCTTCATCTACTGTTTTCCCGCGAGAAGCATTAATAAAGATTGCTGTTTCTTTCATTAATGAAAATTCTTTTTCTCCGATAAGGTGATACGTTTCATCTGTTAATGGAGTAAGAAGAATAATAAAGTCAGACTGTTTGAGTAGCGTCTGTAAATCACAATATGTAGCATCAAATTTTTGTTCAGCTTCTTCTTTACGGCGACGGTTATAATAAAGAACATCCATATCAAATCCGAATTTCGCTCGTTTTGCAACGGCTTCTCCAATTCGCCCCATACCGATAATACCGATTGTACTATGGTGTACATCCAGCCCGAAGTGCTCTTTTCCAATTTCGGCGTTCCATTCACCATTTTTCACGTAGGAGTCGAGTTCACAGACGCGGCGACCAGCAGATAACATAAGAGCGAAAACAAGGTCAGCTACTGTATCATCTAATACATATGGTGTATTCGTTCCGATTACATTTCGCTTTTCCATCGCTTGTAAATCAAAATTATCGTAACCGACAGAAATGTTGCTTACTACTTTTAAGTTAGGAGCTACATTTAATAATTCTTCATTAATAGCAGATCCAAAATTTAATAATCCATCTTTATTTTGTATTTTCTCCAATAGGACATCACGAGGCACCTTCTCATTTTGCTCCCATTTTTCATAATCACAGTGTTCTAATAAATAGTTTTCTACAAATGTTGGAACTGGTTCAGCAATATAAACTTTTGGTTTCACGGTTCCATCCCCTTTCACTTTATCCTACGTTTTTTCACTGATTAAAGTTTCACTTTATTTTGACATAATTCACTAAAAAAATCTTCTTTTCAAACTGGAAAGGGTATTTGTATAATTTAGACACAACCGAAAAGGAAGGATGATTTATATGGTGACAGAAAAAGAATTAGAATTATTAGCTTGTCTTGAAAAAAGTAGTCGATTATCTGTAGATACATTAGCGAAGCTGTTAAATATAGAAGTAGAAGAAGTAAAGAAGATGGTTGAAAAATTAGAAGCGGAAAAGATTATTGTGGATTATGTAACACATATCGATTGGACGAAGGTAAAAGAACATACAGGTTTAACGGCGATGATCGATGTGAAAGTTACGCCAAAGCGCGGCGTTGGGTTCGATGCGGTTGCTGAACAAATTTATCGTTATTCAGAAGTGAAATCTGTGTATTTAATGTCAGGGACATACGATCTTTCTATTACATTAGAAGGAAAGACAATGGGAGAAGTAGCGATGTTTGTTTCTGAGAAATTAGCAACAATTGAATCTGTCGTTTCTACAACAACGCATTTCATTTTGAAAAAGTATAAACATGAGGGAATTATTTACGAAAAAAACGATGATGATAAGCGCATTGTGGTGACACCATGAAGCAATTTGAACTATCTAGAACGGCAGAATCTTTACAACCATCTGGTATTCGAAAGTTTTTCGATTTAGCAGCAAATATGAAAGGTGTTATTTCTCTTGGAGTAGGAGAGCCTGACTTTGTTACACCTTGGAATGTAAGGCAAGCATGCATCCGTTCTTTAGAACAAGGATATACGTCATATACAGCAAATGCAGGATTATTGGAACTTCGCCAAGAAATAGCAAAGTATCTAAAAAAACAATTTGCAGTATCCTATGATCCGAACGATGAAATCATTGTTACAGTTGGAGCGAGTCAGGCGTTAGATGTAGCGATGCGTGCCATTATAAATCCTGATGATGAAGTACTCATTATTGAACCAAGTTTCGTTTCTTATGCACCGCTTGTGACATTAGCTGGAGGAGTTCCGGTTCCTGTGGCAACGACTTTAGAAAACGAGTTTAAAGTACAACCAGAACAAATTGAAGCAGCTATTACAGCGAAAACAAAGGCAATTTTGCTTTGTTCACCAAATAACCCAACAGGTGCAATGTTAAATAAATCCGAGCTTGAAGAAATAGCAGTGATTGTTGAGAAGTACAATTTAATCGTATTATCTGATGAAATTTATGCAGAGCTTGTATACGACGAAGTATATACAAGTTTCGCGAGTATTAAAAATATGCGCGAGCATACAATTTTAATTTCCGGATTTTCAAAAGGGTTTGCGATGACAGGATGGCGCCTCGGTATGATTGCAGCTCCTGTTCAATTTTCGGAATTAATGCTCAAAATTCATCAATATTCCATGATGTGTGCACCGACAATGTCTCAGTTCGCAGCACTTGAAGCGTTACGCGCGGGGAATGATGAAGTAATTCGGATGAGAGATAGTTATAAGAAACGCCGTAATTTTATGACGACATCGTTTAATGAAATGGATTTAATGTGTCATGTGCCGGGCGGAGCATTTTATGTCTTTCCTTCTATTTCTTCAACTGGACTATCTTCGGCAGAATTTGCAGAACAGTTATTATTAGAAGAAAAGGTGGCTGTTGTACCTGGAAGTGTATTTGGCGAAAGTGGTGAAGGATTTATTCGTTGTTCGTATGCAACATCGCTTGAACAACTTATGGAAGCAATGAAGAGAATGGAACGGTTTATAGAAAATAAAAAAAGGACAAAACATAATACGTTTTGTCCATAAAAGGGGGGGAATACTAGAAAGCCATGTGTTAGTATTCTATCCCAATATTAGAAAATTATACGTACTCTAGGAAATTTTTCTTTAATTTTGAATGAGTTCTGTCATAGTGGTATAATTTACTAATATAAGGTATGCGTATCCTGAGTAGCTTTACTTAGGGTACGTACTAACTAATCGGATATTTAACAATAAATCATCTGCTTTGCTATCTACAATTGTAGAGAAAATGGTAAACGTATGGGAGTGTTTCATATGTCAGAACAATATACAACTGGAGTGGTTGTAACAGGGAAAGTGACTGGGATTCAAGATTACGGAGCATTTGTAGCGTTAGATGCAGAAACACAAGGGCTTGTGCATATATCTGAAATTACAAATGGATATGTAAAGGATATTCATGACTTTTTAAAAGTCGGCGATACAGTAGAAGTAAAAGTACTTTCAATTGATGAAGAACACAGAAAAATGAGTTTATCGTTAAAAGCGGCGAAAAGAAAACAAGGACGGATTCTTATACCGAATCCATCTGAGAATGGATTTAATACGCTGCGAGAAAAGCTAACGGAATGGATTGAAGAATCCGAGTTAACAAAGTAAAAGAGGAGCGCATATGAGCGTTCCTCTTTTACTTTGTTTTATGATATATATTTGCAAATATGATTGCATGCAATCATATTCGTATGTCGGAGGTGAAATAAAGACATACTGACTAGCGAATTTCGTTCGTTTCTGGGTGAGTGCCAAGATTTTCTGATGGTTTAAAGAGTAAACCAAGATTGATAAGCCCAGAAATACCGACGATACCGTAAATAATGCGTGCGAGAGCTGAGTTTTGTCCACCGAAAATGGCAGCCACTAAGTCAAACTGGAAGAACCCGATCAGTCCCCAGTTAACAGCACCAATTACAGTAAAGACTAATGCGATACGTTGCAGAGTACTCATGAAAAAGCCCCCCCTTAATTGTGAAGCATGAGCAAGCGATGAGTTAATTAACTCCTTTATAGAATGGCGTAGTTATGTTGTTTTTATACATAAAAAATATAAGAAAAAGGATGTATATACATCTATACCGAAAAATGCGAATTTTTATGCAAAAAATGAACTTTTTCTAAAAAATATATTTTGGTTACGGTTACAATTGTTGAATCGCTTGATTTACAACTTCAGTTTCGCTAAAGTGAATACAGAAATACATATACATTATTGGAGGGAAAAAGATGAGTACACATGTAACGTTCGACTATTCTAAAGCGTTATCCTTCATCGGTGAACACGAAATAACTTATTTACGTGATGCAGTGAAAGTAACACATCATGCAATCCACGAAAAAACTGGAGCTGGGAACGATTTCCTTGGGTGGGTAGACCTTCCGCTTCAATATGACAAAGAAGAATTCGCTCGCATTCAAAAATGCGCAGAAAAAATTAAAAATGACTCTGACATTTTACTTGTTGTAGGTATCGGTGGTTCTTACCTAGGAGCACGTGCAGCAATCGAAATGTTAAACCATTCTTTCTACAACACGCTATCTAAAGAACAACGTAAAACTCCACAAGTGCTATTTGTTGGACAAAACATTAGCTCCACTTACATGAAAGATTTAATGGACGTATTAGAAGGTAAAGACTTCTCTATTAACGTTATTTCCAAATCAGGTACAACAACAGAGCCGGCACTAGCATTCCGTATTTTCCGTAAGTTATTAGAAGAAAAGTATGGAAAAGAAGAAGCTCGCAAACGTATTTATGCAACGACGGATAAAGCACGTGGTGCATTAAAAACATTAGCTGATAACGAAGGTTACGAAACATTCGTTATTCCAGATGATGTTGGAGGCCGTTTCTCTGTATTAACGCCAGTTGGTTTATTACCAATCGCAGTAAGTGGCTTAAATATTGAAGAGATGATGAAAGGTGCAGCTGCTGGTCATGGTGACTTCGGTACATCAGAACTAGAAGAAAACCCAGCTTACCAATACGCAGTAGTTCGTAACGCTTTATACAATAAAGGAAAAACAATTGAAATGCTTGTTAACTATGAGCCAGCACTTCAATACTTCTCTGAGTGGTGGAAACAGTTATTTGGTGAAAGTGAAGGAAAAGATCAAAAAGGCATTTTCCCATCTTCAGCAAACTTCTCAACTGACTTACACTCATTAGGTCAATACGTTCAAGAAGGTCGTCGTGACTTATTTGAAACAGTTCTGAAAGTAGGTAAATCTACACATGAACTAACAATTGAATCAGAAGAAAACGATTTAGATGGATTAAACTACCTTGCTGGTGAAACTGTAGACTTCGTAAACACGAAAGCATACGAAGGTACATTACTTGCACATAGCGATGGTGGCGTACCAAACTTAATCGTAAATATCCCTGAATTAAATGAGTACACATTCGGTTACCTTGTATACTTCTTCGAAAAGGCATGTGCGATGAGCGGCTACTTATTAGGCGTAAATCCATTCGACCAACCAGGAGTAGAAGCATACAAGAAAAACATGTTTGCTTTACTTGGTAAACCAGGATTTGAAGAGTTAAAAGCAGAATTAGAAGAGCGTTTAAAATAATAAAAAGCGACCGGATTCCGGTCGCTTTTTATTATTTTATCGAAAAGTCCATCGGTATATTCAAACTAGAGTGGGTATGCTAAAGAAAAAGTCTAGGAGGGATGGGCTTGATTCCGATTCAATCAAATTTAGAAGGACGTACATATGCGTTATATAAGTTAGAAGAGATAATGAAGCCACTTGGGTATAACATTGGTGGCAATTGGGATTACGATACAGGATGTTTTGATTACAAAATCGATGAAGAAGATGGCTATCAATTTCTGCGAGTGCCATTTACAGCAGTGAATGGCGAATTAGATGTGCCTGGTGTAATAGTCCGTCTGGAAACACCGTATATTCTTTCGCACGTATATCAAGACGAACTAGATGATCACGTAAATACTTTAACGGCTGGAACGAGTGGAATGGATCAATTTGCTGAGCCGAAAGATCCAGATGGAGATGTGAAAAGGAAATATATCAATATTGGGAAAGTGCTCATGCAGGAACTAGAAAAACATTTTCTTAATGGTGAATAACAATGAGTATGTCGCTTTCAATGAGAACAAAGGAATGGACTGGATTAATCATATATTGTTCGTCGCGTTTTATACCTAGTAAGAGAATGTTTTGCTTTAAAAGAGTGTAGCTGCAATTTGCAAAAGTTTGTCCGGTGCAGGAAGGATAAAGCTCCATCAGTTGTAATTTGTTATCAGAGATTTCATCGTAAAGTGAGAATAGTACACCTGAAATGGAAGGAAATAAAAGAGAAGCTGTAAATACATAGCTCGTTAATTTATTTCCTTCTATAATTTCTGATGCACCAGCTCTCGTTGCATTTTGAATTTGTTCAGTAGTAAGAAGTTCAGCGATGCAGTGAATGTTTGGGTTGAGCCCTTTTGCAGTTAAAATATTTAAAATGGACTGTGTATCTGCTAAGCTTTCATTTTTTTCTTTATCAGCTGTTATTAATATAGTGTGAGCCGTTGTAATATTAGCTTTTAATAAAGTTTGATCGTGATGGGGGCAACCCTTAATAAATTCTAAATGATGAAATGGTTTTGGAAGTAAAGAAAGTGTTTCATCAATTAAAACGATATCAAGGTTCGGTTGTAAGATGTGCATTTGTTTTACAACATGTTTTGCCCGCTCATTCCAACCCACGATAATCATATGACCGTTAGAGGTAGCGGCTTCTTCTCCTTTAATTTTCATATATTGTTTATTAATCATATCAGTGGCGAACAGAACCATATAATAAGAACAAAAACCGGTTCCAAATAAAATAATACCCATACCGATAAGTTTGCCTATTAGTGTATGCGGGGCAAAGTCACCATAGCCAACGGTGAAAATGGTAACGATTGACCACCAAACACCATCAAACCATGTGGTGAAGTGCGATGGCTCTAATCTATGTATAAGGAAGCCAGAAAAAGCAGTAAGTACAACAATAAAGCAAACTAAACGAAAAATAATGGAATCACGAAATGTATCTACTAAATTTGGACGGGATTTCAAACTTTTATTCCTCCTTACTTTGCAGGACTACATTCATTGTTACCATTATAGAAAAAAGAAAAACTCTCTAATTTAAAAGAGAGTTTGTTTTACATTACATACTTTCTAATTCAGTTTGTTGAACACTTTCAAGATGCTGGAGGGCGTAGTAAACATCAGCAGTATGTCTTTTTTGATCGATAGATAATTTCAAATGTAAATAGTGAGAGCCATTCTCCAATGTTTTGAGCTTCATATTCTTAACTTTTATATCCATTTCTTTTATTTCTTCAATTACAATTGGGATATTGTCCATATTTCGCACAACAAGCTTTACTGCGATATCACGTTGACGAAATGATCTCGGTCCTACAAATTTCATTGTTAATGGTATAAGTTCGACGCTAATCATAAGGAAACACATTCCGAAAATCGCTTCGATATAGAATCCAGCCCCAACAGCAATACCAATACCAGAAGCACCCCAAATCATAGCAGCAGTCGTTAGTCCTGCAATGCTATCGTTTCCTCTTCGTAAAATAACACCGGCACCTAAAAAACCGATTCCTGATACAATTTGAGCGGCAAGTCGAAGTGGATCCATATTCATATGATCGGTATGTGGTAAATTGTAAGCCGCTTTAATAGAAACAATTGTTAGGAGGCAACTAATAATAGAAATAACTAAACAAGTTTTTAAACCAAGTGGTTTCCGTTTTAATTCGCGCTCTAAACCGATAGCGAACCCTAAAATAGCCGAGAGACCTAGTTTGATTAATAAATCGGCATAGTCCATATATATTCCTCCTTGTATGATGTGGTATATGAATAAAACGTTTATTATAGAAAGAAACGCTTTTTGATAGAGTGACTTTATATAGAATATATGTAGGAATTATTTATACATGAAAGAGATATTTCGTTTAAGTATATGATATTAAAAAAGAAATGTGGGTGGTTTTAAAAAAAGTTTATAAAAGGTGTTGCATTTCATTTTTCACCATGATATATTAATAACCGTCGCTGATGCGGAAACGCAGAAAACGACAAAAAAGAAATTA
>NZ_JADAXG010000009.1:0-213266 GCF_019837545.1 Bacillus sp. 17RED48
TAATAAGGCTCGGTAGCTCAGTCGGTAGAGCAGAGGACTGAAAATCCTCGTGTCGGCGGTTCGATTCCGTCCCGAGCCACCATTTATCTTAATAATATACGCCGGCTTAGCTCAATTGGTAGAGCAACTGACTTGTAATCAGTAGGTTGGGGGTTCAAGTCCTCTAGCCGGCACCATGTAAGTTTCGGAGGGGTAGCGAAGTGGCTAAACGCGGCGGACTGTAAATCCGCTCCTTCGGGTTCGGCAGTTCGAATCTGCCCCCCTCCACCATTTACATAGGGGCATAGTTTAAAGGTAGAACTGAGGTCTCCAAAACCTCCAGTGTGGGTTCGATTCCTACTGCCCCTGCCAAATATAATTACACAACATGGCGGTTGTGGCGAAGTGGTTAACGCACCGGATTGTGGCTCCGGCATTCGTGGGTTCGATTCCCATCAGTCGCCCCATTTTTATTTTTAAAATTACAAATAATTTAATTGATACTTACATATAATTAAGTAAGAATTCGATGGGCTATAGCCAAGCGGTAAGGCAACGGACTTTGACTCCGTCATGCGCTGGTTCGAATCCAGCTAGCCCAGCCATTTTTGCGGAAGTAGTTCAGTGGTAGAATACAACCTTGCCAAGGTTGGGGTCGCGGGTTCGAATCCCGTCTTCCGCTCCAATAAAATTTAACATGGCGGCATAGCCAAGTGGTAAGGCAGAGGTCTGCAAAACCTTTACCACCGGTTCAAATCCGGTTGCCGCCTTTCTTTTGTGCCGATGTGGCGGAATTGGCAGACGCGCACGACTCAAAATCGTGTTCCTTCGGGAGTGTCGGTTCGACCCCGACCATCGGTATCATGAACGGCGAAAAAAACTCTATACAATTAGTATAGAGTTTTTTTGTATTTTCTTTTCATTATATGACAAAATAAGTACAAAAAGTGTACGGTGAGTAGACTGCGAAACATTAAAAGGATAAAAACAAACATTCATTTTTATCCTTTTAATTGTGATATTCTATAAAATTCCAGCAAAATATTGTATATACAATATTCCCTTCGAGCACTCTAGAGAGAATTTCTCCACCCGGGTGACATGAAGTTAAATCCGACAGCACCAGTAGATATTAGTACATTATCAACGGTTAAGTTTGTAATTTCTAAAAACCTCTTTTTAAACTCTTCTTTGTTGTACTTGTACATAGTTGAGTGGCACGCCCACATGTGCGTTGAAGTACTCAACCAATCTCCTAATTCCTTTAATTCAGGAAATGATTCAAATTGAATTGGTTCATCTAATTTCATGAATCTCACTTGATAGATAGTTGGGTTTAGCTTTTCTCCTATCCCTTTAAGACCATGTGCTTTTTTCTCATTTGAATGTGTCATAATTACTCTCCCCTATGTTTTCTTCAAATTTTTTCCTATTTTAATTATACAGCAATAGAAAGTAATTAAGGAAATATTATGGGAATCGGTGATGTAAAAAGACTCTAACAGAAATGTTAGAGTCTTTTTTGTTAAATTATGTTACCTGATTCTAAAATTCGTAATAAACGTAGGAATTCATGTATAATATAACTTGCGGATAGAACAAAATGATAGTAATTTATATTATGTCTGTAATATGAATCAAAAATGAACTTTTTATATTTCTTTTAAAAATGTGTTGAATACACGTTATATTTTATATTAATATTTTTATGTAGATTTAAAACGGGAAAGAGAGTGGAAAGTATGGGTCGTAAATGGAATAATATTAAAGAAAAAAAAGCATCAAAAGATGCAAATACAAGCCGTATATACGCGAAATTTGGACGTGAGATTTATGTGGCAGCAAAACAAGGCGAGCCAGATCCAGAATCAAACCAAGCGCTTAGAGTTGTATTAGAACGTGCGAAAACATACAACGTACCAAGAACAATTATTGATCGTGCAGTTGAAAAGGCAAAAGGCGGTTCAGAAGAAAATTATGACGAGCTTCGTTATGAAGGATTCGGACCAAACGGATCTATGGTAATTGTAGATACACTTACAAATAACGTAAACCGTACTGCAGCAGATGTACGAGCTGCATTCAGCAAAAACAGTGGTAACATGGGTGTAAACGGTTCTGTAGCTTACATGTTTGATGCGACAGCTGTTATCGGTCTTGAAGGTAAAACATCAGATGAAGTTCTTGAAATTTTAATGGAAGCAGATGTTGATGCACGTGACATTCTAGAAGAAGAAGATTCTGTTATCGTGTATGCTGAACCTGATCAATTCCATTCCGTACAATCTGCACTTAAAGATGCTGGTGTTGAAGAATTCACAGTTGCAGAATTAACAATGCTTGCACAAAGTGATGTAGAACTTCCTGAAGATGCTCAAGTACAATTTGAAAAAATGGTTGATGCATTAGAAGATTTAGAAGATGTGCAACAAGTTTACCACAACGTAGACTTAGGAGAATAATACGATAGAAGCCCTGCCCGTTTAACGGATAGGGGCTTTTTTTATGAAGTTAATTAAGTTGATGAATTAGTAAAGGTATTTTGTTGTAGACAGGGAATATGCTTATAGGGATATATGAAATAATCATTATTTCTAGGAGGTTTAATATGGAACATAAAACACCAAAGCATATTGTTGCTGTAGCAGGTTATTTAACAAATGAAAAAGATGAAGTGTTATTAGCTAAAGTACATTGGCGATCGGATACGTGGGAGTTGCCAGGAGGACAGGTGGAAGAAGGAGAAGCGCTCGATCAAGCAGTTTGTAGGGAAATGTTTGAGGAAACGGGTTTAACGGTGAAGCCTATTGGAATTACAGGGGTTTATTATAATGCCTCTATGCATATTTTGGCTGTTGTTTTTAAAGTGGCATATGTGAGCGGTGAAATAAAAATTCAACCTGAAGAAATACAAGAGGCTAAATTTGTTGCTTTAAATGAAGAGAACATAGATGAGTATATAACGCGTCCTCATATGAAATCCAGAACGCTTGATGCGATGAGAGCAACACATTGTATTCCGTACGAAACGTGGGAAGTGCAGCCGTATAATTTAATAGATAGATTGTAAAGAAAAGAGTAGCCGGTTTGAGATACAATCAAATCACTACTCTTTTTTGTATACTGTTTAAGAAAAAGGTCAAAATAATAATAGTGCTAGTGTTGATTTTTAGAACGTTTGTTCTGTATAATGTATGATATATTGTATACATTTAGATTACTAGATACTTACAAATATATATATTTGTAGATGATATAATGAAAATAGGGTGTTTTAATAGGGGAGTATAGGCTTAAGGTATACTCTGCTATTGGTTTAGCATAATCTATATTCAATATTTCAGATGAATAGTAGATAAAAAAAGACTGTGATACAATACTTTTTTATACCTTACAATGATGTAAGGTATGTGTAAGAGAAATCGATGGGATGTTTTTTTACAACAAGGTATTCTTAAAGTAAGAGTTATATGCTGTGTGGAAAAGAGGTGTTCAAGATGAAAGAACGAGTATTATCTAGGGTGAACTATCATCAAAAAGTTGCATTAAATCCAATGACTAAATTCTTTTATAAAGCCATTATTTTATTATTATTGTTAAGTTGTACATTATTATTCGTTGGAAATGTAATGATCGAGCAAAGTGATATTAGTAAATTACATGTACCGGCTAAGTTAGAGGTGCCCGAATCATTAACACATGCATTTATTGCGACAGAAGATAAAAGGTTTTATCATCATAACGGTTTAGATTATATAGCGATTGTCAGAGCGTCTGTTGAGAATATAAAGGCTGGTGGTGTTGTGCAAGGCGGAAGCACAATTACACAGCAGTTATCCAAAAATGCTTTTTTAACGAATGAACGTACATTTTCTCGTAAGTGGAAAGAGATTTTCTATACGAAAAAAATTGAACGTACATTTACGAAGGATGAAATTTTAAAATTGTATGTAAGTAATATTTATTACGGAGAAGGAGCATGGGGAATTGAAAAAGCGGCAAACCTTTACTTCGGTAAAAAGGTGGACCAATTAACGCTGGCTGAAAGTGCAATGATGGCTGCTGTAGTAAAAGCACCTGCTTATTACTCACCTGCACAAAATTATGATAAGGCCGTAGAGAGACGAAATGTCGTTTTGAGATTGATGGAGAAGGAAGGCTATATCAATCATGATGAGTATGTGCAAGCAGTTAGTGAGAAATTAGTAATTCGTCATGATATAAAAACAGAGCAGTCGATGTTAAATAATGCACGTGAAAAAGCAGTAAGCTAAGTGAAGTTCCTACATAGGAGCTTCTTTTTTTTGAATAAATTGTGACAAATTGTGACACAATATCGTCACAATTATTGTATTTTTGTAATTTATGTGAGCGTGTTCATTGCGTGACGTATATAAGTGTTGATATTATGTGTAGTGTGTACAATGCTGTATACAGAATATGAATTTAAAGAGGAATGTATATGAAATCAAATAAACTCATGGCTCTTGGTGTAGTTTTTTCTATCGCAGTATTGATTGTAATCGGAACAATTGCGTATAGCATCATAAATGACAAAAAAGATAAAGGGAATGAGATGTTTGCTTATTCCACACAACAATCTTTAGGGAAAGATGATGCACCAGTTAAGGTAGTTGAATTTGGAGACTTCAAATGTCCTGCGTGTCGTACTTGGGATGTAACAGTATTACCACGATTAAAAGAAGAGTATATTGATAAAGGTAAAGTGCAGTTATATTTTATTAACTTCCCGTTCATCGGAAAAGACTCTGATTTAGGCGCAGCAGCTGGTGAGGCAATTTATAAACAAGATCAAGATTCATTCTGGACTTTCTATGATGAGATTTATCAAAGTCAAAAGAAAGATACGGAAGAATGGATTACAGAAGAATTACTTCTTAACATTGTGAAAGAGAAGCTTCCGAAAGTTGATGTAGAACAATTTAAGAAAGATTTACACAGTAAAGAAATAAAAGAAAAAGTACGTAAAGATTCAGATCGTGCTCAAAAATTAAAAGTTCAAGGTGCTCCTTCAGTATACATAAACGGAAATCTTGCAAACCCTGATTTCGATAGTATGAAGAAGGCGATTGATAAAGAATTGAAAAAGTGATGAGCTACTCATCACTTTTTCGACTTTTTTCGATAAAATTCTTGCTTCCGTTTTTTTTACATGCTATACTACCTTACATAAGTTATTCTAATATCTTATATTTATTTCATATTTGCGGGTGTAGTTTAGTGGTAAAACAAGAGCCTTCCAAGCTCTGGTCGAGAGTTCGATTCTCTTCACCCGCTCCAAATTTTATTAAATGTTTTTCTATAAATTGTTATCAACGCAGTGTTTCGTTTCTAAGATAAACGAGGCATTGCGTTTTTTAATGTTTGAAAAGCATAATTGTATGCGAAAATAAAAGTAAAGAATAGTATTCCAAAAGTGAATTGCTAACCAATATAGTCGTTACATAAGAGATGGATTCATCTGAGGAGGCGATTAAGAATGGATTTTGAACAATTAAAGCAAGATGTCATTGCGTATAGTAAAACAATTGGTATAGATAAAATAGGCTTTGCTAGTGCTTCACCATTTGAGGAATTAAAGCAGAGGTTAATCCAGCAACAACAATTAAATTATCAATCGGGATTTGAAGAGTCTGATATAGAAAAAAGAACGAACCCACAGCTTCTACTACCTGGTGCAAAATCAATTATTGCGATTGCATTAGCGTATCCTTCAAAATTAAAAAATGCACCATTAAGTAAGCGTGGAGAACGCCGGGGGATTTTTTGTCGTGCCTCTTGGGGACAAGATTATCATCTTGTTTTACGAGATCGTTTGCAAAAATTAGAAGCATACTTAATCGAAAAACTTCCCGAGATAGAAGTTAAGTCAATGGTTGATACGGGTGAATTAAGTGATCGAGCTGTTTCGGAGCGTGCCGGCATTGGATGGAGCGGTAAGAATTGCGCTATTATTACACCTGAATTCGGTTCGTATGTATATTTAGGAGAAATCATTACAAACGTTCCGTTCCCACCAGACCAGCCAATAGAAGATCAATGTGGAAGTTGTACAAAATGTATTGATATTTGTCCTACAGGTGCTTTAATACAAGGAGGACAGTTAGACTCGAAGAAATGTATTGCATTTTTAACACAGACGAAAGGGTTCCTACCGGAAGAATATCGCGAAAAAATAGGTAATCGTATTTATGGATGTGATACGTGTCAGACTGTTTGTCCGAAAAATAAAGGAATGGATTTTCATAACCACCCTGAGATGGAACCAGATCCTGAGTTAGTTAAGCCCTTATTAACACCACTTTTAACAATTAGTAATCGTGATTTTAAAGAGAAATATGGAATTATGTCTGGTTCATGGAGAGGTAAAAAGCCGTTGCAACGAAATGCAATTTTGGCACTTGCGCATTTTAAAGAGGCATCAGCAATTCCTGATTTAATTGGTGTTATGAAAGACGATCCAAGACCGGTACTTCGCGGAACAGCAGCATGGGCACTTGGGAAAATTGGTGGAGATGGCGTGGGCGAAGCTATTGAAAAAGCGATGCAACGTGAGAAAGATGAAGAGGTTCTTCATGAAATGAATCGCGGCCTTGAATTGTTAGCTCAGAAAAAAGAGTAGATAATATCTCCCTTTTTCATATTGTAATATGGGAGGGAGACGAAATGGTTGTAAAAATAAATATTGAAAAGCAAGTACAACAATTTTTAGCATATGTAACAGAGAAACGAACAAATGTAGATGGTATTGCTGAAGATTTATTACAAATAGCACAGAGAAAGAAACAATTGTTTCAAAAGCGTAATGCAGAGATAGTGAAAGCAACTGCGGATGTTTCTTTCATGAGACAATTAAATAATAGCAATCATCAAGAAATTGATTATCAAATACATTTTAAATATTTAATTAAGCATAAAGAATTATTTTATATCGAAGAGGAACAACTAAAACGAAGAGTTTGTTTAAATAATAGCCGGGTAATAGGTGATTATGCTATTGAAGTGCCAGAAGCAGTTGGAATGAGTGAGACGTTAGAAAGGGAAGTTACAAAAGAGAAGTACGGTTCCTATCAGTACAACCGTTTAGAGGCAGTTAAATATGCAGAGCGTTGGTGGGATGATCGAAATCCTGTATATCGTAATTTCCCTGATAATTGTACGAATTTTATTTCTCAATGTCTTCATACTGGAGAAGTACCAATGAATGGATATCCTAATATTCGTAAAGGATGGTGGCAAAGGGAGAATCAGTGGAGTTGGAGCTGGGCTGTCGCACACTCTTTTTATTGGTATTTGTCAGGTGCTACAACTGGGCTTCGAGCAGAAGCAGTAGAAAGACCAGAGGACCTTATTCTTGGTGATGTCATTGCTTATGATTTCGAGGATGATGGTAGGTGGAATCATACGACGATTGTAGTAGCCAAAGACGCAGATGGTATGCCACTTGTGAATGCACATTCAGCAAATAGCCGTCGGCGTTATTGGAACTATGAAGATTCTAGTAAATATACACCACAAATGAAATATAAATTCTTTCACATTATTAATGGGTAGAGATTTTTCGCTCAAGTGGTATAATACGTAGTAGACAAAAAACAGAGGTGAATATCGCGTGGGAGTACATGTTGTTTTATATCAGCCAGAAATTCCAGCAAATACAGGGAATATTGCTCGTACTTGTGCAGCAACTGGAACAGAATTACATTTGATTAGACCGCTTGGATTTTCAACGGATGATAAAATGTTAAAGCGTGCAGGATTAGATTATTGGCAGCACGTGAAAGTTACGTATTATGATTCAATTGAAGAATTTTATGAGAAAAATAAAGACGGTGAATTCTTCTATTTAACAAAGTATGGCGAGAAAGCTCATACAGCGTTTGATTATAGCAAACGTGAGAAGGATTACTATTTTGTATTTGGAAGAGAAACAAACGGCTTACCAGCTAATGTAATCGAAGAAAATTTCGATCATTGTTTACGTATTCCAATGACTGATAAAGTGCGCTCATTAAATTTATCTAATACAGCAGCTATTTTAATTTATGAAGCATTCCGTCAACAAAATTATCCGGGATTAGATTTAGAAATTGTTTATTAAAAGTCGCCATATGGCGACTTTTTTTCTAAAAATAAAAATAATATGTAATCATACATTTAAAAAAGGGTACATATTCATATAGAATGGGATATATGAATAAAAATAGATTAGACGGGTTGAGATAAATATGAAGGAACAATATAATAATCAAAATACCTTTTTAAGTATGATAGATATGGATTTAATAAGAAGAGGACTATTACATGCTATTCAAGATTTAGTATTTATTGTGAAAGTTATGGATGAGGAAACCTTTAAATATATTTATGTAAATAAGATAGGTATGGATTATGCGAAGCTAAGCGAAGAATGTTATGGAAAAACGTTTGCTGAAGTATTATCAGAAGATACGGCGGAAATATTACAAGTGCAATATGCAAAAGTAGCGAGCGAAGCGAAAGCACATACCTTTTGTGATGTAGTTAGTTTACCAAAGGGTGAGTTACATTATGAATCTTCACTTAATCCTGTATTCGACGAAGAAGGAGTATGTCAGTTTATTATTTGTATTACGAGGGATATCACAGCTCAGATTGAGGAAAAGGCAGAGATAGAGGAAAAACAAATGTTGTTTAAGTCGTTATTAGAATATAATAATGACTCCATTATATCTATGGATTCTATAGGTAGAATTACATATGCAAATCCAGCAACGTATGAAATATTTGGATATCGATATGAAGAATTACATAATAAATTTATTTTTGAATTTATTAATAAAGAATATGAAAAAGATTTTCAAATTATATTTAAAGGAGCCCTGCAAGGAAGGGCAAAACAAATTGTTTCAAAGAAATATGTTCATAAAGAAGGGTACGAGCTCTATATTTCTTTGAGAACTATTCCGATTATTGTGAACGCCGAAATTGTTGGGGTATATATTGTTACGAGGGATGTTACAAGACAAGTATTGAATGAAATGCGAACAGAATATTTAGCTTATTATGACCAATTAACGGGATTAATGAATAGAATTTCATGTGCAAATAAGTTAAATGTTTTTTTTAATGATAATACAGAGTTTGCGCTTGTTTTTATAGATTTAGATGAATTTCACCTTATTAATGATACTTTTGGTCATAAAGAAGGAGATAAAGTATTACAAAAAGTTACAGAATGTTTAAGCAGTTTTCAAATAGACGGTATGCACTTATTTAGAGAACACGATGATCAATTTGTTATGTTAATAGAAAATATAACGAAAGAACGTGTAGAGATAGTTGCAAAAAGAATACTAAAAAAGATTAGTGAACATTTTGTAATCGAAGAAGAGGACGTCTATTTAAGTGCGTCAATCGGAATTGTAATGGCTCCAACAGATGGAGAGGATGAAAAAATATTATTCCAAAGAGTTGATGCTGCTTTGGAAAAAGCAAAAGAAAAAGGAAAAGGGCATTATCAGTTTTATTGCAGTGGATTAGATTGTGAGCGTGAACAAAGATTTATAATAGAAAACCAATTGCATCGGGCTATAGAAAAAAATGAATTCTGCTTGTATTATCAGCCACAAATGAATATTGAAACGAAAAAAATAGCGAGTATGGAAGCTTTAATAAGGTGGGAGAATAAAGAATTGGGATTTGTCTCTCCCAATCAATTTATTCCGCTAGCAGAAAGAACAGGATTTATTATTAAGCTTGATGAATGGGTAGTAAATGAAGTGTGTCGGCAAATAAGTGAATGGTTAAATAAAGGATATGAAGTTGTCCCGATTGCAGTTAATATTTCAGCCAGGCACTTTCGCTCGATTACATTAATAGAGATGATTACACGGGCTTTACATAAGTACAATGTACCAGCTCATCTATTAGCGATAGAGGTTACAGAAGGGGCCCTTATGCATAAAGACATATCAAAAAGAGTATTGCTACAATTAAAAGAACAAAATTTAAAGATTCATTTAGATGATTTTGGGACGGGATATTCATCTTTAAGTTATTTAAAAACGTATCCAATTGATACGTTGAAAATCGATCGTTCTTTTATGGAAGGTATACATGTGGATGAACGTGATACGAATATTACAGCTGCAATTATTCATTTGGCTCATACTTTGGAATTGAATGTAATTGCAGAAGGTGTAGAAAAAGCGGAACAAATACAATTTTTGAAGGAAAAGAATGTGAAGTTTGTGCAAGGTTATTATTATAGCCGACCTTTATCAAAATATGATGTGGAAAATGTGTATTATAAATGATTGATAAAAAAAGTGATGTGCTAAGAAGCACATCACTTTTTATGTGTACCGGGTTTATCATTGTAACCAGATGTGAAAATAGCTGTAAGAAATGTGAGTGATACACCTAAAATTAATAATAATTTCATACTAATATCCCTCCTATTTTTCAGTTTACGAATCTTAAATATGAATCAAAATGTATGTAAGGTTCTTGGAAGAAAAGAATTTATTTAAAATGAATAGAGGTGTAAAAACTTTAATACCTATATTATACAGAATTTTCTTTGAATTTTGGAGAGAATTTTATAGCAATACTGTATATTTCATTTTGATTTAAAGAATGTTTAAGGACATCCTAGCATACCTTTTATAATAATCCGATTGAACAAGGAGATGGGGGAGGAGCTATAATGGATATTCTAAAAAAGATTGAACAGCATCGAGCAGCAGAAGAACGGTTACAATGGGAAGGTACGTTTGCGGAGTATTTGGAGCTTGTGAAGGAAAGACCATGGGTGGCTCAAACAGCACACTCTCGCATTTACAATATGATAAAAGATGCTGGAATCGAAGAAGTAGATGGTAGAAGAAAGTATAACTTCTTTAGTAATCAGCTATTTGGATTAGAGGATGCTTTAGAACGTCTTGTGGAGGAATATTTTCATCCATCTGCAAAACGATTAGATGTTAGAAAACGTATTTTATTATTAATGGGTCCTGTTAGTGGAGGGAAATCAACATTAGTTACGATGTTGAAACGAGGATTAGAAACATATTCACGAACAGATCGAGGAGCAATTTTTGCAATTAAAGGCTGCCCAATGCATGAAGATCCACTTCATTTAATTCCGCATCATTTACGGGATGATTTCTTTGGTGAGTATGGAGTTAGAATTGAAGGGAATTTATCGCCACTAAACGTAATGCGTCTAGAGCAAGAATATGGTTCAAGAATTGAGGATGTAGTTGTAGAGCGTATTTTCTTCTCGGAAGATCGCCGTACAGGGATTGGTACATTTAGCCCGTCTGATCCTAAATCACAAGATATCGCCGATTTAACAGGTAGTCTGGACTTTTCAACAATCGCAGAATATGGTTCAGAATCAGATCCACGAGCGTATCGCTTCGATGGAGAATTGAATAAGGCAAACCGTGGGATGATGGAATTCCAAGAGATGCTAAAATGCGACGAGAAGTTTTTATGGCATTTATTATCGCTTACGCAAGAAGGGAATTTCAAAGCGGGAAGATTTGCGCTTATTTCAGCAGATGAATTAATTGTAGCGCATACGAATGAAACGGAGTATCGTTCCTTCATAGCAAACAAGAAAAATGAAGCATTGCACTCAAGAATTATTGTAATGCCAGTTCCATACAATTTACGAGTTAGTGAAGAAGAACATATTTATGAAAAAATGATTCGTGAAAGTGATGTATCCAATGTGCATATTGCACCGCACACACTTCGCGTTGCAGCAATGTTTACGATTTTAACGCGTTTAAAAGATCCGAAGCGTCCGGATATTGATTTAATTAAAAAGATGCGTTTATATGATGGAGAAACGGTAGAAGGTTATAATGCGATTGATGTAGAGGAGCTGCAACGTGAATATCAAGATGAAGGTATGAGAGGTATTGATCCTCGTTATGTTATTAATCGAATTTCCTCTACAATTATTCGAAAAGAGGTACCATCTATTAACGCATTAGATGTACTTAGATCGCTCAAAGACGGGTTGGATCAGCATCCGTCAATTAGTAATGAAGATCGAGAGCGTTATATGAATTTCATCTCATTAGCGAGAAAAGAATATGATGAAATTGCGAAGAAAGAAGTACAAAAAGCATTCGTGTATTCATATGAAGAATCAGCGAAGACACTTATGGATAATTACTTAGATAACGTTGAAGCATATTGCAATAAATCGAAATTACGTGATCCATTAACAGGTGAAGAAATGAGTCCAGATGAAAAGCTAATGCGCTCAATTGAAGAGCAAATTGGAATTTCAGAAAATGCTAAGAAAGCATTCCGTGAAGAAATTTTAATTCGCATTTCTGCTTATGCGCGTAAAGGAAAACGCTTTGATTATAATTCACATGAGCGTCTTCGTGAAGCGATTCAGAAAAAACTATTTGCTGATTTAAAAGATATAGTGAAAATTACAACATCAACGAAAACGCCAGACGAAAATCAGCTTAAGAAAATCAATGATGTTGTTGCACGCTTAATTGATGAGCACGGCTATAATTCCTCATCTGCGAATGAATTATTACGCTATGTAGGTAGTCTGCTAAACCGATAGTTTGATAACAAAACGCTGTCTCTTGTATTTTGCGGGACAGCGTTTTATTATCCATTTATATGTGTAAAGTGTCATACCTTGTCCAAATGTAATAAATTAAGATGCAATTTCATGAATTTATTGTCAATTATTTTTACAATATGCATATGATAGAGTAACCAACCATTCATACGAAAAAAGCCAACACAATACAATATGTTGCAAAGTGTAAATGTGTGCAACTATGCATTGTGTTTCTTTCTTATCAACGGCTGAATATTTCTTTCTAGTATGTGAGTGGCAAAATTTTGTTTAGGATGCTCGGAGTATTATATGAAAAACGTTATATATGTTTATGGGATGAATTTCGATGGGCAGTTATCTTTCATTCTAGCTTGCACAGTATAAAACAAAATTTCTAGCTTACTGTTCATAGGGGAAGACAATTACAGTAAGGAGGGAAAGAAATGGGTGAAGAAAACCAACCAAATTATACGATTTCACAGGAAAACTGGTCCCTCCATCGCAAAGGATATGACGACCAACAACGCCATCAAGAAAAAGTACAAGAGGCAATTAAGAATAATTTACCCGATCTTGTAACAGAAGAAAGCATAGTTATGTCTAATGGTAAGGATGTTGTAAAAATACCGATTCGTTCTTTAGATGAATATAAGATTAGGTACAATTATGATAAAAACAAACACGTTGGGCAAGGAGATGGTGACAGCAAAGTTGGTGATGTCGTTGCGAGAGATGGATCAGGTGGTCAAAAGCAAAAAGGACCAGGAAAAGGGCAAGGAGCAGGGGATACGGCTGGAGAAGATTATTATGAAGCTGAAGTCTCTATTCTAGAATTAGAGCAAGCGTTTTTCAAAGAATTAGAGCTGCCTAATTTAAAGAGAAAAGAAATAGATGAAAACCGGATTGAACATGTTGAATTTAATGACATTAGAAAGACTGGATTATGGGGAAATATCGATAAGAAACGAACGATGATATCCGCATATAAACGAAATGCGATGCGTGGTAAAGCCTCTTTTCATCCGATTCACCAAGAAGATTTAAAGTTCCGTACTTGGAATGAAGTATTAAAGCCAGATTCAAAAGCTGTTGTATTAGCGATGATGGATACGAGTGGATCGATGGGAATATGGGAGAAATATATGGCACGTAGCTTCTTTTTCTGGATGACAAGATTTCTACGAACGAAGTATGAAACGGTAGATATTGAGTTTATTGCTCATCATACGGAGGCGAAAGTCGTTACAGAGGAAGAGTTTTTCTCAAAAGGAGAAAGTGGCGGAACGATCTGTTCTTCTGTATACAAAAAAGCACTCGAGCTAATTGATAATAAATACTCACCAGACCGCTATAATATTTATCCATTCCATTTTTCAGACGGTGATAATTTAACATCAGATAATGCTAGATGTGTAAAACTTGTTGAAGAGTTAATGAAGAAGTGTAATATGTTTGGATATGGGGAAGTGAACCAGTACAACCGCCATAGTACCCTCATGTCAGCCTATAAAAATATTAAAGATGAGAATTTTAGATATTATATTTTAAAGCAAAAAGCAGACGTATTCCATGCGATGAAGAGCTTTTTTAAAGAAGAATCCGGAGAAAAAATGGCATAACCCCCTTAAAAAGGGGTTATTTTTTTGTTAACTTTTTATTTTTTTAGTTGACAATGATAATGAAAATCATTATCATTTATTCGAGATATGATTACATTTAGATTTATATATTTCGGAGGAGATGTAAAGTTGAAAAAAAATAAAAGAAAACATATAAATGCGATGTTAGTGGCGGCAGCTTTAGCGCTACCGTTTGCTGCGTATTCAACACCTGCTTTAGCAGCGGTAGCAATTGAGGCTAATAAAAAGGGATATGCTTTAGAAGATGGTACATATGATGCTGTTATGAAAGCATATAAAGATAAAACGAATGAGGAGTCTATGGCAACTGTTTATATAAAGAATCCTAAATTAACGATTGAGAATGGAAAGAAAATTGTAACGGCAACGTTAAGTGATAGTGATTTCTTCAAATACTTGAAAACAGAAGATATTCATACTCCTGGTGTGTTTCATGATGTAAAAGTAATATCAGAAGATAAAAAGAAAAATGGAACGAAAGTGATTCAGTTTGAAGTAGGAGAATTAGGAAAAAGATATAATATGCAAATGCATATTTATATTCCGACAATGGCCTATGATAATAAATATCAAGTGCAGTTTGAAGTAAATGCTTTAAATTTAGAAAATAATGTTCCAGAAAAGCAAAAAGAAAATAAAGAGGATAAAGTGGATCAACAAGATGAAAATGCAAATGTAATAGTTGATAAGAAATTACAACAGCATATTAATAAATATAATTTAGAGAGAAAAAATATAAATGAACCTATAACGAAGGAAGATTTATTACAAATTAAAATATTATCCATATACTCAGGTGAGGGGATAAATGAAATAGCTGGTTTAGAATATATGACAAACTTAGAGAAGTTGACATTAAGAGAGTCTAATGTAACAGACATATCTGTTATCTCGGGATTGAGACATTTGAAATATTTAGATTTATCCTCTAATCCAATTGAAAGTATTCAACCCGTTTCTAAGCTAGAGAATCTTGACATGCTCTTTTTAAGAGATAACAAAATTGCAGATCTTACACCGTTAAGTCAAATGAAAAAGATTAAAATATTAGATTTAATTGGTAATAATATAAAGGATCTTACACCATTATTTACAGTGTTATCGTTAGAAGAAGTATACTTAGCAAATAATCAAATTAGTAATCTTTCGGGTATTGAGAAGTTAAAGAATGTGAAACTACTATGGATAGGAAATAATAAAATTAGTGATGTTGAGCCTATTAGTAAAATGAGTAATCTTATTGAACTAGAAATTGCTGATAGTGAAATAAAAGATATATCATCATTATCTAAATTAGTAAAAATACAAGTATTGAATTTAGAAGAGAATTATATCTCTGATATATCGCCACTGAGTAATTTAACAAATTTACATGAGGTAAATCTTGGAGCGAATGAAATTTCTGACATAAAGTCTGTTGAGGAATTGGGTAAGCGAACTTCAATAGATATTCAAAGACAAAAAATCTTTTTAGATGAAGCAAGCGTAGATGAAGAAATAAAAATTCCAGTATACAATTTTAAAGGAGAGCCACTTCAAAATATTAAATTGAAAAATGAAGGGGCTACGCTGAGTAACGGATTTATAAAATGGAATAGTCCTGGAGAAAAAATATATGAATTTAAACTAGATACGAATCCTGCTGAAAGTAAAATAAGGTTTAATGGGATGGTCGTACAGAATATAGTTGAAAAACAAAAAGAAAGTGAAAATTTGATTCTTGATAAAACTTTACAACAACATATTAATAAAGAGAATTTAGGTAGAGAGAATTTAAACACTCCTATCACAAAAGAAGATTTATTACAGATTAAAAAATTAGAGATACTTAAAGAAAAAGAAAAAGAGATAAAAGATATAACCGGTTTAGAGTACATGACGAACTTAGAAAACCTCACTTTAGAAGGAGTAGGCCTGAAAAATATTGAGTTCATCTCAAACTTGAAACAATTGAACGATGTAAATGTATCTCATAATCAAATTGAAGATGTAACACCGTTATCTTCATTGAAAAATTTACAATGGTTAAATCTTACAGATAATCGTATTAAAGATGTAACGGTTCTTGGCTCAATGTTAGACTTACTTAGTTTAAAATTAGCTGAAAATGAGATTCGTGATGTAAGGCCGTTAATACAATTAGGTCAGTGGGGAACAATTGATGTTAGAAGGCAAAAGGTCATTTTGGATGCTGCAGAAATAAATAAAGAAGTGACAATTCCTGTATATAATTTAGAAGGAGAGCCAATTGAAAAGATTACACTAAAGAGTGAAGGTGGAACGCTTACTGATGAGGGAATCATTTGGAATACTTTAGGAGAAAAAATATATGAATTTGATTTAGATGCAGATCATTATGAGACTGGCATATTATATAGTGGCATTGTCATGCAGAATATAGTAGAAAAATTAATACCGAAAGAAGAAGTAAAAGAACCAACGAAAGAAGTTGAAGAAGCGAAAGAAGAAGTAAAAGAACCAACGAAAGAAGTTGAAGAAGCGAAAGAAGAAGTAAAAGAACCAACAAAAGAAGTTGAAGAAGCGAAAGAAGAAGTAAAAGAACCAACAAAAGAAGTTGAAGAAACAAAAGAAGAAGTGAAAGAACCGGTAAAAGAAGTTGAAGAAACAAAAGAAGAAGTGAAAGAACCGGTAAAAGAAGTTGAAGAAACAAAAGAAGAAGTGAAAGAGCCGGTAAAAGAAGTTGAAGAAACAAAAGAAGAAGTAAAAGAGCCAACGAAAGAAGTTGAAGAAGTAAAAGAATCAGCAACAGGATTGGATCAAGAGCCAAAAGAGAATAATCAAGTTGTTGAAAAAGAGGGAAGAAAAGCAGACACATTAAATAAACAACATACTAATAAGTCAGAGGAAGGCAAGAAATCTTTACCATCAACAGGCGGTGAAGCTAGCACATCGACTTTACTTTCTGGAATAACACTTGTTCTTTCCACCCTAAGTATGTTCGTATTTAGAAAGAGATTATTTAAGAAATAAATAACGTTTAATCTTATTATTAGATATAACTAATTTTTGCTTTTTCGAGAGGACATTATCATGGCAGTTTCATTAGAAACATGCATATGATGATGTCTTTTTTTATGAGAGAAGGATATTGCTGGGCATTTCTAAGTGTATTAGAAATGGAAGAAAGCAGATTATTGGCGGGAGATAAAGGTTGATTTGTTCACGATATATACAAATTGTAGGAAGAAATAATATGAAATATTGCATTTTATATTGTTGTATCTAGATTTTATGTTAAATTCTTCAAGGGAATATATAAATAGGGGGCAATGATATGAACAAGAAATCAAAGATTAATAAAGTGATGCTTAGTATTAGTACAATGGCGCTATCATTAGGAGCAATTCAAACGAATGTATCAGCAGAAGAAAAGGTACCATATAATGTATTGCATTCGAAACCAGTTGGAATAGAAAAACCAGTAGATGAGATTGGACATGTTTCTAAAGCAGAGGAAACATTATCGTTTCAAGAACGTTTAAAAGTAGGAGACTTTTCACAGCGACCAGCGTCTAGTATGAAGAGCTCAGAAGTAAAGCAAATGAAAGAAAGCTATTCAATGGCTGATTTAAACAAAATGAATAATCAAGAATTAGTTGAAACGATAGGAAGTATTAAATGGAATCAAATTACAGACTTATTCCAGTTCAATGAAGATGCAAAGGCCTTTTATAAAGACAAAGGGAAAATGCAAGCAGTTATAGATGAATTAGCTCATAGAGGTAGTACATTTACGAAAGATGATTCAAAAGGAATTCAAACGTTTACGGAAGTGTTACGTTCAGCTTTTTACCTCGCATTTTACAATAATGAATTAAGCGATTTAAATGAGAGAAGCTTCCAGGATAAATGTTTACCTGCTTTAAAAGCAATTGCAACCAATCCAAACTTTAAGCTTGGTACATATGAGCAAGATGCAGTCGTATCTGCATACGGTAAATTAATTAGTAATGCTTCAAGTGATGTGGAAACGGTTCAATACGCATCGAATATTTTAAAACAATACAATGATAATCTTCATACTTATGCAGACGATCGTATGAAAGGACAAGCTGTATACGATATGATGCAAGGTATTGATTATGATATGCAATCTTATTTATTTGAAACTCGTAAAGAGGCAAAAGATACAATGTGGTACGGGAAAATAGATGGATTTATTAGTGAAATAAATCGTATTGCTCTTTTAAATGAAGTAACACCAGAAAATAAGTGGCTCGTTAATAATGGAATTTATTTTGCTAGTCGTTTAGGGAAGTTTCATAGTAATCCAAATAAAGGTTTAGAGGTTGTTACACAAGCAATGCATATGTATCCGCGTTTAAGTGAGCCGTATTTTGTTGCAGTAGAACAAATTACAACAAATTATAACGGAAAAGATTATAGCGGTAATACGGTAAATTTAGAGACGATACGTAAAGAAGGAAAAGAACAGTACTTACCAAAAACGTATACATTCGACGATGGATCTATCGTATTTAAAACAGGAGATAAAGTATCAGAAGAAAAAATTAAGAGACTATACTGGGCTGCAAAGGAAGTAAAAGCACAGTATCATCGTGTAATTGGGAATGACAAAGCATTAGAGCCAGGTAATGCAGACGACGTATTAACGATAGTAATCTATAATACTCCAGACGAATATCAGTTAAACAGACAACTGTATGGATATGAAACAAACAACGGTGGCATTTATATAGAAGAAACAGGTACATTCTTTACATATGAGCGTACGCCAGAACAAAGTATTTATAGTTTAGAAGAGTTATTCCGTCATGAGTTTACTCATTATCTTCAAGGTAGATTTGAAGTGCCAGGTTTATTTGGAAGAGGAGATATGTATCAAAATGAGAGATTAACTTGGTTCCAAGAAGGAAATGCAGAATTTTTCGCAGGATCTACTCGTACAAATAATGTAGTACCGAGAAAGAGCATCATTAGTGGATTATCATCTGATCCTGCAAGCCGTTATACAGCAGAGCGCACATTATTTGCTAAATATGGTTCTTGGGATTTCTATAATTACTCGTTCGCATTGCAATCTTATTTATATACACATCAATTTGAAACATTTGATAAAATTCAAGATTTAATTCGTGCAAATGACGTGAAAAATTATGATGCCTATCGTGAGAATTTAAGTAAAGATTCTAAACTAAATAAAGAGTATCAAGAGTATATGCAACAGCTAATTGATAATCAAGATAAATATAATGTACCGGAAGTAGCAGATGATTATTTAGCTGAACATGCACCAAAATCGTTAACAGCAGTAGAGAAAGAAATTAGTGATACGTTGCCGATGAAAGAGGCAAAAATGACAAAACATAGCTCCCAATTCTTTAATACATTTACATTAGAAGGCACATTTACAGGTAGTGTAACAAAAGGTGAATCAGAAGACTGGAACGAAATGAGTAAACGAGTAAATGAAGCACTAGAACAACTGGCGCAAAAAGAATGGAGTGGCTACAAAACTGTTACAGCATACTTCGTCAATTATCGTGTGAATAGTTCAAATGAATTTGAATATGATGTAGTCTTCCACGGTATCGCAAAAGATGATGGAGAAAATAAAGCTCCAACGGTTAATATAAATGGACCTTATAATGGGCTTGTAAAAGAAGGAATTCAATTTAAAAGTGATGGTTCAAATGATGAAGATGGAAAAATTGTTTCTTATTTATGGGAATTTGGAGATGGCAGCACAAGTGCAGAAGTTAATCCAATACATGCATATGAAAGAGAAGGAATTTATAAAGTAGCGTTAAGAGTAAAAGATGATAAAGGTAAAGAGAGCAGAAACGAAACCACTGTTACGATTAAAGATGGAAGTTTAACAGAATTAGAACCAAATAATCGTCCAGAGGAAGCGAATCGTATTGGGCTAAACACTACTATAAAAGGTAGCCTTATTGGCGGAGATCACACCGATGTTTATACATTTAATGTAGCATCAACGAAAAATATCGATATTTCCGTTTTAAATGAGTATGGAATTGGGATGACATGGGTGCTTCACCATGAATCAGATATGCAAAATTATGCCGCTTACGGTCAAGCTAATGGAAATCATATAGAGGCAAAATTTAATGCAAAACCAGGTAAGTATTATTTGTATGTATATAAATATGATAATGGCGATGGAACGTACTCATTATCACTAAAATAAACGCTTTTCCAATGTATGTTTAACTTTACTTTTTGTGGAAAATAGTATATTATATAGATATATAATATATCGGTTATTTACTAGGAGGAGCCTGTCACAATAGGTTTCTCCTGTTCTTTTTTAGGGGCCTGTCTTACAGGCTTTTCTTTAAAGGGTAAATAACTGAAAATTAAGAACTATAATCTTTGAAAGAGGTGGGGCATACACATAACAAAAAAGGGATTGTTTAAGAAAGGGGGATAAGAAATGGCTTTGTTTGGTTATCCACTTGAAACAATTTATTTATACGGATTTATTATTGCTACTATACTTACTGTTATTTATATCTTTTTTGGAGATATATTTGAATCCATATTTAGTTTTGGAGGCGGATCGGTATCCGTTGTTACTTTATTACTTAGTTTTTTCGCCATGTTATGTGGACTTAGTTATATAGGAGAATATTTATTTTCCTTTAATAGCATTCTTATTTTTGGGGCTGCATTTGCTATATCCTTTATTGGTGTCTTCATAATGAAAATATTAATTTTAAAGCCGATTGCAGAAGCAGAACAAAACACTGTGCAGCGTATGGATGAATTCATTGGTTGTAAGGGAGAGGTCATTACGACTATTCCTACAGAAGGGTTTGGTGAAGTATTAATTTCCTCCCAATTTGGAAACAATGCAATCCTAGCTAAAACAGTTGGAAAGAAAGATATTTCACAAGGAACGGAAGTTATTATCGAGGGAGTCCAAGATGGTGTTTTACTTGTACAGAACATCGCTTATTCTTTAAAGAAACCAAAATTATAAGGGGGAATTTACATGACGATTCCATTAATTATCGGTGGAGTATTACTCGCAATTTTAATTCTACTCATTTTAGTATTCATTACAAAGTATCGAACAGTTGGACCAGATGAAGCATTAATTGTTACTGGAAACTGGCTTGGTGGCGGGAAAAATGTAGTTACCACTGATGATGGAAAGAAGATTAAGATTATTCGTGGTGGCGGTACTTTCGTAGTTCCGATTATGCAAAGAGCAGAGCCTTTAAGTCTATTAAACTACAAATTAGAAGTGGGAACACGTGATACGTATACGAAACAAGGTGTACCGATTACAGTAAATGGTGTTTCTATTATTAAAGTAGGATCTACTATTGAAGAAGTTTCTACAGCAGCTGAACAATATTTAGGAAAAGAAACAGAAGAGTTGAAAATAGAAGCAAAAGAAGTTTTAGAAGGTCATCTACGTGCTATTTTATCTTCTATGACAGTAGAAGATGCCTATAGTAATAGAGAGCAATTCGCTCAAAAGGTACATGAAGTAGCTTCTACAGATTTAAAGAAGATGGGACTTCGCATCGTTTCCTTTACAATTAAAGAAATCATGGATAAGAACGGTTACTTAGATGCACTTGGTCAGCCACAAATTGCGATGGTTAAGCGTGATGCAACAGTTGCAAATGCAGAGCGTGAAAAAGAGGCACGAATTGAAAAAGCTCGTGCTGAGAAAGAAGCGAAAGAAGCTGAGTATCAACGTGATGCACAAATCGCTGAAGCTGAAAAACATAAAGAGTTAAAAGTACAATCTTATAAGAGAGACCAAGAACAAGCTCGCGCAGATGCAGATCTTTCCTATGAATTACAACAAGCAAAAGCGCAACAAGGTGTTACAGAAGAGCAAATGCGCGTTAAAATCATTGAGCGTGAAAAGCAAATTGAATTAGAAGAAAAAGAGATTGCGCGTCGTGAAAAGCAATATGATGCAGAAGTAAAGAAAAAGGCAGATGCAGATCGCTATGCTGTTGAACAATCAGCAGAAGCGGAAAAAGTAAAACAAATGAAAAAAGCAGATGCAGATCAATATAAAATTGAAGCGGAAGCAAGAGCACGTGCAGAAGAAGTTCGTGTAGAAGGTTTAGCGAAGGCGGAAATCGAAAAAGCGCAAGGTCAAGCAAAAGCAGAAGTACAAAAAGCACAAGGTACAGCGGAAGCAGATGTTATCAGATTAAAAGGTTTAGCAGAAGCGGAAGCGAAACAAAAAATTGCAGAGGCATTTGAGTTATATGGTCAAGCGGCAATTATGGATATGGTTCTTAACATGCTTCCAAGTTATGCGAAGGAAATTGCAAGCCCGCTTAGCAACATTGATAAAATTACAGTTGTCGATACAGGCGGTGGTGGTAAAAATAGCGGCGCCGGAAAAGTTGCAGGTTATGCGACTGATTTAATGGCAACGATGCAAGAAACATTAAAAGCTTCTTCTGGCATTGATTTAAAAGAGTTATTAGAAGGATTTGCTGGAAAAGGAGCAGTACAACAATTATCAAACGATAAACCTGTTGTATCTGTAGTAGAAGATGCGAAAAAAGAAGTAGAAAAAGATAAAGAATAGTAAAGCGGGAGGAACCTCTAGTAAGTGAGATACTAGAGGTTCTTCAGTGAATTATAATATTTCGAATAATATACATTTTTATATATTGTTTTAATTATTTAATTTATATAGAATGAAAAAGGTATGTATCAACTCTTCAATAGAGAAAGAGATAGAGAGTCGCATTGATACATTTGAATCGTATGATTTATATAAAGAAATTAAATGTAAAACAATTACATTTAAAACGGTATGGAGGGGTAGAAATATGTTTCAAGGGAAATTAAGGAGTAGTAGTTTAAAAGCAAAGTTACTTGTATCATTTGTTATGATTTTAATTCTTCCAAGTATTGTAATTGGTTGGACGTCTTATCAGCAGGCCAAGACGAATTTTAATGAAACGATTGTAAACTCGGCGAAAGATAATATAAAAATTTTGGATAATGTAATTAACAAGGAATTAGATAGTAAAAAAGTAGATGCAACTTATTTTACGAAATTATTCACACACTCAAGTTACCAAGCAGACCAAATTCAAAACATCCAAAATAAACTAGAAGAATACAACAAATTACATCCAGAAATGGAAGCAATCTATACAGGATCTAGTAATGGACAGTTTATTCAATCACCAGCTATTCAGATGCCAGACGGATATAATCCTACAGAAAGAGATTGGTATAAAGAGGCAGTGAAGAAAAGCGGAGAGGTAATTGTAACTGCTCCATATAAGTCACAAACGACAGGGAATATTGTTATTACACTAGCGAAACAAAATGAGGATAAAAGTGGCGTTCTTGGGATTGACTTAATAATTAATGATATTGTTACTACTTCCAAGATGGTTAATATCGGTAAGGAAGGGTATGTAGCAATATTTGATCAAGATAAAAATGTAGTAGCACACCCGAAAATGAAGCCGGGAGAGAAATTAGAAGAGAAACTTAGTAAGGAATTTTATAAACAGGAATCTGGTGATTTTCATTATTCATTAGAGGGTGAAGACCGTAATATTACTTTTAAAACGAATAAGAAAACTGGATGGAAAATAGCAGGAATTATGCCTTCAAAAGAAATTATTGAAGCAGCTGAACCTATTTTCTATAAAACGATAACTGTTATTGGTATTTCATTAATAATTGGCGGGATTTTAATTTACTTCATAATTGCTTCTATTATTAATCCGTTAAAACAACTTGTTATATCATCGAAAAAGATTAGTGAAGGCGATTTAACAGAATCTATTGCAGTTCATTCTAAAGATGAAATTGGACAGCTAGGAGAAAGCTTTAACGAGATGGCAGCATCATTACAGAATGTCATTTCCAATATAAATACTTCAGCAGGTCATGTAGCGGCATCTTCAGAAGAATTAACAGCTAGTATGAAGCAGACGAGTGAAGCGACGGAACAAATTACACAAGCGATAGAGCAAGTGTCGAGTGGAGCGGAAATACAAACGAAAGAAGTCGAAGAAGGCGCGACATTATTAGAAGAAGTTACAGAAGGAATTCAACGTGTGGCAGACAGTTCTTCATTAGTATCCACAGCATCTATGTATACGAAGAAAAAGGCTGAAGATGGTGGGAAGTTAGTTGAACAAACGGTGAATCAAATGCAATTAATCCATGAGTCTGTTTCACAATCAGATAAAGTGATTGTGTTGTTAGATGATAAATCGAAGCAAATTGGAGCAATCCTTGAGGTAATTCAACATATTGCAGAGCAGACAAATTTATTAGCATTAAATGCTGCAATTGAGGCTGCGAGAGCTGGAGAACAAGGAAGAGGATTTGCAATTGTAGCAGATGAAGTGCGAAAGTTAGCAGAACAATCAGGACAGTCTTCTACGGAAATTGGAAAATTAGTAAAAGAGATACAATTTGACATAAAAGAAACAGTAAGCTCTATGAAGCAAGTTGGAACAGAAGTACAATCAGGACTTGTAGTTGCAAATGAAACGAAGCAAAGCTTTACTGAAATATTGAAGTCTACAGATGATACAGTTGTACAAATTGATAGTATGGTAGAAGTAGCGAAACAAATGACAGTAGATGCAAAACAAGTTAGTGCATCTATTAATGAAATTGCAGCTACGATTGAAGAAAATGCAGCAAGCGTTCAAAATATTGCTGGTTCTTCAGAGGAACAATTAGCTTCAGTAGATGAAATCAATGCAGCAGCAGTTCATTTATCGCAAATGGCAGAAGAATTACAAGAGATGATTGGGAAATTTAAAGTGTAATAAAAAATGTTAAGAAACGAGGTAGTAATTGTATCTCGTTTCTTTTTTTTGTGAAGATAAAAATAAAGAAATATAGAGTAACCGTGTTATGATTAGGTGTAATTACAAAAGACTGTAAATTCGTTAAATTCTATCTTTAATTATGTTAGGGGAATGGTTTTGAAATTTAAAAAGTTAAAACTGCAACCGAGAATTACAATAACAATTAGTACACTTATTCTAGTCGTACTTCTATTAACAAGTTATTTATTTTATTACATATTGTCTGAAACGGTAGAAGAGCAAATTGGGAAACGGGCTTTGCATGTTGCGAAAACAGTTGCCGCTATACCTGAAATCCAGGAAGCTTTTCAAAAAGAAAACCCAGCTTCTATTATTCAGCCAATTGCAGAAAAAATTCGAATTGATACAGATGCTGACTTTATTGTAGTTGGAAATAAAGAGGGGATTCGGTATGCGCATCCTGAGCGAGATAAAATAGGAGAAGCAATGGTTGGTGGAGATAATAAAGGCGTTCTATTAGAAGGGAAGTCTTATGTTTCGAAAGCAACTGGATCATTAGGCCCTTCATTACGTGGCAAAGTTCCAATCCGTAATCAGGAAAATGAAATTATTGGCGTGGTGTCTGTTGGATTTTCAATGAATGATATTCATGGAGCGGTAGAAGTATATGGAAAGCGTGTATTTTGGATTACAGTAATAGGTCTTTTAATCGGGATAATTGGTTCTATATATTTAGCCGGAAGTATAAAAAGAATGATGTTTGGGATGGAGCCAGAAGAAATTTCATCTTTATATGAAGAGCATAGTACAGTGATTCAATCTGTACGTGAAGGGATTATTGTCATTGATCACAATGGCATGATTAGTTTAGTCAATCAAGCGGCTTATGATATTCTTTCGTTAGATGAACAGCGTAATATTATTGGAGAATTTATTTTAAATGTAATTCCTAATTCAACGATACTAGATGTACTTCAAACTGGTGAAGAACAGTTTGATCGTCAATTAAATATAAAAGGGCAGGCTGTTATTGCGAACCGTCTACCTATTAAAGTAAAGAATAAAGTAACTGGCGTTGTATCGAGTTTACGTTTGAAATCTGAAATGGATCAGTTAACGGCAGAGTTATCTCAGACGAAGCAATATACAGAGGCATTACGAGCGCAAACGCATGAATATAATAATTTGTTGTATACGCTTTCAGGTCTTATCCAGTTAGAATCATATGAAGATGCTTTAGAGCTTATTCATAAGGAAACAGCGGTATATCAAGATTTTGTTCAATTTATTATGAAGCGAATTCAAAATCCATGGTTAGGTGGAATTTTAATTGGATTCTATAATAGAGCACGAGAGTTAAAGATTGATTTTATGCTAGATCGAGAAAGTAGCTTAGATAAATTAAGCCCGCACATTGAGAGTAATTACGTCGTTTCTATTTTAGGAAATTTAATTACAAATGCATTTGAAGCAATTGAAAGAAATGAAGAGAATGATAAGAAGGTAAGGATGTTTGTAACTGATATTGGAGAAGAGATAGTAATTGAAGTGGAAGATTCAGGACAAGGGATTCATGATGAAGTCATTACTAGCATATTTTATAAAGGCTTCTCGACGAAAGAAGGCGGGAAACGAGGATATGGATTAGCAAAAGTGAAAGAGTTAGTAGAAGAGTTAAATGGAAGTATTGCAATCGAAAAAGGGGATTTAGGTGGTGCATTATTTATTATTGCATTACCAAAAGAGAGAGGCGAATTGTAATGGGTGAGGAGATTGAAGTATTGATTGTAGAAGATGATATTCGAATTGCGGACATTCATCGTCGTTTTACTGAAAAGATTGAGGGATTTAAAGTAATTGGAACAGCAACGACTGGAGAACAAGCGAAAGAATGGCTAGAGCTTGTGAAGCCACAGCTCGTTTTATTAGACGTGTACTTACCTGATATGCAAGGAACGGAACTTGTCACATATATTAGGCATAATTTGCATGATACAGATATTATTATGATTACAGCTGCATCGGAAACAGATGTAGTGAGGCACGCTCTACGAGGCGGAGTAACAGATTATATCGTAAAGCCACTTATGTTTGATCGATTTAGGGCGAGTTTGGAAAGTTACCAAAAAAAGATTTTGCAGTTAAAGAAAACTAATCAATTATCTATAGAGCAAATTGAACATTTATGGTCTCAAAGAGGCGTAAAGGGAAATGAAATAGAATATGCCCCGAAAGGGATAGATCCTTTAACTTTAGCAAAAATAAAAAAGCATATGTTAACAGTTGATGAAGAAGGTATTACGGCAGAAGTGTTAAGCTCAATGGTTGGGGTAAGCCGATCAACAGCGAGGCGCTATTTAGAGTATTTAATATCTGGAAAGAAAGTTCATGCGGAGCTTATATATGGGAGTGTAGGGAGACCAGAAAGAAGGTATTTTCTTGTTTCTTCATAACAAAAAAACAGTAGAGAATTACATTTCTTCTACTGTTTTTTCACGTCTTATATCGGAATAATTCCGATTACAATTCCCGTAATTAACATCACCATTGTCGTTCCAACAGCCCAAAGTAACGTAAAGCGTTGATGTTCACCAAAATCAACTTTGGCCATTCCGACTAATAAATACGTGGAAGCGACAAGAGGACTTAATAAGTGAACAGGTTGCCCGAGTAATGAAGCGCGTCCCATTTCAGCTGCACTAATTCCGTAAGCAGCGGCAGCTTTCGTTAAAATAGGTAGTACCCCGAAGTAAAATGCATCATTGGACATGAAAAATGTGAACGGCATACTAAGAAGAGCTGTAATAATCGGTAGTTGTGGTCCAAGAGCGTCAGGTATAAGAGTAACTACACTTTGAGCCATTGCATCTACCATTTTTGTTCCTGATAAAATACCAGTGAAAATTCCAGCGGCGAATACGAGAGAAACAACCGCTAATACGTTTCCAGCGTGAGAAGCAATACGTTCTTTCTGTTGTTCTAAGTTCGGATAGTTAAGCATAACAGCAATGGCGAAAGCGATTGTAAATAAAACAGGTAACGGCATAACTTCTAGTATGAGACAGACAAGTAAGGTAACAGTTAATAAAAAGTTAATCCATAGAAGTTTAGGGCGTTTATGAACGGCAGCTTCTACTGTGGCAGCTTGCTCATCCATCGTTTGCATTTGTTTTAAATATTGTACATCCATAATTCCTAATCGTTTTCTTTCTTTTTTGCCAAGATAGTAAGCAACGAAAACGACCCAAATTGCACCAGCGATCATCCCTGGTATAAGTGGTGTAAAGAGCTCTGATGCGTCTAGTCCAAGAGCACTCATAACCCGAGCTGTCGGTCCGCCCCAAGGTGTAAGATTTGTCACTCCTGCTCCTAACATAACAACCCCAGCTAATATAAGTGGATTCATTCCAAGGCGTTTATATAGTGGGTACATTGCGGAAACAGTAATCATATACGTTGTTGTTCCATCCCCATCTAATGAAACGATAATCGTAAGAATCGCTGTACCAACAACTATTTTTAAAGGATCTCCTTTTACAAATTTCAAAATCCTACTAATGACGGGATCGAATAAACCGCTATCAATCATAATTCCAAAATACAAAATAGCAAACATAAGCATAATACCAGTAGGTGCTAGTTTTTGAATTCCTTCTAACATCATAGGTCCCATATCTGCATAAAAACCGCCGATTAATGCGAAAGTAATTGGAATTAATATTAATGCTACTAGTGCTGACATACGTTTCGTCATAATTAAAAACATAAAGACACATACCATCGCAAATCCAAGTAGTGCTAACATGTAATCTCCCCCTCAAAAATGATTGCGCTTTCAAAATGTAATGAAAATTCAGAAAAAGTGTTTTTTATTTATCATAAAAGTATTCATTCAAATGGTAAATAATTTGAAAAATAACATCATTAGAAGCATAATTTTTATTTTGGTCATTTTGTTCACGGTAGTTAATTTGAATTTTTAAAAAGTAAGCTGCTCTCCGTAAGAATGGTAGAATAAGATGAAAATATTGAAGTGTGAAATAGGGAGTAGATTTTATATGAAAACGAGAATTGAAAAGATTTATAGTTCTTATGAAGGAAAAGTAGAAGAGATTTTTGTTAATGAATCTTCTTACGTATATGAGTGGGAAAATTTAATGATGATTCGAAAAAATAACGGTGAGCTTGAAAAAGTTGCGGTCGGTATTAGTGGAAATATAAGATTAGTAAATGTAGTTGCTGGGCAGCAAATTAATACAGATACATTATTAGTTAAGTTAGAAGATGATTTATTAATTACAGGTTGTGAATGATGAGAGATGTGTAGAAATGGCTACACATCTTTTTTGGTCTTTATATTACAAAAAGTACATTATTTTTTCACAAATCTCACACAACTTTTTGATATGCTCCTTGTGGAAGATACGGTTAGGGAGGAAGTAAAATGAGAACAAAGTATGTGACACTTGCTATATGCTTATTCTTTGTCTTTACAATAGTAGGATGTGGTAAGAAACAAGTAGAGGCTGTAGCAATTGATGAGAAACATGATAAGTGTGATATTTGCCAAATTGGGGTAATGGATAATCAATTTGCAACAGAAGTCATTTTAGAAAATGGAAAAGCGTTAAAGTTTGATGATATCGGTTGTATGTATAAATGGATGGAGATTAATCCAGGAGAAAAGACGAAAGAAAAATTTGTTCGAGATTATGATTCGAAAGAGTGGATTTCATTAGAAGATGCGACTTACGTATATGATAAAACAATAACGACACCGATGGCTTATAATGTCATTTCATTTGAAAATAAAAAGGATGCAGAGAGTTTTGTGTCTAACTATAAAGGGAAAGTTCTTTCATATAAAGAGCTAGCAGAGCATAAATGGGAAATGAATAAAGAGATGATGGGGAACCCGAAAAAGGGAAATCACGGTGGTCATCATTAATACTAAAAAAAGACAACTACATAAGTTGTCTTTTTTTAGTATTACTCAGGTGCAAATATAGAAAAGGTGTAAAATTTTTAGAAGAACGGTTACAATGGAATATAGTAACCTAAAGCAATTATTTATGTACTTTTTAGAAATGTATACAAATGCGGTAAAATCGTGCTAAACTAATTGCTTCATAATGTTAATGATGAGGCCATCAGGCACATCATTCCAATAGGTTGAGAAACATAGTATAGGTTTTAAGATAATCCGATTAAAGAAGGAATATAAAGGGCTTATGGATAAATGTACTCAAGAAGAGTTATTGTATGTGATGGAGGAATGGTTAAGAAAACATTATCTTTCATAGGAGCTGTAGTTGTGAGAAAACAAAAAATTTTATTATGTATGTTATTAGGACTTTTAATGACGGTAGTGGCTTGCGATAAGCAAGAGGAGCCAGAATCGAAACCGGTTCATGTGAAAAACGAAAAGAAAAAAGAAAAGCATAAAGAACAGGAAGAACCTAAAGAAGAAAAAAGTATAAATTTAATGGACAAACAGTTGCTACTTTCTGCGACTCTTGGTGACACGGAAACAGCTATGAAGTTGATTCAAGATGGAGCTAATATAAACGTAGAAGGTGACAACGGAGAAACTCCTATCCTTGCAGCAACGTATCAAAATCATGTAGAGACAGTTAAAGCATTAATTGGTGCAGGTGCTAATATTGAAAGTAAAGATGAGAAACAAAGTAATCCATTTCTTTATGCAAGTAGAGAAGGATATACAGACATTGTAAAGCTACTAATTAATGCAGGGGTTAATACGAAAGAAATTACTAAATCAGGTGGAACAGCACTCATTTCTGCATCTGAACGTGGCCATATAGAGGTTGTAAAAGAATTGTTAGAGCATACAGATATTGATGTGAATTATAGAAATGCTCGTGGTGGAACGGCTTTAGTAGAAGCAATCGTATTAGGAAACGGTAGTGAAAATCATAAGAAAGTAATTCAAATGCTTATTGACCACGGGGCAGATGTAAATATGGCCAATAAGGAAAATATTACGCCACTGCAATATGCTGAAAAAAGAGGTTTTAAAGATATTGCAAATATGTTGAGGTTAGCTGGAGCGAATGAAGTCGTACAGCCACAACCACAACCAGTGGAATAACAAGATAAAGAAATAAAAAGTACGAAATAATCTCATTTAGATAGACAGAATGAAGAAGTCATTTAGTATGATGGATTCAGTAATGTGTATTTGAATGGGATTTTTGTTTTGGGCATGAAAAATAGATTATGAATGGTATATGGAGTAACTAAGGAGGATATAAATGAGGCTTTCAGAACTTGATTTAATAGCAATTCAGGTAGAGGTTTTATTTGTTCATAATCAAGTAGGAAAAATGAAATATGTAAATGAACAAGGGAATCCGAAAGCACCACGCTTTTTTCTTGGCAGAACTCGTGAAGGGAGTATAACGAGATATCATTGTGATCTGGATGATGGAACGGTAGGTAAGATTGAGAAATTAATTCGAGAACCTTCAAATCATATAGAGATAGCAAAGATCATTGATGTATTAAATGAAGAAAGAACAGTGAAAAATATTTGGATGGGCCCTGCTTTCATGTTCTCTAATAATTTACATAAGCCAACTAGAACAATACAGATAACAGGGAAGAATAAAGAGCTTTTGCGAGAAAATTTTCCTAATCTAATAGAACAGATGGAATGGAGGCAACCTTACTTTGCAATTGTAAAAAATGAAAAGGTAGTTTCTATATGTTGCAGTGCTAGGAGTACGCCTGTAGCTGCTGAGGCGAGTGTGGAAACTTTAGCGGAGTTTCAAGGGAATGGATATGGTACTGATGTTGTTACAGCCTGGGCGATATCAATACAAGAAGAAAAACGCATTCCACTTTATAGTACTTCTTGGGATAATTATGCTTCACAAGCAGTTGCGAGAAAACTAAAATTGATTAACTATGGAATGAATTTGCATATCACTTAAATTTTAAAAGTAGTTGTTTGCTGTTGGGGTTCATTCGTATATTTAGATTATTGTTAAAAAAATATGGTGAATATTAACATTCGATTAACACCTAATTAACAATCTATCAAAACTGACTTAATAAATGAGTAATATAGTAAAGGTAACAGAATAACTAGGGTAGAGAACATTTGAGAACACCCGCTTACATATAACGTGCCACTTTCTTAGGTGTGCTCTATTTCCTAGAGTTCAAATAAGGAGAAAGGTGTTCTATGTAAGTAGGTGTTTTTAGTTTGGATAAAAATAGAAAAGCTAGGTGGAACAAATGTTCAAAGAACCTTATATTGCGATGATAAAATATTGGAAAGGGTACAAAACATACAAAAAATTACCGAAAACAGTTTTTCTTATGACTGGTTCAATGCTGGAGTTACCAGAGCGTGTATATGAATTACAGAAGCATGGACATGATGTATTTCTTCATTGTGATTTTATACAAGGTTTAAATACAAATACAGAGGAAGCTCTTTTGTATATTCAAGATGTTATCGGGGCGCAGGGTATTATTTCAACAAAAGGTTCGACAATTCGAAATGCTAATAAAATTGGATTAAAAACGATTCAACGCATTTTTATTGTTGATACTTTATCTCTTACAAAATCAATTGAGAATTGTAAAACGACTAAACCGAATGCGGTAGAGATTATGCCTGGGATTATGCCTTCCATTATTAAGCGGTTAGCAGAGGAAATAGAATTTCCTATTATTGCAGGCGGACTGATTCAAACACGAGAAGATGCGGAAATTGCTATTCGTGCAGGAGCAAGTGCAATTTCAACGAGTCATTATGAAGTATGGATACAAGAAGAAAAAAGGAGTGCAATCTTGTGATTGAATTGAAAAATGTTTCAAAGGTGTATAAAAATGCGGAAGAGACAGCGGTTAAAGGTGTATCGGTTCACATTAAAAAGGGTGAGTTTTTTGTTTTAGTTGGACCTTCAGGATGCGGGAAAAGTACACTATTACGAATGATTGCTGGCTTAGAAGAGATTTCTTCGGGGGATTTAATTATTAATGAACATGTTGCAAATGATTTAGAGCCGAAAGACCGTAATCTATCAATGGTATTTCAAAATTATGCGCTATATCCACACTTATCTGTAGAAGAAAACATTTTATTCGGACTTAAGGTAAGAAAAGTACAAAAAGAAGAGCGACAAAAGCGATTAATGGAAGCAATTGAAATGGTAGGACTGAAAGAGTATGTAAAAATGAAGCCAGGACAATTATCAGGGGGACAAAGACAGCGTGTTGCGCTTGCTAGGGCGATCGTGAGTCAAGCACCAATTTGTTTAATGGATGAACCACTTTCGAATTTAGATGCGAAATTACGTGCGCAAATGAGGATTGAAATTAGAGAAATTCAGCAACGGTTAGGAATTACAATGATTTACGTTACTCACGATCAAATAGAAGCGATGACTATGGGAGATCGTATCATGGTCTTAAATAAAGGGAGCATACAGCAAGTTGGAACACCGCTTGATATATATAACGAACCAGCGAATGAATTTGTTGCAAGCTTTATAGGGTCTCCTTCGATGAATATAAATGATGGAGAAATGGACAAAGAAAAAGGTGTATTACATATAGGGGAATTGCAAATTCCATTATCTAATGGACTGTTAAAGCAATTACCAGAAGGAACAATTCGAATAGGCATGCGTCCTGAACATATTGAACTGTCTGAGGAAGGGCAAGAATTCACGTTACAATCTGTAGAAGTATTAGGGAACGAATCTATATTAAATTTCGCGGTAAATGGAATAACTTGGAGTGCAAAAGTCATTGGACAGCTACTCCTGAACAAAGGTGACAAAGTAAAATTATTATTCTCGCAAGATAAGTTATGCTTCTTTCACCAAAATACGAATGAACGATTAAAAGTGGTAGCTGAAGAAGAGTTGAAAGTGGTGGCGAAATAATGATTGAGGTAGGCAAGTTACCAGCACAAGCAAAAGTGTCAAAAAAGAAGAGTTTATGGAGTAAAACGAAAGATTTAAGAATAGGATTATTATTTTTGGCGCCATCTATTTTACTATTTTCGATTTTTCTTTTTTATCCATTATTTAGGACGATTTACTATAGCTTTTATTTAACAGATATACACGGAGAAGCTAATCTTTTCGTTGGCTTAGAAAATTATCAATACTTATTTTCTGATCCTGCTTTCTACAAAAGCATAAAGTCAACTTTATTATTTGTTGTATATACAGTGCCTACGAGTATTATATTCGCTTTATTTCTTGCATTGATTGCAAATGGAAAAGTAAGAGGTATTGGGTTATTCCGTGTGTTATTTTCTTCCACTATGGGAATATCAGTAGCTGCTAGTGCGGTGATTTGGCTATTTTTATTTCATCCAAGTGTCGGGTTATTTAATAATATATTAGCCTCTATGAATCTACCTGCAATCGCATGGTTAACGAGTCCAGATTGGGCATTGTTCTCTGTATCGGTTACAACGGTTTGGGTGAATACAGGATTTGCATTTTTAGTTATATTAGGTGGTTTACAAAATATTGATACGTCTTTATATGAGAGTGCATCTATAGATGGCGCTAGCTATTTATATAAGCTTCGCCGTGTTACATTACCGATGCTATCACCAACTTTATTCTTTATCGTGACAGTAACGTTAATTAGTGCGTTCCAAAGCTTTGGACAAATTGATATTTTAACGCACGGTGGACCAAATGATGCAACAAATTTAATTGTGTACTCGATTTATAAAGAGGCGTTTGTGAATCATCAATTTGGAACAGCAAGTGCACAAGCGATGATATTATTTGTTTTCATTTTCATTACTACATTACTTCAATTTAAGTTTGCTGAGAGAAAGGTGCATTATAAATGATCGTTAAACAGTGGAAACAAAATTTCCTATTATATATGCTGCTCATTATTAGTGCAGTAATGGTGTTTTTTCCTGTACTGTATGCGTTTTTAATAAGCTTTATGACACCAGATGATATTCAAATGAGAAGGTTATTTCCGACCCAATTTACTTTTGATAATTTTATTAATATTTTTCAAAAAGTACCGCTTTTGACATACTTGTATAACAGTTTAGTTGTATCGACAGTCGTTATGATTGGACAACTTATCGTATCAAGCTTAGCGGCTTATGCTTTTGTCTTTCTACAGTTTAAAGGAAGAAACCTTATTTTCTTCCTGTTTATTTCAACGATGCTTATTCCGTGGGAAGCAACGATGGTACCGAACTTTTTAACGATTCAAAACTTCGGTTGGATCAATAGCTTTGCTGGGATGACAGTGCCGTTTTTTGCAACAGCTTTCGGTATTTTCTTGTTACGTCAACATTTTATGACGCTTCCGAATGAACTGAAAGAAGCAGCCTTTATTGAAGGGATTGGAAATGTAAGGTTTTTATTTAGCGTCGTAATTCCGTATTGTAAAACGAGTTTTATTACGCTTGGAGTATATAGTTTTTTAACAACATGGAATATGTACTTATGGCCACTTTTAGTGACCACTGATGAAAAAGTAAGAACAGTTCAAATTGGTGTAAAGCAGCTTCAGTCTCAAGAAGTTGCAACTGATTGGGGAAGCGTAATGGCCGGTGTTACGGTTATTGTCATTCCAACACTGATTTTACTATTTGTAGGGCAAAAGCAATTACAACAAGGATTAACAAAAGGTGCAATTAAATAACCAAGAGAAGGTGAGATTAAAATGAGTTTAGTTAAAAAAGGTGCTGCTCTATTAATGGCAGCAACAATGGCATTATCTAGTGCCGCTTGTTCAAGTAGTAAAACGGAGGGGAAATCTGAAGCGCAGGAAAAAGTAGCACCAGTTGAAAAAAATGGTGATAAGACTGTAATTCGTTTTTGGCATGCGATGGGTGGAAAAACACAAGGCGTACTAGATGGGCTTGTTGCAGACTATAATAAGTCACAGAATAAATACGAGATAAAGGCAGAGTTCCAAGGGACATATGAAGAGTCTTTAACGAAATTTAGAACGATGTCTGCTACGAAAGAAGCGCCAGCTCTTGTTCAGTCGAGTGAAATTACAACAAAATATATGATTGATAGCAAAAAGATTACGCCAATTGATAGTTGGATAAAAAAAGCTAAGTACGACACCTCAAAGTTGGAAAAAGCAATTACAAATTATTATTCAGTTGATGGCAAAATGTATTCTATGCCATTTAATTCATCTACACCAGTACTAATTTATAATAAAGATGCTTTCGCAAAGGCGGGCTTAGATCCAGAAAAAGCTCCGAAAACGTATGCGGAATTACAAGAAGCAGCGAAAAAGTTAACGATTAAAGAAGGCGGAAATGTAAAACAATATGGATTCTCCATGCTGAATTATGGTTGGTTCTTTGAAGAATTGTTAGCGACACAAGGTGCTTTATATGTAGATAACGAAAACGGTCGCAAAGATGCTGCAAAGAAGGCGGTATTTAACGATAAAGAAGGACAGAAAGTATTTGGAATGTTAGATGATTTAAATAAAGCTGGCGCACTTGGAAAATATGGAGCAAGTTGGGATGATATTCGTGCCGCGTTCCAGTCTGGACAAGTTGCTATGTATTTAGATTCTTCAGCTGGTGTTCGCGACTTAATTGATGCATCTAAGTTTAATGTAGGCGTGTCATATATTCCATATCCAGAGGATTCGAAACAAAATGGTGTTGTTATTGGCGGAGCATCATTATGGATGACGAATATGGTTTCAGAAGAAACACAACAAGGTGCTTGGGACTTTATGAAATATTTAACGAAGCCAGACGTACAAGCAAAATGGCATACTGCAACAGGCTATTTCTCTATTAATCCAGATGCATACAATGAACCATTAGTAAAAGAGCAATATGAAAAATATCCACAGCTAAAAGTAACAGTGGAACAATTACAAGCGACGAAGCAATCTCCAGCAACTCAAGGGGCTTTAATTAGTGTATTCCCAGAATCACGAGATGCAGTTGTAAAAGCATTAGAAGCAATGTATGACGGAAAGAATAGTAAAGAAGCGTTAGATGAAGCTGCCAAAGCAACTGATAGAGCAATTAGTATTTCAGCTCGTACGAGTCAAAAATAAGAAAAAGCCGTATCCGAAAAAGGATACGGCTTTTTCAAGGAGATAAGGGATCAAAAAAATGAAGAAGTCTTATCTCTTTTATATGAGTAAAGGGTCTAGAATGAATCTTGTCCTTTTCATTATTTGTTTAACTCCATTGCAACTTGTTTGCCATTTACGAAAACCTCTGCCACCGCTACTACAACTTCCATCACTTTTTTCATGTCTCATCTCTCCTTGTTTTTTGTTTCATTTCTTACTTTTAGTATAAGGAAATATAGCACTTGCAACTATCGAATTGGATGACAAGAGACTTACATTGTTGTAAGGACAATCGTTTTATTTGTAATAAATGTGATTTTGAATATGGATTCAGAAATTTCTGTTGTTTTGAACTATAATTAGAAAGAGAGTGGTTTAGAAAGAAGGGGGATAATATGAAAAGAATTCTTGTTATTAGTGATATTCATGGAGAAATAGAAAAGTTCGAACAGTTATTAGAAGAAGCTCAATATGATGCAAGACAGGATCAATTGATTTTATTAGGGGATTATGTAGATCGTGGTCCCAATGCGCGTGCTGTAATTGAAAAGGTAAAAGCGTTAAAAGAAGAGGGAGCCCTCGTTCTAAAGGGTAATCATGAAGATATGATGATTAAAGCGTTAACGACTGATGAAGAACGTTCATGGAACCATTGGGTAAAAAGGAATGGTGGAGATAAGACTTTATACAGCTATGGCTTTGTAGATGAAGATATTGTAGTTAATGAAGAAGCCTTCCAAAAACCAATTTTACAATCGCATGTTTTAGAGGAACATGTAAAATTTATTCAAGAATTAGATCATTACATTGAAACAGAAGAGTATATATTTGTACATGCCGGTGTTGAGCCATTGAAGCGAGTTTCGGAATGTGAACCATATACGTTAATGTGGATACGTAATGAGTTTCATAGTGGGTATAGTGGTGAAAAGGTTGTTGTATTTGGTCATACGGAAACAAAAACGTTTCATGGTAGTGAGAATTGTGGCGTGTATTTTGGGAGTAATCGTATTATAGGGATTGATGGCGGTGCTGTATATGGTGGCCAGTTAAATTGTTTAGAATTGCCGAGTAAAAAGGTGTACGTAGTAAAAAGTTGAAAGAGATAAGGGGAATCTTATTTCTTTCAATTTTTTATTAAGAAAAATTTAAGGAAGAATTTTTATAATAAATCTTTCAAATTTTATATTGAGAAAAACGTTAAAATATAATTATAAATAGGATTGAACGATATGGTGGAAGGTGAGAATATGCGCTTACTCGTAGTAGAAGATAATGCTTCTTTATTAGAGTCTATTGTCCAAATATTACGCGATGAATTTGAAGTAGATACAGCATTGAATGGAGAAGATGGATTATTTCTAGCATTACAAAATATATATGACGCCATTTTGCTTGATGTGATGATGCCAGAAATGGACGGTTTTGAAGTAATTCAAAAAATACGTGATGAAAAGATTGAAACACCAGTCCTATTTTTGACAGCGAGAGATTCTTTAGAAGATCGCGTGAAAGGCTTGGACTTTGGTGGGGATGACTATATCGTTAAGCCATTTCAGGCTCCAGAGTTAAAAGCGAGAATTCGTGCTTTATTACGACGAAGCGGTAGTTTAACAACAAAGCAGACTATTCGTTATAAAGGGATTGAACTGTTCGGAAAAGATAAAGACGTTCAAGTAGATGGACAAAGCATGAAGTTAACATTAAAACAATATGAGCTTCTAGAGTACCTTGTTCAAAATAGCGGAAAGATTTTAATGCGTGAACAAATTTTTGATCGTGTTTGGGGATTTGATTCAGATACGACAGTAGCAATTGTAGAAGTGTATGTACATCATTTACGTAAAAAATTAGAGCCATTCGGTTATCAGAAAGATATTCAAACTGTTCGAGGTATTGGATATATATTAAAAGAACAATGAAAAAGGGAAGCATGTTTCAGAAAACACGCATTCGATTGACTATATTGAATTCATTAGTATTTATTATCTTGATAGGTGTATTAGGCAGTATCATTTATTCATACACATATAATCGTATTTATAATGAAGTGGATCAATCTATAAAAATGAAGGCTCAGTTTGGAAAAAAATTTGATGCTAAAATATTACCAAGAAAACGTATGGAGAACATTAAAATTGGAGATCCCCGGATAACTAAAATAACTTGGAATGGGAAAGTAGTAGAGATAGAGGGAGATAACCATAAATTTCGTTCTAGCTTTGAAGGGAATTTGGATCAGTTTTTCCCAAAGAAGTTAGGGGATTTGCAAGATATTGAAGTGCAAGGACGATATTTTAGAACCTTTGCGTTTAAAGAAGATGGGAAAATAGTTCAAATTGTACGCGATACAACAGCTGAAGAAGAGATGCTAAATACTTTATTTTTAATTCTTGTTATAGGTTGTAGCGTAGGAAGTTTATGTGCAATAGGAATTGGCTTTTTCTTAGCTGGCAGGGCACTCATACCCATTCAAAATTCATGGGAAAAACAGCAGCAATTCGTTTCGGATGCATCACATGAATTAAGGACACCACTTGCAGTTATTCAATCAAAAACGGATGTGTTATTTCAGTCACCATCTGCGACAATAGAAGAAAAAGCGATGGATATTTCTACGATTTCAAAGGAGTGTAGACGGTTATCTAAGCTTGTAACTAATTTATTATTGTTAGCACGTTCGGATTCTAATCAAATTGAGATGGATAAGAAAACATTTGAAATGGATAAATTGTTAGAAGAAATAGTAGATCCATATAAGGAAATTGCTTCATATCAAGAAAAAGAGATGATATTAAAAGTAGAACATGACATATCATTTATGGGTGATAGAGAGAGAATTCATCAAATGATGGTCATATTGTTAGATAATGCGATGAAGTATACAAATGGGGGCGGGCATATTCAAATCGATTGTACGCAAACGAGCAGCTCAATTCGTATACGGGTGAAAGATGACGGGATAGGGGTTAAAGATGAGGACATCCCAAAATTATTTGATCGTTTTTATCAAGGTGATAAAGCGAGAAGTGCGTCAGAAGGAGCGGGATTAGGCCTTTCAATCGCAAATTGGATTGTAGAAAAGCATTATGGGAAAATATTAGTAGAGAGCAAATGGGGAGGGGGTACTTGTTTTGAAGTGAATTTCCCTAAAAACCAAAGAATATAAGTGAGAAGACGATCTTGTTTTTACAAGGTCGTCTTTTTTTAAGGGAAAGTTAAGAAACTATTTATAACATGTATGATATACAGAAAGTTAGCCCTATGAAGAAGCGATTATAAAAAGGTATTTGAGCAGATTATATCGATCATAATGTTATTTCGATTATGTATAGGGAATGATGGAAAAGAAAGTGTAAGAGGGAGGAATTAATTTTGAAAAAGAAAATGATGACGGTATTCACTATTGGAGTAATGAGCTTAAGCATATTAGGGGGTGCCTCTCCTTCTGAAACATCACAAGGAAAGACAAATTACACGCAGCGCAGTAAAGAACAATTAAATAATGGGAAGATACATGCGGTGCATACAGAAGAAAAGGCGGAGAATCTAGGTATTGAAACGGAAGGGAAAGAACAAATTACGCTAGAAAAAGAAATTCATGAGACGGAAGTAGGAAGAGAAGCTGAACAGTTAGGAATTTCGATTGAAGGAAAAGACGTTGGAACTCTTTCAGAAGAAATCTATGAAACAAAAGTGAAGCAAGAAGCGTTAAAGCTAGGCATATCTATAGAGAATACAACGATTGTAAATTTAATTAATCAAATTAATACGATTAAAATTAATGATGAAGCGGATAAATTAGGCATTTCGACAAATGGAAAAGAAATAGAAGACATTGCGGAAGAAATCTATGGAACGAAAGTAAGAGAGGAAGCAGGGAAGTTAGGTATTTCACAAAAAGGAAAAGAGATAGAAACGTTAGCGCAAGAAGTGTACGAACAAAAAGTGCAGGAAGAAGCAAAAAAATATCATATTGATTTGTATGGTAAAGATATATATCAAGTATTAAGCGAAATTAATGAACAAAAAGTGTTACAAATGGCAGATGAGCTTAATATGGATAAAATGAATATGAACGTTCAAGAACTAGCAGAAAAAATTAAAAAAAATCAGCCTGAAAAAGGAAAAGAACTAAATTTTGTACCGGTGATTCGCACGGATGCTGACGCGTTTTATTCTTATTTAACGAACTAAAAAGGGCGTGAGAGTGATACGGAGATGGAAGTGGTATATATGTATGGCTTTACTAGCTATAGCAGTATGGAATGTATATACAAATGGCATTACAAAGTATGTGGAGAAGTTAACATTCTTCAATATACAAAGCGGAAAAGAAGCAGATTTTAGTAATAATGATGAAAAGGTCATCTTATCAAATGTACCTTTAATTCAGCAATTACCAGAGCTAGATAGAGGCTGTGAAGTGACTAGCTTAGCGATGATGTTACAATATGCAGGCATTACAGTGGATAAGATGAAATTAGCAAATGAAATAAAGAAAGTTGATTTTATGAACGATGGTGTACGTGGGAATCCGAATGAAGGATTTGTAGGAAATATTTATACCTTTTCTGAATCTGGATATGGTGTATATCACGGACCACTTTTTCAATTAGCGAAAAAGTATTTACCTAATAAAGCTGTGGACTTAACAGGGAAGAGTATAGAAGAACTTTATAAGAGTGTAAAATCAGGACAACCGGTAGTTATGATTACGAATGCAAAATTTGCGCCATTAGATGAAGATGAATTTACTACATGGGAAACAAATAGCGGAGATGTTTCTATTACGTATAATGAACATTGTGTAGTACTGATTGGATACGATGAAGAATTTGTATATATTCGGGATCCTCTCGAGGATAGCCTAGATATAAAAGTGCCGAGAGGAAAATTTGAAAAGGCATGGATGCAAATGGGGAGTCAGGCGATTAGTTATGTGAAAAGCTCTAAATGAATTAGTAAGGAAATAGATGTAAGGAACTGTAAGAGGAGTTTTTGTGGGTGTTTTTTGTCAAGAAATAAGAGAACTTCAGCTTATTATATAAGCTGAAGTTCTCTTATTTTTTATGATTAAATCTTTAGAAGTAGTGAATATGAAAAAATGCATAATTGACAAAAAAATTACATGTTATCATTATATATTGTTTTATATATGTTAATTGTATAAAATTACACAAGTATTCACATTACATAAAGGAGGCTTATTATGCAAAAAATATTTAACTGGGTTAAATGTATGAGTATCAAGAAAAAATTAATCATTTCATTTTTTCTTATTTTAACTATACCAGGACTTATTATCGGTGGTGTTTCATATCAAACTGCCAAAACAAATTTTGAACAACAAATTACAGGTAAAGCAAAGGAAAATATTTCTGTTTTAAATACTGTTATTTCTCAAAATATAGAAGAGAAATTTGTTGATGCGGCGTATTTTGCAGACGTCTTAACAGAGGATACATATCCAAACGGACAAGAAGAAATAGTAAGAACGAAGTTAGCGCAATATATAAAACTTCATCCAGAAGTAGAAGGTATTTATATTGGAACACAGACGGGAAAGTTTATAAGAGAACCATTTATCAAAATGGCTGATGGGTATAATCCAACAGATAGATCTTGGTATAAAGAAGCACATGAAAATAAAGGAAAAGTAATTGTTACTGCACCATATCAATCAGCATCTACTAAAAATATGGTAGTGACAATTGCTAAAGAAGTAAAAGATGGTAAAGGTGTTATAGGAATTAACTTAAATTTAGATAACATCTTAAAAATTTCCAAAATGATTAACATTGGTGAAAAAGGTTATGCAGTTATTCTAGATCAAAATAAGCAAATTGTTAGTCATCCATCTAGAAAACCAGGTGCAAAAGTTACTGATCCGTGGATTAAACCAATTTATGAAGAAAAACAAGGAAATGTGTCTTATACAGAACAAGGTGATAAAAAGAATTTAATCTTTGCAACAAATGAGAAAACAGGATGGAAAGTAGTTGGGGTTATGTTCGACGAAGAAATTACCCAAGCTGCGAATCCAGTATTTTATAAGACTTTGATTGTCATTGCTATCGCTATTGTATTTGGTAGTGTATTAATTTATTTCATTACAAAGTCTATTACAAGACCATTAAGAAAAATAGCTGACTCGGCCCATAAAATTAGTAAGGGAGATTTGACAGAGAAAATTACAATCCATTCCAAGGATGATATAGGGAAATTAGGGAATTCATTTAATGAAATGTCTGCCTCTTTACAAGATGTGATTACTCAAATTAGTTTTTCAGCAGAACATGTCGCTGCATCGGCTGAAGAGTTAACAGCGAGCGTACAGCAAGCAAATGATGCGACAGATCAAATTACAATTGCAATGGAACAAGTATCAGGTGGGGCTGAATCACAAAGTCAAGGTGTTGAAGAAGGTGCGGCTACATTACAACAAGTAAATACAGCAATTCAAGATGTAACTGGAAGCGCGGAATCAATTTCTATCTCCTCATTACATGCGAGAGAAAGAGCTGAAGAAGGGGAAGAATTGGTTGAACAAACAGCAAAACAAATGCAGTCTATTTCTAGATCGGTATCCGATTCAGATGCTATTATTAAACTTCTTGATGAGAAATCAAAGCAGGTAGGAGCTATTTCTGAAGCGATTCAAAACATCGCTACTCAAACGAACTTATTAGCTTTAAATGCAGCTATTGAAGCAGCAAGAGCAGGTGAACAGGGCCGAGGGTTTGCTATTGTAGCTGATGAGGTTAGAAAATTAGCGGAGCAATCAGGAGCATCATCTGGAGAGATTGCAAATTTAATTGCAGAAATTAAGGCGGATATTGAACATACTGTTAAGGCAATGGATAATGTGAATGGAGAAGTTCAACAAGGCCTTGATGTTGTAACGAAAACGAAAGCAAGTTTTACGGAAATTTTAAGTTCTACTACACATATTGTTTCTCAAGTTAATCAAATGGTAGAAACAACGAAGAGAATTGCTGGAGATGCAAATGAAGTGACAAATGCTATTGATGAAATTGCAGCGGCTGCAGAAGAAAATACAGCTAGTATGCAAAGTGTTGCTGCTTCAACAGAAGAACAAGTGAATTCAATGGAAGAAATTAGTTCAGCTTCGCAAAACTTAGCTGGGATGGCCGAAGAACTACAAGCGATGACTAGTAAATTTAAAGTATAATAACAGCAGATAAGTAAGGTGATATTATTTTCACCTTACTTATTTTTCTATTCAGCAATTAGGGGAGTCATTAACGGGATGAAAAAAAGAAAAAGACTATGGAATTTATGGAAAACGATTACATTGTTAGTTTGTACAGTTGTAATTTTTTCTTTACTTGTGACAGATATATTAATTAGTCATAATGTAGAACGGACGACGGAGGATAGCCAAGCAGAGAAAGCAAAAACAATTGCACACATTGTGGCGAATGATTCAATTGTAATCGATGGTTTGATTGGGAAGGCAGATACTTCTGCAATCCAAACGTATACAAATAGAATATTAAAAAACACAGGTGTTCAATTTATTGTAGTTATGGACATGAATGGAATAAGAAAATCACATCCAAATCCTCAAAAAATAGGCCATCATTTTATTGGGGGAGATGAAGGGCCTGCATTGAAAGGAAAGGAACATGTATCGCTGGCAGAAGGAACTTTAGGTATTTCAATGCGAGTGTTTGTACCTGTATTTTCTGAAACAGGTGAACAACTTGGAGCGGTGGCCGTTGGTATTTCAGCAGATAATGTAAAAGAGAGAGTTAAGGAAAGTAGACATATCATTTACATTGGTGTCGGAGTTGGAGTACTAGTCGGAATTATAGGAGCAATATTGCTAGCTAGACATATAAAGAAAAGTTTATTCGGTCTTGAACCTCACAGGATAGCGAAGATTCTTGAAGAAAGAAATACGATGCTACAATCTGTAAAGGAAGGTATTATTGCTGTAGATAAGGAAGCCAATGTAACTTTAATAAATAATGAGGCAAAACGATTGTTTAAGAAAAGTGGACTTGAAGAAGATTTTATCGGTAAAGATGTTGAGTTGTATATGCCTAATTCACGTATAAAAGAAATATTACAAACGGGAGAGGTACAATTAAACGAAGAACAAAATATTTATGGAATTACGATTGTGACGAATCGTGTTCCTTTATATGTAAAAGGAGAAATAGTTGGTGCAATTGCAACATTTCGTGATAAAACAGAGATTAGAAAATTAGCAGAAGAATTAACTGGTATTAGGCTATATGCGGAAGCATTACGGGCACAATCGCATGAATTTATGAATAAAATGCATGTCGTATTAGGGCTTACACATATGAAGCAGTATGAAGAATTACAAAAGTATATAAGCGGTATGGTATCAGAGCATCAATATGAAATTGGTGGGGTTATGAAAAGAATAAAAAGTCCAGTATTTGCTGGCTTTTTACTTGGAAAATTTAGCTATGCTAGAGAGAAAAACATAAAATTAATCATAAGTGAAGATTCTTACATGCCAGAAATGGATGATGAAAGTATTACTCATGAACTGATTACGATTGTCGGAAATTTAATTGATAATGCATTAGAGGCAGTGACGAATTGTGAGAAGAAGCAAGTTGAACTTGAGATACAATATGGGGATGCATTAATCATTACAGTACAAGATACGGGGAAAGGTATACCAGAAGAAGAAATAGGGGCATTATTTACGAAAGGTTATTCCACAAAGGGAGATAACCGTGGTTATGGTTTGTATCTTGTAAAAGAAAGTATACAGCGAATAAATGGGGAAATTCATATGCATTCATTAGTAGGAAAGGGAACAACGATAACAATTGAAATACCTAAAGGTAGGGATGAGAGGTAAATATGATTAAAGTTTTAATTGTAGAAGATGACCCGATGGTAGCAATGTTAAATACGCATTATTTAGAGCAAGTAGGAGGGTTTGAACTTGTTCAAGCAGTTAACTCCGTTAAAGAAGCGATAGAAGTATTAGAGGAATCACGAGTAGATTTAGTATTACTTGATATTTTTATGCCTGAAGAAACTGGATTTGAGCTTTTAATGTATATTCGGAACCAAGAAAAAGAAATCGATATTATGATGATTTCAGCTGTACATGATATGGGGAGTATTAAAAAAGCATTACAATATGGTGTAGTAGATTATTTAATTAAACCATTTACATTTGAACGATTTAAAAAGGCATTAACTATATATCGAGAAAAACTTACTTTCATGAAAGAACAACAAAAAATTAGTCAATCGGAATTAGATTCGTTAATTTTGCAAAAAGAAAAAAGAGAGCCTACGGTCACTAAAGAGCTTCCGAAAGGATTAACGAAGCAAACGATGCAATTAATTTGGCAGAAGATCGAGTCGCTGAATGGACGAGCGTTTACAACAGATGAAATGGCGCAATTAGTTGGAGTTTCAAGAGTTTCTATTCGAAAGTATGTAATGTTTTTGACTGAAATTGGAGTATTAGAAAACGAAATGGTGTATCAACACGTAGGAAGACCAGTGAGTAAATTAAGATGTATTGACAAAAATAAAATAGAGTTTTACGTATAAGCGACTTATTATAAGTCGCTTATACTTTTTTTAATTACAAAATCAATTACAAAACTTACAAAAACTATTTTTACTATTGAAAGCGTTTTAATATTGTTATTAAGAAAACAAGGGGGTGCCATATGGGAATTCAAAAGAATGTGGAAGCGGTATCATTTTCTGAAGGAAATGAAGTACAAAGAGAATCTTTCGCTTCTAAAATTATGAATGTAAAAATCGGTGTTATACCTTTACCGTTATATGTAGTATTGGCTGCTATTATTTATGGGGCATCTGTATATAATAAATTGCCAGCAGATATGATTGGTGGATTTGCAGTTATTATGATCATGGGTATTTTCTTAGGCGACATTGGAATGAGAATTCCAATTTTAAAAAATATCGGCGGTCCGGCAATACTTTCGTTATTTATTCCATCATTACTTGTATTTTTTAACTGGATGAATCCAGCTTCAATGGAAGCTGCGACTATGTTAATGAAAAAATCGAACTTTTTATATTTATATATTTCTTGTTTAGTAGTCGGAAGTATTTTAGGAATGAATCGTAAAGTGTTAGTACAAGGTTTCGTTCGTATGTTTATACCTTTAGTAGTAGGGACGTTAGCTTCGGTAGCGGTAGGATTATTGGTCGGTTCACTATTTGGATTTGAAATGAAGCAAACATTCTTCTTTATCATCGTACCAATTGTGAGTGGTGGTATAGGGGAAGGGATTTTACCATTGTCGCTAGCTTATAGTGATATTTTAAATGAATCATCAGCAACGTTTGTATCACAGCTTATTCCAGCGGCTATTATTGGAAATATGTTCGCAATCGTGAGTGCAGGGTATATGAAGCGTTTAGGTGAGAAGAAACCGGAGCTTAGTGGTAACGGTGTATTAGTGAAAACAGACAATCAAGCAGAGTTATTAAAAGAACAAAATACAGAGAAGCCAATTGACTTCTCATTAATGGGAGCAGGTTTATTAATTGCGTGTACGTTCTTTATCTTCGGAGGATTTGCTTCTAAGTTCATCGGTATTCCTGGGGCAATCATTATGATTTTCTCAGCAGCACTTGTGAAATACTTTAAATTAATGCCAGCAAAAATGGAGCAAGGAGCATTCCATTTATATAAATTCATTTCGAAGAATTTAACTTGGCCGTTAATGGTTGGACTAGGATTGCTATATATTCCGTTAAAAGACGTAGCAGCAGTTCTTTCAGTAGGATATGTTGTTGTGTGCGCATCAGTTGTTCTTACAATGGTAGCATCAGGTTTTCTTGTAGGGAAAGTGATGAAAATGTATCCAGTTGAATCAGCAATTGTAACTGGATGTCATAGTGGTTTAGGTGGAACTGGAGATGTTGCTATTTTATCAGCTTCAAATCGTATGGAATTAATGCCGTTTGCGCAAATTTCAACACGTTTAGGCGGGGCAGCAATGGTTGTAACAGCGACAATTTTATTAAAAATGTTTTCATGATCAAACAAGCTAGCTATATTCATATAGCTAGCTTGTCAAATTAAGGGGAGATTATAAGTATGTTAGAAAATCAAATTAATGAAAGATCATTGTTACTGCATAAAGAATTAGTAGGGAAAATTGAAATTACAAGTAAAGTAGAAGTAAATTCAGCGGATGATTTAAGCCTGACATATACACCAGGTGTAGCGGAGTCTTGCAAAGCAATTGCGGCGGATGAAGAAGCAGTGTATGACTATACGGCACGTGGTAATATGGTGGCAGTTGTCTCAGATGGAACAGCGGTACTTGGTTTAGGGAATATTGGACCGAAAGCAGCTATGCCTGTTATGGAAGGGAAGAGTATTTTATTTAAGAAATTTGCGAATGTAGATGCTTTCCCGTTATGTTTAGGTACGACTGATGTGGATGAAATCGTTACCCTTGTGAAAAATTTAGAGCCTACGTTTGCAGGAATTAACTTAGAAGATATTGCGGCACCACGTTGTTTTGAAATTGAAAAGCGATTAAAAGCAGAAACGAATATTCCTGTATTCCATGATGATCAACATGGAACCGCTATTGTCGTCTTAGCAGCTGTTATTAATGCATTAAAAGTTGTTAGCAAACAAATGGATAATGTGAAAATTGTTATTAACGGTGCGGGTTCGGCAGGGATTGCAATTGGAAAATTATTATTAAAGGCTGGTGCAAAGCACATTACGTTAGTTAGCTTAGAAGGTATTGTTTGTGAAGGTGAATCATGGATGAACGAAGCGCAAATTGAAGTTTCAAAAAAGACAAATCGAGAATATGTGCGTGGAACGTTAAAAGAAGCGATTCATCAAGCTGATATTTTTATTGGCGTATCTGCTCCTAACGTATTAACGAAAGAACTTGTACAAACGATGAATGAGAAAGCAATTGTGTTTGCTATGGCGAATCCAATTCCAGAAATCTTCCCAGAGGATGCATTAGAGGCTGGGGCAGCTGTAGTAGGAACCGGGCGCTCGGATTATGCGAATCAAGTAAATAATGTATTGGCGTTCCCAGGGATATTCCGTGGTGCGTTAGATGTGCGCGCGACTGATATTACAGAAGAGATGAAATTAGCGGCAGCATATGGGATCGCTAACATCATTACGGACGAAGAACGTAATGCGAATTATGTAATCCCGAATCCGTTAGATAAAAGAATTGTTCCAAGTGTTGCGGAAGCTGTAGCGAAAGCAGCTATTGATTCAGGTGTGGCGCAAATTATGAAAATACCAAGCTATTAATAGCTAAAAGCAGTGCCTAAAAAGGCACTGCTTTTTTGAGATAAGAAATCAAAATAATGAAGAAGTGTAAAATTATTTATTTGTGTGTCTTCACTATTTATTTAATTCCATTGCAACTTGTTTACCATTTACTAAAACCTCAGTTACTGCTACGATCACTTCTATCATTTTTTTCATCTCTCCTTGTGCCATTTCTTACTGTAAGTATAAGAGAAGAGAGATACTTACACTATCGAAGTATATGACGTAGAAATTACATTGTTGTAAGAAAGTGTTTTAGTTTTGTCACTTTACTCAGCGGTAATTACAAACTGATCATAATATTCTTCATTCACATATATATTTAATACCCATAATCCAGATGAAGGTAGTGACATAGTGAGAGGGAGTTCGTTTGTAGTAGAATCAATTGTATTTGAAGTGGTCCAAGTTGGTTTGGAAGTTTCTTGTTGAAAGAGTACGGGTGTTGGAGTTATTGATCCTTGTTTTAGTGCAATAATAGATAGTTTTCCAGTTGGCATTTCAGTATCTAAAAAGTACCACATCATTTCATTTTTTTCATTTGCGATAATAGGACTATCAGCCATTGCGATTTTTTCTTCGATGCCTTTTAAAGGTATTTTTTCTTGTATGAAGGAGGGTGTTTCTTCCCAATTTACATCTTTTAAAACGCTAAGATGAAAGAAGGAAGGTGCATTAACTTGAGTGGATGACGTTGCGATGGTTTCTTTTTTAGGTGCTTCTGAATCAGGTTGCGCTTGTGTGCATCCAGCGATGAGAAAAGAGAAAAGTAGCATAGTTCCGATTTTTTTCATGGTGTCACACTCCTAATTTTTATTGTTAGTGTAATTGTATTTGCTAGAAAGCGGGACAATTCCTTTAAAGTATAAAAAGAGGTCGTAAGTTTTGTACGACCTCTTTTGACATTTTCTATATTTGTTCAGTTGTAAAAGTCGGTTCATTTTCTTTTTGCGGCATCGTTAAGAAAATAACAGAAAGAACGATACATACGCCGCCTAATAATTGATATGCTCCAAAGGATTCATTTAGCCAAGCGATTGACACGATGGCAGCTACAAGTGGTTCAATGCTAGATAAAATGCTCGTTTCTGTTGCTGCTAAATATTTCAGACTACCGATATAAAGGAGGAAAGAAAGAGTGCCACTTATGATGATAAGAATAAGCATAGAAAAAGTTTTTGGTGTAAAAGTTTGTGAAAGCTGATTCCATTCAAACGAGCGATTACAAATAAGTAGGGCAATGCCACCGATTAACATCCCCCAGCCAATTACTACAGTTGTTCCGCATTCTTTAATAAGAGAAGCTGGATGAAGGGTATAAAATGCAAAGCCAATTGCTGTTAATAGGCCGAAAATAATGGCTTCTTTCGATAAAACAATATTTTCAATTGAACCGTTTGTAATAATAAAGTACGTTCCTGTTAGGGCAGTTATAATTGCGAGTAGTGGCATAGAAGCAGGGAATTTTCTTTGTCCAAATGCGACATAAATGGTAATAAGAACAGGACCTAGAAATTGAAATAATGTCGCTGTGACCGCATTACTAATATGAACTGTTTCGATAAAGGCATATTGTGCACCGAGCATACCGAGAATAGAGAAAATAATAAGTTGTATAGCATATCTCGGATGTTTCCAAATTTGAAATATGTTTTGTTTCTTTATAAGTAAGAAAGATAAAATAAATATTCCCGCAAGCAACAAGCGAATTGTTAAAAAATCAATTGATGATACGTTAGTATGTTGAAATAGCCACTGAATCATCGGGCCAGATAATCCCCATAAGGTAGCTCCTGTAATAATCATAATGAGTCCAATCCGTCTATTGTTGTTCATGATCATGCATCCCCTCTCGAGTATTTGATTTTTTATGTGTGACATGATACAAGGAATTATATATAACTTCTGGTACTGTAAAAAGTATCAGATTTTAGTTTTATTAAGGGGTCAGATATTATGTTAGAATTAACGCCTAATTTAAATACGAAAAGTAAAATAGCATTGTATGTGCAATTGTATGAGTATATAAAAAAAGAGATTAAAGATGGAACGATTCCGGCTTTTACAAAATTACCTGCTAAAAGAAAGCTGGCGAGCTATTTACAAGTGAGTAAGAATACAGTAGAAGCAGCTTACGAGCAATTACTTGCAGAAGGTTATATTGAATCGGCATCGAGAAAAGGTTATTTTGTATGTAAAATTGAACAAATGATTTATGTAGAAGGAAGCGAAGCGAAAGTAGAAGAAGTACCGTTTCGGGAGGAGAACTATAAATTTGATTTCACCCAAACAGGAGTTGATACGAATACTTTTCCGTTCACTATGTACCGTAAGCTTATAAATGATGTATGGCAGCCGCATAATAATGAGTTGCTTTTTCTTGGACACCCTCAAGGGGAATTGAGCTTAAGGGAGGAAATTGCGAGCTATTTGTATGAATCTAGAGGTGTGCGTTGTTCAGCTAGTCAAATTGTATTAGGGGCGGGAACACAAATATTAGTGAAGTTACTTTTTCAGTTGTTGAAGGGAAGTAACTATGCGGTTGAAAACCCAGGTTATCATAGGAAAATGGTCGTTTTTGAACAGGGAGAAAAGAAGGTTCAAATGTTGTCTTTAGATAGGGACGGAATTTGTATGGCAGATTTAGAAAATAGCGATGCAAATGTTGTATTTGTTACACCTTCTCATCAATTCCCATATGGAATGATTATGCCTATTACGAGAAGGACGCAGCTTTTACAATGGGCGAAGAAAGAAGAAGGCAGGTATATTATTGAAGATGATTACGATAGTGAATTTCGTTATTCAGGAAAGCCAATTCCGGCACTGCAAGGATTAGATACAGATGGGAAAGTTATTTATATGGGGACGCTATCAAAAGCGTTGTTACCCTCATTACGGATGAGTTATATCGTATTACCGAAGAATATAATTGAAAAGTATCAAAAGGAATATTTATTTTATACGCAAAGTGTTTCAAGAATGGACCAAGAAGTGATAAGAAGGTTTTTCAATGAAGGCTATTGGGAAAAACATATTCATAAAATGCGTGTCGTTTACCGAAAAAAGAGGGATCGACTTGTTTTTGAAATAGAGAAGTATTTCTCTAATCGTGTTGAAGTGATAGGAGAAGATTCTGGATTACACATTTTATTACAAGTGCATAATGGAATGCGAGAAGAAGAACTAATTCAAGAAGCTGCGAAATATAGTATTAAAATATATCCTGTTTCTACGTACTATAAAGACGGTACTGCGCCTGAAAATGTAGTTTTACTTGGGTTTGCGATTTTATCAGAAGAAGAAATTGCGAAAGCGATTCAATTATTACATAAGGCATGGTATACAAGAAAGTAAAAAAACATCCTCCAAGCATGAGGATGTTTTTTATTATTTATTTTCATCTAAGAATAAGACCATATGCTCTTCGTCCCAATATTGTCCGTTATATTTTAATGAACGTTCTTGCACACCGAATGTTTTAAATCCTAATGATTCATAAAGTTTCTTCGCACCATCGTTGCCAACAACAACATCAAGCATAACTTGTTCTACTTCTAAAGATTTAGCAAGTTCAAGACATTCTTTAATAAGTGCTTTTCCTGCTCCAAGTCCGCGTGCTTTTGGAGACACATATACAGAACCGATTTTAGCTTTATGTTCTTGTTTTACATATGGTTTCGTTTCCAGCGTTGCAACTCCGATTAATTGTCCATCTTTAAATGCACCTAGTGTATAGTTTTCATCTTGTGCTAATTTTTGTGCTTTATATTCAATCGCACACTCTTTATTAATAATATCTTCATAAGAAGAGCTGAAAGCTTCAGGGTTTTGCTTTAATCCTTCTACACGAAGTTCTAAGTAAATTTCTGCTTCGTCTTTTGTTAATACATGGATATCCAATTATATCACCCTCCAAATCTTTGCAAATGTAACTTTATTTTATATTGAAATAAGAATAATTTCAAAAGGTTAGCTTATATGAGCTGATTTTATGAACAAAATAACACCAGTAGTGTTTACTACTACTGGTGTTTTCACACGCATCTTATTCAAATGGTAGCTTGATTCTAAAGTTTGTCCCTACTCCTAATTGGCTTGTTACTAGAATGGAACCGTTATGCAATTCTACAATTTCTTTTGCAACAGCTAGCCCGATACCTTTTCCTCCAGTAGCTCTCGTTCTGGATTTATCAACACGATAAAAACGATCAAAAATATGTGAGATATCTTCTTCAGGAATACCTTCTCCTTCATCGTCTACATTTATTGTAAAAGAATCTGTTTCCGTGAGTACACGTATCGTAATAGATGTGTTTTCTGGTGAATGTTGATAAGCATTGTGTAATAAATTTAACATAACTTGTTCCATACGTCTTTCGTCTATGCAAACTTCTAAATCATCTTTGCAATATACATGGAGTTGCATTTGTTTGTTAGTTAATGTTGTTTTTGTTTTTTCAACCATTCGTTCTAAAAATGGTTTAAGGATCACTTTTTGTTTTTTTATAACAAACTGATGTTGTTCTAATTGCACTAGCATAAATAAATCTTGGACGAGATCGGTTACACTATCTGTTTCATCCTCAATGATCTGTAAGTATTCTTCACGCTCTTCTTTCGTTAAAGAATCCCTCTTTGCTACCTTCGCATAACCTTTCATATAGGTCAATGGAGTTAATAGTTCATGGGCAACACTAGCGAGAAATTCATTTCTTTCTTTTTTCATATAAGTCAGTTCACTGGATAAATCTTCGATCGTTTTTGCTAAGCTGCCAAGCTCATCATTCCGTTTAATACCTAATTGAATTGGTGTATTTAATTTTGACATTTTTTCTGTTGCCCTCTTCATTTTTATAAGTGGTTCTGTAATAACACGAGAAAAAACAAAGACAGAAATAGTCGTTAAAATAATTGTCACAACACTAATGATAAGAAATTGATTCATGAGTTTAAGTAACATATTTTCTAAGAAAGATGTTTTTAATAACATATATAACTTTCCTTGAAACTCTTCTGTGTTAAGTGGGCTTACCGTTGTGATGAATTTTGATTTTTTCCAGTTCTTTTCGACAATTAATCCGCCTTTTGGAATAGGTTCTGTTTTACAAGTAAGTTGTTTCTGCATTGCCTTTGTTACGGGTTCTGAAGTGGAAATAATTTTGCCATTATTGTCTGTTAGTATGATAGCTATATCAGAGTTAGCAATTAATTCTGATTCTACTAAGTGTGCAGCTGCATCCGCGATATCGAAATCTGGATACATAGGACGGTTAGGGTTTTTATTGTATTCAGCGCGTTCGGGGTGTTGCTTTTCTTTAGCAATTGCATTCCACTTTGTGCGGCTTGTAATTTTTTTACTATAGCGATTACCTTTTTCTAAAAGAGCAAGTGTTTCTTCCTCAATCCGCATTGTTGAAATGCTTTTGTAAAAAGATACGAAAGCAATTGTTTCAATACATAAAGCTAATATTAAAAAGTATGTCCCAATTTTAAGGGAAAGTTTACTCATTTTCTCACCATACCTTATTCATAATAAACGGTCAGTGGTATGGTATTTCCACTGACCGAAGTAATTATTCACATTTCCATTTATATCCGACTTTATAGACGGTTTCTAAGTAATTTTCAATTGGAAATCCTTTTTTACGTAATTTATCACGGATATTGCGAATATGTGAATCGATTGTTCTATATTCGATGTCTGTTTCATAGCCCCAAATTTTCTCGATTAAATCATCTCGGCTATAAGCACGGTTTGTATTTTGTAAAAATAGTCCAAGTAACGAAAATTCAATAGGAGTTAGTGAGATTTTTTCGTCATAAACTGTGACAGTATGTTTCGTTTTATCCCACTCGATACCATTGAAGCTAACGAAGCCGTCTTTCTTTGTACGACGTAATATAGCCTCGATTCTTGCGACTAATACATGCTCATCAAATGGTTTTGTAATATAGTCGTCCGCGCCCATAGTGAGGCCTTTCACCATATCGTAATTTTGATTACGAGCTGTTAGCATAATAATTGGAACGTTGGAAATTTGACGGATTTGATAGCAAGTATCCCATCCATCCATATTCGGCATCATAACATCTAACAAAATAATATCGAAGTCTTTTTGTTCTATTAACTTTAGTGCTTCAAGGCCAGAGGTAGCTTTCATACAAAAATAGCCGCGAGGGCTTAAGAAAAGATCTAATAATCGTAACATGCGTTCTTCATCGTCTACTAATAAAATTTTTACCATTATCTTGTGCACCCCAAACTGTTCATTCTACTTGTATAGTTTACATGAAAATAATAAAAAACTCTTTTTATGTGATTGAGTGGAAGAGTTATTTTTCGCTCAGAGTAATTGACATAAAAAATGCACTAGTTTTGCACAACTATTTTTTATAATAGAAAACGTAGCGACACAAAATACCCTATGTTGCGACATAACGTCATGTCATTTTATTTATAAAATGACAATTCCATTCTATTGTGTATGTGAGATAGAGAGGGTTTTCGTATTCACCTCGCATCGGATAAGAAAAATTTCCTATCTCACACTTTTTTTAAAAGGAGATCATACACATGAATCCAAAAGAAGAAATTTCAAAAAAAGAAAAGCAAGATCGTAATACGGTTGTCATGTGCATTGCCGTATCTATGGTTATTATTATAAGTTGTGTAAATAAAATTTTGGGGATTTTATAATATAAAAAAGCTTATTGCTTCTTAAGAAGCAATAAGCTTTTTTCATTATTAGGGAAATAGTTCTATATAATAAACCAAGGTAAAATTGCTAACCCAGAAGTTACAATTGCTGTAGTAAATATTAAAAGCATAGCTCGTTTGTTTTGTTTCATGTCACATTCTCCTCTACCTATCAATTGAATGCTATACGTTCATTTCATAATTGATGCCTTACTAATTAAAGTTTCACTTTATACTTTTAGTATAATGAATGGAAAGGTTTGGTACGATCGATAAAGGTGACATGAAGATTACATTGTTGTAATGAAAAAAGCACCTTTCTTAATCAAAAGGTGCTTTTAACTATATTGAAGTATTAATCATTTAAGAATAGAACCATATGTTCCTCGTCCCAATATTGACCGTTATGTTTTAATGAACGTTCCTGTACGCCGTAAGTTTGGAAACCTAATGACTCATATAATTTTTTTGCCGCATCGTTACCAACTACAACATCGAGCATAAGTTGTTCTACATGTAGTTTATCGGCATTTTCAATAATTGCTTTAATTAGAGCTCGTCCTGCGCCAAGGCCACGCGCTTTTGGGGAAACAAAAACGGAACCGATTTTTGCTTTATGTTCTTGTTTAATGAAAGGCTTTGTTTCTAAAGTAGAAATGCCGATTAAATCGTTATCTTTGAAGACCCCTAGAGTATACTTATCCGGATTGCTTAATCGTTTTGCCATAGCAGCTACAGGATCCTCATGTTTAAGAACATCTTCATAAGAAGAGCTAAAAGCTTCTGGGTTCTTCGTTAAACCTTCCATACAAACTTTTAAATATATTTCTGCGTCCTCTGTCGTTAATAAGCGAATTTCCATAGTTATAACCTCCTTGGTCGATTTCAAATAAAATAAATCCATTACTTCTATAAGATTGTGTATGCGTTTTGTTAGCAGTCTCTTTTAATTTGTAAAAGAATGAAAAGATATATGCTACAATGTTTTATTTTTAATATGTAATGAAATTATATATTAACTTCATTAACTATTCAAGTCTTTAATATATTACATTTTTATAACTAAAATAACTCCTCAACCGAGGAGTTATTTTAGTTATTCGATTGATAACCATCAATTCGATGTGGATGTGTGTAAATATTGCAAGATTCATTTCTAATAAATCCTACGACTGTAATGCCTAAATCATGAGCGAGTTGTAATGCTAATTTTGTTGGAGCGGATTTAGATAGAACCATTTCACATCCGATTTTTGAAACTTTTAGTAAAATTTCGGATGAAATACGCCCGCTAAATGCGATGATTTTTCCTTTAACGGATATATCGTTGCGTAAACAATGACCATATATTTTATCTAATGCATTATGTCTTCCAATATCCATTCTTGATAGGAGGATATTGTTTCGATCACATAGCGCGGTATTGTGAACCCCGCCGGTTTGGCGAAAGGTAGTGGAAGATTGTTGTAAAGTATTCATTAAGTAAAAGCATTCTTCAGGAGTAATTTTTACATGTATATCATGTAAATCTTTTGCTTTTGCTGCATCGTTAACGAAAATAAAGCCTTGTCTACCTTTTCCGCAGCAAGAAGTGATGTATCGTTTATTATATAAAGTTTGATAGAGTGGATTTATTTTTGATGATGTTAAATGGACAATTCCGTTATCTTTTTGCACCCATAGTTCTTCAACATCTTTATAGTAAGCAATAATTCCTTCAGAAATTAAAAAACCAATTACCATATCTTCAATATAATTTGGTGTGCATACAACTGTTACATATTCTTCACCATTTAATTTAATGGTAATAGGAGATTCTGTAACAATCTCATCCAGTTGTTTTGAAAATGTACCAGATTGATAGCGTACAATTGTATAAGTCTCTTGCGTAGGCCCCATATTTAATTCCCCTTTTATATGTATTTCTCTCCCATATTTATCATAAAACAATGGGGAAATAAAAACACCTATTAGCAAGGAAATCACAGATTATTTTGGTTATTATTGTATATGTACGATATAATAGAACCGTAGAATAGTGATATTTTCAGGCTTTCGTAGTTATACCTTATAACATCTAGAATCGGCTTCATAAGAAAAGTATTCGGGCAGAGCGTTTCAAAAATATGTACAGTAATGCGATTTTGAAAACGGATTCATAATTGTGTTGTACAGTTGGTTGTAAGGAGAGGGGAAACTATGGCAGAACAGACAGTCCGTGTAACCGTGGATGGTAAAGAATTTTCCACATCGGGTGAAAAGACGATACTACAATTATTTAACGAGAGTAATTTGGAACATCCTCAAATTTGTCATGTACCAGAAGTAGATCCAATTCAAACTTGTGATACGTGTATTGTAGAAGTAAATGGGAAGTTATTACGTGCTTGTTCAACGAAATTAGAGAGCGGTATGCATATCGAAAGACAGTCTCAGCGTGCGAAAGAGGCACAGACTGAGGCAATGGATCGAATATTAGAGAATCATTTATTGTATTGTACCGTTTGTGATAACAATAATGGTAACTGTAAAGTCCATAACACGGTACATATGATGGAAATTGAAGAACAGAAATATCCGTATGAGCCGAAAGTAAGTGCTTGTGAAGTGGATATGTCACATCCGTTTTATCGGTATGATCCAAATCAATGTATTGCTTGTGGACAGTGTGTAGAAGTATGTCAAAACTTACAGGTTAATGAAACTATATCGATAGACTGGAACTTAGATCGTCCACGTGTTATATGGGATCATGGTGTAAGCATAAATGACTCATCTTGTGTAAGTTGTGGGCAGTGTGTAACAGTATGTCCATGTAATGCGTTAATGGAAAAAACAATGCTAGGTGAAGCTGGGTTTATGACTGGATTAAAATCAGATGTGTTAGATCCAATGATTGATTTTGTAAAGGATGTAGAGCCTGGATATAGTAGTATTTTAGCGGTTTCAGAAGTAGAGGCTGCGATGCGTAAGACGAAAGTTAATAAAACAAAAACAGTTTGTACATTTTGTGGTGTCGGTTGTTCCTTTGAAGTATGGACAAAAGATCGCCATATATTAAAAGTGCAACCTGTTTCAGATGCACCTGTTAATGGTATTTCCACATGTGTAAAAGGTAAATTTGGATGGGACTTTGTAAATAGTGAAGATCGAATTACGAAGCCATTAATTCGCCAAGGGGATATGTTTGTTGAAGCTTCATGGGAAGAAGCATTAGAAGTTGTTGCTTCTAACATGCAGCATATTAAATCTGAATATGGCAGCGATGCATTTGGGTTCATTTCTTCATCGAAAGTAACGAATGAAGAAAATTACCTTATGCAAAAACTAGCCCGACAAGTATATGGAACGAATAATGTGGACAACTGTTCTCGTTATTGTCAATCTCCAGCGACAGACGGTTTATTTAAAACTGTCGGTATGGGCGGGGATGCTGGAACAGTGAAAGATATAGCTGAAGCAGGCCTTGTTATTATCGTTGGTGCGAATCCAACAGAAGGACACCCTGTACTTGCGACGAGAGTAAAACGTGCTCATAAATTACACGAGCAAAAACTGATTGTAGCAGACCTTCGTAAACATGAAATGGCAGAGCGTGCGGATTTATTTATTCATCCGCGCCAAGGTACGGATTACGTATGGCTTGCTGGTATTACGAAATATATTATTGATCAAGATTGGCACGATAAAAAGTTTTTAGCTGAAAATGTGAAGAACTTTGATGAATATAGCAAAATGTTAGAAAAGTATACGCTCGATTATACAGAAGAAATTACGGGGATTTCTAAAACTCAGTTAAAAGAAATGGCCCGTATGGTATATGAAGCAGATGGTACTTGTATACTTTGGGGAATGGGTGTAACGCAAAATACAGGAGGAAGTACGACATCAGCAGCAATTTCAAATTTACTACTTGTTACGGGTAACTATCGTCGTCCTGGTGCAGGTGCATACCCATTACGAGGACATAATAACGTACAAGGTGCTTGTGATATGGCAACATTACCAAACTGGCTTCCTGGTTATCAAGCAGTATCAGATGATACGCTGCGTGCGAAATTTGAAAAAGCATACGGTACAACTATTCCGAAAGCACCAGGATTAAATAATATTGCAATGTTACTTGCAGCGGAAGAAGGAAAACTACGCGGTATGTATGTCATGGGTGAAGAAATGGCTTTAGTCGATTCAAATGCGAACCATGTGCAACACATTTTATCGAATTTAGACTTCCTCGTTGTTCAAGATATGTTCTTATCAAAAACAGCTCGTTTTGCTGATGTTATTTTACCGGCAGCACCAAGTTTAGAAAAAGAAGGAACGTTTACGAATACAGAGCGCCGTATTCAAAGATTATATGAAGTATTGAAACCACTAGGTGATTCCAAACCAGACTGGTGGATTTTGCAAAAAGTTGCTCGTGCACTGGGCGGGGATTGGAATTACGAAAGTCCAAGTGAAATTATGGACGAAATCGCATCACTTGCACCGTTATACTCTCAAGCGACGTATGACCGTCTAGAAGGATGGAATAGTTTATGTTGGGGTAGTCATGATGGTAGCGATACACCGCTATTATATGTAGACGGATTTAACTTCCCAGATAAACTTGCTCGTTTATCATTAGATGAATGGGTACCACCGGTTGTAGCGCCAGATGAGTATGATTTACTGTTAAATAATGGACGCATGCTAGAACATTTCCATGAAGGGAATATGACAAATAAATCAGCTGGTATTTTATCTAAAGTATCTGAAGTATTCGTTGAAATTTCACCTGAACTCGCTATAGAGCGCAATGTGAAAGATGGTGGTCTTGTAGAATTAGCATCACCATTTGGAAAAATTAAAGTACAAGCGCTTATTACTGACCGTGTAACGGGGAAAGAGCTATATTTACCGATGCATGCAACGATAAATGAAGAAGCGATTAATATTTTAACGGGGACGGCAACAGACCTTTATACGTGTACACCAGCATATAAACAAACGATGGTGAAAATGCGTGTGTTACGTGAAAAAGGAAATCGTCCGTTACCATCTTCAAACCCGCGAGATAAAAAGCGTAATCCGCAAAATGGTGTTGAAATCGAGCAAAAATGGCAAAGAAAACAATACGTATCACTTGTGGACTAGGGGGCGGAGATAGTGGCGAAAGAAATTACGTTAATAAAAAAGAAAGTTGTAACAGAGGAAGAGCAGAAACAGCAAGTAGCAGAGGAACTTCTAAATGAGTTATCTAATAATCGTGAAGCAGTAGAAGAAACGATGCAGCTTTTAGCACAGTTGCAGAAGGCTGGTATATTAGATGCGGCGATTAGTTTACTTGCTGCGAAGGAAGATGTTTCAAAAATCGCTGTGGAGCAATTAAATCGTGAACCCGTTAAAAATGCACTCAACAATATGATGGGGGCGGGGGAAGCGCTATCCGCAGTTGACCCAGAAGTAACGAAGCAAATCACATCGAGTTTAGTCACTGGATTGCAATTTGCTACAGATGAATTAAATAGTGGTAAAAAAACAAAAGTGATGGATTTCTTTAAAGTGTTAAAAGATCCAGATATCAATAGAGCCATTACATTCGGTTTTAGCTTCTTGAAAGCATTTGGGCAAGGATTAGAGAAAAAATAGAGTAAATGAAAAAAGTGATGGGAAGTAGCCATCACTTTTTTCATTGCATGTATAAGAGTGTTCATGTTAAGCGGAATATATTATTATTAAAAAGATGGATTGGAAATGGAAATATGGAATCCATCTCAAATATCGTTTTAGAATGTGGAGGAATATATGCAACACCGTAAAAGACTATCTATACCAGGGGTAATGGGACATTCCTTTCAAACAGTTAGGTTTGCTTTTTGGAATGTATTAACCTTTCAACTTGCTTATAAATTATTAGCAGCGATTGTATTTGTTCCGCTATTTGGGATTATTTTTAATAAGTTATTGTATTTTGGTGGTTATGCAAATGCGACGAATGATGAATTATTAGCGTTTTTAAAGACACCATACGGCATTTTGGCAATCGTAATTTTATCATTGTTAGCCCTGTTTCTTATCTTTACGGAATTTGCGGTACTTATTATTATTTCGTACTTCGCTCATAAAAGACAAAAGGTGAAATTACGTCCGATTTTATATAAAACTGTAACGTATTTACCTACTCTGTTCACATATTGCTTACCAGGATTTATTTTATATGCTGTCGTATTGTTACCTCTTTTAAATATCGGATATGAAACGGCGTTAATTCCGCAAATTCAAATTCCTAACTTTATTACAGGAGAACTGTTTAAGACAACGATGGGACAAGTTGGTTATTACACATTTTTTGCTGTAGTTGCATATTTGAACCTTCGCTGGATTTTTGTTCTACCTATTGTTGTTTTAGAGCAAAAGCCGTTTCGCGCAGCAGCACGTAAAAGTGCAACGTTAGTAAAAGAAAGTTTTTTTAAAGTACTATTCTTTTTAGTAGGATTTTTTATTTCAATAGGGATTGTGTACGGCGTATTTTTTGGAATGTATTTATTGTGTCTATGGGGCATGTACGAATTTACAAATCCACAGGGAACATTTGCATTATTAGCGGAATCAACAATGTCTGTATTTTTAACGAGTACATTGTATTTATTTAGTTTTATCGTGACGCCATTTTATATTATGGCAATAACACGATTATATTTACAAAAGGTTCCGGTTGAAGATGTTTTATTAGAAGAAGGATTAGATTATTCGAAAACAAAAGCAGATAAATGTTTCTTCCAAAAACATCGTTGGAAATTTATTGGCGTATATATTGTAGGAATTATTACTGCTGGAATGGTTGTTGCCTTCATTGTTACCTTTATTACAAACACATATAAAGAACCAATTATTATGGCTCATCGTGGTTATATTTCAAAAGGTGTAGAGAATACGAAAGAAGCTGTGCAGGGGGCTATTGATGCGAAAGCAGACTATGCTGAAATTGATGTACTGCAAACGAAAGACGGTGAACTAGCAGTTATACATGATTTGAAGCTAAAACGTCTTGCAAATGCTAATGTTCATGTGTCAGATTTAACGATGGACGAGTTAAGACAGCTTACCCTTAGTCAAGATGGGTTTTCAGGACAAATCAGTACACTTGATGAGATCATTAAGCTGTCAAAGAACAAAATCAAACTTAATATTGAAGTGAAGCTTCATGGTGGCGAAAAAGATTTCGTAAACAAAGTATTAAAAGTGATTAAAGATAATGAATTTGAGAAACAATGTGTCATTCAAACGTTACACTATCCGCTTATTAAAGAGTTTAAACGTGCAAATCCAAATATAAAAGTAGGATATATACTGTATGCAAGTAGAGCCAACTTAAAGAATGTGAAGGCTGATTTTTATGTAGCAGAAGAATACATGTTAAATAAGAAATTAGTAAAAGAAGCAAGAAAGTTAAACAAGCCGATTTACGTATGGACGGTAAATGATATGGAAAGTTTAAAGGGATATTATAAATTAAACGTAGATGGTATCATTACCGATTATCCTAAAGATGCACGTGAAACAATTAAGATGTTAAAAGAACAAGAAGCGGAAGAAAGTGATCTGTTTGATAAAATTAGTGAAACAACAGATGATTTATTTTCCAAGTTATTTATAAGTTACCCAGCTGTTGGCTAGATGCCCGCAGCTGTTTTTTTAGGAAAAGAATATATCTCTAAAGTATTGTACAAATTAAGAACTGTATATGTATACGGAATCACTCGGGTTTCTTACATTGTTACATTATTGTCGAATAATAAATGATTATTGCTTATTTTTAATGAGTATAATAAAAATAGAGTGATAGATAATGAAATGTAACGAAGATGCTAATAGAATCAATGTTCCATATATTTACACTATTCTAAATATATAAACTTTAAAAAAATGATATGTTAGCGTTTTCATAATTTTTAAGTTATGCTAGAATAAGGACATAAGTTATTAATTATTACAAAAAGAAAAAAGACTTTCTTTTTTCTGTTAATTATAAGGGGGCATTTCATTATGCGTATTGGGGTACCAGCAGAAATTAAAAACAACGAAAACCGTGTGGCAATGACACCAGCAGGTGTTGTACATTTAATTCGTAACAATCACGAAGTATTCATTCAAAAGGGTGCAGGTCTAGGATCTGGTTTCACAGATGCTCAGTATGTTGAAGCAGGAGCGAAAATTGTTGATACGGCTGAAGAAGCTTGGAACATGGAAATGGTTATGAAAGTTAAGGAACCAGTTGAAAGCGAATACAAACACTTCAGCGAAGGTTTAATCTTATTCACATACTTACACTTAGCTCCAGAACCAGAATTAACAAAAGCGTTAATTGAGAAGAAAGTTGTTGCGATTGCATACGAAACAGTACAATTAGAAAACCGTTCTCTACCATTACTTGCACCTATGAGTGAAGTAGCTGGTCGTATGGCTGCACAAATTGGTGCACAATTCCTTGAGAAAAACAAAGGCGGTAAAGGTATCTTACTTGCAGGTGTTCCAGGGGTTAAACGTGGTAAAGTAACAATCATCGGTGGTGGACAAGCTGGTACAAATGCTGCTAAAATTGCAGTTGGACTAGGTGCGGATGTAACAATCATCGACTTAAGTGCAGAACGTCTTCGTCAATTAGATGACATTTTCGGAAACCAAGTAAAAACTTTAATGTCTAATCCTTACAATATTGCAGAAGCTGTAAAAGAGTCTGATCTTGTAATCGGTGCAGTATTAATTCCAGGTGCAAAAGCGCCAAAACTTGTAACAGAAGAAATGATTCAATCAATGGAACCAGGTTCTGTTGTTGTAGATATCGCGATTGACCAAGGTGGTATTTTCGAAACAACTGACCGTATTACAACTCATGATAACCCAACTTACGAAAAACACGGCGTTGTTCATTATGCAGTTGCAAACATGCCAGGTGCGGTTCCACGTACATCAACTCTTGCATTAACAAACGTAACAGTACCATATGCAGTGCAAATTGCTAACAAAGGCTACAAAGAAGCTTGCCTAGGCAACTCTGCATTACTAAAAGGTATTAACACATTAGACGGCTATGTAACATTCAAAGCAGTTGCAGAAGCTCACGGTGTAGAGTACAAAGGTGCTAAAGAATTATTAGAAGCAGAAACAGTATCTTGCTAATAGAAGCATTATACAAAACAAAATCGAACAATATATAAACCAACATGATAAGAGCTAAGAGTGAAGATCTCTTAGCTCTTCTTGGCAAAAGGGGGCATACATCGTGGCCAACCTATTTAAAAAGAAATCCGTTACGCAATTGTTAGGGGAAAGTAAAAGTAAAACTTTAACGAAAACGCTAGGGGCATTCGACCTAACAATGCTAGGGATTGGTGCGATAATCGGTACAGGAGTTCTAGTATTAACAGGATTAGTAGCAGCAAGAGATGCTGGTCCAGCAGTTATTTTTTCATTCATGATTGCAGCAATTGTTTGTGGATTTGCAGCTTTATGTTATGCAGAGGTTGCATCTACACTTCCTGTTTCAGGTAGTGTGTACACATATTCATATGCAACAATTGGTGAGTTTGTTGCCCATTTAATGGGATGGACATTGTTATCCGTATATGTCGTAACAACTGCCGCAGTAGCTGGCGGATGGACGGGTTATTTCAATAACTTAGTTAGTGGATTAGGACTTGAAATTCCTAAAGCCTTGTTAACGATTCCATCGCAAGGTGGTATGGTGAACTTACCCGCAATTATCGTTACGTTGGTGATAACTTGGTTATTATCACGAGGTACAAAAGAAAGTAAGCGTGTGAATAACATAATGGTATTAATTAAAATTGGTATTGTTGTTTTATTCATTGCAGTTGGTGTATTCTACGTGAAACCAGAAAACTGGATACCATTTGCACCGTACGGCATAAGTGGAGTTTTCGCCGGAGGAGCAGCAGTATTCTTCGCTTTCTTAGGATTTGATGCATTAGCAACTTCTGCTGAAGAAGTAAAAAATCCGCAACGTGATCTGCCGATTGGTATTATTGCTTCATTAGTCATTTGTACAATCATTTATGTTGTAGTTTGTCTCGTTATGACAGGTATGGTTTCTTATAAAGAATTAGATGTACCAGAAGCTATGGCATATGTGTTAGAAGTTGTAGGACAAGACAAAGTAGCAGGTATAATCGCAATTGGAGCTGTAATTGGTATTATGGCTGTAATTTTTGCTTACATTTATGCAACAACACGTGTATTCTTCGCGATGAGCCGTGACGGTTTATTGCCAAAATCATTTGCAAAAATTAATAAAAAGACAGAAGCACCAACATTTTCAGTTTGGTTAACAGGAATTGGTAGTGCATTAATTGCTGGATTTATCGATTTAAAAGAATTGTCAAATTTAGCGAATATTGGAGCGTTATTAACATTTGCGATGGTGGGTGTAACTGTCATCATTCTTCGTAAAACACATCCGAAATTACAACGCGGATTTATGGTACCACTTGTACCAATCTTACCGATTATTTCAGTTGCATGTTGTCTATTCTTAATGGTAAATTTACCGTTAAAAACATGGATATACTTCGGTGTTTGGTTAGCAATTGGAGTAGTTGTATACTTTGTATATTCGAAAAAGCACAGTCATCTAAAAGAAGATGGAAGTTCGCAAGATAATTTAGAAAAAGCTAATTAAAGGGATATAAGATAGTAAGCCTTGTGCGTCTAGGGAGCGCGCAAGGCTTTTTTCTTTTGTGCAAAATGTACATCCATTTTTCGTATGAGAATGTAATGGATGCAGAAAATATGTGTACGCCTTATTAAAATGTGAACAAAATGTTCGGAAAAATGTATGGGATTTCATTGACACATATGAACAGACGCTCATATAATAAGAGTATAAGATATATGAATGATTGTTCATATGTTCAAATAAAGAGGTGAGCTATAATGGCTGGAAATAAAGTAGAAACACCACAAGAGACATGTTCTCAAACGATAATTCATGAAGAAGTTGTTGATCAAGTAAAACAAACAATTCCAACTGATGAAAGTTTAAGTAAAGTAGCAGAATTATTTAAAGTATTAGGCGATCGTACACGGACGAGAATATTACATGCATTATTTGAAGCTGAAATGTGTGTTTGTGATTTAGCTTATTTATTAGGAATGACACAATCATCTATTTCGCATCAGCTTCGTGTGTTAAAGCAAGCGAAACTTGTAAAGAATCGTAAAGAAGGAAAGGTCGTTTATTATTCATTAGCTGACCAGCACGTAATTCATATCTTCGAGCAAGCGTTTGAACACGTAAACGAGGAAGAATAAAAAGAACGCGAGGAGGGAGAACGATGGCTGAAGCATTAGTGAAAAAGAAACTGGTGTTAGAAGGTTTAGATTGTGCGAACTGTGCAATGAAAATTGAAAAAGGCGTTGGGAATATAGAAGGAGTAAATTTTTGCTCTGTAAATTTCGCCACAAAAACAATGGTTTTAGAAACAGCACAAAATAAAGAAAGTGAAGTTGTTACAGAAGCAAAACAACTCGTTACAAAATTAGAACCGCATATTAAAGTACAAGAAGAACAAAAAAATAAAGTTGCAAAAGAAGTATTTATATTAGAAGGTTTAGATTGCGCGAATTGTGCGATGAAGATTGAAAATAAAGTGAAGGAAATGCCGGCTGTTTCAGCAGCAACTGTTGATTTCGTATCGAAGAAATTAAGAGTTGAAGTAGCGAATAAAAGAGAATTAGAAGCGACTGTAGCGAATATAACGAATGTCGTGCAAAAGTTAGAACCAGATGTGAAAGTTGTTCGTGAAGAAAAAGGTGGTCATGACCACGGACATAGTCACGACCATGGTGAAGCAAATGTGAAAAAGATGGTAGGACGATTAGTGGTCGGCGGAATTTTGACAGCAATTGCTGCATTAGCTGGCTTACCACAAATGATAACAATTCCGTTATTCGTCCTTGCGTATTTATTAATAGGCGGAGATATCGTTTGGAGAGCGGTAAGAAACATAACTCGCGGCCAAGTGTTCGATGAGAACTTCTTAATGGCAATTGCAACACTAGGAGCTTTTGCGATTCAACAATATTCAGAAGCTGTTGCGGTAATGTTATTCTATCAAGTAGGGGAACTATTCCAAAGTATTGCGGTCAATCGCTCCCGAAAGTCAATTACTTCATTAATGGATATCCGTCCTGATTATGCGAATGTGAAGGTTGGAAATGAAACGAAACAAGTATCACCAGAAGATGTACAAATCGGCGATTATATTATCGTGAAGCCTGGTGAGAAAGTACCATTAGACGGAAAAGTAGTTGAAGGAACATCAATGGTAGATACTTCAGCATTGACTGGTGAATCTGTACCACGTGAAGTCGAAGTTGGAAATGATGTATTAAGTGGTTTTGTGAACCAAAATGGTGTATTAACAATTGAAGTTACAAAAGAATTTGGTGAATCAACTGTATCAAAAATTTTAGATTTAGTTCAAAATGCAAGCAGTAAAAAAGCGCCAACAGAAAACTTTATTACGAAGTTCGCGCGTTACTATACTCCAGTTGTAGTTATTACAGCAGCGATTATGGCGTTTATTCCACCACTTATTTTAGAAGGAGCTACATTCTCAGAATGGATTTATAGAGCTTTAGTGTTCTTAGTAATCTCTTGTCCATGTGCGTTAGTTGTATCAATTCCTCTTGGATTCTTTGGAGGAATTGGTGGTGCATCTAAAAGTGGTGTGTTAATAAAAGGAAGTAACTATTTAGAAGCTTTAAATGATGTGAAATATATTGTTTTTGATAAAACGGGAACATTAACAAAAGGTGTCTTCAAAGTTACAAAAATGGAACCAAGCGAAGGCATTAAAAATGAAGAATTATTAGAGTATGCAGCATTTGCTGAAGTGTATTCTAATCATCCAATTGCACAATCGATTCGAAAAGCATATGGAAAATCAATTGATGAAAAAATAATCGATGAGTATAACGAAATTTCTGGTCATGGTACAGTCGTAAAAGTACAAGGAAAAGAAATTTTTGCAGGTAATGCTAAATTAATGAGAAAAGAAAACATTACATTTAAGCAACCAGAAACGGTAGGTACATTAGTTCACGTTGCCGTAGATGGGGAATATGCAGGTTATATCGTTATCTCTGATGAGGTAAAAGAAGATTCAAAACAAGCAATTCAAAAATTAAAAGAACTAGGTATTAAGAAGACAGTCATGTTAACTGGTGATGCAAAAGCAGTTGGTGAAGCTGTCGGTAGGGAATTAGGTTTAGATGAAGTCCACGCAGAACTATTACCGCAACAAAAAGTAGAAGAGATTGAAAAAATTGATGCGGCGAAGAGCGGAAAAGAAAAAGTTGCTTTCGTTGGTGATGGTATTAATGATACACCGGTATTAGCAAGAGCAGATGTTGGTATTGCGATGGGTGGTTTAGGATCAGATGCAGCGATTGAGGCAGCAGACATCGTTATTATGACTGATGAGCCTTCAAAAATTGCAACAGCCTTAAACATCGCAAAACGTACACGACGCATTGTATGGCAAAATATCATCTTTGCATTAGGGGTAAAAGGATTAGTTTTATTACTGGGTGCTTTTGGTATTGCAACAATGTGGGAAGCTGTCTTCTCAGATGTCGGTGTGACACTACTTGCAGTGTTAAATGCAATGCGTGTACTACGAGTGAAAGATTTATAAAAAAGAGGACGCAACTTGCGTCCTCTTTTTTAGGTTATTTTGTTGAAATTGACTCAATAAAATAATAACAAATATTATTTTATAAACAAATAACGTAATATTAAAATTTACAAATAAAAAATATTTGTCGTACTATTTTAATATATTTTTCACAAAGATACATATCGTATTGAAAAAACAGAGAAGGAGAAGCTTCTCTGTTTTATTTTTGTATATTTTTTTCAACTTGTTCTCGAACAGTTTGAATGTAATTCATTTTATGATCCCAACATTCTTGACTTAAATCGACAGGGTACTCTTCGGGATTTAAAGTTCGCATATACTCTTCCCAAAATAGTGCGAGACTCTGTTCATTATATTTTTGAATATCTAATATACCTGGTAGTTCATATGTTCTTTCGCCGTTAACGAAAATGTCTTTATGCAGTTCGCGAGCTTCAAAGTTTGTTACAAATTTACTTATATACGTGTGAACAGGATGAAACATTTTTAAACGTTCTTCTTTTCCAGGTTCTTCAGAATCTAATGCAATATAATCGCCTTCTGCATGATCATTAACTCGATTGATAATGCGATAAATTCGTTTCAGTCCTGGAGTCGTAATTTTTTCAGGGTTAGATGAAATTTTAATTGTATCATTTAACTTTCCATCCGTATCTTCAATCGCCACTAGTTTATAAACAGCCCCTAATGCCGGTTGCTCAAAGGATGTAATTAATTTTGTTCCAACACCCCATACATCAATTTTTGCTCCTTGAGATTTCAAATGCATAATTGTGTATTCATCTAAATCGCTAGAAGCAATAATTTTTGTATGTGTAAACCCAGCTTCGTCTAGTAGTTTTCTGGCCTTTTTAGATAAATAGGCCATATCACCACTATCAAGGCGAATGCCGTAAAAATCGATACGATCTACAAACTCTTTCGCGACGCGAATTGCATTTGGAACACCTGATTTTAAAGTATCGTATGTATCAACGAGAAAGACACATTTTTTATGGGTTTCAGCGTATTTCTTAAACGCGACATATTCATCGCGATACGCTTGAACGAAAGAGTGAGCGTGTGTGCCGGCTACAGGTATCCCGAAGCGTTTTCCAGCACGAACGTTACTCGTAGACGAAAATCCACCAATAAAGGCAGCACGTGTGCCCCAAAGAGCTGCATCAAACTCGTGGGCTCGTCTTGTACCAAATTCTAAAAGTTCATCATTATTTGCAGCATGCTTCATACGAGCAGCTTTTGTTGCAATTAATGTTTGGTAATTCACAATGTTTAACAGGGCAGTTTCAATAATTTGTGCTTCACCGAGCGGTGCATCAACACGTAATAAAGGCTCGTTATTAAATACAACTTCACCTTCTTGCATACTTCGAACCGTCCCAGTGAATTTCATATTTTGTAAATAATGAAGGAATTCTTCTTCAAATTGTAATTCTGCTAAATAAGCGATATCGCTTTCGGTAAAGCTGAAGTTTTCTATGTACTCTACAATCTTTTCAAGGCCAGCAAAAACAGCATAACCGTTCTCGAATGGAAGTTTTCGAAAATATAAATCAAACACCGAGCGGCGATTATGAATACCATCTTTCCAATATGTATAAGCCATATTAATTTGATATAAATCTGTATGTAAGGCATAGCTATCGTCTTTATAATAAGTCATCGCGAAAACACCTCCATAATTTGGTTATAGTATATCAATTTTTCACCGCTCGTAGCAAAGAATGGATATGAAAGTATAGTCAAGAGGGAAAAAAATGAAATAATGCATATTTTTTAGAAAATTAACATTTATCAATTTATATTTCTCAAGATTTTATGTATTATTAGAGTAATGGGGTAATGAGAATGGAGGAGGACAATGCAACAAACATTAGAAAAAATAGGCAAACAAGTCTTTTATAAACGGCTACAGCAAAAAATGACACAAGAAGAATTATGTCAGGGCATTTGTTCTGTCTCATACTTAAGTAAAATCGAAAATGGAAAGATCGAGGCATCAGAAGAAATTCTACAATTGCTCTGCACAAGGTTAGAAATTGCCGTGACGGATTTGAGAGATGTAGAAGAAGATGTGAAGGGGAAGCTAGATGAATGGTTGAATGCACTAGTTCATTTGGACAAGCCACAAGTAGAGCGCATATATGAAGAGTTGCAAGGTGAAATGAAGCATGTTTTGGATTTTGAAATTATAAATTATTATAAACTGCTTTATACGCGTTATTTAATTATGAAACGAGATTTTCTTGCTGTTGAAGAAGAGTTGGAAAGATTGAAAAAAGTTTACAAGAAATATTCACCTTTTCAGAAGATGTTGTATACGTACAGTAAGGCATTGTTACTTAGTCTGCAATATAAGCATAAGGAAAGTTTGAAGTATTTAATTGAAACGGAAGAAATGGCTAAAGAGCAAGGGTATTATGAAACTGGTATATATTATAACTTGAGCCTTGCGTATAGTCACCTAAATATACCACATTTAGCCATGCACTTTGCTAACATTGCCATGGAAGGGTTCCGTAACGAATACAAATTCCGTTATGTAATAAATTGTCAAACGATTATTGCTTTAAGTTATGTGGAAAAAGCACAGTATGAAGAAGCTCTAAAGATTTATGAAAGTATATTAAGAGAAGTGGATTCTTTTGCGGAAAAAGACATGATTAAAGCTATGACTTTAAATAATATGGGAGAATTATACCATTATAAGAATGAGCATGATAAATCAAAAAACTATTTTCTTCAAAGTTTCCAATTACAGCAGACTGTCAATATGAATTATATTGAAACAATTTATGGTTTGGCTAAACAATCTATTCATCTTAAATGTTATGAAGAAGCACAGAAATGGATAGAAAAAGGGATTGAGTGTTCACGTAGTGATGAAAAATATAATAAAATGATTTATTCATTCTGTATATTTAAGTATAAATATTTTGGGGAATCCCAAGAGTTTAAGAGATTTTTAGAGAATGAGGCTATTCCATTCTTTAAGAGTGTGGGTAGTATGAAAGAATTAAAAAATGCCTATTTAGAATTAGCAATGTACTTAGAGAATGAATTTAAGTACGAGGAAAGCAATAAATATTATAAAGAAGTTATTAAAGTTTTGGAAGAAAGGGAGGAATTGAATTGAAAAAACGTATATATGGTGTAGTAGGATTGGGAATAGTAGCGATTCTTTCTTTAGGAGTTAATTATTCTAATCCAGACATATATGGAGTAAAATCCTTAAAAGAAGGATCAGTAAATTACTCTAATCCAGATATTTATGGATTGAAGTCTGTAAAAGAGGAGAATATACAATATTCTAATCCGGATATTTATGGCTTTAATTTTTCAGAAAAAAGTTTCATAAATTATTCTAATCCAGATATTTATGGTTAAGAAAATATTGAAAAACCCCTTTCCAATCGGAAAGGGGTTTTTCAATATTTGTTCTCCAAAATCCTACAAAACTTGAGAAAAAAATTATTTGAATTTTTAGTATATTAATAGTGGAAACATAGTGCTACGATAAAACTACTCTTTTTCAAAAAAAATTTTTATTAGGGGGAAGGTTCATGAAAAAGAAAAGTTTAGCGTTAGTGTTAGCGGCAGGAATGGCAGTTACAACGTTTGGAGGGACAGGCTCTGCGTTTGCAGATTCTAAAAATGTGCTCTCTACGAAGAAGTACAATGAGACAGTACAGTCACCGGAGTTTATTTCTGGTGATTTAACTGGAGCAACTGGTAAGAAAGCAGAATCTGTTGTGTTTGATTACTTAAACGCGGCAAAAGGTGATTACAAGTTAGGGGAAAAGAGTGCGCAAGATTCTTTCAAAGTGAAACAAGTGAAGAAAGATGCTGTAACTGATTCAACAGTAGTACGTATGCAACAAGTATACGAAGGAGTACCTGTATGGGGATCTACGCAAGTAGCTCACGTAAGTAAAGATGGTTCTTTAAAAGTATTGTCTGGAACAGTTGCGCCTGATTTAGACAAAAAGGAAAAGCTGAAAAATAAAAATAAGATTGAAGGCGCAAAAGCAATTGAAATCGCGCAGCAAGATTTAGGTGTAACACCGAAATATGAGGTAGAACCAAAAGCGGACTTATATGTATATCAAAATGGTGAAGAAACAACATATGCATACGTTGTAAATCTAAACTTCTTAGATCCAAATCCAGGAAACTACTATTATTTCATTGAAGCAGACAGCGGTAAAGTGTTAAATAAATATAATAAACTTGATCATGTAGCAAATGAAGATAAGTCACCAGTTAAGCAAGAAGCTCCTAAACAAGAAGCGAAGGCGGTTGTAAAGCCTGTAACAGGGACAAATAAAGTGGGAACTGGTAAAGGGGTATTAGGAGATACAAAGTCGCTTAATACAACGTTATCTGGATCATCTTACTACTTGCAAGATAATACGCGCGGAGCAACGATTTTTACATATGATGCGAAAAATCGTTCAACATTACCAGGAACATTATGGGCAGATGCAGATAATGTTTTCAATGCAGCGTATGATGCAGCGGCAGTAGATGCTCATTACTATGCAGGTAGAACATATGATTATTATAAAGCTACATTTAATAGAAACTCTATTAATGATGCAGGAGCTCCGTTAAAATCGACAGTTCATTACGGAAGTAAGTATAATAATGCGTTCTGGAATGGCTCACAAATGGTATACGGAGATGGAGATGGTGTAACGTTTACTTCATTATCTGGTGGAATTGATGTAATTGGTCACGAATTAACGCATGCTGTTACGGAAAACAGCTCAGATTTAATTTATCAAAATGAATCAGGAGCGCTAAATGAAGCAATTTCTGATATTTTTGGTACTTTAGTAGAATTCTATGATAACCGAAACCCAGATTGGGAGATTGGTGAAGATATTTATACGCCTGGTAAAGCAGGAGATTCGCTTCGTTCTATGAGTGATCCGGCGAAATATGGTGACCCAGACCATTATTCTAAGCGTTACACTGGTTCAAGTGATAACGGTGGAGTTCATACGAACAGTGGTATCATTAACAAACAAGCTTATTTATTAGCAAATGGCGGTACGCATTCTGGTGTAACTGTAACTGGTATTGGTAAAGATAAGTTAGGTGCAATTTATTACCGTGCAAACACACAATATTTCACGCAATCTACTACATTTAGCCAAGCTCGTGCTGGTGCAGTACAAGCTGCAGCTGATTTATATGGTGCGACTTCTGCGGAAGTAGCAGCAGTGAAGCAATCATTTAGTGCTGTTGGTGTAAACTAAGGGTTTAAGAGAGTATTATTAATAAAATACTTCAAAAATAAAGAAGGAGCCTATGCTCCTTCTTTATTTTTTTCTCCATTTTTTCCACAAATAAAACAATCCAACACACCCTGCGATTGTTACAATCCACTTTGCTTCATTCGTTCCATTTATGACGTGGTAGGCAGAATATACTTCAATCAATAAGGCCGGTATTTTCCCTATTGTGCTGGCAATACTGAAAGAGAGTAGTGACATTTTGCCTAGAGCGGCAAATAAGGTAACGATACTTGATGGGATGAAAGGTATGAATCGAAACGATAGAACGAGTAGAAAGGCCTCTCTACCTTCTACATAAAGTAGGCGTTCTACCTTTGGATACTTATTTACTTTGTTGTGAGTGAATTTCTGAAGGCCTATACGATAAATATAAAACGAGATAATAGCCCCTAATGCCTCACCTGCGATCGAAATAATGGTTCCGTTTGTTACACCAAAGAGCTGTATGTTAATAGCGGTCAAAAAAATACTAGGGATAAAACCTAAAAGACTGATGATGATGTTAATTAAGATACTAAGTGGAATTGCGATTGAATAATAGTCTGTTAAGAAGTTTTGAATTGTTTCAGCCATTGTTTAAAATCCTTTATCTTTTTTTGCATTACACCATATTTCTATTGTGTAGGCAAGTGCAAATTTACATAATGTAGGAAACTGTTGATAAAACACTGTTTATATACCTTATATAGGTATTGGGTATATAAAATGAGGGGTATATTTTTCTGGTTTGGAAAACACTAAACAAACCCTGTATTTACAGGGTTTTATCGGTTTTTTAAGTGGTGTTTTAAGTCGGGAAATAATCGGTAAAATATAGGGGTATATTTCGGAGAAGTTCCAAAATAGTGGTTTGATGAAATTAGGGTGGTAATATGGCAAAATTGATGAGGAATTTTAAAAATGTATATGTTTTTTCGTTGTGAAATTGACTTTTAGTGAAGTTGCGATAATAATCATGGAAGAGGTGATATGATGAAACGAATAAGTAGTCTTCTCTTGAGTAGTTTATTGGCATTAATGCTGATCTTAAGTGGATGTGCAGGAAAAGAACAAAAAACAGAGAAACAAACAGGGAATCAATCGACATCAGTAGAAAAAATTAGTGATAATATTTTAGATGAAATGGAAGGGCCACCTAAAAATGGTCATACGATTGAAAGACATGTAGGAAAATCAGAAGAGGATTTGAAGAATCGCTTGAAGACAGATAAAGTATCAGCGGCAAGTACATACTATGATAAGGAAACAGCGACGAAAGCTGTAAAAGATAGTTTGAAGCAGCATGATAAGGAAATTCAAGATTGGTTAAAAAATTCTAAAGAGGCTCGTCTCGTATTAAATACAACTCATTCATTCCCAGTTGGAAAAACGGTAATAAAGAAAAATATGAATGTAAAAGACAAGTTAGTAAAAACTGTTACTGTTTTGGCGAGAGATAAGTCAGGAGATTTAGGATATAAGATCATTACTTCTTATCCATCTGATAAATAAGAAGGGGGAGTAAATATGTATACGACATTACAATATTTTCTCAAATCGTATTGTACGTTAAGTATCCATGAGGATGAAATAGTAGGCGTGATGGAAGAGTTTATAGAGCAAGAAGATGAAGAAATTGTTTTGAAATTACGCGATGAATTATTATATATGAAGAAAAAGAACGCTTGGGAAGAGGCGTGCGTATTAGCTGCGAAGCAAGGAAATCGCATGTGGTCTTTAGAAGAAACGAAAGACCATCTTGAAGCTTTTTTACTATTATTGCAAAAGAAAAAGGCGTGAATAGATCACGCCTTTTTTGTTTGCCAATTTGATGGTGTCTCATTGTGTTGGGGCACTTTTATATACGCTTTTTGAAATTTGTCCATTTGATACTACTTCACCGTTTTGTGTTACCTTTTTATACGTAACCGCTGTTATTTTATCACCAGTTCTACTAACTACTTGAGAAGAAACTTCAACATTTTTACCAGTATTTGTACCAAAAATGCGAGTAGTAATACTACCGCCATTTGAAAATGCTTGAATATAAATATGATTGCCTGTATTGTTTTTAAATTTTAAATCCGGACCATAATCTGCCACTGCTGCATCTTGCCCAAGTGGTAAATAATTTACGGGCATAGAATGATTGCTTCGAGAAACAATTCCTAAATCTGCTCTTAAAGCAGCGCTATATAAAGTGCTACTAACTTGGCAAACGCCTCCGCCTGCACTTTGTATAACTTTACCTTGTGAAAATACTGCTGCGGATTTATAACCATGGGCAGCATCCGTTACGCCAACGCGGCCATTAAAACTAAACGTTTCATCAGGTGCGACAATAACTCCACTTAAAGTATTAGCTGACTTATTTACGTTATAGGACTGGTTTCCATTCCGACCAGCCATTGGAGTTGAATATTCAGCAATTACTTCTTTAATCCCCATTTTTTGTATATCTTCTGTAGAACGCTCAGGTTTTAAGAGTGTAACTGGTAATGTAACGTCCGATGAGCCAGAAGTAATGGCCTGCTGCGTTAAATCAGTTAATTTTCCTTTATCAATTTTTTCTCCATTTTGACTTTGGCTAATATGTACTGTAGAGCCTTCAACACTTAATTCTGCATTAACAGGATTTTTTAATGTGTCATTATATTTATCCTTCATAAAGCTTTCATAAGCAGTTGTATTTAATTGAGCTGTTAATTTATAGTCACGTTTTAATTCACCGTTTTCGGCCTGCTTCCGCATTTGGTAACGATTCATTGCGTTTCCTTCTTGTTCTTTAAAGATTTTGTCAATAATATCTTTTTCCTTATAATTTATCCCTAAATCTTTCCATGTGTACGTTTGTTTATCATTTTGGAATATGTAGGTAAGAGATTTTTGGTCTAATTCAGTTACCTTTTGATTAATAATTGCTTGAATATCTTTTTTATTTTTTCCATCGAGAGAAATACCTTCAAATGTAGTATTTGGTAATGCAGTAGTATCTAATTGATTATTTAGTTTGGATACATATTGATATCCACCAACACCGCCTACACAAAGTAATATGCCTCCAGTAATTGCAGAACCGATCAGTATTTTACTTAGCTTCATGTATTTCCCCCCAGAAATTTTTGTATAAATATATGTATTACATTTTTTGTATAAAAATGATGAAAATAACATTATGTACGTACTAGTATACTATTATTTCCACTATGTGTGTAATGTTTTTATAAAAAACGTTACACTGTTGTAATAATTGTCTCTTTTTGTCACAATATGCACGAGAAATATGTTGAAAATTATAATAAAAAGGCTGACTAGAAAGATCTAGCAGCCTTTTTATTATAATTTTTTATGTTCATTTTTATTCGTAACACCGAGGTGTTCTTGTAGTGTTGTCGAAATATTATTGACGCTTGTTTCATTTGGAACGTAATAATAAATACCACCTATATATTTATCAGTACCTTCTACTTGCAGTTTGTCCATTTTTAAATTGGAATCCATTGAATTTTTGGCAATTGTCATCATGTCATCAAAAGTTAAATTTGTTTTTAGGTCTTTATCGACAGCGTCTAATAGGCCACCGATTTTATTAATAGAATTAAGAGAAAGTGCTTTTGCAGCAATAGCTTCTAAAACAAGCTGTTGTCGTTGACCGCGCATATAATCACTGTCGATATGACGAGTTCTAGCTAATGCTAATGCCTCTTCTCCATTTAAATGTTGACGTCCTTTTTTCAGATGAATAGCATCTGCTTCGTCTTTACTATTTTGTTCTGTAAACTCAACCGGAACATCGACAGTAATACCACCAAGAGAATCGACAATTTTGATAAATGATTTAAAGTTGAATTTTACATAGTAATCAACTGGAACATCTAAAAATTTCTCCACGGTATCAATTGTGCTATCCACACCACCGAATACGTGCGCATGTGTAATTTTATCGTATTTATCACGTGATTTAATGTAGACACGTGAGTCACGTGGAATGCTGACAAGTTTAACAGATTTATCGTTTTTATTAATTGTTGCAAGTAATAGCGCATCCGTACGAGTTGCTTTTCCGTAATTCTTGTCCCTAATATCACTTTCATCAACACCCATAATAAGTACGGAAATGTTGTCAGTCATAGGTTTCACGGCTTTTTCACGTTTGCTGGATTTATCCCCGCGGCCCAGTTCGGAATAGGCATTACTTAATACAGACTTTGCTTTACTGTATATATGGAAGGAGTAACCTCCTGTTCCAAGTGCTATAATCAGTAATGGAATAAGAAGGAACCAGAGTAGGCGTTTTTTCTTTGAGTGTCCTTTTTTGGCTCGGGTGTCTTTGTTCATATCGGATTTCATCATTTTTCTCCTTTAAAGCTATCAAAGTGTATACATCTAGAAGCACATTCAAACACATAAAAAATATTGTACGCTAAAAAAAAGCGATTGTACATGTATAAAAAATAGATGTCTTGATTATTTATAAGACATCTATTCGTTATTGTATACAAAAGATAGGGATAAGAAAATGATAAAATTTTACCTAATTACAACATAATGCTTACGATAATTGCAGATAAAATGCTAACGAGGGTAGCTCCATATAGTAATTTAAGGCCAAATCTGGCAACGACGTTTCCTTGTTCTTCGTTTAATCCTTTTACTGCACCTGAAATAATGCCGATAGAAGAAAAGTTGGCAAAAGAAACGAGAAAAACAGAAATGATTCCCACTGTACGGGGAGAAAGGCTATTAGAAATTTTACTAAGGTCCATCATTGCTACAAATTCATTCGTTACAAGCTTCGTTGCCATAATGCTACCAGCTGTGACAATTTCAGAACTTGGTACACCGATAAGGAATGCAACAGGTGCAAATACGTAGCCGATTAATTGCTGGAAAGTAATACCGAATATAATGAGGAATAGGTCATTAATGCAGCTAATTAATGCGACGAATCCGATGAGCATAGCGCCGACAACGATGGCTACGCGAAAGCCATCTAGAATGTATTCTCCAAGCATTTCAAAAAAGCTTTGCTTTTCGCCTTTAATTTCTAAAATATCTTCGTCATCTTTAACGTCGTAAGGATTGATGATGAGTACGATAATAAAACCACTAAATAAATTGAGAACGAGTGCGGTTACTACATATTTAGGCTCGATCATTGTCATATAGGCACCTACGATAGACATAGATACGGTTGACATGGCAGAAGCACAAAGTGTATAAAGACGGTGTTTTGGAATTTGAGCTAATTGCTTTTTAACTGTAATAAAAACTTCTGATTGGCCGACAATGGCAGAGGCGATAGCGTTGTAAGATTCTAATTTCCCAAGACCATTTATTTTGCTAAGGAAGTAACCGATCCAATGAATAAAAAATGGTAGTATTTTGAAATGTTGTAGTATACCAATTAAGACGGAAATGAAGACAATTGGTAATAATACAGTAAGGAAAAATGACATTTCACCTTTATTTGCAAGACCGCCAAATACAAAGTTTATACCATTAGCAGCATACTCGAGTAGCTTTGTAAACAGACTGGAAATGACCCGAATAAGTATGAGGCCGATTTCTGTATTTAATAATAAATAGGTTAAAATCAACTGTATAATAAGCATGATGAAAATTGGTTTAAATTTAATATGTTTCTTATTGTTGCTAGCAATATAAGCAAGGAAGAAAACAACGATAAGTCCCACGAAAAAAGTAATAAATTTCATAGTAAGCCCCCTAAAAGAGATATTCTGCTATATATGTTTTTCATTTCAAGGGAGAATATGCATCTTTGGTAAAGAAAGGAATAGAGAGAGCATGAAAATATGTAGAGTGCACCACGTTGCAATTATTTGTTCGAATTATGAACTGTCAAAGGATTTTTATACTCGGATATTAGGTTTTAAAGCGATAAATGAAGTATATAGAAAAGAACGAGATTCTTATAAGTTAGATTTATGTGTAGGGGAAGAGTATCAAATTGAATTATTTTCATTTCCTAGTCCACCTGAGCGCCCAAGTTTTCCAGAAGCAGCTGGACTTAGACATTTAGCATTTGCTGTTACAAATATAGAAGAAGCTGTAAACCATTTAAAACAATGCGGTGTGGAGACTGAAGCGATACGTATGGATGAAATTACGGATAAAAAATTTGTCTTTTTCCAAGATCCTGATGGCTTGCCTTTAGAATTGTATGAGGCTTGAAATTGGTGAATTTTATATAGGGTTGCTTTCAAATAAATGAAGAAACTAAAGTGAAACTTCTTTTTTAAAGGAGGTGTAACTTTAGCTAAGAAAGCTAAAGGACATATGTGGATATTTTAAAATTATTGATGGTAGCCATCCTTATTGCGTTAACAGCATTTTTTGTGGCTGTTGAGTTTGCAATTATTAAGGTGCGTAGCAGTCGTATTGATCAACTCGTTAGTGAGAAACGACGAGGAGCATTAGCAGCAAAAAAAGTAACTTCGAATTTAGATGAGTATTTATCAGCATGTCAGTTAGGTATTACAATTACTGCTTTAGGGCTTGGGTGGTTAGGCGAGCCGACTATAAAACATTTACTCGAGCCGTTGTTTTTAAAACTACACCTATCTCCTGCAATTGCAAGTACAGTTTCATTTATTATTGCCTTTGCAGTTATTACGTTTTTACATGTTGTCATTGGTGAACTTGCTCCGAAGACGCTCGCTATACAAAGGGCAGAGCAAGTTAGCTTATTATTATCGAAGCCAATTATTTACTTTTACCGAGTAATGTATCCGTTTATTTGGGCTTTAAATGGTTCTGCAAGGCTTGTGACAGGGTTATTCGGATTACATCCGGCTTCTGAACATGAAGTTGCTCATTCGGAGGAAGAATTACGATTAATCTTATCCGAGAGTTATGAGAGCGGAGAGATTAATCAAAGGGAATTTAAATATGTAAATAATATTTTTGAATTTGATAATAGAGTAGCAAAGGAAATTATGGTACCTCGTACGGAAGTTGTAGGTTTATATGAGGACGAACCATTTGAAACACATATTAAAATAATCGCACAAGAAAAGTACACGAGATATCCCGTATTTGGTGAAGATAAAGATGAAATTATCGGGATGGTGAATGTAAAGGATTTATTTATTCGTTATATGGATGGTAATCGAGCCGAGGGGTGCTCGATTACGCCATATACAAGGCCAGTTATTGAAGTGTTAGAAAATATCCCTATTCATGATTTGCTATTACAAATGCAAAGAAAACGAATTCCATTAGCTGTATTATATGATGAATATGGTGGTACAGCGGGAATCGTTACACTAGAAGATATTTTAGAAGAAATTGTTGGAGAAATCCGAGATGAATACGATGAAGATGAACACCCGCCTATAGAGCATATAAGTGAAGGGTGTAAAATCGTAGAGGGAAAAGTGCTTATTAGTGAAGTGAATGATTTATTTGGCATACACTTAATCGCTGATGATGTAGATACAATCGGTGGCTGGATTATGGTACAAAAGCAAATCGTTGCTGAAGGAGATAATATTGAAAAACACGGCTTTTCTTTTAAAGTTCTTGAAAAGGATATGCATCAAATTAAACGAGTGGAAATAAAGAAGGTAGAAGAATGATTTTCTATAAATTTTTATAAAAGATATATATAGAAAAATAAATGTTTGCGCTTTCAAAAAAGGTGCTATATAGTGAAGGTGGATACTGAAAAATTCTTCTAAATGATACTCGTATTTTTAGAGGGCGGATTTTTTAGATAAGGATTTAGAATGAAAAGTATAGGTGATGAAAATGATAGCAACGAAGGATATACGTATAGAAAAAGATTTTTTAGGCGAAAAGGAAGTACCGAGTATAGCTTATTATGGGGTACAAACATTACGTGCTGTAGAAAACTTCCCGATTACAGGATATCGTATTCATCCGTCACTCATTACGGCAATGGCAATTGTGAAAAAAGCGGCGGCACTTGCAAATATGGATACTGGTTACTTAGCTAAAGACATTGGACATGAAATTGCAGAAGCAGCGCAAGAAATTGTTGATGGAAAATTCCATGATCAATTTATCGTGGATCCAATCCAAGGCGGTGCTGGAACTTCTATTAATATGAATACAAATGAAGTAATTGCTAATCGAGCGTTAGAACGTATGGGATATGAAAAAGGCGAGTATGCGAAAATTAGCCCAAACACGCATGTAAACATGGCTCAATCAACGAATGATGCGTTTCCAACGGGAATTCATATTGCAACTCTTATGATGTTAGAAGAACTTCTTATTACAATGGAAGAACTTCATGCTGCTTTCCGTGCAAAAGCAAAAGAGTTCGACCACGTCATTAAAATGGGGCGTACACATTTACAAGATGCTGTTCCGATTCGTCTTGGACAAGAATTTGAAGCGTATAGCCGAGTGCTTGAACGTGATATAAAAAGAATTAAACAGTCTCGCCAACATTTATATGAAGTGAACATGGGGGCGACAGCTGTTGGTACGGGATTAAATGCAAACCCTACGTACATTGAACAAGTAGTTAAACATTTACGAACATTTAGCGGATTCCCACTTGTTGGTGCAGAGCATTTAGTTGATGCAACGCAAAACACAGATGCATATACAGAAGTATCTGCGGCATTAAAAGTATGTATGATGAATATGTCTAAAATTGCGAATGACCTTCGTATTATGGCATCTGGTCCACGTGTTGGATTGGCAGAAATTCAATTACCAGCTCGTCAACCAGGTTCATCTATTATGCCAGGTAAAGTAAATCCTGTTATGGCAGAAGTAATTAATCAAGTTGCTTTCCAAGTAATTGGTAATGATCATACAATTTGCTTAGCATCAGAAGCAGGCCAATTAGAGTTAAACGTAATGGAGCCTGTACTTGTATTTAATTTAATTCAATCTATTAGTATTATGAATAACGGATTCCGTGTATTCCGTGAATATTGTATTAAAGGAATTACAGCAAATGAAGAATTGCTGAAGCAATATGTTGAGAAAAGTGTTGGAATTATTACAGCAGTTAATCCTCATATTGGTTATGAAGCAGCATCTCGTATTGCACGTGAAGCAATTGAAACAGGAAAATCTGTTAGGGAGTTATGTTTAGAACATGGTGTACTGACAGAAGAAGAATTGGATATTATTTTAGATCCATTCGAAATGACGCATCCTGAAATTGCTGGAGCTTCTTTATTAAAGAATAAGAAGATGTAATGTGAAAAAACACCGATCCATTTGGATCGGTGTTTTATTTTTAAAAGATATTAAATACAGCGTTTAATTGAAGTAAGCTAATGATAGCTAAGAAAATTAAACTGTATTTCATCGCTGTTTTAAATAGGGCAGATTCTTTACCAACTAGTCCAACTGCTGCACAAGCAACGGCTACAGATTGTGGTGAAACCATTTTTGCCATTGTACCACCTACTACGTTTAATGCAACAAGAGTAGAAGGAACGATATTTAATTGATCTGCAGTTACTGCTTGAAGCGGTGCGAATAATGAACCACTTGATACTACTGAACCTGTAATGAATACGCCAATCCATCCTAAGATTGGAGAAAGAACTGGGAATGCATTACCAGTAGAAGAGAATGCCAGTCCAAGTGTAGATGACATACCAGAGTAGTTCTCTACGTAAGCTAAAGCGATAACGCTACAGATTGTATATACTGGAGCTTTTAGTTCTTTCATTGTTTCTACTATTAATTCTTTAACCATTTTACCTTTTACGCGGTAAACGATAAGTGAAACAATAATTGCTAATACGATTGCAGTAGTTGTAGATGAGAATACATCAAACTTGAAAACAGCTGCGAAAGGTGTATCAGCTTTTGTAATTGGTGTAGTTTTCATAACAGCATTATGAAGACCAGGGAACTGAATGTTAAATACTAAGTTTGCTAGTGCACCATCCGGAGCAAATAAAGCTTTAATTGGTTTTAAATTAAAGATTGTTACGAATGCAGTTAAGAATACGAATGGAGACCAAGCATATAAAATTTGATTGAATGTATGAGATTCTTGTTTTTCTTGTTTTTCTTCTGTAGAAGAAGATTTTGGTTGCCAAACACGTAAGAATAATGCTAGAGAAACCATACTTACAACGGCTGCGAAAATATTAGTAAGTTCTGCACCTAAGAAGTAAGTCACAAGGAACTGAGTAATAGCGAAAGAAAAACCACTTACAAGAATACCTTGCCAAGTTTCTTTAATACCTTTAATTCCATCAACCATTGAAACAAGTAAGAAAGGTAAAACAATACTAATGAATGGTAAAATAAGAACAGTTTGACGACCGATAGTTAATGCGTCTAGCTCAGTTAATTGTGCTGGCACTGTAACTGGGATACCCATAGCACCCATAGCACCACCAGCGATGTTAGCTACTAAACAAATACCTGCTGCTTTTAATGGATTAAAGCCCATACCTACAAGTAATGCAGCTGTAATAGCAACTGGAACCCCTAGACCAGCTGCGCCTTCTAAGAAAGCACCGAAAGAATAAGCGATTAATAATACTTGTAAACGTTGATCATTTGTAATGCTTGAAATACTATCACGAATAATGTTGAATTGCTCTGTTTTAACAGTTAATTTGTAAAGGAAAATTGCTGCGATAACGATAGTACAAATTGGATAAAATCCAGATAAAACGCCGAATCCGGCAGATGCTACAGCTACAGTTGCTGGCATTTTATAAACGAATATAGCAAGAATAATAGCGACAATCACACTGTAAAGACCAGCCATGTAACTTTTCATTTTCAGTCCCATTAAACAAATGATGAAGCAAAAAATTGGAAGTGCTGCGATTAGTGCAGATAACCAAATATTGTTTAATGGGTCATAAATTTGTGTCCAAGTACTCATAATAATGACAACTCCTATCTATTTTATGTGAAGAAATTCACATTATTTGTGAAACAATTCACAATCAACTTACATGCTTAGTATATTCTCCTTCAACACTATTGTCAACGTAAAAAAGTATAATTATTCCATAATAGTATTAAAAGAAATGCTTTGTTCATAAAGTAGACAAAAAGCAAACTCCAATAGATTTGAGTTTGCTTTTTGAAGTTATTTCTATATTGTTTTATTTGTTCGTATATCATTAATTTTATATGTTAGATGACGTCTTTACATCAAGTATATAGGGTGTTGGAATACTTAAGCTTTGATAGGTGGTAACATGCTCGCCCGAGTTGATCTAGTAAGGTAGAGAAAGCAAATGCATTTAATTAGGAAGTATTTCATCACAGTTCAAGCTATTGAATACGAATTTAAAAAGAAATAAGTTAATTTTTAATGTTACAGTATCTCTTTTTACTGAAAATTCCTTTTAGCATAACAAAGAGGTTAAATATAACCCAAATACGTTACGAAAGGTTATCAATTATAGACGATATTTTACAATATCATTACTGTACGTTGCAGTGAGGTGAAAATATAACAAAAAGCCTGATAAAACAACGTTTGTAAGCAAAGTATTCATAGCCCTTACTTTTGCTTTTTCATTATATCATATAGTATAATATTCAAAATCAGCAAGGAATTTTTCCTGAATTCTTTCCTGATAAAGGTGGAAAAAATTTTCAGCTTTATAGGTTGATAAAGTTATGTCGTAACAGGAAATATAAGAACAGATATATAAATAAATAAAAAGAAAATAAAAACGAAAATGAGGGGAACTTTATGAGCCAAAATCAATTCGAATGTCGTATTTCAGAAGAAGATGTACAAATGTTAAGAGCGTTAGCGCATCCGTTACGTTTACGCCTAGTAATGGAACTAATGCAACGTGGAACTTGTAACGTAACACAATTACAGGAAGTGTTAGAAATTCCACAATCAACGGTTTCGCAACATTTAACGAAATTAAAACAAAATAAAGTAGTGCGCTTTGAAAGACGAGGACTAGAAGTGTATTATCAAATTCATAATGATAAAGTAAGTGAAGTTGTAAAAACATTATTTTCTTAAAATTTGAATATTATGGAAAAAGACGTATGGGATCTACGTCTTTTTTTATTTGTCAGAAAGGTGATATGAGAGTAAATGTTAGCATGTAAGGAAGAAAAGGCTATCAATTTACATGTTGTTATATGGAATATATTCTAAAGGGAAAAGAAAAGATAGAAGGGAGTGTAGTAAGGAAAAGGAGGAATAGTAGTATGGATGTAAAACGTGTGAAACAAATCTTATCTTCTTCAAGTAGCATTGACGTTACATATGAGGGCGTACCAGTATGGATTGAGAGCTGTGACGAGCAGAGTGGAGTTGCTCAAGTATATGATGTATCTAATCCTGGAGAAAGCGTTCACGTGAACGTGACGGCTTTAGAGGAGAAGTAATAGAAAAGACGCTTCTAAAGGTTTAGAAGCGTCTTTTTATTTCTTATTCCATCATATGTGCAATTTTCTTAGAGAACATAAGAAGTACTAATCCTAGCACGATTACGATAACACCGATGCTTGCGAATACTTCTAAATATCCTAAAGATTGAGTGAAAGCAGCTAATTGTCCTGCTAATAAGTTTGCGAAGCCAGTACCAGCTAACCATACACCCATTAATAATGATGCTAATTTAACAGGAGCGATTGCACTTACCATAGAAAGTCCGATTGGTGATAAGAATAATTCACCGATTGTATGGAACATGTAAGTGAATACAATGAATAGTAAGTTTGCTTTCATTGCAATGTTACCTTCATCGCTACCAGTTTTTAATACAGCTAAAGTTAGTACTAAATATCCAATCCCTAGTAAGATCATACCAAATGCCATTTTTGTTGGGATTTTTAAGTCACCATTTTTCGTTTTTGAAAGTTTAATCCATAATGCAGAAACCGGTAATGCTAGTAAGATAATGAATAGTGGGTTTACAGATTGGAACCAAGGTGTTGGAATTGTAAATCCACCAATTGTACGATCCACGAACTTATCTGTGTAAAGTGTTAAAGAACTACCAGCTTGTTCAAATCCTGCCCAGAAGAATACAACGAAACAAGTTAAAATTAAAATCGCAGTTGTACGCTTTTTCTCTTGTGTTGTTAAAGGTTTTTTCTCAATTGCTTTTGCATTTTTTTCTTTAGATTGTTTACCGACAACAGTTGTTCCGATAGATCCTAAGTAACGAGGTGCTAAGAAATTAAAAGCAAGCTGTCCAATGATCATACCGATACAAGCTGTTAAGAAACCGTATCTATAATCTGCGAAGTAACCGCAAATGAATGGAGCGATAAGAGCCCCTAAGTTAATTCCCATGTAGAAGATAGTGAAGGCACTATCACGACGAGAATCGTTTTCGCTATATAATTGACCTAATAAAGTCGAAATATTTGGTTTGAAGAATCCGTTACCAATAACTAATAATCCTAATCCTAAAAATAGTCCAGTTTTAGTGTTCATTGAAAATAGTACAAAGTTACCAATTGCCATAATGATACCACCAATAGTAATGGCATGGCGTTTCGTAATGAAGTGGTCAGTTAACCAACCACCGATAATTGGTGTGAAGTATACTAACATTGTGAAAATACCGTATATTTGTACAGCAACTGCTTTATCAAATCCTAAACCGCCGCTTACTAAGCTCGTTGTTAAATAAAGAACTAATAAGCCACGCATTCCGTAATAACTAAATCTTTCCCATGCCTCTGTAAAGAACAACAAATATAATCCTGGTGGATGTTTTTTTGGTGATTGTTGCTCTCCAGCTTTGTCTAATTTTAAAGCTGCATCCATGTTTGTTTCCCCCTAATTCTGTATAACGGATATTTATGTAATTATTTTAATTCACAAAATATTTAGAAGTCAATAGAATTATATGGAAATAGAAAGAAAATTTCTGAAAAAGTTCTATTTTTCTTCGACCGTTACTGTATTTTGCCCTGAAAACGAGATGATAAGCGTTTTCAAATGTAATAATTGAATTCTAAAAGAAAATAAAATAGTGATTAATCAGAAAATTTAGATTAAAATATTTATTCTGATATAGAGAAAATATATTCTATTTACTTTTATAATATAACATATTGGGAATAAAAATACAAAATGAAATAATGTGACATTTAAGTGAATTGAAAAATAACCAGCTCCATAGAAGAGGAGCTGGTTAAGGAAATATTATTTAACAAAGCGTTTTTCGATATCATCTAATAGTAGGTTAGCAGCCATTACACCACCGGCTGTATTCCAAATAACGTCGTCAACTTTGTATGCTTTACCGTTTTTCACTGCATTTAAATTTTTAAATAGAGGATCATTGATATATTCTTTTTCTAATTCAGAACCTTTTTTCTCGTTTCCTTTATCGAATGTGAAGTAGAATAATACATCGCCGTCCATTGCTGAAATACGTTCTTTAGATACGTTACGCTCTGCAAAGTCATCTTTATTTTGATCTCCAGGACGTTTAAATCCAAGTTCTTTTAAAATAACACCAGAGAATGTATCACCGTGATAAATACGAACATCACCAGGCATAAAGCGAACCATAGAGATTTCTTGATTTACTTTATCGCCTAGTTTAGTTTTTAAATCTTTCATACGTTTATCGTAATCAGCTAAAACCTTTTGACCTTCTTTTTCTTTATTTAATGCTTTTGCATAAAATTTGAAGTTATCTTTCCATTCACCACGTAGCGTTTCAGAGAACACAGTAGGTGCAATTGCCTTTAGTTGCTCGTACACTTTTTCGTGACGCATTTTGTTACCGATAATTAAGTCTGGTTTTAAGGAAGCGATTGTTTCCACGTTCACTTGCCCTTCATCACCAACAACCTTTACATCTTTCATTTTATCTTTAATATGTGGATACCATGGATCACCAGTCCAAGATTTCACAGCCCCAACTGGTTTTACACCTAACTCGAGTAAAGCTTCAGTGCCTTCATTTGTTAAAATAACTACACGTTTTGGACTAGCGGGAACTTCTGTTTTACCCATTGCATGTTCCACAGTAATCATTTCTTTTTTCGTATCTTCTTTTGATTCTTCTTTCGTATTTGATTTTCCACAAGCACTTAAAAGTAGTGAAAAGGCTAGTAAAAATACAAATACTGTAAACGATTTCTTTTGCACGAATTTCATTATGTACCCCCTACATACTGAGAAGTTTTTTCAATAGCAAGCATGATATTAAGCTTTTATCTTTTGATTGTCAATACATATCAATGAAAATAGTTCTCATTATCGTTGACAATGAGAATTAAGTTGAAATACACTTACAACGTATCATTATACATTGAAGGGGAAACGCTGCATGTTATTAAAAACATATCAAGCAAAATGGATTGGGTTATTTGTTGGAATCATTGCAGTCATTATTTGTATTTGGGGAAGTATTATTTTCGGATATACAAATACGAGTTGGAAATTAGCGTTAGATGCTTTTTTCCATTTTAATGGTTCCAATGAACATATTATTATTCAAAATGTGCGTCTACCAAGGGCACTAATTGCAGCTAGTGTTGGTGCTAGTTTAGCCATTGCTGGTTGTCTTATGCAAACTTTAACGAAGAATCCACTTGCTTCTCCAGATTTTATTGGATTAAATTCAGGCGCTGCGTTTTTCATAGTTGTAGCAATTGTGGTTTTTTCTGTTACATCATTGTCAGCTTTTACTTGGATTGCCTTTTTAGGGGCAGCAGTTGCTGCAATCCTTGTATTCGCTTCTAGTTCTTTAGGAAAAGAAGGGACAACGCCTCTTAAGTTAACATTAGCAGGGGTCGCAATTAGTGCGTTATTTTCATCATTAACACAAGGATTACTTGTGTTAAATGAAAAGGCGCTTGAAGAAGTATTATTTTGGCTTGCCGGATCTGTGCAAGGAAGAAAGTTAGAAATTTTACAATCTGTATTCCCATATTTATTAATAGGCTGGATCGCATCTATTATGATGGCAGGGAAAGTAAATACATTGATGATGGGGGAAGACGTCGCGAAGGGGCTTGGACAACGAACAATTTTAATGAAATCATTCGTGTTACTTATTATTGTCCTGTTGTCTGGTGGTTCAGTTGCAGTCGCTGGTCCGATTGGATTTATTGGTATTATTACTCCGCATTTTGCCAGATTTCTTGTTGGAGTAGATCACAGGTGGAGAGTACCGTATAGCGGGTTGTTAGGTGCAATACTATTAATCTTAGCTGATATAGCAGCAAGATATGTCATTATGCCACAAGAAGTACCGGTAGGGGTTATGACAGCATTTATCGGGGCACCATTCTTTATTTATATTGCACGTAAGAGAGGGCTTAGCAAATGAAGAAGTATATTCCGTTTCGTATAGGAAAAGGCGGGCTCTCGTTTTTAATGTATAAACGAGCTTGTCTCGTCTTATTCAGTTTACTAGTTGTTTTAATAGGATTATTTTTTGCGAGTGCAGGTATGGGAGACATGAAAATTGCTCCTTATGATGTATGGCAAGCAATCACTGGAAATGGCGATGCGATGTCTAATATGGTTGTAAATAAGTTTCGTATGCCGCGTATTTTAATTGCCATCCTTGTAGGAATCGCACTTGCAGTAGCAGGATGTATTTTACAGGGTCTCGTTCGAAATCCACTGGCTTCTCCTGATATCATTGGGATTACAGGTGGTGCAAGTGTTGCAGTTGTATTATTTTTAGCTATATTTAGTGATAAAAATAATGCGCTAACCGTAAGCATTCATTATATGCCGTTAGCAGCCTTCGCTGGGGCAACGATTGTAGCGCTTTTTGTATATTTGTTTGCATGGAGAAATGACGGATTATCACCGATTAGTCTTGTTTTAATTGGTGTTGGTTTTTGGGCATTAACGAAAGCGGCAACGACTTTGTTTATGTTGTTAGCGCCAATTTATCAAGCGAGTCAAGCGAATGTATGGATTACAGGTACTGTTTACGGTTCTTCATGGCAAAACGTTATGGTGCTTGCGCCGTGGGTTCTCATTTTAACGGTAATATCATTTATAGCTGCTAGGCATTTAAATGCGCAAGAGCTAGGGGATGATATTGCGGTAGGACTTGGTGTTCCTTTAACGAAGTCACGCGTATTCATGTTATTACTGAGTACAGCTTTAATTGGTGGCGCAGTTGCCTTCGCCGGAGGAATTGGGTTTGTCGGTTTAATGGCACCTCATATTTCACGAAGACTAGTTGGTTCTTTATACGGTGCATTACTCCCAGTTGCGGCTATTGTTGGTGCAATTTTAGTACTTGCTGCAGATTTAATCGGGCGTACAGTTTTCACACCACTTGAAATTCCAGCAGGGGTATTTACATCAGCAATTGGTGCACCTTATTTTATTTATTTACTTTATAAAAGTCGGAATTCATAAAGGGAGATGAATATGCAAAAAGCATTGGAGACGAAACGTTTGACGCTGTCTTATGGTGAAGCAATTATTATTGATGAGTTGAATTTAGAAATTCCAAAAGGCGAAATTACAATCTTTATCGGTTCTAACGGTTGTGGAAAATCAACTTTATTACGTTCACTAGCTAGATTATTAAAGCCAACAACTGGTGACATTTTGCTAGATAATCAAGCCATTCAAAGTATGCAAACGAAGCAAATCGCTCGTCAAATGGCAATTTTACCGCAAGGACCGCAAGCGCCAGAAGGGCTTACAGTATTGCAACTTGTAAAGCAAGGGCGTTATCCATATCAAACGTGGCTGAAGCAATGGTCAGAAAAAGATGAGGAAATGGTACAAAAAGCACTCGCAGCAACAGGTATGACAGAATTTGCTGAGCGTGATGTGCATGCTCTTTCAGGTGGACAACGACAACGTGCTTGGATTGCAATGACGCTTGCACAAGATACAGATATTATTTTACTGGATGAGCCTACTACATATTTAGATATGACTCACCAAATTGAAGTGCTAGATTTATTATTCGAATTAAATGAAACAGAACAAAGAACAATTGTTATGGTATTACACGATTTAAATTTAGCATGCCGTTATGCAGATAATATTGTAGCCATTCAAGATAAACAAATATATGCACAAGGTAAGCCGGAAGAAGTAGTAGATGAGAAGCTAGTACGTGATGTATTCCGAATGGAATGTCAAATCAGTACGGATCCGTTATTTGGGACACCACTTTGCATCCCGCATGGAAAAGGAAGACGTGTACGTAAAGAGGTTGCTCAAGTAATGAGTTAAATAAAAAAGGCGATGAGGATTCATCGTCTTTTTTATTTGCGGCAAGAAAATAAAAGGAAGAGGGGAATTCGTAAACGTCGTTCATATTCTTCTTCACTCTGAAAATAAGTTTGATTTGGTGTGGCTTCTTTTATGTTTGTAATCGTAAACCCGGCTTGTTGTAACAATGTAAAATACTCTTCTGTTGTACGATGGTATTTAATAACTTCTTGGTCAATCCATGGCTCAACCCGTTCGCCAATTTTAAAATAATCATCGACGAGCCAGCTCGTTCTTTTCCCGCTCGTTTGCAAGCTTTCAAATGAAGAGGTAATAACAGGGTGTTGAACACTAAAAGTAAAGGTTCCATTTGTTTTTAAAGCTTCGTACACATTTTGAAAAATGATAGGAAGATGTTCAATATAATGTAAGGCGAGTCTAGACGTTACTAAATCAAAAGTAGAAGGAGGGTATGTGTAGTCTTTGAGGTTTAAACAATGGACGGTTCCATTTTTATTTTCTAGTTGTTTTTTAGCTTTTTCATACATAAGTTCGGAGCCCTCAATACCAGTGTAAGAGTGGCAGCCATTCTCTAATAATTCCTCGCCAAACTTGGCGTCACCGCAGCCTAAATCGAGGATTTTCTTTCCTTTCACATCACCAATGAGTTGAAAGAAGGCTGGTTTTTCAAGTGATTCATTTGGGCTATTTTCTCGGTATCTTCGTTTCATATATTGTTCAAAAAATGCTTCGTTATTATATACATCAGATTCAGTAAATGCCATGATTGAAGCCCCCTTAAATATTTTTTTATTCTACCAAATATGAAAAGTAAATGATAGATTTCTTGTAATGAATCATATATAATCTAGAATTGTAAGCGGTTACTTTAAACTATTTTTCTATAATAAATCCTGAAAACGTGTTAAGCTAGTAGAGGGATTATTAGAACTATTAAGACAATAATTCGCTTACATGAACGATGGGAGGCTTCACAATGTCTAGTAAAACACTTGCGAAATTTTTAGAAGAAAATTTAGAGGATTTAAAATCAAAGGGGCTTTATAACGTAATTGATCCGCTTGAGAGTTCAAATGGACCGATCATTACAATTGGCGGAAAAGAATATATTAACTTATCTTCAAACAACTATCTTGGATTAGCAACAGATAGTCGTTTGCAAGAAGCAGCAATTGGTGCAATTCATAAGTACGGCGTTGGAGCAGGAGCTGTTCGTACAATTAACGGTACTTTAGATTTGCATATTAAATTAGAAGAGACAATTGCAAAGTTTAAACATACAGAAGCAGCAATTGCTTACCAATCAGGATTTAACTGTAATATGGCAGCGATTTCAGCCGTTATGGATAAAAATGATGCGATTCTTTCAGACGAATTAAACCATGCTTCTATTATTGATGGTAGTCGTCTATCAAAAGCAAAAATTATTGTTTATAAACATTCTGATATGGAAGATTTACGCCAAAAAGCAATCGCGGCGAAAGAATCAGGTCTTTACAATAAATTAATGGTAATTACAGACGGTGTCTTCTCAATGGATGGAGATGTTGCAAAATTACCAGAAATTGTTGAGATTGCAGAAGAATTAGATTTAATGACATATGTAGACGATGCACACGGTTCAGGTGTACTTGGAAAAGGTGCAGGAACTGTAAAGCATTTCGGTCTATCTGATAAAGTTGATTTCCAAATTGGTACATTATCAAAAGCAATTGGGGTAATTGGTGGATATGTAGCAGGGAAACAAAACTTAATTGACTGGTTAAAAGTTCGTTCACGTCCATTCTTATTCTCTACAGCATTAACACCGGCTGATGCAGCTGCATGTATGCGATCAATTGAAATTTTAATGGAAAGCACAGAGTTACATGATCGTTTATGGGAAAATGGCCGCTATTTAAAACAAGGGTTAAAAGAACTTGGCTTTAACATTGGAGAAAGTGAAACGCCAATTACACCTTGTATTATTGGTGACGAAGTATTAACACAAGAATTTAGTAAACGTTTAAATGAAGAAGGCGTATATGCAAAATCTATCGTGTTCCCAACTGTAGCTAAAGGAAAAGGACGCGTTCGTAATATGCCTACAGCAGCTCATACGAAAGAAATGTTAGATGAAGCAATTCGTAAGTATGAAAAAGTAGGGAAAGAAATGGGCATCATTTAAGTAACGACATCTTTTGAATAGCTTGCAAATGAGGAGTGGGGAAAATGAAAAAAATTCTAGTAACCGGTTCTTTAGGGCAAATTGGTTCTGAACTAGTAATGAAACTTCGTGATGTATACGGTGCATCAAATGTTATTGCAACAGATATTCGTGAAACAGATAGTGAAGTAGTAACGTCTGGTCCATTTGAAACGTTAGATGTAACAGATGGACAAAAACTACATGATATTGCAAAGCGTAATGAAGTAGATACAATTATTCATTTAGCAGCTTTACTTTCAGCAACAGCAGAAAAAAATCCGTTATTTGCTTGGAATTTAAATATGGGTGGACTTGTAAATGCATTAGAAGCAGCTCGTGAATTAAACTGTAAGTTTTTCACGCCCAGTTCTATCGGTGCATTCGGTCCATCAACACCGAAAGATAATACGCCACAAGATACAATTCAGCGTCCTACTACGATGTATGGGGTAAACAAAGTAGCAGGAGAATTACTATGTGATTATTATCATCAAAAGTTTGGCGTTGATACGCGCGGTGTACGTTTCCCAGGTTTAATTTCTTACGTAGCTCCTCCAGGAGGCGGAACAACTGATTATGCGGTTGAAATTTATTATGAGGCGATTAAAAAAGGCACATACACCTCATACATTGCAGAAGGAACATACATGGATATGATGTACATGCCGGATGCTTTACAAGCGATCATTTCATTAATGGAAGCTGATCCAAGTAAACTTGTGCATAGAAACGCGTTCAATATTACAGCGATGAGCTTTGAGCCAGAGCAAATCGCAGCATCCATTCGTAAACACATCCCGACGTTTACAATGGATTACGCTGTAGATCCTGCTCGTCAAACAATCGCTGATAGCTGGCCAAACTCTATTGATGCAACAGCAGCAATGAAAGAGTGGGACTTTAAAGCAGAATATGATTTAGACAAAATGACAACGGACATGTTGGCTAAGTTAAAAAAAAAGCTCACAGCTGAGTTAGTGATGAATTAATAGGAAGGGTCGATTCTTAGGAATTGACCCTTTTATTTGTAATTTGGGAATATAGAAATAATTGCAAATGTGATAGAATGAGTTAATTTGTGCATAAAGGGGAGAGATACAATGGAGAAATGGGAGTTAGCAAAGGAAATTTATAATACGTCACGTTTAACGGGAACATTTAAGCTTCGATCAGGACAAGTATCAAATCAATACTTTGATAAGTACTTATTTGAATCTAATCCAGTACTGTTATTAGAAATTGCTAAACAATTGAAAGAGCTCATTCCTCCTGAGACAGAAGTACTCGCGGGTTTAGAGATGGGAGGAATTCCAGTAGCGACAGCATTATCTTTACAAACAGGTATACCTGTTGTATTTGTAAGAAAAGAAGCGAAGAAGTATGGTACATGTAAGTTAGCAGAAGGCGTTAATATTGCTGGGAAAAATGTTTGTGTCGTTGAGGATGTTATTACGACAGGTGGTCAAATATTATTAAGTACGAAAGATTTAAGAGAACTAGGTGCGAAAGTACATCATGTTCTAGGCGTCATTGAACGAACGAAAGAGGGAAGAGATAACTTATTAGAAGATGGCTTACAGCTACATTCTTTATTTACAATGGATGAGTTAATTGAAGGAGAAAAGCAACATGCAAAGAGTTGACGTCGTATATGCACTAATACGTGATGAAGAAACAGATAAAATATTAATGGTACATAATGTAGAACAAAATGTTTGGTCATTGCCAGGCGGGGCTGTGGAAAAAGGTGAAATATTAGAGGAAGCACTAATAAGAGAAGTAAAAGAAGAGACAGGTTTAACTGCTGTGGCAGGTGGACTTGTTGCGATTAATGAAAAATTCTTTGAAGAATCAGGGAATCATGCGCTATTTTTTACATTCCGAGCAAATGTAGTAAAGGGTGAATTGATTGCGGAAGATGAAGAAGAAATTTCCGCAATAGAGTGGGTGGATCGAACGATCGCAAATGAACGATTCCCATTCTATGATGGCGGATTCGAGGCATTATTAGAAGTAGCTATTCCATACAAGTTTCAACCAGAAACAAAGTGATTGAAAGGAAAAAACAGGAGCGACAACGCTCCTGTTTTTCTATTCAATCGTCTTCAGTAATAACTTTTTCAATAGTGGTTTAATCTTCAGACGTAAATCTTCAGCATGATTTGCAACTAAGAAGTGATGGTTATAAATATTCTTCATTAATTGATAAGTTGCTTCTTTTGCTTCGCCTTCTTCGATGAAGATTCCGATTACTTCCATACCACTTTTACGAGCAAGTTTGACAGCTTCATGCGTATCTAAAATACCGTCTTGTTGATAGTCTAGCGCAGAAGGCTCACCGTCTGTAAAGACAAGTAAGAATTTATGCTTTTCTGGTCTTTTTGCAAGTTTTTCAGAAACGATACGAATAATATATCCGTCGCGGTTATCTTCTTCTTCGCGAAGCTGCATAATTTCTGGACCAACGTTTGGTAACGTTGAGTTTTTATACGTTACAACTTCATGGATAACGTTTGGCTTATCTTCAGGCTTAGCACTAGAAGCATCTTCCCAAAATCCGCTAATAGCGTGCGGGATTTTTAAAGATTTCAACGCTTCATGGAATAGGACCACACTCTTTTTCGTTTCTTCCATTTTGTTATACATAGAACCAGAGCAGTCCACTAGTAATTGGAATGCAACGTCAAGTTCTTGTGATTCCTGGCCTTTTTTATAAAACATGCGCGGCTGCTTTTCAGTATAAATACGAAGGAATTTCTTACGAAGTCTTCCGTAATATTTATCACTATTTGCATTCGTTTTATTTTCAATCGTTTTTTCGATAATTTTCTTTAATTCTTTTACATCTTTATTAACAACTGATTTGATAGCTTGGTAATCCTTTTTTTCATCAGGATTTGATTTGCGAGCTTCTTTAAATATATGAGAAGCACCAACGTTATACTTACCGTATGCACCCTCGTTTTGGCTAGAAGCGTGTGAAGCTCTTGCTTCTTCTGTATCAGCGCCATCAAAGTTGGATTGTGTACTTTTTTGAGAAGTACCTTGTACAGAACCAAGTGCTTGGTCGCCATCTTCTGATTCACGAGCAGTATCACCCATCATATTTGTTTTCGTTCCGCTTTCTAAATCAAAGCGTAAAAAGTTCTCGTTTTCATTGTTTTTATTTTCACGGTGCCATGTGGAGAAACTTTCATCCATTTTATTTTTGCTATCATCGTCATCTATGAGCTGCGTATCATCATTTGCTAATTTTTCAGCGCGACTGTCTTTCTCATCTGTAATAACAGATAAATAAAGCGGTGCATGTCCGAAATAATTATTAAGCATATCACTTTTAAGAAGTCCTTCTAAACGATAGCGAATTTTTTCAACGATATACATAATGTCTTCTGTATTACGAGCTTGGAATGTTTCATGCAAAATTGCTTCAATTTGCTCGAAATATTCATTATTAAACATTTCATATTTATCGCTCGTTAATGAAAGATAGCAGAGACAAAATAGACGATCACCGTGATAGTTACGAACACGATTGATTTCATTTTGTGAACCAAAGTAATTGCGATACATTTCTTTTCTTCTTTTAAAAACATGCTTTGTGCCAGGGCGTAAGTTTTTTACGATTTCCTCAACACGTAAATCTTCTAATAGAACAAATAATTGTGTTAAAAACTTTTTTAAGGGTGATTCTTGTAATTCAATCGCATAAGAACGAATTAAAGTCATGTCCGAGTAATGTTTATTACCAAGTGCTTTTAAAAACACTTCGCTTTTTAATCCGATTACTGTATCCTCTTCTTTTCGATCATCCCAAAAGTGACTAATGACAACCTTTTTTTCAATTTCGTCGTAGTATGCTTTATAGCCATACTCAAGGTAGGCATCGTCTTCTTTTAGAAGAGCATACATTAAGTTTTCCATTTGTAGAAACAGCGACGCATCAATTTTTTTGTCACTAAAAATTTGTCTCATGAATTATCCCTCAAAGAAATAACTTTCTGCTAATTCACGGACAGTCATTTGTTCTGTTTCATCGTTTAATTTTGCGATAATACTACGTTCAATTGCACGCATAACAGGAATATATACACCTAAATCACATGCGTCGATAATGCCACGAATACTTGCTGCTTCTTCACTTACACGCCCATCACGAGCTAAAGGCATAAGGTCGCTTGCAAATGCAACGAACTTTTCAATTGTTGCAACATCATTTAATTTTGATTCAGATAGTAATAGTTCTTTTAATGTGTCACCTTGAATGTATGGAACTTCAATAATAACGAAACGGTTTTTTAATGCTTCGTTTAGTTCACTTGTTCCAACGTAACCTTCATTAATTGCTGCAATTACACGATACTCCTCATCGCCATATACAACTTCTTGTGTAAACGGATTTGTAATCATTTTACGGTAATCTAATGCACCGTGAAGAAGTGGTAACGTTTCAGGTTTTGCCATATTGATTTCATCAATATATAGGAAATGACCGTTCTTCATTGCTTTCATAAGAGGGCCGTTAACGAATGTAACTTCAGATGCACCATCTTTCGTTTGTAGTGTGTTGTATCCTAAAATACCTTCTACATCTAGGTCAACAGAACAGTTAATGCTATGCATTGGTTTTTGGAATAAAGAAGAAAGAGTTTCAGCTAGTACTGTTTTACCACTACCAGTCGGCCCTTTTAATAGAATGTTTTTGCCAAGAAGAAGCGCTGTAATAGCATCTTCAATAATGCTGTTATCAGATGCTTTATATATTTTCTTTCCAATTAAATGTGCATTTTCACCAGCTTCTTGTTTATTTTTTTCGTGAATGGTTGAGAGCTGTTGTTTTAAATCAGCATGTATATGAAATTGTTCTAACATGTATTTCCCACCTAACATTATTTTCATAAAGTAATACATCTTATGATAACTTGTTTTAATATGGTATGCAAAGAAAAGGAGAGAGGGGAAATGGAAAAGAAAAAGCAATCAATATTACATTGATTGCTTACAGTAAAGGAGAAATGAGTCGCATGAAAGACTCTAATATTCGTTTTTTGATACTTCTTTTTTGGAATGCGTTCCATTTAATTTCAGTGGAATGCTTAAAGTCGTCTTCAAAATCATGTTTAATATCATGAACGGTTTCTGATTCATATAGTACGCTAATAAGTTCATAATTTAATTCAAAGCTGCGTACGTCCATATTTGCCGTTCCAATTGTCGCGATCTTATCATCAACGAGTACAATTTTTGCATGCATAAAACCATCTTTATAACTATAAATGGAAGCACCAGCTTTTAAAAGCGGAGTGAAGTAGGACTGAGATGCTTGATCACTAATAATACTATCACTTTTACCAGGATATAAAATGCGTACATCTATGCCAGATATTGCACTTAAACGTAATAATGTTAAAGTTTCTTGATCTGGAATAAAGTAAGGTGTAGCGATCCAAATCGATTTTTTTGCAGATCCCATAACAGCTAATAATGTATTGCGAATGCTTTTATCATCTGAGCTAGGCCCGCTGGCTACAATTTGCACAGCACCTTCTGCACTTGAAATTTCTTTACCTGGGAAGTATTGTCTATTCATAAATTGATCCCAAGAATAAGTATTCAATCCACTAGAGGCATAGAGCCAATCTTCTAGAAAAATTGCTTGTAATTTATATAACGCTTTTCCTTCTATTTTTAAATGACTATCACGCCAAACGGGAAATTTTTTTGAACGGCCAAGATATTCATCACCGACGTTGAGTCCACCAGTAAAACCGATTTCTCCATCTACAATAACGATTTTTCGATGGTTACGATAATTGACAGTTTCAAGTAACCAAGCTGAAAAAATAGGGTCAAATTCTACAATTTCAATACCAGCTTCTTTCATAGGTTTTAAAAAGCGTCTTCTTAAAGTGTTACTTCCGAGTCCATCATAAAGAAAGCGTACAATAACACCAGATTTTGCTTTTTTTATTAAAGCATCTCGAACTTTCGTACCAATCTCATCAGATTTATAAATATAGTATTGAATATGTATGTGATGTTTTGCTTGCTCGATAGCTTGCAAAATTTCTGAAAAGGTTTGATCGCCATTTGTTAAAAGTTTTGTAGTTGTTTTATCTGCGGCAGGTCCGCCTCCAAATTTTTGTACGACTTTTGTTAAATGCATAGAACGTTCATGTAAGGGGACTGTGAGTGACAATTCTACTCGTCTTCCTTCTAATATTTCACGGAATAATTTTCTTTGCTCTTCTGAACGATGTAGATGTTTTTTTCTTCTCCAACGGCTACGTCCGAAAAGCGCATATAAAAGCACACCAACAACAGGGAGAAGTGCTAGTACTAAAAACCATGCTAAAGTGCTTTGTGGGGATCTATTTTCAATAAAAATAACGAAAGATATCCCTATGATTGTAAGAGACCATAATGCACCGACAAAGGTATATAGTGAGAGGATAGACGTATCTAAAAGTAAGAGTACGATAGATATAATTGTAAATACCAATAATAATTGAACGATAGGCTTCTTCATTTTTATAAAATTCCTCTAATCTTTCTTAAATATAGACTTCTTATATAAAAAGGTATAATCCGACATTCTTATTATAAAGTGTTTTGTTTTTTTTACAAAATATAGACATTTTCCCCATGCTTTCCGCATTTGTCCTACATACAGTATATTGTTACGTTATTATCCTGCTATTTGCTGGTTAATAAACAGTGTAGGGGGGGACAAAACATTTGTCCTTTATATAGGAACGGGGATAACCATATCATGGATTTGTAACAGGTACATGATGAAGCCGAGGATATGGTTATTCGTATTATACGGATTCTTTCTTATTATATAGGTTACTAACAAGGTCCGTACTATTCATACAATACCTATTAAGATGAGAAAATGGAAAAGGAGAGGGGAATAATGAATTATATAGAAAATAACGGATTGTATTATCGTAATCATCATCCTCATGGAGGGCACAACCATAACGGCGGACATCACCACCATGGAGGGCACAATCACCATGATCATCACCACCATCACGGAGGTGGATGGGGCTGGGGTGGCGGCTCATGGGGCGGTGGATTTTTCCCAGGAAGTTTTGCTGGAGGCGTGTTAGGTGGACTTACAGCTGGCGCATTAACGGGTGCAGCAAGTGGAGGCTACTATCCAGCACCGTACCCAGTAACTTATCCAGCGCCATACCCAGCACCATATCCAACTCCATATCCGGGGTATCAGCAAATACCATATCCGTATTAAACTAAAAAAGAGGCTTTCCTCTTTTTTAGTTTAATAAAGTAATTATTTATAAAATATTTCCAAAATAAAGGTGAAAATATGTTAATATTTTATTATTGTAATTCAAAAACATATATACTAATTTTAACTTTTATATTATTATCCGTGAATAGTTGTATAGTGTGCTCGAACTTCTATTTCGCTAGTAAAGTAAAGAGGTTAGATATGAGCGGGATTAATAGGGAATAGGCATTGTATAGAGCTAGCTATAAAGGAATGTAAGAGAATGAATAATGTATAATAAAGTAAGCTAATTATAGCGATAAGAAACCACTATTTATAATTGAAACGGTATTATATTGCTTTTTATTACAAATAATATTATGTTATTTTAATCGGCATATTTCAAAATGTGATGAATGCAAATAGCCATTATTAAGAAATGAAATATCTCTATTTCTATGAAGAGAAACAAGTTGTGTTTTAGTCAGATAGGAAGCAAGGAGAGATGCGCATGCTAGAACAAAGAGGTCATGCATTATATGACTCTTCATTGCGAGATTTAAAGTTAGCATTAGATGAGTCTTCAATTGTTGCAATTACAGACCGAAATGGTCTTATTACATATGTAAATGATAAGTTTTGTGAAATCTCCAAATATACACGAGAAGAGTTAATAGGAAAAGATCATCGTATTTTAAATTCAGGATATCACCCGAAAACATTTTTTCAAATTCTATGGAAGCGTATTTTGAACGGAAAAGTATGGAGAGGTGAGATTCGAAATCAAGCAAAAGATGGGACGTATTATTGGGTTAAAACAACAATTGTTCCGTTTTTAAATGAAAAAGGAGAGCCATATCAATTTATCGCAATCCGAAATGATATTAGTAGTAGGAAAGAAGCAGAACAGAGGTTGCGGTTAAGTGAAAGTCGTTATAGGGAGCTTGCGTATCATGATGCTTTAACGAGTTTACCGAACCGATTGCAGCTAATAACGACTGTAAACGAGATGATTGCAGGAAAAAAAGAATTTGGTATGATTTACTTTGATTTGGATCGTTTTAAATTAGTAAACGATACGCTAGGTCATATGATAGGGGATTTACTTTTAAGCGAAGTTGCTTCACGGTTGCATTATGTGCTAGGAGAGAAAGACGTTCTGGCTAGGCTGGGTGGCGACGAATTTGTGCTGTTAACAAAAAGTCATACACAAGATGCGATGAGGCAGCTAGCGACATCTGTGTTGTCATGTTTTCAGGCACCATTTATGCTTGAAGGTCATGAAGTATACATTTCAGCTAGTCTAGGACTGTGCGCATATCCGCAAGATGGTCAAGATGTAGAAACTCTATTAAAGAATTCGGATTTAGCTATGTATAGCGCGAAAGAACAAGGCAGAAATGCCGCGTGTTTCTTTACAGATGAGTTACGTGCGAAAATAAATCGTAGAATGAAAATTGAATTCGCTTTGCAAAAGGCAATTCGTGATGAAGAGTTAGACGTGGCACTGCAGCCTATTATTGATTTAAAAACGAAGAAATATACTGGTATTGAGGCTTTAGCACGTTGTTCGATAGAAGAAGGGCCTATTTCACCAGGCGAATTTATTCCAGTAGCTGAAGAATCTGGACTTATTATAAAATTAGGAGACTGGGTATTAGAAAAGTCATGTCGCTTGTTTAAAACATTGCCAGATTACGAAGAAGGATTAAGGTTATCTGTGAATTTATCCATACAACAATTAATGCAAAAGCGTTTTATTTTATCTGTACGTAGCATTCTAAGGAGAACGGGCTTTCCACCGAATCGTTTAATTTTAGAAATAACGGAAAGTATCGCTGTTCGCCATTTTGATTATATTATTGCTACATTACAAGAATTAAGAAATATGGGTATTTTAATTGCTTTAGATGACTTCGGAACGGGCTATTCTTCCTTATATTATTTAAAACAACTACCACTGGATATAGTGAAAATTGATCGTAATTTTATTCGTGAATTTCATTATGATCATGCACAGCCAGAGCGAACGATTGTAAAATCTGTTATTGAAATTGCCCATAGCTTAAATTTAGCAGTAGTTGCTGAAGGGGTAGAAACAGTAGAGCAAGAAAGTTTATTACAATCTATGGGTTGTGATTATGTACAAGGATTTTATTATGCGAAACCTTTATCTGTAGGAGAGTTAAAAGAAAAGTTAATTACAGATTTTGAATAAAAAAGAGAAGCCGGTAGCTTCTCTTTTTTTAATTCGTTTTTTGTGAGTCTTTCATTAATACTGGGTAAAGAATAAGACCTAGTACGAACAATCCGATTCCTAAGAAGAACGTTTTTAAATCAGCAGTTCCCGTTTTGATAACCCAAATAGAGTATACAAATGCTAATGTAGTAATGACCCCATCCTTTATTCGAGAACCAGGCATTATATCATACGTTTCTCCTGTAATAACCAATTTGAATTGGTACAGCGTAGAAACAAGGTATGGAATTAAATAAGCTAATGTTGCTACAACGATAGCGAAATTATAAGCTTCTGATACGGTACCAGAAATCGTTGAGAACAAGAAAATTTGCGTCATCACATTTGTAATAAATAATGATTTTGAAGGACTACCTTTTTTATTTGTTTTCGCGAAAAACTTAGGGAAAAGTCCATTCTTGGCTGCCTGATAAGGTACTTCTGAACTAACAACGATCCAGCCAACTGTAGAGCCAAATAAAGATACAAGTGCAAGTAAAGCCATAATATAGGCTCCTTTATTGCCAATTGCTAAATTTAATGCGTCTACTAATGGTTTTTGAGACTCTTTTAAAGCATCTTGCGAGAGAGCTCCCATTGTAAGTAAAGTAATTGACATGTAAATAAGAAGAGCGATAATTAATCCGAAAATGGTAGCTTTTTTTACATCGCGCTGAGATTTAGCACGGTTAGAAAGCATTACAGCAGATTCAATACCGATAAACGCCCAAAGTGTTGCGATAGCAGCTGAATTGATTTGTCCACCTAACGAAATGGATTGTCCTGCTTCATTCATAAATGTTTGACCGTCTCCAAAATTAGAGGCATTGAAAATGAATAATGTGATTACAATAAACATTGTAAATCCGATAATTTTTGCAATGGTAGCAAGAAGATTCATATTTCCAGCCTGGTCAATATTTTGAGAAAGAATATATTGAATTCCCCATAACATAAGGCTACATACGATGAAAGTTAATCCTTTTCCGAGTTCTAGTGAAAATCCGTTCGTAGAAAAGAGAATTTGCTTACTTTGTAAAACTGGAAAGAATGTTGATAGGTATCCAGCAAAGGAAATAATAACAGATGCGGTTGCAGCCCAGTTCGCAGCCCAATAGCCCCATGCCATACTATATCCTGCAACTTTGCCCGCTTTTTTTGAAGGGAACATTGCTTGAGCGTAACTTTGTGGTCCTGCCTTTAATTCTGGTTTGCGAACTGCTAAATTTCCAAATACGAGTGCAATCATAAATACGCCAAGACCTGTAATACTCCATGCAAGTGTAGAACCCATTGGACCTGATACGTGTGCTAAATTTGCTGGGAGCATAAATACGCCACCGCCAACCATATTTCCAATCACAAAAGCTGTTAAAATCCATAATCCCCATTTTTTCGTTTCCATTTTTGTTAACTCCTTTGTAGTAAGTTTTGCTTAAACATCATTTTTTACTAGCTTTTTGGCAATAAAAAAAGAGCCATGTAGATAAAAAATACCTACATGGCTCTTCGCCTGACGTAGGTACAACGGGAATAACCCTTGTACCTACGCGTAATTTTTCCGCTAGGTTTCAAGGGTTACGTATGATGATGATGTTTTTGTGCAAATGTAACTACAATTGTTGTATAAGTAAGCATAGTTCTTTGCTCCCTTTCTCCTCTGATTTTGAAGTTAGTATACTACATGTTTTTTTGAATGAAAAGAAAAATATAAAAATTTTTATAAAAATAAGTTTTAGAGATTAAATATTTACCTGTATTTTTCCTATACTGGAAAATAAGTGAGAGATTGGCAGAAGAGTGTAGCATGGTATAATACATATAGAATTAGAAGGTGACAAGGGGCTATTGTAGATGATGAGTAAGTATGAACAAATTTATACAGCAATCAGCAAGTCTATTGATAATAAACAATTAAAAGAGGGATGCAAAATCCCATCAGAAACTGAATTAATGAAGCAATATGAAGCGAGCCGAGGTACGGTAAGAAAAGCTGTAGATTTATTACAAGAGCGTGGATATGTTCAAAAAATACATGGAAAAGGTGTCTTTGTTTTAAAGCGAAAAAACATTGAATTCAACTTTGGTGGTATTGTAAGCTTCCAGGAAGAAAATGAACGTTTAGGACGCCATTGTATTACAGAAGTCGTGGAAATAGAGAAAGTAAAAGCGACAAAAGAGGTTGCAAAGCTATTGAATGTGAAAGAGAAAACAGAAATAGATCATATTAAACGCGTACGAAATATTGATGGAGAAAAAGTGATTTTGGATATTAATCATTTTGTATCGGAATATATTCCTGGGCTAACGAGTGAAATTGCAGCAAAGTCCATTTATAAATACATTGAGAAAGAATTAGGTCTTCATATTAGTTACTCACAGAGGGTAATTGAAGTGCAGCCATGTACAGAGGACGATAGAAAGTATTTAGATTTAAATGGAACAGACTATGTTGTCGTTGTGAAAAACTTTACGCATTTTTATGATGGAAGTCAGTTCGAATATACAGAATCACGTCATCGTTTAGATATTTTTCATTTTTCGGATGTGGCGCGGAGAAAATAAGGAGATGGAACGAAATAACGTTTCATCTCTTTTTTTTTATCCCGCTATTTGTGGAAGTCGGACGGTCCGTAAACACCCGATTGGTGAGGGCTGATAATCAGTGCGGGATGAACAAAACCCCACTGATTAAAGTTTCACTTTATAAAAAAATTACAAACTCGTATATACGAGTGTTGACTAACTTATATATACGAGTTAATATGTAATTGTAAACGGTATCAAAAAAAGAAAAGAGGGACGGGAATATGGGGAAAGACTATCGTAAAACAGCAGAGGAAGTGTTGCAGTATATTGGTGGGAGAGACAATATTGAACAAGCTGCGCACTGTGTAACGAGGCTCCGTATCGCTTTAAAAGATGAAAGTAAAATAGATAACGATAAATTGCAGTCTGTTTCATTAGTGAAGGGAGCGTTTCATAACGCTGGGGTATTTCAAATTGTAATCGGTCCAGGAGATGTTGATCGAGTATATGCTGAATTGATAACGCTTGCAGGTATGAAGGAAGCGACAGTAGCTGACGTGAAAGACTCTGGAAACCAAAAGTTAAACCCAGTTCAAAAGTTTGTAAAAGTATTTTCAGATGTATTTATGCCGATATTACCAGCGATCGTAACAGCTGGTTTACTAATGGGAATTAACAATCTATTAGGGGCGAAGGACTTATTTTTTGAAGGTAAAAATTTATTAGATGTATATCCAAACTTAAGTGGGCTTTGGGATTTAATTAATATGATGGCGAATACAGCATTCGTATTCTTACCAGCACTTGTCGGTTGGTCAGCAACGAAGCGTTTTGGTGGTAGTCCGATATTAGGGATCGTTATGGGATTAATGCTTGTGCATCCAGCCTTATTAAACGCGTGGGATTATGGTAAAGCAGCAACTGGTTTAGATGGACAAAAGATTGAGTACTTCGATATTTTAGGATTATTTCAAATTGAAAAGGTAGGGTATCAAGGTCAAATTCTACCCGTTTTAGTAGCAGCATTCGTACTAAGTAAAGTGGAAATCTTCTTAAAGAAACATGTACCAAATGCAATTCAATTATTAGTTGTACCAATTACAACGATTGTCGTAACAGGTGTGTTAGCATTAGGAATTATTGGTCCAGTTACACGTCATATTGGAGATTTATTAACAGTTGGATTAGTAGGTGTATATGAAACAGTACCAGTAGTTGGAGCAGTATTGTTTGGAGCATTATATGCACCGCTTGTAATTACAGGTATGCATCATATGTTTATTGCTATCGACTTACAATTAATTGCACAGCACGGTGGTACATTCATTTGGCCAATGATTGCTCTTTCTAACATTGCGCAAGGTAGTGCGGCACTTGCGATGTTCTGGATTTCTAAAAATCAAAATGATAAAAGTATGGCATCTACATCAGCAATTTCAGCATATTTCGGTATTACAGAGCCAGCTATGTTTGGTGTAAACTTACGAAATAAATTCCCGTTCTATGCAGCGATTATAGGATCGGCTGTGGCAGCGATATTCATTACGTTAAATGGTGTATTAGCACCTGCTATCGGAATTGGCGGATTACCAGCATTTATTTCTATCATTCCGAAATCGATTCCAATATTTATTGTAGGAATGATTATCGCTGTTGTAATCCCATTTACGTTAACATGGTTATTTGCAAAACGAGTAAAACAGAAGTAGGAGGAAGTTAAACATGAAGGATTGGCATAAAAGTGTAGTTTATCAAATTTATCCGAAGAGCTTTAATAGCTATTACAATAAAGAAACCGGTGATATAAAAGGGGTTACAGAGAAACTAGATTATTTAAAAGAACTCGGAGTAGATTATATTTGGTTAACACCGATATACCAATCACCACAAAATGATAATGGATACGATGTAAGTGATTACTACAGTATTGATCCATCTTACGGAACGATGGAAGAGTTTGAAGAGCTTTTAGAAGAAGCAAGGGCACGTAATATTGAAATTATGCTGGATATCGTGGTAAATCATAGTTCCACGGAGCATAAGTGGTTTAAGGAAGCGAAGGAAGATAAAAATAGTCCATATCGTAATTACTATATTTGGCGTGATGAAAAAAATAATTGGCAATCTAAGTTTGGCGGGTCTGCTTGGAAATATGATGAGAAGACAGAGCAATATTTTTTACATCTATTTGATGAGACGCAAGCGGATTTAAATTGGGAAAATGAAAAACTTCGTGAAGAAGTATATGATATGATGCGTTTTTGGCTTGATAAAGGGGTAACTGGATTCCGATTAGATGTTATTAATTTAATTTCAAAAGATCAACAGTTCTTAAATGATGATGGAAGTACGGCGACAAGCGATGGGCGTAAATATTATACAGATGGCCCGCGCGTTCATGAATATTTACAAGAGATGAGCCGAAATGTTTTTGAAGGGAAAGATGTAATTACAGTTGGAGAAATGTCATCTACGACAATTGATAATTGTATTAAATATTCAAACCCTGAGCGTAATGAATTAAGTATGACGTTTAGTTTCCATCATTTAAAAGTAGATTATCCGAATGGAGATAAGTGGACGCAAGCTGATTTTGATTTCATTAAATTAAAAGAGATTATGTCTAATTGGCAAATTGAAATGCAAAAGGGCGGAGGCTGGAATGCGTTGTTCTGGTGTAATCATGACCAACCTCGCATAGTGTCACGCTTCGGTGATGATAGAAAGTACCGAAATGAATCGGCGAAAATGTTAGCGACAGCTATGCATATGTTGCAAGGAACACCTTACATTTATCAAGGCGAAGAAATCGGTATGACGAATCCTAAATTCGAGTCCATCGAGCAATATCGCGATGTGGAATCGTTAAATATACACGATATAAAGCGAGAAGAAGGATTATCAAAAGAAGAGATTATCGGGATTTTAAAACAAAAATCTCGTGACAACTCTCGTACTCCGATGCAGTGGAATGAAGAGATGAACAGTGGTTTTACAACAAGTACACCTTGGATTTCAGTGGCTGAAAACTTTACAGAAATAAACGTAGAGAAGGCATTAGAAGATAAAGAGTCTGTATTTTATCATTATAAAAAGTTAATAGAACTTAGAAAAACGTATGATGTAATTACAGAAGGAGAATATGCTATTTTAGATGAAAATCATCTTAAGGTTTGGGCATATACACGTACTGTAAATGAAGAGGTATTACTTGTTATCAACAACTTCTATGGAGAAGAAATAACGTATTCTGCACCAGTGGATGTTCAATTGGATGGAATGAAACAAGAAATATTATTATCAAATTACAAAGATTCAAGTAAAGAGATTACCAATCTTAACTTAAGACCGTATGAGTCAATTGTATATCGTTATATGAAATAAAAAGGTTGGATGCCGGCGGGCATCCAACCTTTTTATTTTAAAACGCCGCTATATAAAATCTTTACTTCTACTTCCGGTTTAAATTTTACTTTTGCATAATCTTTATTCCAATTTTTTTTCTTCCATAAGTCAGGATGATATGCGATAAGATGTCTTCCGATACCGAAAGCATCACAATTTGCTTTTTGTAACCTGTTCGTTATTTGTTTTGCTTCTTTTGTAAGTTGTTTAGATAATTTTTCATTTAATTTTTTTCTTTCTTCCATTTTGTAAATATTATCTCTTGGAGCCTCAAGGGCTATAACTTTTAGTTGAAGCTTAATGTGAGCATATACATTTCCTTTTCTATCTGTTGTTATTTTTAAGTCTCGCTTTAACTTTCGATTACTAACTTCCATTGTTAAATAATCAGATGTCTTCTCTGATTCATCGCTAGTAAGTTTTTGGGTTATACGGGCACTTGTTCCCATTTTTCCGGTTAATAATACGAATAAAATAGATTGTTTCAAAGGTAAATGCCCAGTTAATTTATCATTGTTAAATAAAGCTAACCCGTTTGTAATTACTTCTTTTCCTTTTATTTTTATAGAAGGGAGGGTAAAGTCTTTACCGGGATCTAACATTTTTGTAGCAGCTGTTTCTAAAGTTTCTTTTGGAAATACACTCATATCTTCTAAGCTTTTCACTTTTTTCTTTAGAAAATCTCCAATTAGTAAATTTCCTACCTTCTTTTTTTCTAGTATCTCGGATGTTTCACCATCTACTGCAATAAGTTTTACTAAAGCAGTTGGGTTTGTTGGGTCCCGAAAGCTGACATCTAAATAGGGGAGTATACCTTTTTTTAGAATTTTGGTTCCTAGTAATTGAACACCATATTTAAAATAGCGAATATTCCCAGTCACATTTTTTTTTAGGGCATCGCTTGTATCCCTTATGTTATGCCCGTTTGCTGAATGTATTTCATTCTCGAATGAAGATTGCTCTCCGCTTGAACTTTTTACGAGTTCAAGCGTTTGCTGAAGTTTATTTTCTTCCGTAATATCATATCCAATGCTATAAGCTAATCTCGCTTCTCTTAATGGTTCTTGATCCCAACAGCCAGAAAGGAATGCACTAGTACATAATATAAAAAGTAATTTAACTCTTTTTTGGAACATACTGTTCTCCTTTCTTATTCCTTATTACTGAATAAAGTAGAAATAAAAGAGGGAGGACAACTATGAAAATATACGTGAACTTATCAGTAAAAGTTGCAATTACTTTTAATTCTTCAGGTGTATCTATAAATAGGGCTACACTAAAAGCAATAATACCAACGATTGGAACAGCCTTTTTATGATTAGCCAGATTGAAGATATGTCCAATTCCTATAGAAGCAGCACAATAATAACTAGCAATAGAAGCTACAACAGTTATCATCCATATTGGGATGAATAGTAAATCGGTTCGGTCTATAATCCCAATATGTAGAGAACGCAATAAGTAAGCAACTGGCTCTGGAATAAGTTCAACTTGTTTTGGACTAAATACGATAAAGCAAATCCAAACAGTAAAAGTATAAAAAAGAGTTACAAATCCATTAGCGATAGAAATTGCTTTCAGTTTTGCCACAGAACTCCCGTTTACTTTTGGGAAAGCGATAAGAATAATCTCAAAACCATACATAGCTGTAATGGTTTCTTTTGATGCTTGAATAATATTCCACCATCCGGCTTCTGTAATTGGAAAAATGTAAGAAAAATCAGCTCGTGTAAGCCCTAGGGCAATTAAAAGAGCCATTGGTAAAATGAGAATAGAAGCCATGACGTAAAACCGTACGATGACTTTGAACGTATTATAAGCTATGTAACAACAAGCTATTGTAAATAGCATGAGGGTGGCATACCAAGGAGTTGCTTGTAATATCCAAACTTTAATGACATTACAAGCATTTAACATAACCGTCATACCGATAAGGGTAAAATAAAAAACATAAGCAAAACCTAATAGTTTTCCAAACTTATTCCCAAATAGCATACAAACACTTTCATACATATCTGCATCAGGAAATCGTTTTAAGAAAAGCCACATAAGTAAAATAATAAGTTGAATTGCAAGACCAGCGATGAGAGCAGAAATCAATCCGCCACCTTTCGCTATTGGGTGAAGACGGTTTGGTAGAGAAAGTATACCAACTCCGATTTGGCATTGAATAACGAAAAAGGTAAATTGAACAAGTGAAATTTTACTTTGCGTGTTTGTCACCGTTCTCATCCTCTCTCGTTACATGTTGTCGTTGCATTTTTTTCGGTTTTGAATCATGTGGTCGTTCCCAAAACGACCAAATTGGTAGTCGTACAAAAGAGTCTTTCATATCTTTTATCCGCATCGGAGCAACAGGAGAAAGATATGGGGTATGAAATGAATGTAACTGGCATAAATGAACGAAAGTTATAATGAGACCGAATGATATTCCTACATAGCCGAATATGGCAGCAAGGAGCATTAACGGAAAACGAAGAATCCGAACTGCGGAACTCATATCATTTGATGGAACAAGAAAAGATGAGATTGCAGTTAAAGCTACAACGATAATCATTGTATAAGAAACGAGACCGGCTTTTACAATTGCATCACCAATTACTAAACCACCTACAATACCGATTGTTTGTCCAACTCGGCTCGGCAAGCGAATACCAGCTTCCCGTAATAATTCAAAGATTAATTCCATTAAGAGAGCTTCAAAAATAGGAGGAAGTGGCACTTTTTCTAATGAAGCTTTAATCGTATAAACAAGTTCGAGCGGCAACACATCAGGATGAAAAGCAACTGTTGCGATATATATAGCGGGCAAGAGAAAGGCAATCAAGAAACTGACTAAGCGAATCATTCGGATGAAAGAACCGACAATCCAGCGGTTATTATAATCATCTGGTGATTGATAGAAAGCAAATAACGTAACAGGAACGATAAGTGCAGTTGGATCTCCATCAGATAAAATAGCAACTCGTCCTTCCATTAAATTTGCTGCGACTCTATCTGGACGCTCTGTATTTAATTGTTGCGGAAAGGGTGAGAAAGACGTATCCTCTATAAATTCTTGTATATATCCTGGAGGCATAAGTGCATCTGTCTTAATCGTTTCTAACCTTCTTTTTACTTCTGTAACTAGATCGTCATTAGCTATGTTTTGCATATAAGCAATTGCCACTTTCGTATGCATTTCTTCACCGAGTGTGAAATATTTAACGACGACATGTGGACTTTTTATGAGTTTACGAATAGAAGCTAAATTGGTTGCTAAATCTTCTATGAAACCAGTATGCGGTCCACGTACAATGCCTTCATTATCAGGTTCTGTTATATCTCTCTTTAAAGATAAAGCCGTTTCGAAAATACAAAAACTGTCGACCTGTTCATGAAAATATAAGGATTTACCTTGTAATAAAAGCTGTACACCATAATTTAAATTTGTTTCTTTTTTCATATTTAATGTGGAAAAAGCTTTATCTAAAGACAAATCAGACCGCGTTAATAATGGCTCAAGAGCTAATTGATGCATTAAATTTGGATCTGATAAAGATTCGATATATAAGATCGTTCCTTTTCCGTTTTGAAAAGGGAGATCTAATTTTTTTATATCATCAGAATGGAAAAGTTTATTTTCAATGTAATTAATGTTCTCCGGAAGTGATGGAAACATATGCTTTTTGCTATTATCTTGTTGTGAACTCTTCTGTTCGGCCATACTTTCCATCTCCTTTACATAGGAATTATTTCTGTTAATTTTTGCTTTTTGTGAGAAAATTATGCTTGGTTTATTTGGAAAAGGTAGGGTGATGGGAAGAAAGTATGTATTTGCGATATTAATATATATCTTTTGTACTATAAGTGGGTAAACCTAGCGGTATGTATAATTACATCATTCGATGAATATGAAATTTAAGAAAAGCGATTTATAATAATAGTATTGTGTCTTGCCTTTTTAGGTGCAGTACACAGCCGGTGATTGGCTAGTGGAGGTTCTTCCATTTTGCCAGTGCCGGTTTTTTATTGGATAATAGAGAAAATGAAGTTTTATAAAGAAAGAAGGGGTTGTTTTGAAGGATGTAAATTTTATTTTTATAAGAGAAAAGATTGCTAGTTCTTATCTTTATTTTATTTCTTTTCTTGGTTTGATTACTATAACTATATCTTTACTTGAAATTAAAATCCCTTCTCATTCAACAATACTAATATTGTTATTAATATTTATGGGGATTGCAGAGTATTTTCCTGTACGATTTTGGAGAGGAACGAGCTCGCTTACCTTTCCCATAATTTACGCTATGAGTTGGCAGTTTGGAATCCATATAACTATTATTGCTATTGTACTCGTAACGTTAATTATTCACCTGCATCGTCGTTCACCAATACAAAGAATGTTATTTAATAGTACTCAGCATGCGCTTAGCTTGATCTTGGCCGAATGGTTTTCAAATAAATGTATGCACTTATTAATTAACAATATAGATATGTCAGTTCTGTATGAAAATTTAATATCTTTGTTATTATTTTGCGTGTTTTTTTGTTTTTTCAACAACCGCTTTTACGATTTGTTAATGATACTCCTTCCACAGCCATATTCAATCTATCAGTGGTATAAAAAAACTGTAACGGTATTCCTTTGCGAAACTTTTGGTTTCTCTTATGCGGCCTTGATGCATGTATTAATTAGTAAATATAGTGTGGAAGTAAATGAGATTACAGTACTTTTTTTCTTTTTTCCACTTGTAGCAATTTCAGTGATTAGCTCTTTTTCTGTACGGATAAGGATGGAGAAGGAACGATTATATGAGCTGTTTCTTATTACGACAGAAATTAGTCGTGGACTAACCGGAGGGAACCTGAAACATATTAAACAAGCACTTAAAGGTTTTTTTGGCATACAAGCATATGGAATATGGACAAAAGATGATGGAAACTGGAATCTTCTATTAAAAGATGGGAAAGTCCGTTTCGATATTTCTGATCATTCGGAAAAGTTTGAGGGAATCTCTAAAAATCTTGTGTTTAATGATTGGAAAACTGGTACGGCTCCTGGAGATGAAATATTTGATAGTGTCATACGCTCCCTTGTATATTTTCCTCTTATTGTAAATGATGAACTAGTCGGAATGTTTGTTGCAGGAAAAAGTAGAACTGCGGGTTTTTTCCCGGAAGATGTACAGTCTTTAGCTACGTTTTCTAATCAATTAGCTAACGTAGTTAAAACAAGGATATTGATTTCTGAACAGGAAAAAAGAATGATTTTAGAAGAAAGAAATAGAATCGCACGCGAAATTCACGATGGTATTGCGCAAACATTGGCAGGGGTGATATATCAACTAGAATCCGCACAGAAAAAATATCGTGATAAACCAATAGATATGCAACAAATAGTAGAGAAAAGTATAAAAGATTTAAGAGGAAGCTTAGGAGAAGTTCGCTATTCTATTTATGCTTTAAAACCATATCCGACACAACAATTAGGGCTAAAGCAGGCGATAGCAAGTAAAATAAAGTCTTTAAAACAAGAATATGAACTAGATATTACATATCATGAAAGAGGTCATGCACGTGCACTTAGCTTTTCAAAAGAAAGAGCTATTTTTGATACATTACAAGAGAGTTTGCAAAACATTGTAAAACATGCACAAGCAGACAAGACTGATGTTTTACTTAGCTATCAAAGTGAGCACGTGCTTTTAAGGGTTAAGGATAATGGGGTTGGTTTTTCACTATTTGAGTCTATGGTTAAAACGAAGAATGAGCCACATTATGGTATATTACATATGAATGAACAAGCTGAACAATTAGGGGCTACTTTACAGATTGATAGTTCTGTAGGGAAAGGGACAGAAATTACACTATTAATTCCAGATTCACAAACAAGGGGTGCGTAAAATGATTAAAATATTAGTAGTGGATGATCATGCTTTTTTACGAGACGCAATTCGGAGCATACTAGAGGATGAATCTGATATGAACGTGGTTGGAGAAGCTAGCTCTGGGGACGGAGTATTGGAAAAAGTAGAAGAATGCAGACCAGATTGTATTTTGATGGATATTAATCTTCCTGGGAAAAATGGTATTGAAGCTACAGAGTTGGTGAAAAAAAATTATCCGAATTGCCGAGTACTTGTGTTTACAATGTATGAGCATGATGAGTATTTAATGGATGCACTCCAAGCTGGTGCTGATGGGTATTTATTGAAAGATTCATCATCGGAGCAGGTAGTAGCAGCAATTCGGATGTTATATCGAGGTGATTCAGTTATTCATCCGCGTATGACTAAAAAATTAATTACATATCATCAGCAAAAAATGAAAGTAGAATCAAATGAAAATGAACTGACGGAACGTGAAAAGGAAATTCTCTTTGAATTAGTAAAAGGACTTAGTAATAAAGAAATTGCTGAAGCTCTGTATATTAGTGATAAAACAGTTAAAATTCACATCAATAAAATTTTTAAAAAACTAAATGTGAAAAGTCGGTCGCAAGCGGTGATTTATGCTGTTCGAAATCAATTGGTTCCGTTGGATTAAATAAGAGATGTTTAAAAGAACTATCGTGTTTCTTTATTCTATATTACAAAGAATAAAGAGCAAGATAGTTCTTTTGTACTATGTAGACATAGAATCATTAGAAAAAAGATACGCCTTTCGTTTAATTTTCAGAAAAGTTAGAATGTGGAATAATAAAAATAGAATTATTGCTTAAAGCTACTAATAATTCATGTTGTAAATCATTGTAGTTGGAAACAATTTATGGGGGCTTTTATAGAAAGAAGATTAGAAGTGTGGGGATGGCGGTAGTAGTGTTGGAGATTTTTGATCCTTTTAAATAGATCCAAGGTTGATAGAATTGCCAATGCTACATAGGAGCTCAGAAGATTTATTTTAGAAAAAATAATTTTAATAATAAGGAGATGCGCTATGAAGAAGGGGAAATTCGGAAGAATACTTATCGGAACGCTAACTGTTGGTATGTTAATGTCTCAAGGAATTCCATATAACGTATTGGCAGAAGAAGTAAATACATCTACTTTAACTGGAATTGATGATGCAAGTTCTATATTGAAAGGACTTACAAAGGAACAACGTAATGCTTTAAAAACACTAGATACAAAACCTGGTTTTGTTATTTCACCAGGCATTAATACAGCAAGTCCTGATAATGTGAATGTGATTGTAGAATTTAAGCAAGCACCTAGCAAAATCGAGATGTTAAAACAAGCAGCTAAAGGGAAAAAAATAGCTCTTTCAACTGCAGAACAAAAGGTGGAAGCATCGCATAAAGGATTTAAAACTGAGCTTGAACAGCTTCAAAAAAAGAAAGATAAGGGGCCGGATTTTAAAACTGCCAAAATAACAAGAGAATATAAGAATGCTTTTAATGGTGTGGCAATGTCGTTACCTGCGAATATGATCGAAGATTTAGTTCGCACTGGTATTGTTAAGCGTGTATGGGAAGATCGTGAGGTCAAAATTGATTTACCGAAAGAAACAGCTAAGACGGCTGCCGAACCCAAAATGGCAGATAGTGTACCACAAATTGGTGTGGACAAGCTGCATGATGAAAAAATAACAGGAAAAGGAATTAAGGTAGGTGTACTGGACACAGGTATTGATTATAACCACCCTGATTTAAAAGATGCTTATAAAGGGTATCGTGCAAAGCAAGGTGAAGATGCAAGCAAAATAGATCCGAACTCAATAAAAGGATGGGATTTTGTTAATAATGATGCTGATCCAATGGAGACAACGTATAAGGATTGGCAAAATTCTGGAGGATATCCTGAAATTTATGATGGAAGTGCATACTATACATCCCACGGTACTCATGTAGCTGGGACAATTGCTGCAGACAAAAAGAATAGTGTGGATTATGCAGTTACGGGAGTCGCTCCGGATGTAGATTTATATTCATATCGTGTATTAGGTCCATATGGAAGTGGACAAACAAGCGGTATTCTTGCTGCGATTGATAAAGCAGTGAAAGACGATATGGACGTTATCAATTTATCATTAGGTGCGTCTATTAATGATCCTTTATATCCTACTTCTATTGCAGTAAACAATGCGATGTTAGCTGGTGTTGTTACAGTAGTAGCGGCAGGTAATAGTGGTCCAGAAGAAGGCACCCTTGGATCACCTAGTGCAGCAGCACTTCCAATTACAGTTGGAGCAAGTGACGCTGCGATGACTATCCCGACATTTTCCGCCGATGCAGCTGATTTACATGTGGATAAAATGATGCTACTTGGAAAAAGCTTTACTGATAAGATTGAAGATTTGAAAGGTCAATCATTATCTGTTGTATATACAGATCTTGGGAAAATAGATGATTTTAAAGGGAAAGATGTACAAGGAAAGTTAGCGCTCATCCAGCGCGGTGAGATTACATTCGATGAAAAAATTAAAAATGCTAAGGAAGCAGGTGCAAAGGCGGTAATTGTATATAACAATGTAGATGGTGAAATTACAAGTTACCTTGGGGAAAGTACTTCATCTATTCCATCGTTCCGCTTAACAAAGGCAGATGGTGAGAAATTGCAAGCAAAAGCTGTCCAAGGAGATGTCTCTTTAACATTTGGAGAACTGAGTAACACAAAAACAGAAGGAGATCACTTAGCTGATTTCAGCTCTCGCGGTCCTGCAAGTAAAACAGATGATATTAAGCCGGATATTGTAGCGCCAGGTGTTTCTATTTTCTCAACTGTTCCTGAATATATTAATGATCCAAAGGATGGAGAAAATTATCCGGTAGCGTATGGACGTATGTCAGGTACATCTATGGCAACTCCTCATACAGCGGGGGTGGCGGCACTCATTTTACAAGAACATCCAAACTATAGTCCGTTTGAAGTAAAAGAAGCGCTTATGAATACTGCAGTTGACTTAAAAGAGGCACGCTCTGTATTTGAGGTAGGATCAGGCCGAATTGATGCGTATCGTGCAGTTCATGCAGATACAGCTATCGAGGTTATCGATAAAACATCAAACGTTGTAAATGATGAAGAAGTAGAAATTGAAGAAAAAACAGGGTCTATTGCATTCGGGTATAAAAACCAATTGGGAAATGGACCTATTAAAGATAGTCGAAAAGTCTTAATTAAGAACAGCAATAAAACAGACGAGAAAGAGTTTAAATTAGAAGTAGAGTTTTCACCAACAAGTGTAGGTGTGCAAGATGCAGCGAAGAATGGTGTGAAGCTGAACGTACAAGATTCTATTAAAGTAGCTCCTAGTACATCAGGGGAAATTAGCCCTGAAATTATCATTCCAGAAAACGCTGAATTTGGTAGATATGAGGGATATATTCATATTTCAAATAAAAAAAATGAAAAAGAAGTATATCAAGTGCCATTTGCAGTTAAATTCACAGAAAAAGGAATTGAATCTGTAGATTTGCTGAGAGATGCAATGGCAACAGATACATCTAACTTCCATCCATTTATGGAAAGGCCGAGTTCACCGCTGACATTTAAATTGAACAGTCCACTTGAAACTATCGATGCAGTGGTGAAGGATCGAAAAACAGGAAAGGCATTAGGAATTGTGGGGACAATTAATGCTAGCAGTCTAACACCAAATATTGAATATATCATGTTCGATGGTATGGGTGGCTATGTATTCCCGTTTACAGGAGATCCAAATCATCCAATTGGAGACAAGCGAGTTACGTTGCCTGATGGAGATTACCAACTTGATTTCATTGGATATGACAAAGAAGGGAAACCTTATACAAAAGGAGATAGCGTAATTATTGATAATATCAAACCTGAAATGAAATTTACCGATGTAAAACCTGGCGTTCATGAGGTAAATGAATCTATGTTCAAAGAAGAAGATGGTCAGCGTGCATTATGGGTATATGGTAACATTTATGATTCTACGATAGATGTATTAAAGGCAAAAGGCCTTCAGTATGACCAAAAAACTAATGAAATTGTATATTACCAAAACTCTGCTTTTCCGTCAGGTTGGTTGAATACAATTCAAGCCAATGGTGATTTTAAATTTGGTGTACTTCCAGAGGAAATCAATGAACCGCTTAATTTAAGGTTATTTGGATATGATCTTGCAACTGCATCAAATATGGCAAATGGATTTAAAGATTATGTCTTTGTTAAAGAGGGAACGGAATACGCTGTCCCAAGCTATGACAAGGATAAAGTTAAACTAGGAGAAAAAATTACATTAACTTTAAATCTTAATAATGTGAAACAACTTATGTCAGGTACATTTGAGATTCCTTATAGTAAACAGTTGTTTAAATTTGTAGATGTTAAACCAAATCCAGCACTTGCAGAATATGCAAAACAACATGGATTAAATATTAAATTAGAAGATCCAGTGATAAATGAAGAAGGAAACTGGGAAAACAAGGTGAAAGTTGGTGCATCTTTAGAAGGAACAGAATTTAAAGGTCTAGATGGAGACGCACCATTTGTAGATGTTACATTTGAGATGACGAGTGACGAGTATTTTAATAATTTAACAGCATTTGGAGTAGATAAATTCTCTTATACAAAAACAGGTGCATCAGAAGGCGTTGAGATTCCTGTGTTTAAAGATAAATCCTTTTCTATTATTTCGAAACATGCAATGGTTACAGGATATATTGGACCAGAAGCTTTCTTAACTGAAGAGGGGTATTTAGGTAAGAATGACTACACAAAACTAGGAGCAAAAGTGTATGCAGTTGGTAAGGATGGAAAGAAATATACAGGAACGGTTGATGATAATGGGCAATTTGAAATTCATAGTGTTCCAGTAAGTGATACAGAATATAATATTTTCGTAGAAATGCCAGGTCATTTAAATAGTAAATTAACTACAAAAATAGGGAAAATGCAGGATGGAGAATTAGTGGGACAAAACTTTAGAGCTGATATGGATGACAGCCTTGCAGGTGATGTAAACGGCGATAAAATGGTAGATATTCAAGATGCTAGAATAGCAGCTCTTTCATATGAAAAAGGAAAAGTGGCTGTAAAAGATGGAGATGTCAATCAAGATGGTGTTGTAAATGAAACAGATATTCGTTTTATTGAGAAGAATTTCTTGAAAAAGGGTCCAGATGCCAAAGAAAATCAGAAACCGAAAGAAAATGTAGGGCCAGTGACGTTAGATAAAATCTTACGTTCCATTGGATTAGAGCCAAAAAAATAAGTGGGCACAATTCTAGAGTAAACTAAGTGATAAAACAATGAGTATAGAATTAAATAGGATTTACTAACAATGGACCGGTAATGATTCGATGTAACATTACCGGCTATTCTTAAAGTGATAGTTATTTGTATACATGAAGTAAATAGTTTAACGTTGGTTAGGTTTCGTTATGGGGAATATTATTTGTTTAATTAGTATTGTTTGTGGGATGGAAATAAGGTTTGGAGTTTGAACTTTAAAAATAGGGGGACTTGTGAAATGAGTATTAAGAAAAAACTTGGTATGGGTGTTGTAACTGCAGGGCTTGGTTTATCTTTAATTGGCGGGGGGACATATGCGTATTTTAGTGATAAGGAAGTATCACAAAACACGTTTGCAGCGGGTACTTTAGATTTGAGTGTTAATCCTGAAGTTGTTATTAATGTCGACAATATTAAACCAGGTGATGAAATGGAACGCGGTTTTCAATTAGTTAACAAAGGAACTTTAGCGATAGGAGACGTGAAACTTCTTACAGATTATAGTGTAATCGATGCTAAAGGAGATAATGGAAGTGCTGATTTGGGTGATCATATCCGTGTCGATTTCTTATGGAATTTGGATAAAAATGAGGTTCCAATTTGGTCTACTACATTATCTGAATTAAAGGTAGCTACGCAAAACGGAAGTATTCCTGATCTTGTACAAAAAGGTGTTGTAGACCGAGAAGGAAATGGACTTGCTCCTGGTAATGATGATACTTTCTATGTAATGTTCACATTTGTAGATAGCAATGAAGAGCAAAATGTATTTCAAGGAGATTCATTAAAATTAAATTGGACTTTCAATTCAATGCAGACAAAAGGTGAAGAGAGATAAAGATAAATATTATATATAAGAATAAATTGATGAAGAATTGAGAAATAAAATTTTTAATAGTGTAAGGGTTGATTTAGTGAATCAACCTTTTTTGTGTTTTGAGAGAAAATTATGCTTGGATTATTTGAAAAAAATAAGCTTGAAAGTTACGTTACGTCATCTTTTATACTTAAGGAAACAAGGAGTAGAGGGATGGTGTATATAATTTTGAAAAGTATGTGGGGATGGAAAGAAATTTTATATTTATTTGTGTTTGTATTTATTATTGTTCCAGTAACTGTTGAATCTCTTTTTTATGACTATGCTTTAAAAATAATAGGGAACTCATTATATGCTGGAGTATTAATGGGATTTATAATGGCAGTGATATTTACTACTGTAGTTTATCTTTTTTGTATAAAAAGATATAAGATCTCGTGGAGAGATATTGGAATTCGGAAGCTTTCATGGAAAGATTTCTTATGGACATTTGGAGCGGTTATTTTCTTAATTGTAGTTAGTATTGCTGTATTAATGATAATGGAGAAAATGGGTATTTCTTTTGAAAATAGTAAAACAGAAACGGTCCAAAATGATAAATCAATATATTCATTCTGTATCGCGGTAATTGGAGCAGCAGTTATATCACCAATCTATGAAGAGATTTTGTATCGAGGGGTTTTTTATACGTTTTTTCGTGATAAATATGGTATATGGGGCGGAGTGCTTATAAGTTCCATAATATTTACCGTTGTTCATATTCCAACATATAACACATTACCAGTGAATTTTTTTAGTGGAGTAGTATTTGCGTGGTTATATGAGAAAACAAATTCTATTTTATCAGCTATGATTGCCCACGCATTATTCAATTTTATAGCAGTACTTCTCACATTTATGTCGAATTAAGAAGATATATAGGAGGGATACATATGGAAATAGCTGTAGAACGTGTTTTTACAAAAGAGGTTTTAGCAAGAGCTGCAAAGGCATTTCATGTAACAGTGGAAGAAAAGCCACTTGGAGATTTTGAAAATTATATTTTTAAGGCAAAGGGTGATAGTGGTGAAGATTACGTATTACGTTTAACACACTCTTCTCATCGTTCTAAAAAAGAAGTTGAAGCTGAACTAGATTTTTTACGATATGTTGCGGAGCATGGGGCAAAGGTAGCAGGACCTCTTTATTCAAAGTCTCAAAATCTTGTAGAAGGGATTAGAGCAGAGGATGAAACTTTCTTTTTCGCTTCTTTATTTACATATGCAAAAGGTGAACAAGTAAAAGGAAAAGAATCGCCTTATTGGGGAGATGCTTATTTTGAAGCATGGGGAAAAGCGATTGGTCAACTGCACCGCTTAACAATGAACTACCCTAAAACAGATTATCGTGATACGTGGGAAGAAGACGAAAGTGGGATTGTTAATGAATTAGAAGATGATCAAGTGAAAAAGATTGCAGCGGTATTAATGGATGAAATAAAGGCTCTTCCAATTGAAAGAGAAACGTTCGGCCTTATGCACGGTGATATCCATCCCGGTAATTTTCATTATGATGGTAAAGAGCTAACAATCTTTGATTTTGATGATGCGGCTTATAATTACTTTATACATGATTTAGCGATGGTTCTCTATTACTCTGTTCTATTTACACCATGGACAGCGGAAGAGAAGACAGACTTTGCTCGTAAACAGCTACAAGTGTTACGAAAAGGCTATGAGCATGAGCACAGACTGGCGGATAGTTGGTATGAATCGTTACCGTTGTTTTTACGTCTACGTGATGTTGGTTTATACGGTACACTTCAAAAGAAGTTTAAGGGGAAAGATATGCCAGATAACTTCCGAGAATTATCAGAAGAGCTATATGAAAGAATTATAAAAAGAGAAGCAATTGTGAATATATAATACATTTAATTCGAAACAAAGTATATAAAACAAATATATACTTTGTTTTTTTATACAAAAATATGTTTACTTTATTAAAATAATATTGTCCTAGATTCAGTATACACTTATAATTTTATATATATTCTGAATATTCTTTATAAAGAAGGAGGGGGAATGTTGGAAGCTTTCGTGAATTGGTTAAATAATATTGTTTGGAGTCCAGCACTTGTTTATTTATGTTTAGGAGTAGGTTTATATTTTTCCATTCGAACGAGGTTTTTACAAGTAAGGCATGTAGGAGAAATGGTGAAGCTGACATTTCAAGGTGAAAAATCAGAGGCTGGTGTTTCTTCATTTCAAGCGTTAGCGCTTTCGTTATCAGGACGCGTTGGGACGGGGAATATAGCTGGGGTAGCAACAGCGGTTGCCTTCGGTGGACCAGGAGCTGTATTTTGGATGTGGGCAGTGGCCTTTTTAGGAGCAGGATCAGCTTATATAGAATCTACATTAGCGCAAATATATAAGACGAAACATCAAGGACAGTTTCGTGGTGGACCTGCTTATTACATTGAAAAAGGTTTAGGTGTGAAATGGTATGCATTAGTATTCGTTGCAGCGACAATTCTTGCAACGGGGCTTTTACTGCCAGGTGTGCAGGCAAATAGTATTGCTGTAAGTTTAGAAACAGCTTTTGGAATTAACACTACCGTATCAGGGGCTTTATTAGTTGTTGTACTAGCTATTATCATCTTCGGTGGTGTAAAGCGAATTGTTAACGTTGCACAAGTTGTCGTACCGTTTATGGCAGTTGGTTATATTTTAGTAGCTTGCGTTATTGTTGCTATGAATATTGAAAAGTTGCCAGAAGCATTTATGCTAATTATAAGAAGTGCTTTTGCATTAGAAGCGGCTTTCGGTGGTATTATCGGTTTAGCAATTTCTTGGGGAGTAAAACGAGGTATTTATTCCAATGAAGCAGGGCAAGGAACTGGACCACATGCAGCAGCTGCTGCGGAAGTATCACATCCAGCTAAGCAAGGTTTAGTGCAAGCATTTTCCGTTTACATTGATACATTATTTGTTTGTTCAGCAACAGCATTTATGATGATTATTACAGGCATGTATAACGTATTTGATGCAAGCGGAAAAAACTTTATCGTAAATAAATTAAATGGTGCTCAGCCAGGACCGGGATATACACAGGCAGCGGTAGAATCTGTTTTCCCTGGATTTGGAAACGGTTTCGTTGCAATTTCGTTACTATTCTTTGCATTTACAACAATTATGGCATATTACTACATTGCAGAAACGAATATTGCGTACTTAAATCGTGATAAAGACCGCCCTTGGCTGTCTATGATATTAAAATTTGTATTTTTAGGAGCTGTATTCTACGGCTGTATAAAAACAGCAGCAACGGCGTGGGCGTTAGGTGACATCGGTGTAGGAATTATGGCATGGGTAAATATCATTGCGATTTTATTATTACAAAAACCTGCATTAGTCGCATTAAAGGATTATGAAAAGCAGAAAAAAGAAGGAAAAGATCCAGTATTCGATCCAGGGCCATTAGGAATTAAAAATGCTGATTTCTGGGAGCATGAATACGGAAAAGATAAGAAAGAAGAAGTATCTTAATAGAATAGAAATGAAGAAGCAAAGGGAAATCCCTTTGCTTTTTTTTATGGACAAAATGAGGTTGGAAGTTATTTTTTTGCCTATTTTTGAATATAAAAAGAATGTACATGCTTTGTTAAGGGAAGGGGGGAGTATGTTGATAGAGTTTCGTAATGTAAATAAATATTATGGTACCTTTCAAGTTTTAAAAGATATTAATGTACAAGTGAAAAAAGGTGAAGTGGTAGTAGTTGTTGGGCCGTCCGGATCAGGAAAAAGTACGTTGCTACGGTGTATAAATCAGTTAGAGACAATTACAGATGGAGCGTTAATTGTACAAGATACGGAAGTACACAATGCAAAAACAGATATGAATGAATTACGCCGAAATATTGGAATGGTCTTTCAACATTTTTATTTATATCCACATAAAACGGTTCTTCAAAATATTACACTAGCACCGATTAAAGTAAATAAAGTTTCAAAAGAGGAAGCTGAGCAAACAGCGATGTTTTATTTAGAGAAAGTAGGAATTCCGGAGAAGGCTAGTGTATACCCTCATCAATTATCCGGAGGACAACAGCAAAGGGTAGCAATTGCTAGGGGGCTCGCAATGCAGCCGGAAATTATGCTATTTGATGAGCCTACGTCTGCTCTTGATCCAGAGATGATCGGGGAAGTACTTGATGTTATGAAGACGCTAGCTAAAGAAGGGATGACGATGGTCGTTGTAACGCATGAAATGGGATTCGCGCGAGAAGTAGCAGATCGGATTTTGTTTATGGATGATGGTCAAATTATTGAAGATACAACACCGGCGCAATTTTTTGCAAGTCCTGAACAAGAAAGAGCTCGTCTATTTTTAAGAAGAGTGTTAAATCATTAAAGGGGGAGTTTTATGCTTAAAATGAAAAAGTTGTTTACGTTAATCGTATTTTCATGTTTATTCGTACTTGTCGTTGCTGGATGCGGAAGTAAAAAAGATGAGACGAAAGAAACGAACACGAAACAAGGCGGAGCTGTTGAGCAGATTAAAAAGCGCGGGAAACTAGTAGTTGGGGTGAAGAATGATACGAACTTATTTGGCTTGAAAAATCCTTCGACAGGACAGGTAGAAGGGTTTGATGTTGATATCGCAAAGGCGCTTGCGAAAAAAATCCTTGGAGATGAAAAGAAATTAGAATTAAAAGAAGTAACGTCTAAAACGCGTATTCCACTACTGAAAAATGGTGATATTGATGCAATTATCGCGACAATGACAATTACGGAAGAACGTAAAAAAGAAGTAGATTTTTCAGATGTATATTTTAAAGCAGGGCAATCGTTACTTGTGAAAAAAGGAAGCGATATTAAAAATATTGATGATGTGAAAAAGGGTGTGAAAGTGTTAGCGGTAAAAGGTTCAACGTCTACAAATAATATTCGTCAAAAATCACCAGAATCGACTGTATTAGAATTTGAAAATTACAGTGAGGCATTTACAGCGTTAAAAGCAGGGAAAGGCGATGTATTAACGACAGATAATGCAATTCTTTACGGCATGGCAAAACAAGATTCGAATTATGAAGTTGTAGGGAAAATTTTCACGGATGAGCCGTACGGAATTGCAGTGCAGAAAGGTGCAGATGATTTAACGAAAGAGATTAATAGCTTGCTAAAAGATATGAAGGCGAACGGGGAGTACGACAAATTGTATGAGAAATGGATTGGGCAAAAACAAGAGAAGTAAAGTGATAGTTTCATTAATGGAGCTTTATTCTCATTGATAAATAGTAAGAGGATGAGGGATGCTCATCCTCTTCTTGTAAAGAAAGAGGGGAGAATATGTGCCTGATTTTTCTATATTGACGAATAACATTGATATGTATTTAGAGGGCTTTAAGTATACAGTTATGTCTAGTGTAATTGCGTTAATAGGCAGCTTTATTTTGGGAGTAATTTTGGCTGTAATGCGCATTGCACCTATTCGTATTTTAAATTGGTTGGGAACGGCTTTTGTAGAGTTTGTAAGAAATATTCCACTCGTATTAATTGCATTTATATTTTATTTCGCTTTACCTGTAATAGGAATTACTTTAAATGGTTTTGTAGCAGGAACAGTTACGCTTACCGTATATACTGCAGCGTTTATTGCGGAAGTCATTCGCGCTGGTATTTTATCAGTTGCAAAAGGTCAAATGGAAGCAGCGCGTTCCTCAGGATTAACGTATGTACAGGGGATGTATTATGTTGTTTTACCCCAGGCGATGAAAATCGTAATCCCTCCTCTAGGAAATCAATTTCTCAATTTAGTAAAAAACTCTTCCATACTCGGAATTATCGCTGGTACCGATTTGATGTATCAAGGAGATTTAATTTCAACGAAGACATTTGTTACGTTCGACGTTTATATATTTGTCGGGATATTTTATTTAATATTAACAATTCCGCTCAGTATGCTAGTGCGTTATTTAGAAAAACGCTTAGCAAAGGAGGCGGTGTAAATGGATTTTAAGGGAGCAATTACAGGAGATCATATTCTGTTTTTATTAAAAGGATTACTTATAACGTTAGAGGTAGCGCTCGTAGCAATTGTACTCAGCTTTATTATTGGTAGTATAATAGGGATATTGCGCTACATGAAAATCCCTGTCGTCTCACAAGTATTAGGAATTATCGTTGAAGTGATTCGAAACTTACCACTACTTTTAATTATATTTTTCACATATTTTGCGCTTCCAGAAGTAGGCTTGAAATTAGAGATTATAACAGCTGTAATTGTTGCTTTAACAATATTTGAAGCAGCAATGATATCTGAAATTGTTCGAAGTGGTCTATTATCGATTGAAAAAGGACAGATTGAGGCCGCAAGATCTTCAGGATTAACGTATGTTCAAGCACTGTGGCATATCATTTTACCACAAGCATTAAGAAGAATGGTCCCGCCGCTTGTCAGTCAGTTTATTTCATTGCTGAAAGATACATCATTAGCAGTTGGTATATCACTGCCAGAGCTTATGCATAATGCTCAAATTATTAGCGGGCAGAATGTAAATTATATGATTCCAACGTTTATAGTAGTAGCTTGTATGTACTTTATCGTAAATTATAGTTTATCAATTTTATCGAGAAGATTAGAACTTCGTTAACCTTTACAATATATGTAAAGGTTTTCCCTTGTTTCTCCTTATTTTCCTCTAATTAGAATCTAAATCTCACAATAATTCGGTTTTTTATATTATTTTATCAGAAAAGTTTTAATTTTATATAGAAATTGTAATCGCTTTCGTGTATATTTTTATTATCAGAAAATTTTAACAAGATATAGGGGTATCGGTAGGGGGAGGATTTAGATGCAGCAACCAACGAATGAGAAATTACATCGTACGATGAAGAGTAGACATTTATTTATGATCGCACTAGGTGGTGTAATCGGGACCGGTTTTTTCTTAGGTTCAGGTTACACCATTAATCAGGCTGGACCAGGGGGAGCCATCCTTTCCTATTTAGTGGGCGGATTTATTATGTATTTAACAATGCTTTGTCTCGGAGAGTTAACGGTAGCAATGCCGGTTTCAGGTTCTTTCCAAAAGTATGCGACGAAGTTTATTGGGCCAGGAACGGGCTTTATGATTGGCTGGCTATATTGGCTTGGCTGGGCAGTGACAGTAGGACTAGAATTAACGTCAATCGGTTTAATGATGAAAAGATGGTTTCCGAATGTTGATGTTTGGGTATGGTGTCTCGTATTCGGCGTTATTTTATATGCTTCAAATGCTATCTCAGCGAAGAGTTATGCTGAATTAGAGTTTTGGTTCTCTAGTATTAAAGTAGTTACAATTCTTGCATTTATTGTTCTTGGTGGTAGTGCATTATTAGGGTTTATATCATATGACGGAAAAGAAGCGGCACCTCTTTTCTCTAACTTTGTAAGCGATGGTGGATTATTCCCGAATGGACTAGCTGCCGTATTACTCACAATGATTACAGTTAACTTCTCGTTCCAAGGAACAGAGTTAATCGGGATTGCAGCAGGAGAAAGTAAAGACCCTGAAAAAACAATCCCACGTGCAATTCGTAATACAGTATGGCGCATTATGCTATTCTTCATTTTAACAATGACGATTTTAGTAGGATTAATTTCTTGGAAAGAAGCTGGCATAATTGAAAGTCCATTCGTAGTCGTATTTGATAAAATCGGTATTCCATACGCAGCTGATATTATGAACTTCGTTATTATTACAGCGTTACTATCTGTAGCGAATTCAGGATTATATGCGGCAACTCGTATATTATGGTCACTTGCAAATGAAGGAATGGCACCAACATCTTTCAAGAAAGTAAATAAACGAGGTATTCCAATTACAGCGCTAGTCGTAACAATTGCGGTAGCAGGGTTATCTTTATTCACAAGCTTCCTTGCAGAAGATACAGTATACATGTACTTATTATCTATAGCTGGTTTATCGGCTGTTTCGAGTTGGATCATTATTGCTTTATCGCAACTTCGCTTTAGAAGTCAGTATATAAAAGGCGGAGGAAAGTTAGAGGACTTAAAGTATAGAACACCACTATACCCGATTGTTCCAATTTTAGCTTTAATTACAAATAGCATCGTTGTTATTAGTTTAGCGTTTATTCCTGAACAAAGAATGGCGTTATACTGTGGTATTCCATTTATCATTTTCTGCTACATATATTATTATATGAGTAAGAAACGGAAGAAACCGATGAAAGTGGAGATGGAAAAAACAAATGAAACTAACAATCAAACACGATGATATAGAAGCAGGTTTATCGTATGGTCAATTAGCGATTGGAAAAGAAAACGGGTATTCACCGTTACAATTACTCATTTCTTCTATCGCAGGATGTAGTGCAATTGTCTTCCGAACAATTTTAGAAAAGAAACGTATTCCATACGATACGTTTACAATTGAGACTGAAATTGGTAGAAGTGAAGCTGTATCAAAACCAGTTGAAAGTGTTCATTTGCACTATAAAATCAAAGCACAAAACATTACAGAAGAGCAGTTGGACAAGGCGCTGCAACTTGCAGTGAAAAATTGTACGATTGTTCAATCTATAAAAGATAGTATAAAGGTTACGGAAACAATTGAACTAATAAAATGAAACATAAAAACGTGAGAATACGGCTCTCACGTTTTTATGTTTTTAATAAAGGGGGAAATATGATGGAATGTTTAGGGTGTAAATTAGCCAACGAAGAAGAAATTATATATAAAATATATGAAGATGACTATGTAACATGTTTTTTAGATCATGAACCTTTCTATCCAGGACATACTTTAATTGTGCCAAAGCAACATGTTGTAGAAGTAGACGAATTAGATGATGTTGTAGCAAAATCCATTATGGATGCTTCTAAGCTGATTGCAAAATCGATTAAGGCATTATATAAACCTGACGGAATTACAATTTGCCAAAATGGTGGAATCTTTAACGAGTTAACACATTACCATATGCATGTCGTACCAAGATATAAAGAGCGCTCGTTTGCCGAGTTTTATACGGTACAGCTAGGAGAAAAGAAGAATTATAACTTGGAAGAGACAAAGAATTTGTTAAAAGAAGCGATAGAGCAAATGCTGCTTACTGAAAAGGCGTAAGAGAGTTGTTTTTAACGGGGCAGTCAGGAAAATTACAATAAACAAAAAGCTCAATTTCTCAGTTACAATAGAGAAATTGGGCTTTTGTTTATTCTATTATTAAATTTTATCTATAAAAAGATTTTGCAGTGTCACAAAGTATAGCGCTCATTCGTTATATAGAGTGAGAGGAGGAATTATATGAAAGTTACAAACAACGGTTATGAAAAGATGGAAGAGCTATATGAGTTGTACGAACAAAAAATTTATTATGTGGCTTATTCTATTTTAAATAATATTCAGCAGGCTGAAGATGCGGTTCAAGAGACGTTTATTACTCTTTATAAGAACTTGGAAAAGCTCCATAGCTTGAGCACTGAAGAGCTTAAACGCTACATTTTGAAGGTCGCGAAAAACAAGGCGATTGATAGTTATCGGAAAAATAAGCGACATAAAACATTCTTAGAAGAATATGAAAGAGAATCAACAGAAGTAGTAGATGAAAATATTGAAGAGTGGGAAAAACGTAAAATGTCTGAGGTTCAAATTGATACATTGCTAAAAGAGTTAAATGAATCGAACAGACAGGTGTTTAAGTACAAAGTCTTCTATAACTTAACGTATCAAGAAATTTCAAGTGTCATGGGGATAACGGAGGCCAATGTCCGTAAGCAGTTTGAACGCGCTCGAAAACGAGTTCAAAATATGATAGGAGGTATACAACATGACGAATTCAAAGAACTCCAAAGAAATATATGAACTTGCTGAAAAAATTGCTTTAGATGATTTTGATAAACTCGAAGAACAGCATGAATTTTCACATACATATACGCGCAAAAAGAAATTGTTTATGGAGGAAATGAAGCTGAAAGATGGACAACCGCAGAAAAAGCGTAAAAAACATCGTATGTTAATCGCTGCTGCTTGCTTATTAATCGGCATGCCGACAACCGTTTTTGGGGCAGTGAAAGTCTATAATATGATTGTCCAAAAACAAAATTACGAAGTAAATGTTTCAGTAACAAACAATGACTCGAAAAAGGCTGACAAGTGGTATAAGTTGAAGATTGGTAAATTGCCAGAAAATATGGAAGCAATTGATGACAGTGCTATGAAATATTCATTTAAAGATAACTACGCAAAGGGTGGATTTTCATTCATTCTTTGGAGAGTAGGAAAAGATTCGAATTTTAAAACGCTGTACTCAAAAAGCTACGAAGAGAAAGAGATAAATGGCAAGAAAGCAGTGATTGTCAATAAAGAAACTGGAGACAACAATTTAGCGTTTAACAGAGAGGTCTTTCTCTTTTTTGAGAAAGAGGGGATCATGTTACAAAGTTATATTGGAAACGATATAAACGAAGAACAAATGGTGGATGTGTTAGGGAACATTTCCCTTGAGCCTACGTCAAAAGAAAAGGCATCACATATAACAGATTATGATAAAAAGTATTTTAGCGAAGAAAGTAAGCCTAAACAAACTAAGGTGATTCCTTTGAAAAAAGATAGTAAACGACTATTTCATATAGGACAAAAGGTTCCAGTAACCATTATCATGGATAACAGTAAAATTGAATATGTGATAGAAAAAGTTGAAGTTTTTGATTCCATTAAAGATTTTAAACAAGAAAACTTTAATGAACTTGGTTTAGGAATACTAAGCGAGAATCAGGCTTTGGATCAAGCTGGACAATTGATACCATATAGACGGGATGAATATAAATTTGGAAATGGTAAAGATTCAATTGATCAATTAGTAGAGTCAAGATTAATTCAGCCTAAATTTGTCTACTTGACAACAACAGTGAAAAATATAGGTAAACAGGAAACAAAAGAAATCTATATGCATCCATCCATACAAGTGCTTAAAAGTAAGGGGAATGTATGGAATTACGCTGAAAGAGCTGGAATTGCGGAAAAAAATATTATGACGGGCGAAGTTGATTATTTAGAACCTCACGGAGACGGGAAAAGCTTCTACAATATTGGCAGTATCCGACCAGGAGAAACGGTAAAAGTTAACTTAGGTTATTTTGTAGATGAAGATAAACTAGATTCAATCTTTTTGGATGCTTTCCATTACAGAGGGAATGGAAGTACTGAAAATATGAATGCGTCATATCGTTGGTGGATTGATATTCGTCAACAGTCAAAACAATAGGAACAAATAAACAAAAAGCTGCTTATATCTAGCAGCTTTTTTCGTCTTCATACATATGTAAAACTTCTTTCGCACGTATACGTAAACTATCTATCAATTCTTTTGGCTCTAAAACTCGTGCATCTTTTCCAAGTCTATAAAATAAAGGGGTAATAAAATTGATTTCACCTTTATCAATTGTTGAATGTATATATCCTGTCCCGTCTTCGTTTCCTACCACGAATTCTTCAAGGTAAGGCACGCTTTTACATTGGCGCACACCTTCTGTCGTTAATAAGACATGTAACTGGGTAGGAATGTTTATGACGTTAGAGCTAGAGTCAAACCATTCTTCTAAATTCATGAACGTACTTTCATTTTCTTCTGTTGATAATATAGAAAGAATACGATCAACGCGATACAGTAATACTTTTTTTCTACTGAAGTCATAGGATGGTAAGTACCATAGCCCGTCATGAGCATATACACCGATAGGGTGAACGTGTTTTGTTTTTATTCCTGTTTTAGATTCGTATTGAAAGTGTAAATTTTTATTTTCAATAGCGGCTGTTAATACTTCGTTTAAAAGAGGTGTATCAATTGTTCTCTTTGGATTCCAAAAAGCGATATAAGAACGTATTTTATCAACTTTCGTCTTCGCATCATGTTGTAGAGAGCTATACAGTTTATGTGTAACAGAATTGATCTCTGTATTAAAAGGCAGGTCTCGGTAGTAGCTTAAAGATTGAAAGGCAAAAAAGATGGAGACCGCTTCTTCTTCCGTAAATAAGATAGGTGGAATGACCCTATTTGTTAATACTTTATATCCTCCATTACGACCTTGTTCAGCATAAATGGGTAATCCCATATCACTTAAATCTAAAATGTATCTATGAACCGTACGAACGGAAATATTAAATTCATCAGCTATTTCTTGAGCTGTAAATGTCTTTTTGGCAGAAGCAAATATAAGAATATCTAATAAGCGTTTTGCTTTTGACAAATGTATCACCTTTTTCTTTTTAACATGACATAAAGTGTCATGTTTTATTGTTAGTATATTGTTTACATCATATGTTATCAAGATGAGATATAAGGAGGAAAAATATGTCACGTGAAATAGTTTTATTTATTGCGGCGAGCTTAGATGGATATATTGCGAAAGAAAATGATGATTTAGAGTGGTTAATGGAAACGGAAGGAGAGGGAGATAACGGTTATACAGAAATGTACGAAACGATTGATACAATAATTATGGGAAAGAAAACGTACGATTATGTAGTAGAGCATACGGAAACATTCCCGTACTTAGATAAAACATGTTATGTTTTTTCTCGTTCAGAAAAAGGTTCAGACGGAAACGTAGAGTTTGTAAATGAAGATGTAGTGGAGTTTACAAAAAGGTTAAAAGCACAAGAAGGATCTAAAATATGGATGGTTGGTGGAGGAGAGCTACTGAGAGAATTCTTTAAGAATAATCTAATTGATGAATATGTTGTTACGATTACACCGCATATATTAGGCTCTGGTGTTCCATTATTTAAAGAAAAGAATCCAGAAATTAATTTAACTTTGACGGATACGAAACGTTTTGGGCAATTTGTAAATTTATATTATGAGGTAAAGTGAATAACCTACCAATGAATAGACCAAATCACATCTGATTTGGTCTATTCTTATTCCTAGTTATATCAATATTTATCTGTCTTTAACATATCAATTAACATAAGGGATAACAGATAACATATTAATTTCGATAATTCAAAAGGGAAATTGTAATTTTATGTTGAAATGAATATGGAAATTATGAAGAAATGTACTTAGATTACTGAGGTGGTTGTCTTGAATAAAGGGAGTGAGGAATTGGATGAAAAGAAACTATTAAAATTAGTTTTAGAAATTCAAGAGCTACAAGATTTTGGAGAAGATTTTGAACATAAACTGACTGTATTTGAAAAGAGTGTTCCTTATCCACGTGCAAAAGAATTATTTTTTGCTGACTACGGTGCAGAATACATTGTAAAAAGAGCTATTAATCATAAAAATATAAAGTTAGGAGAGTTAAATAGAGAAGAGTTAGTTACCTTGGTTCAAAAACTTATGGATACAGAAGGAGAAGAATGGGAGCTGGCAATTTGGTTGGACATGGTTAAATCGTCTGTTATTGACCCTAAAATAAGTGATTATATTTTCTGGAGTGATGAAGAATTAACTGCCAGAGAAATTATAGATAAAGCATTGGCTTATAAACCATTACAAATATAAAGAGTGTTACTTTAAGTAGAATTAAAGATTCTTTTTAGAATAAAGAGTGTGAAATGAATATGTTTAGAAATTTATTTAAGTTTTGCCTTTAATTTTATTTAAGTTAAAGGAGAATTTAATTCAATAAGACAATAAAAGACGCTCAGAGTTTTTTCTGCTCTGGGCGTTTTCATATGTCAATTATGATGTAAGTTTGTAGGTTAATTAATGATAGTTGTATTTCTATATAGATGATAATGAAATGATAAAACAAGACCCATGATCGACTTCGCTCGTTACAGTAATATTCCCGCTGTGTAGTTCTACAATTTCTTTCACGATAGATAGTCCTAAACCAGTTCCGCCTGTAGCGCGTGATCTAGCTTTATCAACTCGATAAAAGCGGTCGAAAATGTGAGGGAGGTCTTCAGGCGGAATACCTTCACCTTCATCTTCAATTGTAATGGAAATACATTTATTTTCTTCTGTAACAGAAATATTTATATGAGAATGTTCGTTTGAATGTCTATAAGCGTTATTTAAAATGTTCACTATAACTTGTTCAAATCGCTGTTCATCTAAGCTTACTACCAGTGTAGGAGGACAAAAGAAGGAAACTTTAATATGTCTTTCTTTATACATGGCGTTTACTTTTTCGGCTATGCGAGTAAGGAAGGTGTGTAAATGTACTTCTTTTACTTGAATAGAGAAGTTATGTTGTTCTATTTGTGCAAGTGAAAATAAATCTTGAACTAAGTTTGTAATGTAATCAGACTCATCTTTTATAATAGATAAATATCGCAAACGTTGCTCAGGAGATGTGGTTTCTTTTAAAGCAATGTCAGCATAACCTCTTACGTATGTTAACGGTGTTCGTAATTCGTGAGCAACACTTGCTAGAAATTCACTTCGCTCTGTTTTCATATAATGTAAATCATTAGCAAGCGTTTGAATAGATGATGCTAGCTCACCAATTTCATCATTTCGAGTAGTTGTTAATGAAACAGATAAGTCGCCTTTACTCATTTTTTCAGTGGCATGTTTCATGTGTAACAATGGTTTTGTTAACAACCGTGATAATAGAAAGATGGTGATGGCTGTTAATAGAAAAGTAATGACTCCAGCAATAATGAATTGTCTTGTTAGCCCGTTAACCATTTCCTCGATTGATTCCGTTCCGAGAAACATATATACGTAGCCTTCTGTTTTGCCTGCCACTATAATAGGACTAACTGTACATATATAATTAGATGTTTTCCAATGATTTTCTATAATTGCTCCGTCATGATCTGTCCGTGTTTGCATCTTTTCAATATGCTTTTTTATAGTAGTATTTATTTCATTAGATTTAGCTAGCACATCCTTATTGGCATTTGTAATAACGACAGTGGTTTCGGCTTCAGATTCCATTAGTGCAACATGGGAGATTGTTTGCTTATCAAAATACTTTTCAAGGACATCTCGGTGACTATTTCCACGCTTTAATAAAGCTGTCATTTCTTCATTTACTCTATTGTTGACAAGGCTATAATAAAGCAAGACAAATAGAACACTTTCGATTAAAAGTGTAACAATTAAAAAATAAAATCCGAGTTGAATAGAGATTCGCTTCATCGTTTTGCTCCTTAATCTACAGTATCAATCCATCGATAGCCGACTCCGTAAACAGTTTTTAAATGGTGATCAATAGGGAAATTTACTTTTCGTAATTTATCACGCAAATTACGAATATGTGAATCGACTGTTCTATCTTCTGTATTTGTATTTAATCCCCAAATTCTTTCAATGAGCTGATCGCGGCTTAACACGTAGTTCACATGACGTAAAAATAATCCGAGTAAAGAGAATTCGATTGGAGTGAGAAGAAGTTCTTCATTATAGACAGAAACGAAATGCTTTGCCTCATCCCATAAAATGCCGTGATATTGGATTTGAGCGTGTTGATTCGTTCGCCTTAAAACAGCTTCAATTCTTGCGAAAAGCTCTTCTTCATGGAAAGGTTTCGTTACATAATCATCCGCTCCAAGTTTTAACCCTTGGATGACATCTACCGTTTGATCACGAGCCGTTACCATAATGATGGGAACGTTACTAAAGGATCGAATTCTTTTGCACGTTTCCCACCCATCCATCTTTGGCATCATAATATCGAGTAAAACAAATTTGAAGTTTCGATTTTCTATATGTGAAATAGCTTCTTCCCCGGATACTGCACATACGCAGTTGTATCCGATTGGAGTAAGATAAAGCGTTAATAATTCAAGCATTCTCGGCTCATCATCTACGAGTAGTATATCGACCATAGAGTACCTCCGCATTTGTAGTTATTACTTAAATTGTAAGTCAAAATCATGAAGAAATGGTGCAGATTATCATGCATCTGCATAATTTCTTCAGAATTGCTTGTTATTGTAAAGTTGAAATTTCATTTTAGGTAATCATATTGGCTCGAAAACGATTCATACGGAGGCGGTATAGTGAAAAAGATGACCCGAATTTTAGGGATAACAATAATTGCGGCGGCTGGTCTTGCGGCGTGTGGGCAAACGAACACAGATCATAAAAATCATGAATCTAAAGAAGAGAAGAAAACAGAGCAAAAGGAAATGAAAATGAAAATGAAGCAGGAGGTAAGTGCGCCGAAAGAAATGAATAAAGGGGCATCGAATGATGTATTAACGACGAGTTTAAAAAATGTAACGAGATTAAATACAAATGACCCTATGCAAATGGCAGTATTAACTTCGCAAACGATATGGCCAGCAACGCATAAAGAGAATCAGCCAGGCGCTGTTATTTTAGTACCAGTAAACGAGTGGCAATTAGGTATTGCAAGTGCGGATCTTATTCACCATCCGAATAACGGGCCAATTTTATTTATAGAAAAAGAAAAGGTACCCGAAATGACGTTAAAAGAAATAAAACGATTAAATCCGCTCGGAACGAAAGATGGAACACAAATTATGTTGATGGGGGATGTAGGTCCATCTATCCTTGAGCAATTAAAAGCATATAAAGTAAAGCAAATAAAAGAAACGGATCCAGCTAAATTTGCTAAAGATGTGGATAAAGAATATGCCGATATAACAGGTAGCTATCCAAATAGTGTTATTATCGGTTCGTCTGAAGAAGAAGGGCGTTTATATACAACACCAGCTGTAAATTGGATTTCTCATATGCCAGAACCGCTTTTATATACAGAAAAAGATAAAGTGCCAGAAGCGACGATAGAGGCATTAAAGATGAGAAAAGATAAAGCGAATATATATGTATTAGGACCAGAAAAAATCATTTCAAAAGCAGTAGAAAAAGAGTTAAGTAAATACGGAAAAATAACGCGTATTAGTGGAGAGACTCCAACAGAGAATTCGGTTGTATTTGCGAAGTTTAAAGATGAAAAAACGAAATTTGGATGGGGGTTTACAAAACCAGGTCACGGTTTATCATTTGTTTCAAGCAAAACACCAGACTTAGCAGTTGCAGGGGCACCATTTTCACATATGGGTAAACACGCACCTGTTGTATTGTTAGAAGAAGGGAAAGCTTCACAGCCAGTGTATGAATTCCTTGCTAGTATTCAGCCGAAGTTTAAAGATGACCCAACACTTGGACCGTATAACCACGGCTTCTTATTAGGAAGTACGAGTGATATTTCATTTGAAACACAAGGTATACTGGATGAAAGGTTAGAGATTGTTCAGGAAAGTGGTCAAGGGCACGGTGGACATTAATGAAATGAGAAAAGACGCTATGAAGGTAGCGTCTTTTTTTAGGAAACTTTTACATAGCGCAAAATCCTCTACTCGTTATATAATAGCCTTCGTGCAGTCGGCCTAGGTTTTCTTATGGAGAAAATCAAATGATAAAAGAGTAGAGGAGTGGTATTTTGTTTCAAACGATAAAAAATGACTGGTTCTCCAATGTGAAAGGGGATGTGCTGTCAGGAATTGTTGTTGCTTTAGCGTTAATTCCTGAAGCGATTGCTTTCTCAGTTATTGCAGGCGTGGATCCGACCGTTGGGTTATACGCAGCCTTTTGTATTGCAGTTACCATTTCATTTGTTGGCGGACGAACTGGGATGATTTCAGCTGCAACAGGTGCAATGGCATTATTAATGGTCACGCTCGTGAAAGATCACGGTTTGCAATACTTATTTGCTACAACAATATTAACCGGTATTGTCCAAATTATTTTTGGCGTGTTCAAACTGAGCTCATTTATGAAGTTTGTACCTAAATCTGTTATGAGTGGTTTTTTAAATTCACTTGGAATTTTAGTTTTTACAGCGCAATTACCACATTTTAAACATGCAACTTGGCAAATGTATGCACTTGTCGCATTAGGACTTGTAATTATATATGTATTTCCACGTATTACGACGGCTGTACCGTCTACACTTATTTCTATTATTATTGTGACAAGTATTGCACTTATGAGCGGATTGCAGTTAAAAACAGTAGGAGATATGGGAAGCTTGCCGAAAGAATTACCGTTCTTTAGCATTCCTGACGTACCTTTTACACTTGAGACGTTAGGGATTATTTTACCGTACGCAGTTATGCTTGCAATTATCGGTTTACTAGAGTCATTATTAACAGCTTCAGTTTTAGATGATATGACGCATACGGAAAGTAATAAACATAAAGAAGCACGTGGGCAAGGTATTGCAAATATTGTGGCTGGTTTCTTCGGAGGAATGGCAGGGTGTGCAATGATTGGACAATCTGTTATTAATATTAAATCAGGTGGACGAGGTCGTTTATCCACATTTGTAGCGGGCGGATTTTTAATCGTATTACTATTTGTTTTAGGTGACTATGTCGTTCATATTCCAATGGCAGCTTTAGTTGCAGTAATGATTATGGTTTCAATCGGAACATTTGATTGGAACTCTGTAACAACGATTCATAAAGTACCAAAAGGAAATGCGTTTGTTATGATCGTAACAGTTGTGATTGTCTTAATTACACATAATTTAGCATTAGGTGTAATTATTGGAACAGTAATTAGTGCGGTTTTATTTGCATTCAATATGGCAAAGATTCACGTGAAACATTTATATATTGAAAATAAGAAAATATACGAAATTCATGGTCAACTTTTCTTTGCATCTACAGCAGACTTTATAAATAATTTTTCATTCAATGAAGATGTGGAAGAAATTGAGTTGAACTTTACTTATGCGCATATATGGGATGATTCAGCAGTAGCTGCAATTGATAAAGTTATCATGAAGTATGAACAAAGTGGCGTGAAAGTAAGTATAACGGGATTAAATGAACGAAGCTCGAAGATTATTTCAAATTTAGCTACTTATAATAAAAGAATTGCTAGTTAGAAGCCTCCTTTTTAGGGGGCTTTATTATATAATACGGGTAGGATAACGAAAAGGGGATTCAGCATATGTACAAACAAATTATATTAGCATGTGACGGTTCTGAACATGCACTTCGAGCAGCGGAACATGCAACATATATTGCGAAATGTAGCGAAGAAACAAATGTTGAAGTTGTGTACGTAGTAGATAATAGAACGGCAAAATCAGATATTATACAAGGTCAAACAGATCTAGAAACAATATCGGCTAGTCGAAAAGATAAATTAAAAGAGATTGAAGGTTTATTAAAGAAAGAGAACATTTCTTATAAAATTACGATATTACATGGCGATCCAGGAGATACGATTGTTCAATATGTAAATACAGGAGACATAGATCTTGTTATCGCTGGAAGTAGAGGATTAAATACACTGCAAGAGATGGTGCTTGGTAGTGTAAGTCATAAAATAGCAAAACGAGTGAAATGCCCGGTGATGATTATTAAATAAATTGAGTGAGATACTCTGTAGTGTAAGCAGGACTTTGATATAATTCAAGGTCCTTTTTGGCGTATAAAAGGGGAAGGTATGGACATACTAGATACATAAGTTTTAGAAAATGTTAACTTACAAATTTGTAAGTTTGTTGTCAGAAAAATCGATGTTATGAAATTTTTCCCATTGGTAAAATAAGAGTATCAAAGGGGAGATAGGGAGGATGGAAGTAATGAAATCATTGCAAAATTTATCATATAGTCAAGGGGTAAGCTTAATTTGTTTAGGCGGATTTGCTGCATCTGTTACGTTAGCTATTTTAATAAAGATGGTTCATCAAATCTTTTAATTTTAGAGTAGGGAAGGAATTGGTTGTTATTAATAGCAAGAGAAGTATTATAAATAGAAAATAGCTCCTAGCATGTATCTTAGTGCTAGGAGCTATTTTCTTATTTCTCTGTTTCTGCTTTATCGCTTGTTACGCTAACTTTACCCCACTTGTATTGATCTTCTGGTGTATATTTATAATCTTTTACGCGATTATTTACACCTTTTAAGTCAAATTTATAATGAAGTGGAATTAATGGTACTTCGTCATGAACTAATTTTTGCCATTTATCGTAGACATCTTTACGGTACTTTTCATCAGCAGCTTCTGGAGAAATACCTTGTTTTAATAATTCTGTGTTTTTGTCAGTAGCCCAACGTGGGTAATTGAACGCTGCATCTTTAGCCCAAATACCAGAAGGATCTGGGTCAGATCCAGTTCCCCAAGCTGCCGCGAAAAGATCAACTTTTGGATCATCTTTTTTAATCATATCGTAGAATGAGTTAAATTCATGTAAGCGACCATCAAGAAGCTCTACTTTTAGGCCGATGTCTTTCCAAGATTGAATAAAGAATTTTGCAAGTGGTTCACTTACATCGCTACCACTCATTGATAAGAAATTAGCTTTAAATTCTTTACCATTCGGATCTTCACGGAATCCATCTCCGTTCGTATCTTTATAGCCAGCTTCATCTAATAATTTTTTAGCTTTCTCTATATCTTTATCATAGGCACCAGCTTTATTGTTATGATATTTTGGTAGAGATGGTGGAATTGGTGAGTTAGCCGGATAACGTAGGCCGTGATATAATTTTTCACCAATTTCTTTTCGATCGATAGCATACGCCATTGCTTGACGTACACGAACATCTTTAAATTTCTCCTTATCCATCACTACTTCTTCTTTTTCTTTATCCATATGGCCTAATTTAAAACCGATATAGCTATAGTATAAATCAGTTTTACCGACTAATTGTGCATTTTTTAATTTACTTACATTTGGATACTGATCTGCACTTACTTCAGCAATGTCAATATCACCATTTTTTAAGGACGCGTTAACAACGGAAGGGTTAACAACTTTTAAAACCATACTTTTTAGTTTTGGTTTTCCGCCATAATAATCATCAAAACGTTCAAATTCAACGGCTTCACCTGGCGTAATTTTCTTCACTTTAAAAGGCCCGAAACCAATTGGGTTTTTACGAATTTTATCAGATTCTGCTAATTTATCGATTGGTACATCTCCTAAGTATTTCTTATGAAGAGGATATGTCCAAAGTCCAGTTTTCACTGAAGGATTCGGTTCTTTAAATGTAATCGAAATTGTTTTTGGATCCGTTACCTTTATACCCGAAATTTTTTCGGCTTTTCCATTATGGTAATCTTCCATACCTTCAATCATTTGCATTTGAGTGTCATAGCGAGAACCAGCATATTGTTTGTTACCAATTACTAGATAAGAGTATTCTAAATCCTCAGCGGTAACAGGGTTTCCATCATGCCATTTTACATTATCTTTGATTTTTAATGTAATTGTCTTTTTATCTTTAGAAATTTCATATGTAGCAGCGCCATCATTCGTGTATTCCCAGTTTTCGTCATTTGATAATAAAGATTCATCGAAAATTGTAATGACTTGGTTATCAGGATCTCCTTCATATACAGCGAAGTTCAAAAGTCCTTCAAATGGTGTGTTAGAAACAAGACCATATGTTAATGAACCATCTTTAATTTCCTTTTTATCATTTTTAACAGATGCACTAAATTTATTTGTATCTACTTTTTTTGTGCTGCTCGTTTTTTCACTACCACCACTGCCCCCACATGCTGAAAGTAGTAATGTTGAAACGGCAAGTGTACTTAATACTTTGAAAAATTTTGGCTTATTTGTCATTTCTTCCACCCCTTATCCTTTTCTTTGTCTTGCGTCGGCCGAGCGGCGTAGCGCTTGACCAATAAAATTTATACACAGCATCAATGTTAAAATCATGACTGATGCGGGTAACCAAATCCACCATTTTTCTTGTAATACATCTGGATTTCTAGCATAACTAACAAGTGTACCAAGGCTTGGTGTACTTTCTGGTAGACCAAATCCTAAGAAAGTTAGACCAGATTCAATACCGATGTTTCCAGCAAGATTTAATGTAACGCTAACAATGATAATTGAACTTAAGTTAGGTAGTACTTGGAAAAGAATGATTTTCCAGTTTGGTGTTCCTAAAGTTTTAGATGCAGAGACATAATCTAGTTCTTTTTCAGTTAATACTTTTGAGCGAATTAATCTGGCCTTTCCTGTCCATAAGAACACGCTCATAATTAAAATGAAAGTAAAAATATTGAATGTAGGAACAAGTGTAATAAATACAATTACAAGCATTAAAAATGGTAAAACCATAACAAAGTCGATAATGCGCATAATGATATTATCAATAGCTCCTCCAAAATACCCGGCAATTAATCCAATTGAAAGACCAATTAAACAAGAAAGAATAGTAATTGCTAATCCAATTGTAAAAGAGTTCCGTGTACCAATAATAAGTTGGCCGAAAATATCGCGTCCTCCATAATCTGTTCCTAACCAATGTTCAGCAGAGGGGGGAGCATAAATAGCGAATAAATCAACTCGTACAATATCTTCTTGTTTCATAATAAAAGATGTTGCGTAGACTGCTAGTAATAAGATTGCTAGGAAAATAAGTGAAAACATTGCTAATTTATCTTTACGAAGTTCTCGCCACATAATAGAGAAACCAGAAGGGCTTTTTTCGTAATGAATAACTTCAGTTTGTTTTTCAGGGTTTGCTAACATAACGTCATCTCCTTTCTTTAATCAATACGAATACGTGGATCGACGATGCTTAGAATAATATCTGAAAGGAGAGTTCCAAGTAACGTTGCAAATCCAGTAAACATAACGAGTGCAGTTATTACACTAAAATCACGTTGAGAGATAGATTGTATAAATAGTTGTCCAATTCCTGGATAGCTAAAAATACTTTCTAAAAAGATGGCACCGCCAACTAATCCTGTAATTTCATAGCCTAAGAAGGCTGCAATTGGTAAGAATGAATTTCGTAAAATATGTCTAGAATAGATTTTTGATTCTGGAACACCTTTTGCTCTTACTGTACGAACAAAATCTTTATGTTTCGTATCAATAATTTCGCTTCGTAAATATTGAACAGTACCAACTGTTGCGATTAATGCCCCGGATAAAGCTGGTAGTAGCATGTGATTCAATTTGCTTAAATAGTAAGCAAATGTACCTGTTGCAACTTGAGGATCTACGCTACCGCCGGTTGGGAATATTGCAAACTTAAATCCGAATAGGAAGAGCATAACTAGTGCAAATATAAATAGTGGTGTAGCAAAACCTAGATAGTTGTAAAGGGTAATGAGTCGATCAGCCCATGTATCATTCCAACGCCCACTTATAACTCCCAGTGGTATGGCAATTAAATAAGTAAGAATAAGAATGACAAGTGCTAAAGATACTGTATTTCCAAGTCGTTCTCCAATTAAATCGGTTACTTTCATTTTATGTGCATAGGAAATACCAAAGTCACCTTGGGCTGCATTTTTAATCCAGCGAACATATTGTGTTGGAACTGGGTCATTTAATCCAAGCTTTTCACGTTGTTCTTCAATCACTTTTGGATCCGCTTTTGGATTCATTGCTTTGCCAGTTAAGGCATCGCCTGGCATTGCCTTAGCTAGTAGAAAGACAAGTACACTTAACACGAATAATTGCGGGATCATCACTAAAAATCTCCGTAATATAAACTTCCACATGTTTTATCACTCCCTTATGGTAATGCCACCCGGTGCGTTGGCGAGATTGCTTTTAAGTCATAAGCACGACCGTTTTCATTGAAATAATTTTCGTATGATTTCTCGTATTCAGAGCTTACTTGTTGACGGAGCTTACGCTGTCTCTCTCTGTTTTCAGGACGAATATCAGGAATTGCTGATATTAGGCGCTTCGTATAAATATGTTGCGGATTACTATAAATTTCTGCACTAGTTGCTTCTTCGACGATGCGTCCGCGATACATAACACCGATACGGTCACACATATGACGAATTACACCTAAATCATGACTAATGAATAAGTATGTTAGTCCGAGCTCAGCTTGTAAATCTTGCAAGAAGTTTAATACTTGTGCTTGTACAGAGACATCAAGCGCAGATACTGGCTCATCAGCGATAATAAGCTTAGGTTTTAATGTAAGAGCGCGTGCAATACCAATCCGCTGCCTTTGCCCGCCGGAAAATTCATGTGGATATTTATAAATTGACTCTGGATTTAGACCAACTTTATCAAGATATTCTTGAACCGCTCTACGTTCTTCATCAGGTGAGAGCTTCTCAAAATTTCGAAGAGGCTCAGCAATAATGTCGAGAACACGTTTCTTCGGATTTAATGATGAATAAGGATCTTGGAAAATCATTTGAATATCTTTTCGTTGTTCACGTAGTTCAGAGCGACTTAATTTTGTTAAATCTCTATTATTAAAATGAATGCTACCCTCTGTTGCTTTCGTTAAATGCATAATTGCTTTACCCGTTGTTGATTTGCCACTTCCTGATTCACCAACGATCCCATATGTTTCACCCGGTTGTAATTCAAAACTTACACCATCGACAGCACGCACGTAATCTAATGTGCGGCCGAAGAAGCCACCTTTAATTGGAAAATGTACTTTTAAATCTTCTACTTTAAGCAGTGCCATGAGTTACGTCATCTCCTTTCTTATCTTGGAAGTTGAAATGCTTGTAGCAAGTACAACGTACCCAATGGTCTGGTTTTACTTCATGTAAAATTGGATTTTCCTCGTGTTGATCAGGTCTAATCCATGGAATTCGAGCTTGGAAGCGACAACCTGTGCGAGGAAGCTTCGCTAACGAAGGAACCACCCCTTGAATTACATGCAATTTTTCTTTTTCACCATACGCAGATGGAATGGAGTTTAATAGAGAACGAGTATATGGGTGAAGAGGATTGTTAAAAATCTCTTCAACTTTTCCTGTCTCTACAACTTGTCCAGCGTACATAACGACGATACGATCGGCTGTTTCTGCGACAACACTTAAATCATGAGTAATTAAAATGATGCCCATTTTCGTTTGTTCTTGAATAGATTTTAGTAAGTCTAAAATTTGTGCTTGGATGGTTACGTCAAGAGCCGTTGTTGGCTCATCCGCAATAATGAGTGCTGGGTTACAAGCAATTGCAATTGCGATAACAATTCTTTGTCTCATTCCGCCAGATAATTCGTGTGGGTATTGTTTATATGTAAGTTCTGGTTTTGGAATACCAACTTGATGAAGTAGTTCTAAGGTGCGTTCTTTTTTTTCAACTTTTGAAAGGCTTGTGTGGTAGTCTAAGTTTTCTTCGATTTGTTTTCCAACTGTCATGAGAGGATCGAGTGCTGTAAGAGGTTCTTGGAAAATCATACCGATGTTTGATCCGCGTACTTTATTCATCTCTGCGGCTGACATAGTTAGTAAATCCTTATCTCTATAGTTAAGCTGCCCTTGTAATTTTGTATTTGCTTCATTATGCAATCGCATAATAGAAAGGGCAAGTGCACTTTTTCCGCAACCTGATTCACCAACTATCGCGACAATTTCATTTTCATGGACAGTTAACGAAACATCATCTACTGCTGCATGATAGTGATCTTGTATGCGAAAGGAAGTCTGTAAGTTTTCAATGCGAAGAAGTGGATTCTTCATGGCTATCCCTCCATCTTTTCAGAAAAGACTAAATATTTTGTATGTTGTTGTTATTTTAATATAAAATGACAATGTTTGACAAGTATAAGTTGAGAAAATATTCAAAAATCTTTTTATACAAAAATTGAATGCAGTTGTATTAGTAGTTGAAGTGTTTTGAAAACGCTAACATATATGTGAGAGGAAAATAAATCTTTTGTAAGAAAAAAGATTTATATGTAGAAAAAAGAGAGGTGTTCTGGAAAGAACAGTCTCTCTTTTTTTGATAAGAATAATATTAGTACTTAAGCTTGTTTTGGTTTTGCAGATCCTGTTTTTAAAGTAAGAGCAAGGAAGAACATTGCAAGTACACAAGATACAAGTAACAAGATGAATCCGCCATCCCATCCGAATGCATCGACGATAAAGCCCATAGCTGCGCTAGCAAAAGTAGCTCCACCTAGGTAACCGAAGAACCCAGTTAAACCAGCTGCAGTTCCAGCAGCTTTTTTTGGTGCTAAGTCTAGTGCGTGTAGGCCGATTAACATAACAGGTCCATAAATTAAAAATCCAATTGCGACAAGTGCAATACTATCAACCATTGGATTACCAGGAGGATTTAGCCAGTAAACAAGAACGGCGATAAATACACCAACCATAAATAAAATACCAGCAGGTGCGCGGCGCCCTTTAAACAGTTTATCACTCATCCATCCGCAAAGAAGTGTACCTGGAATACCAGCCCATTCGTATAGAGCATAAGCTGTGCGAGAGCTACTATGAGTAAAACTTTTTTCTTCTACTAAATAAGTAGGAGCCCAGTCTACAACGCCGTAACGTACGAAATAAACGAAAACGTTCGCAATAGCGATGTACCATAAAAATTTATTGTTTAGTACGTATGTAAATAAAATTTCTTTTACTGAAAGTTCGCGTTCTCGATCTTTTACTTTTTCATCTGCTGGATATTCTCCAGTATGTTCTTCAATAGAAGGTAATCCACAAGATTGAGGTGTATCTCTCATCGTAATTAATACATAAATACCAACTAAAATTGAAAGAATACCTGGGAAGTAAAAAATACTATGCCAGTCATTTGCAAAGAAATATAACCCTAATGTTACAAGAGAAGGCATAAGTGCGCCACCGACATTATGAGCGACGTTCCAAATAGACATTTTTGTACCACGTTCACTAATAGAGAACCAGTGAACCATCGTACGACCACAAGGAGGCCAGCCCATACCTTGTACCCATCCATTTAAAAACTGAAGGACAAACATAAGTATAATGCTCGTTGTAATGAAAGAAAATGAGCCGAAAATAATATTAATGATACCTGATAAAAATAGCCCAGCTGCTAAAAAATAGCGAGGATTACAACGGTCGGATACGATACCCATAAGAAATTTACTTAATCCGTAAGCGATAGATACTGCTGAAAGGATAACCCCAAGTTCCCCTTTACTAAAGCCTTGTTCAATTAAGTATGGCATTGCTAGTGAAAAGTTTTTTCGAACAAAGTAGTAACCTGCATAGCCGATGAAGATACCTAAGAATACTTGTAAACGTAATTTACGGTATTCGCTATCAACGCGATCAGCTGGTAAGCGTTCCGCGTGGGGCGCAGGTTTAAATAATTGTGTAAAAAACATAAAATGAAAATCCTCCCCTAATGAATTCGAAATGTTGTAAGTCAGAGAGAATATAAAAAGGCCATGAAATATAAAAAAGTTTCCTTTTTTATGATTCATAGCCGTATACTCCGATTCTCCGTGACTGTCAATATTAACTTCGTCGAAAATTATACAACTTTGTGACAAAAATGTAAACGTTTTTATAAATAAAAAGTGTTGACGGATTTTGTTTGTGGGATTAATATTTAAATACGTTAAATATTTTATTGCTTAAATAAGAGGTGGATAACATGCCAAATGATATGACGCATATCGATAAAATTCAAGCTCTTGCCTTTTCGATTGGAAAGAAAATGCAGACGGAGTTATTAGAACAAATGCAAGCAACAGGACTTACACCACCGCAGTTTTATATTTTAAAGATTTTGGATCATTACGGTGCTTCAAGAGCGACAAAATTAGCAAAAAAGATGTATGTAAAGCCTAGTGCAATTACAGTGATGATTGATCGCCTAATTGACCAAGAGCTTGTAGAACGCTATCACGACAAAGATGACCGTCGTGTTGTCATCATTGAGTTAACAAAAAAGGGGAAAGCTAGAGTAGAAGAGGCAATGACCGCTCGTAATGAGCATATTGCAAAATATTTCTCACATTTAGAATTACAAGAAAGAGAAGATTTGTTACGCCTCTTTGAGAAGTTAGAAACAATTATTTGCGGGACACAAGAGAAAAAAGAGAATAACTAAGAGGAATTGAGGAGATTACATGGAGCAACAAGAAAACATAAATAGAAAGTTGCTGTTAATCGGTTTAATAATCGCGATGCTATTTGCTGCATTAGATGGAACAATCGTTGGTACAGCAATGCCGCGTATCGTCGGTGAACTAGGCGGATTAAGCTTAATGACGTGGTTAACAACAGCTTATATGTTAACATCAACGACAGTTGTACCAATTGCAGGTAAATTAGCGGATTTACTTGGCCGTCGTAACGTATATATTACGGGACTAGTTATCTTTATGGTTGGTTCGGCGTTATGTGGTATGGCAAATGGTATGACAGAATTAATTATTTTCCGTGGTATTCAAGGTCTTGGTGGCGGTATTATGATGCCAATGGCTATGATTATTATCGGAGATATGTTTACGGGAAAAGAACGTGCGAAATGGCAAGGTATTTTTGGTGCGTTATACGGTCTTGCTTCTGTAATTGGACCACAAGTGGGTGGCTGGATTGTAGACGCAGTGAACTGGAGATGGGTATTCTACATTAACTTACCAGTTGGTATTTTAGCAACAATCTTTATTGCAATGGGATTAAAGTCACATAAACAAACAGGACCGATCAAAATTGATATCGCTGGAATCTTTACGATGATTCTCGGTGTTGTAAGTTTATTACTTGCATTAACGTTTGGCGGAAAAGATTATCCGTGGGATTCTTGGCAAATTATCGGTTTATTTGCATTAGCTCTAATTGGTATTGTTAGCTTTGTTATCGTTGAAACGAAAGCAGAAGAACCAATTTTACCGATGCATTTCTTTAAAAATCGCACGTTTACAATACTGAATGCGATTGGTTTCTTTATGAGTATCGGAATGTTCGGTGCGATTATGTTTGTACCATTCTTCATGCAAGGAATTGTAGGAGTAAGTGCTGCTGAATCAGGAACAATTATGACACCAATGATGATTACAATGATTGTTATGAGTATTATCGGTGGTCAACTTGTATTAAAAGTTGGTGTGAAACCACAAATTATTACAGGGATGCTTATTATGGCTGGTGGTTTCTGGTTATTAACAACGATGGATATGCACACGACTAAACTTACTGCTACTTTTTATATGAGTATTATCGGTTTAGGAATGGGTCTTGTTATGCCGACATTAACATTAGCGTTACAAGAAAGTTTCCCGAAAAAAGATCTTGGAGTCGTAACATCATCAAGTCAGTTCTTCCGTCAAATCGGTGGAACATTTGGTATTACAATTTTAGGGTCAATTATGAACAACACTTCAGGTACAACATTAACAAATAAATTAGTACCTGTATTAGATACGTTCCCGAAAGAAGCGGGACAAATGGTAACGAAATTTAAAGATATGATTCATACAGACCCGCAAGGTTTATATTCGATGCTATTTAGTCCAGAGGCATTAAAACAAATGCCAGAAGCATTCGCTAACAGCATTGTACCGATTTTGAAAAACTCTTTAGTAGACTCACTTCATACTGTATTCCTAACAGGATTAGTATTTATCGTAGTAGGTGCTATCTTTACGATTTTCTTACAGAAGATTAAACTGTCAGATCGTAAAAAAGACGCTGAAGAGCCAGCTGCAGAGGACAAAGAACAAACTGTATCGTATTCGTAATGAAAAAGCATCGCCTTATGGCGGTGCTTTTTTGAGTATAACCTTAAAAGCTTTTTCGTGAGAAATGATTGACGTATTTCTAGAAATACGTTATATTATTTTCTGTAAACGGTTACACGAAATGGAGAGGGAAGAGAATGAGTACGATTAAAGACGTTGCAAAATTAGCGGGAGTATCTGTTGCGACCGTTTCCAGAGTGTTAAATAAAAATGGATATGTTCATGAAGATACATTAAAGAAAGTAGAGCGAGCAATTGAGATGCTAGATTATAAACCTAGTACAGTAGCGCGTTCACTGTATAACAAAAAATCTCGTTTAATTGGCTTAGTTGTTCCAAATATCGTGAATCCGTTCTTTCCAGAAGTTGCACGTGCCGTAGAAGATGTAGCGCATAAGCAAGGATACACAGTTGTCCTTTGTAACTCTGATGAGAGCTTAGAGAAAGAAAAGCAATATATTGATGTACTTAGGCAAAATAATGTGGATGGATTTATTGTAGCAACAAATCCACAAAATAGTGTTAATTACATGAAGTTGTCTGTTCCAGTTGTTGCAATTGACCGTATGTTTAATGAGCGTATTCCTACTGTATATGCAGATAACTATGCAGGGAGTCAGGCAGCGACAAAGTTATTAATAGATAAAGGCTGTAAACATATTGCTCATATTCGCGGACCGCGTGACGTAAGCACGGCTAATGAGCGTTTTGAAGGTTTTGTAGACGTTATTACGCAAAATAATCTTTCTTATATGATTGCAGAGAGTACATTTGATCCAGCTAATAGTGAGCGTGTAGCGGTGGAATTATTAGAAGAATACCCACATATTGATGGAATTGTTGCTGGAAATGATTTAATTGCAATAGGTATTGTAAAGGCTGCACTTCAAAAGGGGATTTCTATTCCGGATAATTTACAAATTATCGGATTCGATGGAATTTCTTTAACAGAAATGATGTATCCATCTATTACAACTGTTGCACAGCCAATTTATGAAATGGGGAAAATTGCAACAGAGCTGTTGTTAGAGCAGATGGAAGGAAACGTATTAGAAGAGAAACACTATCGTTTACCGATTGAAATTATAGAACGAAATACAACGAAGTAAGGAGATGAAACAGATGCCAAATATTGCAGTAGTAGGTAGTATTTCAATGGACTTAGTGGCTGTTTCAAAAAAACGTCCGAAAGCAGGAGAAACAGTAATTGGTGAAGCATTTCATACAATCCCGGGAGGGAAAGGGGCAAACCAAGCGGTTGCTGCAGCTAGATTAGGCGCAAATGTAGCAATGGTTGGAGCAGTTGGAAACGATAATTATGGAACTGTAGTTAGGAGCAATTTAGAGAACGAACGCGTTTTTATCGACTATGTGGTACCGGTTACAGATGCGGCGACAGGAATTGCTCATATCGTTTTAGCAGAAGAGGATAACAGTATTGTTGTCGTGCAAGGGGCGAATGCTCATGTAAATGAGTCGGTTGTAGATCGTTCAAAAGATCTTCTTATAAAAGCAGATATGGTTGTTCTTCAACTAGAGATTCCACTTGAAACAGTAAAATATGTATTGGCTATTTGTGAGGAGCATAATATTCCAGTTATGTTAAATCCAGCGCCAGCACAAGTGTTATCAGAAGATATTTTAAAAAAGGCAACTTATATTACGCCAAATGAACATGAGTGCCGCATCGTATTAGATGATTTCACATCACCAATTGAAGATTTACTGGCTAAATATCCAAATAAACTATTGATGACAGAAGGTTCTAAAGGTGTTCGTTTCCATAATGGTACGGAGATTGTGCATGTTCCTAGCATCGCTGTTGATGTAGTAGATACGACTGGAGCTGGTGATACATTCAATGGTGCATTAGCAGTTGCGCTTTCTGAAGGAGAAACACTTCAAAAAGCAATTCGTTTTGCGAATATTGCTGGTGGCCTTTCTGTAACGAAACTTGGAGCACAGGGCGGTATGCCAACGAGAGATAGAGTACGTGAAGTGCAGGTGATTGTCGGATGAAAAAGCACGGTGTATTAAACAGTGAGATTGCATCAGTCCTTGCTTCACTTGGGCATACAGATACAATTGTAATCGCAGACTGCGGGTTACCAATTCCTCACGGAGTAAAACGAATTGATTTAGCAGTTGAGATTGGAAAACCTAGCTTTTTAGACGTATTGCAAGTGGTAGCTGATGATATGGCAATTGAAAAAGTAACGTTAGCAGAAGAAATCATTAACAATAATGCGGAAGTAAATAAAGAAATCGAGCTGAAATTAATAGGACCAGCATTTGAATATGTATCGCATGAACAATTTAAAGAGCACACGAAGAAAGCGAAGGCGATTATTCGTACAGGAGAGGCTACGCCTTATGCCAATGTAATTTTACATGCAGGCGTGATTTTTTAATAAAGGGAAGTGATGGGAATGCGTATTGAAATGAAAAATATTTCAAAGGCGTTCAATGGTAATCCTGTTTTGAAGAATGCACAGTTTATGATTGAAACAGGGGAAGTCCATGCATTGATGGGGGAAAATGGAGCGGGCAAATCAACGCTTATGAAAATTTTAACAGGTGTATACAAAAAAGATGGTGGAACCATCACGATTGATGGACAAGAACGAACTTTTAAAAATGCGAAAGAAGCTGAAGAGTACGGTATTGCATTTATACATCAAGAATTGAACATATTATCGAATTTAACAGTAGCTGAAAATATGTTTCTCGGTAAAGAGTTAATGTATGGGAAGACAGGTATTTTACGTACGCGTCAAATGAACGCGATTGCGCAGCAGCAACTAGCGGAGTTAGGGTTACATGTAAAAGGTGCTATGTTGGCAGGAGAGTTATCGGTTGGACAACAGCAAATTATCGAAATTGCGAAAGCGTTAATGACAAACGCGAGCGTTATTATTATGGATGAACCGACAGCTGCATTAACAGATCGTGAAATTGAAACGTTGTTTACTGTCATTAATAAATTACGTAAAGAAGGCGTTTCGTTCGTTTATATCTCACACCGAATGGAAGAAATCTTTTCAATATGTGATGCCATTACGATTTTACGTGATGGGGAATACGTAGGAAAGAGATTAATTCCGGAAACATCGTTTGATGAAGTAGTGAGTATGATGGTGGGGCGCAGCATTGGTGAACGTTACCCGGAGCGAAATAGTCAAATTGGTGATGTTATTTTTGAAATGCGTAACGGAACGAAAAAAGGGAAGTTTGAAAATGTTTCGTTTCAAATTAGAAAAGGTGAAATCCTTGGTGTTGCTGGCTTGATGGGAGCTGGCCGTACAGATATTATGAAAGCGATATTTGGATACGAACCTTTAGATTCTGGCCAAATTTTTATTAATGGACAAGAAGTAAAGATTGATAGTCCGATAGATGCGATTAGACAAAGAATAGCTTTCATTACAGAGGATAGAAAATCTGAAGGGTTAGTTTTAGATTTCTCAATCCGAGAAAATTTAGCTTTACCGAATTTAGAAAGTCTTTCAAAGGGAAGTGTCCTTAGTAACGAACTAGAACAACAGTTTACAGCGGATATGATGAAGCTACTTAATGTGAAAGCATCTAGTGGAGAGCAAGCGGTGAAATCTCTTTCTGGTGGAAATCAGCAAAAGATTGTAATCGCGAAATGGCTAGGTATCCACCCGCAGTTACTTATTTTAGATGAGCCAACAAGAGGTGTTGATGTTGGAGCGAAAAAAGAAATTTACTCTATCATGAATAAGCTTACTGAGCAAGGAGATGCCGTTATTATGGTATCATCTGAGCTTCCAGAAGTTTTAGGGATGAGTGATCGTGTTCTTGTTATTCATGAAGGAAAAGTCGGCGGCATTTTAGAGAAAGATGAGGCATCACAAGAGTCTATTATGGCACTAGCTACAGGGGGAGAGTAAGGATGGCTAAGAAGGGGAATGTATTACAACAACTTGGGTCTTTAATTGGACTAGTATTAATTATTGTAGTAATTACAGCTTTAAATCCAGCATTTATTGAAATTCCAAATTTATTTAATATACTGCGTCAAGTATCGATTAATGCGCTTATTGCATTCGGAATGACCTTTGTAATTTTAACAGGGGGTATTGACTTATCGGTAGGTTCTATTTTAGCATTATCAAGTGCACTTGTTGCTGGAATGATGGCAAGTGGCATGGACCCGTTTCTTGCGATGGCAGTTGGATTATTAGCTGGTCTTGTAATGGGAATTGTAAACGGTATCATCATAGCGAAGGGAAAAGTAGCTCCATTTATTGCAACTTTAGCAACAATGACTATTTTTCGTGGGTTGACGCTTGTTTATATGGACGGACGTCCGATCACTGGTCTTGGTGATCATTTAATGTTCCAAATGTTTGGCCGCGGTTATTTTCTTGGTATTCCGGTACCAGCTGTTACAATGATGATCGCTTTCGCAGTACTGTACTTCATTTTGAAGAAAACGACATTTGGTCGCCGTACATTTGCAATTGGTGGAAATGAAGAAGCAGCAGCACTATCAGGTATTAATGTTACGAGAATTAAAGTAATGATTTACGGTCTTTCCGGAATTTTGGCAGCGCTTGCAGGTATTGTCTTAACATCACGACTAGATTCTGCACAGCCAACTGCAGGTACTTCTTACGAATTAGATGCAATTGCAGCAGTTGTATTAGGTGGAACAAGTCTTTCTGGGGGAAGAGGATGGATTGTTGGTACATTCATCGGTGTACTAATTATCGGTGTACTAAATAATGGTTTAAATTTATTAGGTGTATCTTCTTTCTTCCAACAAGTTGTAAAAGGGCTTGTAATCTTACTAGCTGTATTAATTGATCGTCGAAAAGAAGCGTAATGGAGGGAAAGTTCATGAAGAAATGGTTACTTATACTCGTTGCATGTATTATGGTCATTACTGCTGGTTGTTCAATGGAACCACCAGAATGGGCAAAGGATTCTAGCGATAAAGGTCGAAATAAAACTATTAAAGTTGGATTCTCTGTTTCAACTTTAAATAATCCATTTTTTGTAACTTTGAAAAAGGGTGCAGAAAAGCAAGCGAAAGCAAGCGGTATTGAATTGATTGCTGTTGATGCACAAAATGATGCAGCAAAGCAAACGAACGATGTTGAGGATTTAATTCAAAAAGGTGTCGATGTAGTTGTTATTAATCCGACCGATTCAGATGCTGTTGCTTCAGCAGTAAGTGCGGCAAATGCAGCAAATGTTCCTGTTATTACAGTAGACCGCGTTGCGAATTCAGGTAAGGTTGTTTCTCACATTGCCTCTAATAATATCGAAGGTGGTCAAATGGCCAGTGATTACATTCGTGAATTAGTTGGCGGGGGAGCAAACGTTGCTGAGTTAGAAGGAATCCCTGGGTCTTCTGCTGCTCGTGAACGTGGGAAAGGATTCCATAACGTAGCTGATAAATCTTTAAAAGTAGTTGCCAAACAAGCGGCTGATTTTGATAGAGCAAAAGGATTATCTGTTATGGAAAACATTTTACAAGCAAATGGTGATATTAAAGCTGTGTTTGCGCATAACGACGAGATGGCATTAGGTGCACTTGAAGCATTGAAATCTGCTGGAAAAACGGATGTAGTCGTTGTTGGGTTTGATGCGACAGAAGATGCTGTAAAAGCGGTTAAAGATGGGCGTATGGCTGCAACAGTTGCTCAAAAACCGGAATTAATCGGAGAGAAGGCGATGCAAACAGCAAAAGAGATCACGCAAGGTAAAAAAGTGGACAAATCTATTCCGATTGAATTAGAGCTTATTAAGAAAAATAAATAAATATAAAATGAAAATTAGGAAGGAAGAATAATAAATGAAATTCTTTATTGATACAGCAAACATTAATGAAATTAAAGAGGCAAATGCATTAGGCGTAGTAGCTGGAGTAACGACAAACCCATCACTTGTAGCAAAAGAAGGCGTAGATTTCCACGAGCGTATTCGTGAAATTTGCAGCTTTATAGAAGGACCTGTAAGCGCAGAAGTAATTAGCTTAGAAGCTGATAAAATGATTGAAGAAGGAAAAGAATTAGCGAAAATTGCTCCAAACGTTGTTGTAAAAGTTCCAATGACAACAGAAGGTTTAAAAGCAGTAAAAGCATTCTCTGACTTAGGAATTCGTACAAACGTTACATTAGTATTCTCAGCAGTTCAAGCATTACTTGCAGCTCGTGCTGGTGCAACATACGTTTCACCATTCTTAGGTCGCTTAGACGATATCGGTCATAACGGTATGGACTTAATTCGCCAAATCGCAGAAATCTTTGCAATTCACGGCATTGAAACAGAAATCATTGCAGCATCTGTACGTCACAGTGTTCACGTAACAGAAGCAGCATTAAACGGTTCACATATTGCAACAATCCCAGCAAACGTAATTGCTTCATTAGTGAAACATCCATTAACAGATCAAGGAATTGAGAAATTCTTAGCTGATTGGGAAAAAACACAAGAGAAATAATAGAAAATCGAGAATCCTAGTTTAATTGACTAGGGTTCTTTTTTTATTTAAAAGAATTTTCATGCAATTTTGCATATTGTCTTTTAAATTTGTTATATAAGCTATTTAATATATATCAAATCACTTTTTATTTTTCATATTTCGACATAAAAAGGTAGAGGTTCTGACCAGAAAACTGGAGGGGCATGATTCTATAACAGAAAGCTTAACGTTTATAGAATTATGCCTTTTTATATAGGGAGGGCAGAAAGTAGGGATTTCGATTTAAATGCACTAATTTATCTGAATTTTAAGTTTTATAAAAGGAGAGAAATAGAATGAGAAGAAAAGCGCCATTTAAAGTGCTATCATCTTTAGCAATTGCGGCAATTATCGGATGCACATCTGTAATGAGTACTCCGCTAGCATACGCAGAAACGCCAGCAAAAGAGAAAGATAATGTATCTACAACACCAATTGATTACAATTTAATTCAAGAAGATCGTTTAGCGGAAGCGTTGAAAGAAAGAGGAACAATTAATCCAGCATCTTCTAAAGAAGAGACGAAAAAGGCTGTAGAAAAGTATATTGAAAAGAAACAAGGCGATCAGGCAAATAAAGAAATCCTACCAGCGGATACTGCTAAAGAGGCATCTGATTTTGTGAAAAAAGTAAAAGAGAAAAAAATGGAAGAAAAGGAAAAGGTAAAAAAACCTGAAAAAAATGTTAGCCCTGAGCAAAAGCCAGAACCAAATAAAAAACAATTGAATGGGCAAGTCCCAACTTCTAAAGCAAAGCAAGCGCCATATAAAGGGTCAGTTCGAACTGATAAAGTATTAGTATTACTCGTTGAATTTAGTGATTATAAACATAATAATATTGATCAAACACCAGGGTATATGTATTCGAATGACTTTAGTAGAGAGCATTATCAAAAAATGTTATTTGGTAATGAACCGTACACATTATTTGATGGTTCGAAAGTAAAAACATTTAAACAATATTATGAAGAGCAATCAGGCGGAAGTTATAAGACGGATGGATATGTAACGGAATGGCTAACTGTTCCAGGAAAAGCGTCTGACTACGGTGCTGATGGTAGTAGTGGTCACGATAATAAAGGGCCAAAAGGCGCACGTGATTTAGTGAAAGAAGCTTTACATGCAGCTGCTGAGAAAGGGCTAGATTTATCTCAATTTGATCAATTTGATAGATATGATACAAATGGTGATGGAAATCAAAATGAACCTGATGGTGTAATTGATCATTTAATGGTAATCCATGCTGGCGTTGGTCAAGAAGCTGGTGGCGGTAAATTAGGTGATGATGCAATTTGGTCACATCGTTCAAAATTAGCAATAGATCCAGTAGCGGTTGAAGGTACAAAATCAAAGGTAGATTACTTTGGTGGAAAAGTAGCGGCGCATGATTATACAATTGAACCAGAGGATGGAGCAGTAGGTGTATTTGCGCATGAATTTGGACATGATCTTGGCTTACCTGATGAATATGACACGAAATATACTGGAACTGGTTCACCTGTCGAAGCGTGGTCATTAATGAGTGGAGGTAGTTGGACAGGGAAAATTGCAGGAACAGAGCCAACTAGTTTCTCACCACAAAATAAAGACTTCTTACAAAAGAATATGGGTGGCAACTGGGCAAAAATTTTAGAAGTAGATTACGATAAAATTAAGCGTGGAGTAGGAGTTCCTACATATATTGATCAAAGTGTTACAAAATCCAATCGTCCAGGCGTTGTACGTGTTAACTTACCAGGTAAAAGTGTTGAAACGATTAAACCGGAGTTTGGAAAGCATGCATATTATAGTACAAGAGGCGATGATATGCATACAACATTAGAAACACCATTCATTGATTTAACAAAAGGAACAAATGCGAAATTCGATTATAAAGCAAATTATGAGTTAGAAGCAGAGTGTGATTTTGTTGAAGTACATGCAGTAACAGAAGATGGAACGAAAACATTAATTGAGAGACTTGGAGAAAAAGTAGTCCAAGAAGATAAAGATACAACAGATGGGAAATGGATGGATAAATCATATGATTTAAGTCAATTTAAAGGGAAAAAGGTGAAACTGCAATTCGATTATATTACAGATCCTGCTGTAACATATAAAGGTTTTGCGATGGATAATGTAAATGTAACTGTTGATGGACAAGTTGTATTTTCTGATGATACAGAAGGACAGGCTAAAATGAATGTAAATGGTTTTGTTGTTTCTGATGGAACAGAGAAGAAAGCTCATTATTACTACCTAGAGTGGAGAAACTATGCGGGGTCAGATAACGGATTAAAAGCAGGAAAAGGTCCAGTGTATAATACAGGTCTTGTCGTTTGGTATGCAGATGATAGCTTTAAAGATAACTGGGTTGGGGTGCATCCAGGTGAAGGCTTCCTTGGTGTTGTAGACTCTCATCCAGAAGCACTTGTTGGTAATTTAAACGGGAAACCAGCGTATGGTAATACAGGCATGCAAATTGCAGACGCTGCATTTTCATTTGATCAAACACCAGCATGGAGTGTAAACTCATTAACACGTGGACAGTTTAACTATTCTGGATTACAAGGTGTTACAACTTTTGATGATTCAAAAGTATATAGTAACAAACAAATTGCAGACGCAGGAAGAAAAGTTCCAAACCTTGGACTTAAATTCCAAGTTGTTGGACAGGCAGACGATAAATCGGCAGGCGCTGTTTGGATTAAACGTTAATAATATAAAAGCACATTCTTCCTATGGAGAATGTGCTTTTTAATTTGTACAGTAAGTTATTATTTTAGCCTATGTAATACAAGTTTCTGTTCATATGTAGTGTATCAAATTATGTGGGGATAGGAAATATTTCCGAGGAAATTGTCGAAGTATCATCGGTATTTATACACTTTTTTTGTAAAAGGAGAAATGTAGTATTGTCTTTATACATAAGTTTATTTACAGTATTACTTGTTTATATAAAAAAGTAATATAGATTAGGCGAAAAAAGACAATGATGGAGTTATCCCATCATTGTCTTTTTTACTTTGCTTTTTGCTTTACTTTTTATTTTGCTTCTTACATAAATCATTCCAGCGAATGTTAATAAGAATGCAGTTCCGATAACGAAGCTGACGCTAGGGGATGCCCCGATTACACCAACTGTAAAGGATCCAGCAACAACTCCTAATGAGAAGAAAGCATAAAACAATCCGAATGCTTTTCCGCGCTTATTATCTGTCGTATTTTCAACAAGTAATGCATTTATCGATGGGAAAAGGATAGCAAATCCAATGCCATAAATCATCATAACGATAAAGAGCATACCTTTTGTTGCGAATAATCCAAGTAATGATAACGCAAATGCCATTACTGCAATACCAATTAGCATGAGTTTTGAACGATTAAATCGATCATAAATACGGTTTGTTGGCAGCAAGAAGAAGAGGATAGCGGTAATGCCGAATACACTTAACATCATGCCTGTTGTAGATGCTTTAAGTGCTAATGCCTCAACTTTCACTGGTAGCATATACGTGACAATTCCTTGTGAAAACATTAGCGTGAAAGCACCAATATATGCTTGCAATAACGGTTCTGATTTCAATAGTTCAATCATATCTTCTTTGTTCATCATTTGTGTTCTTGAAGTATCTTTTCTTGATACGTTATTTGGTAAGAAGAATAGAGATACGATTGTACCAAGGACCATTAAAATAGAAATGGTAATGAACACCCACTCTATACCAGCAGTTGCTTTCATAATTCCACTGAAAGCAGGTCCTACAATTGCCGCTGTTCCAACAGCAGCACCAGATAGAGCCATTGCCTTACCTTGTCTTGCTGAACTTGTTTGTTTTGATAAAAACGTAAAGGCAGCAGGAATTAAAAATCCGTCACTAAAGCCGTGCATAAAGCGCACAACTAATAGTTGTTCACCACTTTGAACAACGGTGTATAACAAGACTATGAAACTCGTAAGTCCCATGCTTATATAAAGTATTTTTTTTGCACCAAATTTATCGACAGCAGCGCCAGCAATAATATTACCGATCATATTAGCGAATGAGTACATACCGACAACTAGCCCAATAATAAGAGGAGATCCTCCAAGACTTTGAGCGAACGTACTCATAATAGGTAATTGTGAAAATGTATCTAGAAACGCTACGATAACAATAAAGTAAATAAAATATTTCAAGCGATATTCACCTCTCCTCTGCTATTATGGCATAATGCTAATTTCAACCGCAATGAAATTAGCATTAACAGATGTGGAAAAAAGTACAAAGTGACAAAATATTGAACGTTATTTGTTAAAATTTAGTGGAAATGATATTGTTTTTTTGAAATATATGGATAGAAGTATTATAATAGATTTGTAAACTTCACCAGGTTAAGTATATACGTAGAGAGGGATGTATAAAATGAAAGCATTACTTTGGCATAATCAACGCGATGTACGAGTAGAAGAAGTACCAGAACCAACTGTAAGACCAGGAGCAGTTAAGATTAAAGTGAAATGGTGTGGTATCTGCGGAACAGACTTGCATGAATATTTAGCAGGACCTATTTTTATTCCAACAGAAGAGCACCCATTAACACACGTAAAAGCACCGGTTATTTTAGGTCATGAGTTTAGTGGTGAGGTAGTTGAAATCGGTGAAGGCGTTACTTCTCATAAAGTGGGAGATCGCGTCGTTGTAGAACCAATTTATTCTTGTGGTAAATGTGAAGCTTGTAAACATGGACATTACAATGTTTGTGAACAACTTGTTTTCCACGGTCTTGGCGGAGACGGCGGCGGTTTCTCTGAATATACAGTAGTACCAGAAGATATGGTCCACCATATTCCTGATGAAATGACATATGAACAAGGTGCACTTGTAGAACCAGCAGCGGTAGCAGTTCATGCAGTACGTCAAAGTAAATTAAAAGAAGGGGAAGCTGTAGCAGTATTTGGTTGTGGTCCAATTGGACTTCTTGTCATTCAAGCAGCTAAAGCAGCAGGAGCAACTCCTGTTATTGCAGTAGAACTTTCTAAAGAACGTCAAGAGTTAGCAAAATTAGCAGGTGCGGATTATGTATTAAATCCAGCTACTCAAGATGTACTAGCAGAAATTCGTAACTTAACAAATGGTTTAGGTGTAAATGTGAGCTTTGAAGTAACAGGTGTCGAAGTAGTACTTCGTCAAGCGATTGAAAGTACAAGCTTTGAAGGACAAACTGTAATTGTTAGTGTGTGGGAAAAAGATGCGACAATTACGCCAAACAACCTTGTACTAAAAGAAAAAGAAGTTATCGGTATTCTTGGATACCGTCATATCTTCCCAGCTGTTATTAAATTAATTAGCTCTGGCCAAATTCAAGCAGAGAAATTAATTACGAAAAAAATCACAGTAGATCAAGTTGTTGAAGAAGGATTTGAAGCACTTGTAAAAGATAAAACACAAGTGAAAATTCTTGTTTCACCTAAATAATAGAGAATAGTAAAAAGTAGCCCTTTTCTAGAAATAGAAGAGGGCTACTTTTTTTCTATACAGAAAGGTGATAGACTTTCCTTTAACTACAGGTATTTTGTTTGGAAGGGGTAGTCTAATGCTTTCATTTATGTTGACATTGAAACGAATGCTAAAAGCTTGTTTACGAGCATGGAAAGATAAAGAATTTCAAGTATTATTCGTATTAACATTTTTAACATTAACATCTGGTACAATTTTTTATAGTACAGTTGAAGGATTACGTCCTCTTGACGCTTTATATTTTAGTGTGGTCACGTTGACGACTGTCGGTGATGGGGATTTTAGTCCGCAAACTGATTTCGGAAAGATATTTACAATCTTATACATATTTATTGGGATTGGATTAGTGTTTGGATTTATTCATAAGTTGGCAGTTAATGTACAACTGCCAAGTATATTATCGAATAGAAAAAAAGAGTAAAGCATGTGGATGCTTTACTCTTTTAAACGTATACAACTAATTTTATTAATAAAACTTTCAATTATTAATAGTTATCATAGCTCCAAGATTTTATTTACTATCTGTTGGAGCACTTTATCTGCGGTATTTCGAAAAAGCTCTGTTGAAAATTCTTTACATCTTTTTTTAATAGTTGATTCAAAAAGATCTCTATCTTCCGCCTTGCTAGCATGAAGAGCTTCAATACTGGCTTCTTTTACATCAGAATCAATTTTAATAGCTTCTATTACTTTTTCCAACTCTGAACCAAGTTCTTTCCAGTCATAGTTATCTACTTTATTAGTTTTAAGGTTATTATTATTACCAAAATTTGCTCCATTTATTGAAGAATCTTTAATATCTCGAATCTTCACGGAATTATCTTCATTTCTCTTATTAAAACTATCTTTATTATGAGAGTTCACATTGGCTCCCTCTTGAATAGTAGTATCAATAACATTGTTGTCTCCATTTACTTTGTAATCATTTCCATAAACTATTTTCTGCTCTTCTATCTTTACTATATATTCCATATTTTTATTATTAAAAGAATTTTCTACAATAGACTTAGCTTTTTCTAGAAAAGACTTATCTGAAAAGTAAATTCGATAGTACTGACCTGAGTTCATTTGAAAATTCAAATATAAATTATTACTTAAATATGATTTATAAACCGACCAAATATATAGCCCTGATCCAATCCCTCCAATAAATCCAACCGATGGAATTTGGAACATAAAGAAGCAAGATATTAAAAAGATAACTATTGCAAGATAAGGGATTCTTAATTTCTTTTTACCCGCGTATACAACTGCTATATTACTTAAATGTAAAGTAATATCATTAAACTTCAAAATATTATCCTTAATCATAATCGTCTCAGTGACTATTTCTTTATCATCTGAAGCAATTAAATTTGAAAAACTTTTCTCCATATTAATTCACTCTCTCCTAAAATAGTACTTCTGTCTCTAATAGTAAAAAACTGCTAAAATAAAACTATGTATATTAATATTAAAATATAAATAGTTTTATTTCAATATCCTAATATGTGTTTTTTGAATTATATATATCTATGCTAAAAATGAAGCAATACTTACTTCTTGATAAAAAATGAATCATAGGAAAAGTGAAGATTCTTCAATACAGAAAAGTGATAGACTTTCCTTTAACTACAGGTATTTTGTTTGGAAGGAGAAGTCTAATGCTTTCATTTATGTTGACATTGAAACGAATGCTAAAAGCTTGTTTACGAGCGTGGAAAGATAAAGAATTTCAAGTGTTATTCGTATTAACATTTTTAACATTAACATCTGGTACAATTTTTTATAGTACAGTTGAAGGATTACGTCCTCTTGACGCTTTATATTTTAGTGTGGTCACGTTGACGACTGTCGGTGATGGGGATTTTAGTCCGCAAACTGATTTCGGAAAGATATTTACAATCTTATACATATTTATTGGGATTGGATTAGTGTTTGGATTTATTCATAAGTTGGCAGTTAATGTACAACTGCCAAGTATATTATCGAATAGAAAAAAAGAGTAAAGCATGTGAATGCTTTACTCTTTTTTTACATTAGTTTTGACAATCATTCGTAGTAGCTTAACAATACTTTATTACAATATAAGTGCATTCATTCATTATATTCACTATGTATAAAGTTATAATGATATGAAAATTTGCATATTTTAATTTATTGATAGAAATTTCATGAAAGGTGGGATATTCTAGTCATAGGTTAACCGGACGACATCTTAGGATCCTAACAAAAAGTTTACAATAATTCAATTATAAAATGGAGGATTTCAGATGAAAAAGAAAGTACTTGCTTTAGCAGCAGCTATTACATTAGTAGCGCCATTACAAAGTGTTGCATTTGCACATGAAAATGATGGGGGAAGTAAAATAAAAATAGTTCACCGCTGGTCTGCTGAAGATAAGCATAAAGAAGGCGTAAACTCTCATTTATGGATTGTAAACCGTGCCATTGATATTATGTCTCGCAATACAACACTTGTAAAACAAGATCGAGTTGCACAATTAAATGAATGGCGTACAGAGTTAGAGAACGGTATTTACGCTGCTGACTATGAAAATCCTTATTATGATAATAGCACATTTGCTTCACATTTCTATGATCCAGACAATGGAAAAACATATATTCCATTTGCAAAGCAGGCAAAAGAAACTGGGGCTAAATATTTTAAATTAGCTGGTGAGTCATACAAAAATAAAGATATGAAACAAGCATTCTTCTATTTAGGATTATCTCTTCATTATTTAGGAGATGTAAACCAACCGATGCATGCGGCAAACTTTACAAATCTTTCATACCCACAAGGATTCCATTCTAAATATGAAAACTTTGTAGATACGATAAAAGATAATTATAAAGTAACGGATGGAAATGGATATTGGAACTGGAAAGGTACAAATCCAGAAGAGTGGATTCATGGAGCGGCAGTAGCAGCGAAACAAGATTACTCTGGAATTGTAAATGATAATACGAAAGATTGGTTCGTAAAAGCAGCTGTATCACAAGAATATGCAGATAAATGGCGCGCTGAAGTTACACCAATGACAGGTAAGCGATTAATGGATGCACAACGTGTTACTGCCGGATACATTCAGCTTTGGTTTGATACGTACGGAGATCGTTAAGTATTTAAAAAAAGGTCAAATCTCATAATAGAGTATTTGGCCTTTTTATCACTATACACATGGAGGTATGAAACGTGAAAGGTAATTTGCTAAAAGGTGTACTTAGCTTTGGAATTGGTTTAGGAGTTTTATACGGAGGATCTTCAGCTCAGGCAGAGATGTCTACAGATCAAAATAACAATTTGAAAGTGATGACGCATAACGTGTACATGCTATCAACAAACTTATATCCGAACTGGGGACAAAGCGAGCGTGCTGATTTAATTGGGGCAGCGGATTATATTAAGAATCAGGATGTAGTTATATTAAATGAAGTGTTTGATAATAGCGCATCAGATCGTTTGTTAGGGAATTTGAAGAAAGAATATCCAAATCAAACAGCGGTATTAGGCCGTAGTAACGGAAACGAATGGGATAAAACGTTAGGTAGCTATTCATCTTCAACTCCTGAAGATGGGGGAGTTGCAATCGTGAGCAAATGGCCGATCGTTGAAAAGGTTCAATATGTATTTGCAAAAGGATGCGGGCCAGATAATTTATCGAATAAAGGATTTGTATACACGAAAATTAAGAAAAATGATCGTTTCGTTCATGTAATTGGGACGCATTTGCAGGCTGAAGATAGTATGTGCGGAAAAACTTCACCTGCATCTGTACGTACAAATCAGTTAAAAGAAATTCAAGATTTTATAAAAAATAAGAATATACCAAATAACGAGTACGTTCTATTTGGTGGTGATATGAACGTGAACAAAATAAATGCAGAGAACAATAGTGATTCAGAGTACGCATCCATGTTCAAAACATTGCACGCTTCTATTCCATCTTATACAGGACATACAGCAACTTGGGATGCGACGACAAACAGTATTGCGAAATATAATTTCCCTGATAGCCCTGCTGAACATTTAGATTATATTATTGCAAGTAAAGATCATGCGAATCCATCATTTATAGAGAATAAAGTATTACAACCGAAATCTCCACAGTGGACTGTTACATCATGGCTCAAAAAATATACGTATGATGATTATTCTGATCATTATCCAGTAGAGGCGACTATTTCTATGAAGTAGTCCTAAAAAAGTTTCTTCTTAAATAGGAAGAAACTTTTTTATTTTGTAAGAGGAAATTTAAACTTTCTTTCCAATATGTATAAGACATATAGAGAAGAGGAGAGAAAAAATGTGGATAGAGGAATTTTTAAAGAAGTTCCATTACCGTGTGCATTTTTGGATGAGGTGTCTTTAGATAGAAATATTCAATCGATTATAGAATTAAGTGGAAATAAGAAGATTCGTATAGCGAGTAAATCGTTACGTTCTGTTCCGGTTATGCGAAAGGTTTTAGCTGCAAATGATCGATTTCAAGGTATTATGTGTTTTTCACCTAGGGAGGCTTTGTTTTTAATTGAACAAGGATTCAATGATTTATTGCTCGGATATCCTGCTTATGATGAAAGAGCTTTACATGAAATAAGTTTGCTAACAAAGCAAGGGCTCATTATAACTTGTATGGTGGATTGTGAAGACCATATTGTTTATTTAGAAAAAATTGCTGAGAAATCTAAAGGGTGTTTTCGTGTTTGTTTGGATATTGATATGAGTAGTTATTTTTTTCAATTTCATTTTGGGGTCAAAAGATCACCAGTAAAAGATGTGCAAGGTGCTTTGAAAATAGTAAAAAGGGTGAAAGAATCATCATGTTTAATACTAGATGGTGTAATGGGATATGAAGCCCAAATTGCTGGGGTAGGAGATCACATACCGAATCAGCGAGTGAAAAGTAAAGTAATTTCGTATTTAAAGAAGAAATCGGTTTTAGAAATTAAAGACAGAAGAGGACATATCGTAAAACAAATACAAAACCTAGGTATTGAACTAAGGTTTATAAATGGGGGAGGCACAGGAAGTATAAAAACAACCGAGAAAGATAATGCGGTTTCGGAGATTACAATAGGTTCTGCTTTTTATGCCCCGAAGCTGTTTGATTATTATAAAGAGGTGCAATTTCATCCAGCTGTCGGATTTGCTTTACCAGTTGTGCGTAAACCAGCCCCATCTATTTACACTTGTCTAGGTGGTGGATATATTGCCTCAGGTGCAATTGGTAAAGATAAAGAACCTGAGATTTGGAGACCAAATGGTGCCAAACTATTAGCTTTAGAAGGCGCTGGCGAAGTGCAAACACCGATTTTTTATAACGGTGAGGAACGAGTAGAGATAGGAGATTCTATCTTGTTTCGCCATAGTAAAGCTGGTGAGTTATGTGAGCGTTTTCCTTTTTTATACCGTGTGAAAGAAGGAGAGATTGTTGGGGAGTATTCAACATATCGGGGGGATGGTCAATGCTTTCTATAAAGGGACAAAAATGGAGAAATTGGACAGGGAATGTAGAAGGAACGCCGCATTATACGATGTATCCAGAAAGTATACAAGATGTAGTAGAAGTTGTAGGGCTTGCTCGAAAAAAAGGGAAGAAAATTCGTGTTGTCGGTTCAGGACACTCATTTACACCTCTTGTGCAAACGGAAGAAATTTTAGTTTCTTTAGATAAATTGAAAGGTATTTTGGATATTGATGCAGAGAAGATGGTTGCCGAAGTATGGGCAGGAACAAAGTTACATGATTTAGGGAAGTTACTTGAAGAAAAAGGTTATGCACAAGAAAATTTAGGGGATATTGATTCACAATCTATTGCAGGAGCGATTAGTACAGGGACTCATGGAACGGGGATTACCTTTGGAAGTTTATCAACACAAGTTATAGAGATTACCGCAGTTTTATCTACAGGTGAGAGTATAGTTTGTTCGGAAACTGAGAATGTGGAATATTGGAGAGCCTTTCAGTTGTCGCTTGGAATGTTAGGTATCATTGTAAAAATAAAATTGAAGGTTATTCCAGCCTATTCACTCGTTTATAAAAGTGAAAAACAGTCATTATCTACGGTAATGAACAAGCTAGAAGAATATAAGAAGAATCGCCATTTTGAATTTTTCGTTTTTCCTTATTCAGATGAAGTGCAAGTAAAATTTACAAACGAAACAACGGGTAAAAAAAGTGACTTGAAATGGCATAAACTAAAGGTAGAGTTGCTTGAAAATAAGATGTTCTCTTTGTTATCTAAAGGATGTAAATGGTTTCCTTCTATAAGTAAAGGAGTAAGTCGATTATCGGCTAAAGCTGTACCGAATACAAAGATAGTTGGTCCGAGTTATGAAGTATTTGCTACATCGCGTGCGGTTCCATTTTATGAAATGGAGTATAGTGTTCCTTCAAAATATATGCGGGCCGTTGTAGAAGAGATTTCAAACCTTATTGAAAAGAAAAAATATAAAGTGCACTTCCCAATTGAATGCCGTTATGTGAAAAGGGATGATATATGGCTCAGTCCAGCGTATGGAAGGGATTCAGCGTATATTGCTGTTCATATGTATAAAGGTATGAAGTATGCTGCTTATTTTGGTGAGGTAGAGAAAATTTTTCTAAAGTATGAAGGACGCCCGCATTGGGGGAAAATGCATACGTTAACGTACGAAAAATTACAAAATATATATCCAGAAATGCATTCGTTTCTAAAGGCGAGGAAGTTACTAGATGAAGCAGAAATATTTTCAAATCCTTACACAGAAAAATTATTTACGATTATGAAAAAAAGCTGACAAAGTATTACTTGTCAGCTTTTTTTAGTATGATCGCATTTCTTGTTTGACTAATACGCTCGTAAAATAGTAATTTATCACGACTAAATACATGTAATAAAACATGAATAATAAATAGACCGTTAATTACAAATTGGAATAATAGTATAACTAGTAATACTAAAGGCTCTGTATGATTTAAGATAGAGCTACTCGAAAGAATATAATTGATTCCGCCTAAAATGAAATAGAATATCCCGTAACGAATGAATAATTCTTTTAGTGTAATACGCTCTGCTTGTCCTTTAATGTAAATCCGAAGCAACGCTTTTCCTATTGTTCTTCCATTCGTAAAGTATGGAATGATAATAAAGTAAATAAAGATTGAACATGTAATGAAAAAGAGTTCGTATACATTTGTGTAAGATTGGACATTAGAAATAAATAGAGAATTTCCTTTATTTTTAATGACAGGCACAACGATAGATAAGAACAGCCAATCAATTTGCATAGCGATAAGACGACGAACGAATCCGACTGGTTTTGTTTCCAAATCAATATGACTATCCAATTCGCTTGTTTTCGGAAGGAAGTACGTAAATATTGGTGCAATGATAAAACCAATTACGCCGCCTAATGTGTTTAAAAATAGATCATCGATATCGAATAAGCGATATGCACAATTGTATATACCGTATAGTCCAGTCACCTGTGTCAGTTCGAAAAATAGTGAAAGACAAAAAGAAATACAAACTGTTTGTAAGAAACTACGTCGGAAATAATAACGTAGATAAACACCGAATGGAACGGTTAATAGAACGTTAAATGCTACTTGTAAAAACGCAGATTCTTTTAATAAATAGAAATAAGTAGTTGGTTTCGCTAAAATTGCCGATGTATGATTACTAATCTCTTGTATGAAATAAAATGGTGAGAGTTGCATGTGCTGTGTATTAGCCGGTTGTAGGCTACAAGTATCATACGTTTGTGGTAACGGCAAAATAACAAGAAAATAGGCATTTAATAAATAGAGTAGTAATGAATACAAAATAAATGAGCGCCATTTATTTAAATAACCGTATTTTCGATAATTAAATATTAAAAATGGGATTAACAGAAACATTGCTAAAATAGGAAATAAAATAAATGCTGTTTTTACTGGAAATAAATATGCAGTCAAAATGAAGCTCCTTTCAATGAAAATTCGTTTATCATTATAACGTTAAAAGAACTTTAAAACAAAATTAAAATATTTCTAAATAGAAAAAATTTCAAATTTAAACGGGATTAAGTTATACTAAATTTAATATAAGGATATTGTGATTATTATAAGTTGAGAGAGGGTACAAGATATGCGGTATGAGCTTTTTTCTGTAAGTGGGGATCATATTACAACTTTTGAAAGTGCATGGCGTTTTCAGGAGGGAGAACAGATTTTTGTTCATGATGATCAAACAAAACGAAATTTTATTATTATCCGCCTAACGCATGATGTATTTCAACAAAATAAACATGTTATTCGTTTGTATTGTCAAGAAAAGAAAGTATACGCATAAAAGGGGCCCCTCTTACTGTACAGAAAGGTAAGAGGGGCTTTATCATTATAAAAATATAAAAAAGAGAGTCATCCTAGTTTAATAGAATGACTCTCTTTTCGATTTGTAAGTTTCACTTTATAAGAAAATAAGAGTAAGTACACCTACGATAATGCAATAGAAAGAGAAATATTTTAAATTTCCTTTTGCCATAATGTTCATAAACCATTTTAAAGAAATATACGTCATGATAAATGTTGCGATAAATGCAACGACATATGGTACGAATAATGTATCTAGGTTTGGATCTTTTGCAATGTCTGTAATACTTAGTAATAAACCACCTAAGCTAACAGGGATATACAGTAAGAATGAGAAACGAAGAGCTGTTTCTTGCTTCATACCAAGTAACATCGCTGCGACGATTGTTGCACCTGATCGGCTTATTCCAGGAATTAGTGCGCAAGCTTGTGCTAATCCGACGATAATTGCATCTTTCATAGAAAGATCGCCATCATTTTTACGTCCACGCAAGTTTCTAATAATCCAAAGGCCGACAGCAGTAATAAGAAGGGAAATCCCAACCATTTTCACGCCTTTTAAGTACTGGTCGATATAGTCTTTAAATAAAACACCAATAACGCCTGCTGGAATGGTCGCAATAACAAGGTAAATAATAAAGAAGAAATCTGATTTTGCATCTTCTGCTCTTGTAAATATATAAGATAGACCATTCTTCGTTAGACGAATTAAATCATTTCTATAAATAAGTAATACAGCTAATAATGAAGCTGAATTAACAAGTAGTTCGAAGCTAAACCCTTCTATTTTTAGTCCTAGCAAATGTTGTGCTAAAACGAGGTGACCGCTTGAAGAAATCGGAATTGGTTCTGTTAGTCCTTGGAACAGACCAAGAATTAAATATTTTAAAATGTAATGAAATTGTTCCATAAAAACCTCCTTGTTTATTAGTCGAAAGAAACAACTTGTTCATTATAACAAAGATACGGATGAATATTGAGAAGAAATAAATATTCGAAATATAATAAAAACCCCTTATAGCGCGCTATAAGGGGTTTTTATTATTAATGAGAAGCCGCTGTTTCTTGAAGACCTTTAGTCAATTGAACATCGACTTTTTCGGCATCATGAATGTGGTTCATAATAGTAGTATTTAATTTTTGGAACATTTGTTGTGTATTAGCGAATTCACGTAATATATCATCATTACAAGATTTTTGGTTTTCGATAGCTTTAATAACATTTGTAGCACCGCTTTGTAACGTTTGAATCATAATTAAAATGTTTTCAATTCTAGCGTTTGTATCGGCACTCATTTCTACACCTTCATCGACTAAATGCAAATTATCTTTTGTGTTATCGTATGCTTTTTCAATTTCTTCTTGAATTTTTTTCGTTAAGTTACCAATGTTTTTTGTACTTTCGGCTGTACTTTCCGCTAGTTTTCTTACTTCATTGGCAACGACAGCGAATCCTTTACCGTGCTCTCCAGCACGTGCAGCTTCAATACTCGCATTTAAAGCAAGTAAATTTGTTTGTGCTGCAATGTTTTGGATGACTTCTACAATTTGCTCGATTTCTTTTGAGCGCTCACTTAAATGATTCATACTATTAGACGTGCGCTGAGATTGTTCACCTAATTTATTAATTACAATAAGTAAACGATGAACAGATTCTTTTCCTTCATTAGAACAGTCAATGATTTCTTCAATTGACTGAATTAAGCTTTGTTCTTTTTGTAACATTTCATTATTCAATTCATTGGAATGTGTTGTACGCGTTGAAACATTTTCGAAACATGAATTTAATTGTTGAACTAAATTTTGAAGTGTATGGTGTTGATTATTTACGAGTTGATGCTCTTGAACGACGTTTTGCACACGGTCGTGAATAGAAGAAATGATCTCTTGTTTTTCAATATCTTTTTGTTTTAATTCTGCTTCTAGTTCTTGTATACGACTTTCTAATTGATCAATTTTATGTTGGAGTGATTTCTTTTGAGTAAACATATATTTATTTCAACCGCCTTTAGAAGTTATATTTTCTCTATATTTGGATTTTAGCATCTTTTATAATTTTTAAATATAGGAATTGTTAAATATTTAAGAATCTATTACATTTTATGCATAATTCCCTTTTTTTCGTCATGAAAAATAAACTGTATTTAATGGTATTGTAAACAAACTGTAAAATAAATCATGTATAACTGTATAAGAAGGGAGTCGGATTATGAACTATTTTAAGCGAATCAGTAGTCTAGTATTAGCAGGCATTATCAGTCTTTCTAGTACAGTCGCTGTAAAAGCAGAGTCAAACGACGAGAAACTTAACAACATGCAACAGCAATTGCAGCAAAACGATGCAGAGATGCAAAAGAAAGAGCAAGAGAAGCAAGCTGTTAATAAAGAAATTCAAGGTATCGAAAACGAACTACATAATTTAAATAATACAATTGCAAAAAATAAAGAGGATCAAGCTGCTATTCAACGTAAAATCGATGAAACACATAAGCAGATTGAGCAAAAAAAGAATGAAATTGTCGTTTTAGAGGATAAAGTCCTTGCTCGTAAGGATATTATGAGAAAACGTATGGTTTCTGTTCAAAACAGTTCAAATACAAGTTTAGTAGTAGAAGTTGTAGTAGAGTCAAAAAACTTTGCAGATTTCTTACAACGTATGAACGCAGTTTCTACTATTCTAGAAGCAGATAAAGAAATTTTACGTCTACAAGAACAAGATCTTCGTCAAATTGAAGAAGATAAGAAAACAATTGATGAAAAAGAAGAATCTTTAGTAGTAGACAAACAAAAATTAGCCAAAGCACAAGCTGAGTTGCAAGATAACTTGAAAAAGCGTCAAGCTAACTTACAAACAGTTCAAGCTAAATATAATCAGGTTGCAAGCCAACTTAATTTAGCAGCAGAAGAAAAAGCTAAAATCGAATCAAATATGAAAGCAGTTCAAGAAACAATTGCTCGTGAGCAAGAAGCAGCAAGAATTGCTGCAGAAGAGCGTGCAAAAGCAGAAGCAGCTGCAAAGGCTGAGCAAGAAGCTTTAGCTAAGGCACAGGCAGATGTTGCTGAAAAACAAAAGCAAAAGCAAGAGCAAGCTAGTAAGCCAGCTCAAACTAAAAATAATAATTCAAGTGTAGAACCTGCACAACCATCTAAACCAGCTGCTGGTGGAAGAGAAATCTATGTACATGCAACAGCTTATACAGCAGATCCAGGTGAAAATGGCTATGCACCAGGTCAACAAGTATATTCTGCATGGGGAGGCTATAACCTAACTGCAAACCCAGGAATGAAATTAATTGCAGTGGACCCATCTGTTATCCCATTAGGTTCTCGCGTATATGTTGAAGGATACGGAGAAGCAATTGCAGCAGATACTGGTGGCGCGATTAAAGGTCACAAAATTGATGTTTTAATGCCAGATAAAGCTTCATCTAGTAAATGGGGCAGAAAAAATGTTAAGCTTACAATTTTAAATTAACATGTAATCCAACTTTACAATATGTAAAGTTGGATTTTTTTGTAATTATAATGTTAAGTTAAGTTTACATTTTGTTAAGGATAGCATACAATGACGGTGAGAGGTGGTAAAATTGACCATTTTAAATAGAGTGAAGGAATTAAGAGCTCGGTTTAATTTTTCGCAAAGTGTATTAGCAGAAAAGGTTGGAGTGACAAGACAAACAATCGCGGCAATTGAAAAAGGGGATTATGTCCCTTCACTGTTATTAGCACTTACGATTTGCGATGTATTTCAGTTAAAGATGGAAGATGTGTTTGTTTTGAATAAGGAGGGGAAAGAGGATGAATAGACTCGTATTTTCTTATATGCTAAATGTACTTTTAATGGTATTAGCAGGTTGGGCGTTTATTGAGTTGTATTATTTTACTATTGAAGTCGCTAATTTTATTCAAACGGAGAGAGTACCATCTGAAATTTCACTGAGTTTAATGCCGCTAGGATTACTTTTAATATTTGGTATTGTATCGACTGTTCTTTATAAAATTCAAAAGAAAAAATATAAAGAGCTCTCGTATTGGATGTTTCCACTATTATTTCCTCAAGAGGATGAGAGGGAAAAGGCAATTACAGAAAAGGCTTGTCGTACTACATTTATGTCACTATGGTACGTGTTGCCTTGTGCGGTTGGTTTTTTAACTCTTTCTCCAATTGCTAATCTATATGTTCCTGCATATCCAATATATATTGCATTTAGTATTTTCTTTATTCAAATGACAATTTTTCACGTATCCTTATATCGAAATAAAATCGCTTAAAAAGAAACCTTCTTGCATTAGCAAGAAGGTTTCTTTTTAGCTTACACTTGTACATATAGCAATATTATCTTATCATTTTATATAGAGTAAGATTTTGTAAGGGAAAGGAATTGTATATGAATAAGCAAAGAATTTATAGTATAGTAGCAATCCTTCTATTTGTTGTAGGTGGTGTGTTAATCGGAAAGCCATTTTACGATGGATATCAGGCTGAAAAGAAACAGACTGAAAATGTGCAGGCTGTTCAAAAGATGGATTATGAAAAACATGAGACGGAATTTGTAGATGCTTCGAAAATTAATCAGCCAGACTTAGCAGAAGTAGCGAATGCATCATTAGATAAGAAACAAGTAATTGGTCGTATTTCGATCCCGAGTGTTTCATTAGAACTTCCAGTTTTAAAATCTTCTACTGAGAAAAACCTATTATCAGGTGCAGCAACAGTAAAAGAAAATCAAGTAATGGGAAAAGGGAACTATGCATTAGCAGGACATAATATGTCTAAAAAAGGTGTTTTATTTAGTGATATAGCTTCTTTGAAAAAAGGCGATAAAATTTATTTGTATGATAATGAAAACGAATATGAGTATGCGGTTACTGGTGTATCTGAAGTAACTCCTGATAAGTGGGAAGTTGTAGAGGATCATGGGAAAGATGAAATAACGCTTATTACATGTGTATCTGTGAAAGATAATTCTAAGCGTTACGTTGTTGCTGGTGATTTAGTAGGAACGAAGGCGAAGAAATAAAAAAAGATGAGGGATTTCCCTCATCTTTTTTTAATCCATCCATTTCACTAATTTCTTAGAAATTAGTAATAAAACACAACCTAATACAATTGCTACAGCTCCGATTACGGTAAATACTTCAGCATATCCAAGTGAAGTTGTGAAGCTTGCAAGTTGTCCGCCTAAAATGTTAGCGATTCCTGAGCTTGCTAACCATACTCCCATTAATAAAGAAGCAAGTTTTACTGGTGCAAGTGCACTAACCATTGATAGTCCAACAGGTGATAAGAATAGCTCACCTAACGTATGGAAAAGATACGTAAAGACGATAAATAGTAAGTTTGCTTTTTCTGTAATGTTATGTTCATCACTACCTGTTTTTAATGTAGCGATAACGAGAATGATATAACCGATACCAAGCAAGATCATACCAAGTCCCATTTTGGTTGGGATTTTTAAATCCCCGCGCTTGCGAGTTGCAAGTTTTGCCCATAATGCTGAAATGACTGGAGCAAGTAAAATAATAAATAATGGATTGACCGATTGGAACCAAGATGTTGGAACTTCCCATCCGAACACAGAGCGGTCTACAAATTTGTTTGTATATAATGTTAATGAGCTACCAGCCTGTTCAAAGCCAGCCCAGAAGAAGACAACGAAGCATGTTAAAATGACGATAACTGCGGTACGTTGTTTTTCTTTTTTTGTTAACGGTGTATCTCCTACTGATGGTTGTCCATCTGTTGTTTGTAAATCGCGAGTTGGTTTTTTACCGAGATCACCAAGGAAGCGATTTGATAGTGTTGTAAATAAAATTTGTCCAATGATCATTCCGATTGAAGCGGCTAAGAAACCGTAACGGAATCCGTAATGTACAACGCCATCAACCGTTGTTTTGAATAAATTTTCTGATAAAAATCCGCAAACGAGTGGAGCTAAAAATGATCCGACGTTAATACCCATATAGAAAATGGTAAATGCACTGTCACGTTTTGGATCATTCTCTTCGTATAATTCGCCAACAAGTGTAGAGATATTCGGTTTGAAGAATCCATTACCGATAATAATAAGCGCTAATCCGAGGTATAGGCCGACTTGGTTTTGCATGGCGAATAGTGTAAGGTTACCGATTGCCATTGTTATACCACCAATTGTGATGGCTTTTCGTCTACCTAGGAACCGGTCTGTTAAGTATCCACCAATCATTGGTGTGAAATAACAGGCTCCAGTATAAAATCCGTAAATGGAGAGTGCCCATGCGGGACTAAATCCAAGACCACCGCTTACTAAAGCTGTCGTTAAATATAATGTTAATAATCCTCGTAATCCATAGTAACTAAATCTTTCCCACATTTCTGTAAAGAAGAGTAAGTATAAACCTGGAGGATGTTTCTTTTTTCTTTGTTGTTCTCTTTCTAGTTGTATCGCTGATTCCATGTTATTTTCCTCCTGACACAAACAAAAACAAAGTTAATAATTTTGTACATTTAATATTTTACCTTATTAACTATTATAAGTCAATAAAGGTTGATTTTTCAGAAGAAATTGGAAAAGAGATATAGCTATAGAATGGGTGTTTCTTTTATGTTAGACTATGGACTATGTTTTCTTTGTAAGGAAGCGGGTTATTGCACTTTTTTATATGTGAAATTGATTTCATAAAAGATGAAATTAAAGAAGGAGAAAGAAATGAAATTGTTACAGAAAAAAGAAATTTTACTGATTAGTCTTATGTTATTCTCGATGTTCTTTGGAGCGGGGAATCTTATATTCCCACCTTTCCTTGGGTATGAAGCAGGAGAACATGTGTGGATTTCATTAGTAGGGTTTATTATATCAGCAACAGGTCTTCCTATATTGGGAGTTATTGCGATTGCAAAAGCAGGAAGCTTTCAAACGTTAGCGGGTAGGATTCATTCTTCATTCGCCATTATTTTTCCGTGTATCGTGTATTTATTTATTGGACCAGGACTTGGTATACCACGTGCAGGAAGTTTAGCTTTTGAAATGGGGCCAGGTCAGTTCTTCTCAGAAGCGGGAAGCATAGTTTTATTATGTTACACGGTTATTTTCTTTAGTATTGTGTACTGGTTAAGTTTATCACCTTCTAAATTAATGGGGTTGTTCGGAAAGGTTTTAACACCGTTATTATTAGGCATGATTGCCCTTATCTTTATAAAGAGCAAGTTTACATCAGTAGGTAGTGTGAAAGAGGCTGCTGGAAACTATGGACAAGCTCCTATGTTCCAAGGGTTTTTAGATGGGTATTTAACGATGGATGCATTAGCAGCTTTAATTTTTGGGATTGTTATTGCAAATGCTCTTCGTGCAAAAGGTATTGAAGATGATAAAGGTTTAGCGAAATATATGAGTATTGCTGGAATTGGAGCAGGACTATTATTATCTATTATTTATGTCATACTTGGATATGTTGGTTCAATTAGCGGTTCGTTAGGTACATTTGATAATGGGGCGAACGTATTAGCACAAGTGATGACGACGTTATTTGGACAAGGTGGAGTCGTTTTATTAGGTCTTATTTTTACAATCGCGTGCTTATGTGTTTCAATTGGACTTGTTACATCTTGTAGTCAATTTTTCGCAAGTGCATTTCCGAAAGTAACTTATAAAGTTTGGGCATTTATATTAAGTTTTGTTAGTATGATTTTAGCTAATTTAGGATTAACACAAATTTTAAAAGTATCAGTACCGATTCTTGGATTTATTTATCCAGTTGCATTAACACTCATTATTCTAGGGTTATTCCATAAATATATTGGAAAGTATGCATACGTATATGCAGTAACTGTTGGGATTGTAGCGGTATTTAGTGCAATCGATATTTTTAATAAAAATGTAATGATGAATCAGTGGACGTCAATATTGAAATACATTCCGTTTTATACAGAAGGTGTTGGGTGGATTGTTCCAGCTATTGTAGGTGCTTGTATTGGTGTCATCGTTAGTGTTGTTCTAAATAAGAATAAATGAGTAAAAAGGTGTTTTCCTATTTCGGAAAACACCTTTTTTTTGGAAAAATAGTATTGAAAATGAATAGACTAAGAGTATGATAAAGGTAATTGGTAATATATAGATTTTGAATAGATGATGAGGGGGGAGCGTATGAAGGAGGATTTAAATAAGAAAATAGAAGCGCTCGAAACGGCAATTGAAACGATTCAAGAAGCGCTTTTTGAATTGAAAGCAAAACAAAGAGAAATAGAAGTAGAAAATGCTCAGCAACATGTTAGTAAAGAAAAGAAAGAATATATTGAAACGGTAATGGAGGAAAAGCAAAAAGAAGAAGTAGTTACAATAAAGGAGCCCGTGCAAGAACGTGAGGTAAAACAAGTAGATATATCTGCATTTAAACCAGAACCATTTAATATTATTAAGTTTTGCCAAACTTGGTTGCCACGTATATTTGTCGGCATTATGTTACTTGGAGTAATCTGGTTATTTAAAGCAGGGGTAGATGTTGGATTATTAACACCTGTAATACGAATTGTGTTTGGTATTGTCCTATCAATCGGTTTTTATTATATAGGTGATATTCAAATTAAACGAGAGCGGCAAGCGTTGGGTTTAGTATTAGCAGGAGGAAGTATTACGGGTATAGTTTTAACGACATTTGCGGCGCATTATTTATATGGATTTATTCCAGCAAGTGTTGCGTTTGTATGTAACATTGCATGGGTCATTTTAGGTATTTATGTAGCGAAGAGGTATCAATCGGAATATCTTACTATATTCGTAGCCGTAGGAGCTTTCTTCGTGCCATTCTTATTAAATAGTACGACTCCTAATCCATATATTTTCTTTGGATATGAGACGATACTAACACTTAGCTTATTATGGTATGCGTTGAAAAATCGTTATCAGTATTTATATATGATTTCTTATGCTGTTGCTGCTATTGTCCTTTTTGTTTTCTTTGCTATTATGTCAATGTTAGTGGAGGATTTGCAAATACAGTTAACGGTTGTTTATGGTTTGATTCACTTACTATTATTTTGGCATATGTTTACGGAGAGAAGCTTTATATTAGAGCCACGCTTGGCGATATTTAGTGCGAATGCAGTTCTCTTTATATTAGCCATTTCAAAAATACCTGAATTTACAACATGGGGATTAATGATTAGTGCACTCGTGCACGCTACTATGTTCGTGTTTGAATATAGGAAGAATAGACATTCTACATTTACAAATCTTTTATTTGGTTTCGCAATGGGTGCATTTAGTTTAGCGATTTTATATGAGTATAGTTTAGTGAATGCAGCGATTGTATTATTATTACAAGGTTTCCTCGGTATGATGACTGCTATTAAAGTAAAACAACAGGTGAAATTGTATGTTAGTGCGACGATTTACGCGATTGGAATGATACAAACTATTTTTAGTCCGTTTGATCATTTCATTTCAGCTGGGTTTGTTGCTCATATTATTTTAATAGGTACATTTTATTACTGCATGAAACAAGCGAAAGATGTGTTAATGAGCTTTGGAAAATATGTTTATTCTATAGCACTCTATTGGTTTATGGTTATCGTATTTATTGCAATTACTAGAGTCGGTGAAGTGCTTTCTACAGATGGAAGTATAATAAGCGTATCTGTATCGTTATTATGGATGGTATATGCATTATTTGCAGTTTGGCTTGGACGGAATAAAAATATGAATGAAATATTGTATGCCGGCTTAGTCGTGTTAGTCGTAACGATAGGGAAGCTATTCCTTCTGGACTTACCAGAAGTATCGATGATGATCAGGGCAGTGTTATTCTTAATTGTAGGTAGTATAGGTATCGTTATTTCAAGGATGTTTTTCTCAAAAGAAGAGAAGTAAAAAGAAGGCAATCCGTATGCGGATTGCCTTTTTCATTATTTCTTATCAATTATTACAGCTTCATTGTATTTCGCTGTCGTATTTTGGCGTAGACGAAGCGTTGCTTGTCCAGCTGTATTTGAATCGATTTGTACGTTCACAATTCTCTCAGCAGAACCTAAGCTGTTTGTTGTGAAAGAGAACGCACTACTATATCCGAAAGTAGATGGCCAAGTACCATTTGTATTTTGAACTTTTGCTACTTGTGTACCGCCAGTAGTGAATATACCTAAAGAGTAATTAGTGTATGTTGTGTTTGGTAATAAGTTATTTACTTGAATTTTGATTTGGAACACTTCATTGTTTGGTAGAGTGCTAGGGTGTGTAACTACGTAGTCGTTTGCTGTTATAGCACCGTTATAACCGTATGAACCTGGTTTGAAAGTATTTGTATTAAACCATTGATAACCTGCATTTGGTGCACTCCAAGGTTCAGGTTGTGGCTCAGTTGATAAGCTTGGTTGTTCAAATGTTTGTAAAGTGGTAGGTAAATCAAGTTGTAAACCATTTACTTGATCTAAACTTGTAAATGTTTCTTTATTCGATAGCCAATTTACGATATTTTCTAGTAAGATAGCATCGTTTTCTTCTTTATAACCATCGTAAGTTTTCTTTGTTTGGCCAGAATCTTCACGAACGTATTTTGGCGTCGCATCTTCCACCGGAGAAGAGTCACCGATAAAGGCAGCTTTTCCAAGTCCTACTTTTGCGATAGCAGCATAAGGGCCTTCTGCAACACCACCGCCGTTATAAACACCGCTATCAACAGCATTATTCCATTTTGACGGGTTTTCTGGAAGATAAACAAGTCCTTTTGCTAGTTTTGGGTTTGTAATGGCTAGAGTAGAGCCAGCATGCATTGCTACAGATGAAACACCTTTTGTAATTCCGAATGATTGTTCAGGTGACACAATATTTTTAGCTGCAACATCACCGATTGCATTGTAGCGGAAGCGAATACCGAAGTTGTTAGATAGCCAATCAGAGCTTTCTACTCCTTGCATAGCTTGTGAATTTACTTCCTCACTAGACATTCCTTTTGCAGGATTATCCCATGCACCGCGTCTATATCCATTAAATACTTCAGAAGAGTCCCAGCGATTTTTATTACGATCTGCATTATAATGATCGGCAATGAAGAAGATACTGCCGCCACTTTTCACGTATTGTAACATAGCATCTTGTTCAGATTTTTTGTAAGGAATATTTGCTTCTGGAACGATAAACACATTGTAGTCTTTTAAATCTTCGTATGTAATCGGTGTTGATTTACGTAGTTCTTTTACATGATATCCGTTTTGGGCAATGCCGTTTCCGAAATCAGAAAAGCCACCATCAATAACCCAGTCAGCCGTCCCAGCAGTTTGACCGTGTGTATTATCGAATAATACTTTCTTCCCATTGTTTTGATTTACAACTTTTGCAGCAATTTCAGGAGCTGGGTCTACAGAGCTTTCTGCATAAGTAGACGGTATGAACGAAGCCCCTATACTTAGTGTAATTGCTGTTGCTAAAGAAAATGTAATCCATTTTTTATTCTTCATAGAAGAATCCCCCTAATAATAAATATATGTGCTTTAATAATGTAATTTATTTTTCTGAAAAAATAAAGACAGAAAACGTAAAAAATATTAAAAAATTGTAAAAATACCGTGAATTTTGTTGAGAAATATTTATATAGATATAAAAACATCCCTTCCAATTAATAAGGAAGGGATGTTTTGTTTAACTAATTTTTGAATTAGGTGTTTCGTCAATTTTATGGAACCCTTTCATGTAATATACGATAGCTAAACCAATAAGCCAAATAGGACCAACAATTAATGCAATTCTTGTATCTTCTGAATACGCCATTATACCTAGTACTAGTGCAAGGAAAGCGAGTGAGAAATATGAACTGAATGGATGTAAAGGCATTTTATATGTTAGCTTGTCCTTTTTATATGTTAGCTTGTCCTTTTTATCAGTTTGCAATCCTTTACGGAATTTAATTTGAGCGATTAAAATGATGCCCCAAGTCCAAATTGCCCCGAAAGTTGAAATACTAGTGAGCCATGTAAATACTTTTGCGGGCACAAGATAGTTTAATATAACACCAACGAGTAGAACGATAGCTGTTGCTACAATTCCTTGACTCGGAATGCCATTTTTATTTAAACGACCGAATCTTTCAGGAGCTTTCTTCTGCTGAGCTAGTGTATATAGCATACGGCCTGTACTAAATAAACCACCATTACAGGAAGAAAGAGCTGCTGTTAATACGACAAAGTTAATAATACCTGCTGCTTTTGCGATACCGATTTGCTGGAATGTTAATACGAATGGACTTCCTTTCTCACCAAGTTCATTCCATGGATAAATTGCCATCATAACGAATAGAGCCCCAACGTAGAACAGTAATATTCTCCAAAATACGTTATCGATTGCTTTTGCGAGTGTTTTTTTCGGATTTTGAGCTTCACCCGCTGTAACACCGATTAATTCAACGCCTAAATAAGCGAATAACACCATTTGTAAAGAGAGTAGTAACCCAGAAAAACCATTTGGGAACCAGCCACCATGTGACCAAAGGTTTGAAATACCAGTAGCGATACCACCGTTTCCGAATCCGAATAAAATAATACCAGCTCCAATAATTATCATACAGATAATTGTGACAATTTTGATGAGAGCAAACCAAAATTCAAGTTCTCCAAATACTTTTACGGATAAGAAGTTGAAGGCACTCATTAATAATAGAGCGAGTAACGCCCAAGTCCAGCGCGGGATATCTGGGAACCAGTATTGCATGTAAATGCCAGCCGCTGTAATTTCAGCCATGCAAGTAACAACCCATAAAAACCAGTAGTTCCAGCCAGTAATATAGCCAGCTAGTGGTCCAAGATAATCAGAAGCATATTTACTAAAAGAACCGGCAACAGGTTGTTCAATTGCCATTTCTCCGAGTGCTCGCATAATGAAAAAAATAACGAGTCCGGCGATCATATAACCTAGTAGAATAGAAGGGCCAGCTAGCTTAATAGCAGAAGCGGATCCTAAAAATAGTCCAACGCCAATAGCGGAGCCGAGCGACATTAAAGTAATATGTCGTTCTTTTAAACCACGGTTTAAAGTTTCAGATTTGTTTGTGTGCTGCATAAGAAGAATCCCCCTTGTAGAGTGAACGATATTTGAATGCGTTCGCTAAATGTTTAACTATTTCAAATTATAAAACATTTCTATCTGTTATGCTACAAAAATAAACATGATTAACTGTACTACATCTGTACTTGTCAGACTTAAACTTAAAATTCGAACTATTAGTGAATATATTGACTCTTCTTTTTATTGATTGTTAAGATTAAGTATTATATTTTCTCATATACTAGTAAGAAAAGAATATGTGATAATAATTCAGATGTAGGAAGGGTACATAACCATGTTTCAATTACAAAAATATAACACTTCTGTGAAGCAAGAGCTTTTAGCTGGCATCACAACTTTTTTTACATTTGCGTATATTCTTGTCATCAATCCGAAAATATTATCTGATGCAGGTGTACCATTTGATCAAGCTTTTACAGCAACTATTATTGCGACTGTTATAGGGACGCTATGTATGGCGTTTTTAGCTAACTATCCAATTGTTATTGCTCCAGCTATGGGAATGAATGCGTATTTTGCTTATTCTGTTGTTCAACAGGCAGAGGGGATTACATATGTCATTGCGTTTTCAGCAGTATTTGTAACAGGTATCATTTTTCTTTTATTATCTTTCACTTCATTTAGGCAAAAGCTAATTGTCGCAATTCCTGATAGTTTAAAACATGCAATTGCAGGTGGAATTGGACTATTTATTGCTTTTATTGGATTACGCCTTTCTGGAATTATCGTTGATCATCCATCTAATTTAGTTACGATTGGTGATTTTCATTCTCCAGCCGTTATTTTAACTTTAATTGGTTTAATATTAGCGGCGGTATTAATGGCATTACGTGTGAGTGGTGCATTATTTATTAGTATGATTGTGACAGGAGTTATCGCCTTCTTTACAGGGCAACTGAAGTTTACGGATAAAATTGTTGCGATGCCTCATTTACCAGAGGGAATTATCGTTTCAAACCCAATCAACGCCTTTTCAGATGTAATTGAATACGGATTATATGGTGTTGTATTTTCATTTTTACTTGTACTGTTATTTGATACAACAGGTGCACTACTCGGTTTAATTAAACAAGCAGGCTTAATTACAGATAATACAGAGAAACGTTTTGGTAAAGCGTTTATTGCAGATGCAATTGGCGGGACTACAGGCTCTATATTTGGAACAAGCCCAACAGCAGCGACGATTGAATCATCGGCTGGTATTGCTGCAGGTGGTAAAACAGGATTAACAGGTATTATAGTTGTCGGTCTAACGATTATAACGGCATTCTTCAGCCCTGTGATTGCTTCTTTATCAAGTGTAGCCGCTATTACAGCTCCTTCATTAATTATTGTAGGTAGTTTAATGGCGCAAAGTCTTCGTGATATTAATTGGAATGAATTTGAAGATGCATTACCAGCATTTTTAATTTTCGTTGGTATTCCGTTAACGTCTAGCATTGCGAATGGAATTGCAATTGGATTTTTAGTGTATCCAGTCTTAAAGATTGTGAAGGGGAAAGGGATGGAAGTACATCCGTTACTATACTTATTTACAATTTTATTTGGATGTCATTTATTCTTATAATATAGATATAGGAAAGGGGGCTTCTTATGAGAGGCTCCTTTTTTGTGTATAATAAGGTGAAAATTAAATTAATGTCGTAAAATATAAATTACTTAATGGAATATATATTACAATATAAGTAGAGGAGGAACATGAATGGCTGTAAGTAACATAAAAGTCGCGCGTGTTCAGTTAGATTTAACACAGCAACAATTAGCAGAAAAAGTAGGCGTTACAAGGCAAACGATTAGTTTAATTGAGAAGGGGAAATACAACCCGTCTTTAGATTTATGTTTGAAAATTTGTTATGCGGTAGACAAAACATTGAATGATTTATTTTGGGAGGAAGAGGAGTGAGGGGATGAGAATCGTGAAAGATGAACGTTTAATGATTGAGGGACTCAAACATATTAGACTCGTTTTCATCTTACAAAATATCGTCATACTAGGTGTTGTTTTTTATCGGTACGTTTTGCAAGATGCAGGATATGAAAGTGTTTCAGATTTATTAATGGTATTTATGGTCGGGATAATAGTTATTAACTTTTTAAACTTAAAAAACTCGGTGGAAGTGTATGAGCATACAGGGGGAGTATCTCGTAGTTATTTTAGGAAGCTATTATTCATTCCAGTAGGTATTGTTATTGGGATTTTAGCTATTTGTATCGTTGTAACACCGGGTATTTCGATAAAAGAAATTAGTATAACAGGACTTATTATGTTTGCTTGTTTTTTAGTTCCTAGTTTGTTTATATACATATATATGAAAAAAATAAAAAGTGAAGATTGAAATATAAGAAAAGCTTTCCCCAATATGGGGAAAGCTTTTCTTATATTCTTTTATACAGTAATTTATGAAGACCAATCGGTTCAATTTCAAAGATTTCACCATGTTCCTGGAAGCCTAAGTGCTTGTAATATTCAGCTACAGTAATTCGGCCATTACACCATAATATATTTGCTTGGCGTTCTTGCAAGACTTGCTCCGCTTTCTGAATTAAGGAGCTTCCAGCACGTTTGTTTCGAAATTCAGGTAATGTGGCCATTCCTCGTAGACGATAATGAATACCTGCTAGTAAGTCAGGGTATATCTCTTTTGAGAAGGAAGCGATACTAATTAGTTCATCGTTTATAAATGCGCCTAAGTGAAAGGTGTCCGTTTCATAGTCGGAAGAGTATTTACAATCTGCTAATGTTTGATTCGGGCGTAAAATTTTTTGACGTAATACGTAAGTTTCAGATCCCTCAATATTTTTCACGGTAATCATATTAACATCCTTTCTTATAAGGCGTTTTCTGTTAGTTGTATAAAGAAATAGGCAGGTGCGGCGAAAAGTCCGAGTATGCTAGCAGTTCCGAGAAGGAGTGAAAGTAAGAGGCAGGAGTATTTTATTCCATTCGATTTTTTCCATCCGTAGCTACAAATTTCAATGCTAACACCGATGAGAATAATGGCAACGAGTATTTCTGCTAATAATAAAAGAGCTAAAGTTACAATAGACATAATGTGATCCATCCTCATAATATGTGATAGTAACATTTTACCATATAAAATGGAAAAAAATGCCCCTCAATTATGTGAGGGGCATTTTTCTATTCTAATATGCTTTTTAGTGTATCGATATGTTCTTTTGAGCCAGTTACAAGTAATGTATCGCCGTGTTGTAGGCTTGTATCACCATGTGGGATTAATGCTTTATTACCGCGGTAAATTTGAATGACGAGTACATCGCCTAAAAATGGAAGGCGACGAAGTGCAACGCCGTTATATTTATTACTCCGTAGTTCCACTTCACGGACTGTTTCGTTTGCTGTTGTAATTAAACGAACGAGACTCGGTTTATCAATTAGTGCACGTAATAGAATGCGTGTAGAGTTAATTGTTGAGAATACGGCGATATGTTCTTGCGTTGCTTTTTCTTGTAGAAGTGGATCTTCTACACTTGCAATAACATGTTCAACACCTAGTTCTTTTGCATGTTCTGCTAATAATAAGTTTTGTTCATCATCGCTTGTTGCAACAACAACGCGATCTGCGTTAAATGCTGTTTGTTCAGTTAATGATGCGATCGTGATGTCATCTAATTTTACGATAGGGAAGTCATGTGATTTTGCTTCCTCATCATTTATTTTATTTTGACGCATCATATAAAGTGTTACGTCATAATCTTCTCGTTTTAAATCAAGTGATAACGGAAGGGTAATTCTGCTTGCGCCAATAATAGAAACTTTTGGTTTTGGTGTTTCTACTTTTGGGAACATTTTTTTAAATAATATAGGTGCAAAAATACAAGTAATAACTGCGCTTAAAATAAGGGAAGCAGATAAACTTGGACTGATGATTCCTAGTTTTTCACCAATTTGTGCAGCTGCAATAACTAAAGAAAGTGTCGATGTTAATAAGATGGCACTTCCTAGTACGATATTACGTGGATACCATTTTCGTAAGACGAGTGATGGTAACAGCTTTGAAATAAAGAGTCCCACAATTAAAATTGGGATCATTAGCATGCTAGAAGGTTCTTTAAAAATAGACCAAACTTCTAGATTCACACCAACCATTACGAAGAAAATAGGGATGAAGAAACCGTAGCCGATGGAATCCAGTTTTTCAACCATATCTTCATTTGGTGATAATAACGATACAAGTACACCCGCTAAGAAGGCACCTAAAATATTTTCAGCTCCAACAGATTCAGATAACCCAACTAATATTAAGATGAGTGCAAAAACAGCTCGTGTATCAATTTGTACACTACCAGCTTTTAAGCTATCTAAGTATGGAATGTTTTTAAAGCGTTTTGCAACGAAGTAAATAACAATACCAGCGCCGAATAGAAGAAGAAGGAGCCACATGCTTTGGCCGCTTTCGGAATTTAATCCGACGAATACAGCGAGTAAAATCATTGTAACTAAATCTGCAATAACAGCGACTAATAAAATGATTTGTCCAATTGCCGTTTTTCCTAAGTTATTCTCTTTTAATGTTGGTACGACAACACCTAAAGAAATAGTTGAAATAATTAAAGTCATAAACATTGCATTATCCACGAATCCTAGCCATACGAACAGTAATGATAGGGCATAAGATAAGATGAAAATAAATAAGAAGATAATGCTCGCTGCTTGGAATGTGTTTGGTTCGTTTGTCGTATTCTTTTTCCCTTTTTGTTTAAAGATAGAAAAATCAATTTCTAAACCGCTTAAGAACATTAAGAAGATAAATCCTAGTGTCGATAAGACTTGAAGCCACATATCTGGCTCAATAATATTAAACCCACTTTTACCTACAAAGATTCCTGCGATGATTTCTGCAACAACGACAGGAAGTGCTTTTAATTTAAAGCGTTGTAACAAAAGGGGAACGAAAAACGCGATTGCAACGACAACCATAAGTGATAGAACAGAAGTATGATGTTCCATTGCGTTCTCTCCCTTCAAATAAATATAGTACCTATTTAGCCATATAATAGGTAGAAAAGCAACGCATATGGATTCGATTTCATAAAGAAAGAGTTTTCTTAAGATTTGTCATAATAAGTATATTTTTCATGATTCTGTTGTTAATTCCGTAATGTGGATGTAATAGGGGAGGGGATAAAAAAAAGACTGCCGAGGAATCTCAGCAGTCTTTTTCATGTACATTACATTGAGAAGAAGATCCATACAGTTAAACCAACTGTTGCAGTTGCAACGAAGAAACTGTATATCATTGTAAGGACTTGAACTCTTCCTTCTCCTTCTTTTAAATGCATGAACATAATTAATTGTAACAACGCTTGCGCAACAGCCATTGCGATAATGGACGTTAATATCGTTGAAAGTGGCAAGTTTGTATAAAGTGCCACGTATAAAGCTAGGAACGTTAGTGCAAGCGATAAAATAAATCCGAAAACGTGTGACCATGGGAATCCGCTATGCGCATGCCCATTTGCTTGATTGTTATTTTGACTCATTTACGCCACCATCCCGTTCAAGTAAACTAGTGTGTAAATAAAGACCCAAACAAGATCGAGGAAATGCCAGTATAAGCTGATAATAAATACTTTACGAGCTGTAACTGGTGTTAAACCTCGTTTTAAAATTTGGATAATAACACAAATTGCCCAAATGATACCACCTGTTACGTGGGCACCATGTGTTCCAAGAAGAACGAAAAATGCAGATAGGAAAGCACTTGTTTGAAGCGTTGCGCCTTCACCAATGTACATAATGAATTCTTCAATTTCAAAGAATAGGAAACCTGCACCTAAAAGTAATGTAAGGATGAACCATCCAAGCATTGCTTTTTGGTTGTTCTTACGCATTTCGTGAATTACGATACCACATGTGAAACTACTTGTTAAAAGTAGTAATGTTTGAATTAAAAGCGTTTTAAGTTCAAACAGTTGCGCTGGAGTTGGGCCATCTGCCGTACGACCAGCAAGTACTAGATAAGAGGCGAAAAGTGTTGCGAACAGCATAATTTCAGCCCCAAGAAAAATCCAGAATCCTAGGATATTCAATCTACTTTGCTCGGATTGATATTCCAAAGGTAAGCTTTTATCTAAAGCCGCCATATCATTTCACCTCTCATGCTATATGTTCTGTTTCTTTAATTTCATCAACGCTTACGTAGTAGCCATCATCATAATCGAATGAACGATAGATTAAGCAAGCTAAAATACCAACGCCGCCGATTGCTGCAAGCCAGAACCAGCTAAATACTAATGCGAAACCTGCAAGACCGAAGAATAAAGACGCAATAATAGGCACGCCAGAGTTACTTGGCATGTGAATTGGTTTTAAATCTTCTGCTGCTGGTGTAACTGTTTCTCCGCGTTTTTTCATGTACCAGAAAGCATCAGCTTCTTTGATTTCAGGAAGTTTCGCGAAGTTGTAATGTTGTACAGGAGATTGAGTTGCCCATTCAAGTGTACGGCCATCCCATGGATCTCCAGTTGTGTCACGTTCACCGTGACGAGCACTCCAAATTACGTTGTAACAAAGAATTAGGAAACCAATACCCATCATTACCGCACCAACAGATGCGATTTGGTTTAGCCATCCCCATCCAAGACTCTCAGAGTAAGTGTACATACGACGAGTCATACCGTCTAAACCTAAGAAGTACATTGGGAAGAAACAGATGTTGAATCCGCTCATAAAGATCCAGAATGTCCATTTACCTAGGCGTTCGTTTAACATATGACCAGTCATTTTTGGATACCAGAATGTGAATCCAGCAAGCATAGCGAATACTGTACCTGCGATTAATACGTAGTGGAAATGAGCAATTAAGAAGTAGCTGTTATGGTACTGATAATCAGCTGCTGCCATACCAAGCATAACCCCTGTAACCCCACCGACTACGAAGTTTGGAATAAATGCCAATGACCAAAGCATTGGAACTGTAAAACGAATACGTCCTTTATACAGTGTAAACAACCAGTTAAAGATCTTAACCCCGGTTGGAATCGAAATCGCCATTGTCGAAATCGAGAAGAATGAGTTAACCGCTGGACCTGCACCCATCGTGAAGAAGTGATGAAGCCATACGACGAAACTTAGTAAAGAAATTGCAACCATTGAGTAGACCATCGCACTGTAACCGAATAGACGTTTACGTGAGAATGTACTAATGATTTCAGAGAAAATACCGAATGCCGGTAAAATAACGATATATACTTCAGGGTGACCCCATACCCAGAATAGGTTGGCCCATAACATTGGCATACCGCCGCTCGCCATCGTAAAGAAGTGAGCATCGAATAGACGGTCAAATGTCATTAATGCAAGAGCAACTGTTAATACTGGGAAAGCGAAAATAATGATAACTGTTGTAATTAAGATTGACCAAGTAAACATGGGCATTCTCATTAAAGTCATACCAGGTGTACGCATTTTTAAGATAGTAACAAGGAAGTTAATACCGGTCATTAGCGTACCGAGACCTGAAATCTGTAATGCAATTGCGTAGTAGTTATTTCCTACACCAGAAGTAAACTCTGTACCTGCCATTGGGAAGTAAGAAGTCCACCCAGCGTCTGGAGAACCACCGATTACGAAAGCGATGTTGAATAACATTGCTCCGACAAAGAATAACCAGAAACTTAAAGCATTTAAGAACGGATATGCAACGTCACGAGCACCAATTTGTAATGGTACTACAAGGTTCATTAATCCCATAACGAATGGCATCGCCATGAAAAGAATCATAACTGTACCATGTGTTGTGAAGATTCCGTTATAGTGTTCAGCATTTAAATAAGTTGTTTCTGGGAATGTTAACTGTGCACGGATCATTAAACCGTCCATACCACCACGGAATAACATGATAACCGCAGAAATAATATACATGGCCCCAATCTTTTTATGGTCAACAGTTGTTAACCATTCGTCCCAAAGCCATTTCCATTTTTTATACTTTGTTAGTACGAAAATGATTGCTAATGTCACAAGAACGATAGAAGCGTCTGCACCGTAAATAATCGGGTCACCTGTGACAAAGAATTCATCAAGCTTCACTGTGTTCACTCCAATCTGTTGGAATAATAGCTATTATTTTTTGTTTTTGTAGTAGTTGTAATCACAATATTCAAGTGATTTTGGATCTACGTAACTTAAGTGGTGACTAGAGAATGTCATACGACCAACTACACCAGGTTTAACAATTTCGTTGTACTTATCTTCTGTTAGTTTAGGAGCAGTTTGTTGTACTTCTTTAACCCACTTGTCATATTTCTCTTTAGTTTTTGCTTCAACTTCGAACTCCATATGTGTGAATCCTTCACCAGAGAAGTTCGCACTACGGCCTAGGTAAGAACCAGGCTTATCAGCTTGTAAATAAAGATCCATAATCATGCCATCCATAGTGTACTTCATACCACCAAGTTCTGGTACCCAGAAAGCATTCATTGGACCGACAGAAGTCAGTTTGAATTGAATTGGTACACCAGCTGGGATGTTTAAATAGTTAACGGTTTCAATTTTTTCCTCTGGGTAACTGAATAACCATTTCCAGTTTGCAGATGTAACATAAATCTCAACTGGTTTAATATGTTTGGATTCTTCCGGAACCTCTTCCGAAGCATAAGTTGCTTTTACTGTTGGAATCGATAATGCGATAACGATAATAACAGGAACAAGCGTCCAAATAATTTCTAATAATGTGTTACCGTGTTGTTCAGGTGGCTCGTAGTCCATATTCTCTGGTTTTTCACGATAACGAATCAAGATGACTGTAAACAAGATGAATACAATTGCGATAATTAATGACATAAGCAAGAATGACCAAACAATTAAATCATACTGTGCTTTTGCAACAGGTCCTTGCGGATTTAATACTGCGAGTTTCTTATCACAGCCACCGAGGAACAGAAGTAATGATAACGGAAGAAGCGAAGCCAGCTTCCAAAACGTTTTCTTTAGTTGCACGATTGAAAATCTCCTTTCTCCTTGGATTGAAACTATGCCAATAAAACAATATAAACCTATTAATTTATAGATGGCAATAGTTTTTGTGATATTGTTAAAAAATAGACACAAATGCACACTTTTTAAGGTGAATATCATTTGTAACTTGATAACATTGTAAACCATTTTCCAGTAAAAAACGTGATTGTGGAAATTTTAAGATAAATAAAGTTATACCAAGATATCCAAGAAATAGAAAAAAACTATCCTATCATAAGAAAGGTAGCTGAATATTTTGTATATTCATTTTACTTCTTTTTTTAGATTTATTTGTTGTTCAAATGTGACAACTTTTTTATATTTTAATTGGTATAAAATGCAACAAATGATCATAAATGGAATACCGCAATAAAGAGCAATTCTCTAATCTGGAATGAAAGCTAAACTAACAAATGTAATGAAATTGAGTGAAAATGCTAAGATTGGAACTATTGGATAAAATGGTGGCGATAATTTAAATCATTTTGTTCTACTTGTTGATTCATATGTCCCTCCCCCGTTATTTTCTTGTATGTATGAACTGATGTTTATTCCGAGTTTTTAAACATTAGTGGGGGATGTGACACATATTCGGCTTATTTATTATGAAATGAATGGAGTATGTAAAAATGCGAACTATGACTAAATGCTCTAAGTGTGCTTTTTGTTAATGGTATGATATATTAATTATGTTAATTATTTTGGTTTCAGCAAAACGATTCAGAAAAGCATGTTGTTTTTTCTTTTTATTAAAAATAATTAGATTTTTATAACAATTAAAGTGTGAACAATAATTCACAGAATCTTTCTAGCAAACTAGTAAGAAGAAAGGTACAATGATAAGAGGTATGTCTGTAAAATAATAATTAATGGAGTTTTGTTTAAAATGAAAAAGTTAAAATATCTTTTTGTTTTTGGAATTATATTTGCTGCCGCGTTTTTTATAGGGAAAGATAAAATTATACAAAAGGCGCAAGTGTTCCGTTTAGAGTTTCTATCTGAAATGAAAGAAGCGACTATGATTGAAAATGTTCCATTTATAAAGCAGTTACCAGAATTACCTCGTGGATGTGAAGTTACAAGTTTGGCTATGTTGCTACAATACAAAGGTATACAAGTAGATAAGATGCAACTTGCTAGCGAAATTCATCGTGTTCCATTTGAACAAAATGGTTTACGTGGAAATCCTTATGAGGGGTTCGTTGGAAATATTTATACGAAGGCAAAGCCAGGATATGGTGTATATAATCAACCCATTTTTAATTTAGCAGAAAAATATGCTCCTGAAAAAGTAGTTAATTTAACAGGTAGAGACGTGCAAGATATGTATAAAGTAGTTAGTTCCGGTTCGCCAGTATGGGTCATTATTAATACAACGTTTAAGCCACTAGCCGAGAGTAGTTTTGAAACATGGAATACAAGCTCTGGCGAAGTGAAAATTACATATTATGAACATAGTGTAGTAATAGTTGGCTATGATCAAAACTTTATATATGTAAATGATCCACTTAAAAATAATCCACGTTTTGCTGTTCCGCGTGCAGAGTTTGAGAAAGCTTGGGAGCAAATGGGGAAACAAGCGATTACTATTTTATAATAATGAAAAGTCATCTTTTTGATGGCTTTTTATTTTTAATTTACTATAATAGAAAATTCAGAAAATTCTTTCAAAAATAAACAATTCACGTTATAATAACATTTAACTTGGTGAAGAAGGGGCGAAGGAAAATGGATGTTGCAAAGGAACTGGTTTTATCGAAAAATCAATTAATTGAGTGGAGAAGGCATTTTCATAAGTATCCAGAGCTATCTTTTCAAGAAGAAAAAACGTCACAGTTTGTATTTGATATACTTCGAAAAATCCCATATTTAGAAGTTTCCAGACCTACTAAATATAGTGTAATGGCAAGGTTAATTGGTAAGCAACCTGGTAAAACTATCGCGGTTCGTGCTGACATGGATGCTCTTCCTATTCATGAAGAAAATGAGTTTGATTTTATTTCTACATATCCAGGTGTGATGCATGCATGTGGCCATGATGGACATATAGCGATATTACTTGGGGTCGTACATAAATTAGTAGAAAAAAGAGAGAAGATTAAAGGAGAGATTCGCTTTCTCTTCCAACATGCAGAAGAAAACTTTCCTGGCGGTGCAGAGGAAATGGTTGCAGCGGGTGTAATGGAAGGTGTGGATTATATTATTGGTGCTCACCTTTGGGCATCGTTACAGGTTGGTAAAATAGGTGTAATTTATGGTGCTGCAATGGCTGCCCCGGATGTTTTTAAAATTACGATAGAAGGAAAAGGTGGACATGCTGGAATCCCTCATGAAACGGTTGATAGTATCGCAATCGGTACACAAGTTGTTTCGCAACTTCAGCAAATTGTATCTCGCCTCACGAATCCGTTAGATTCTCTTGTAGTATCTGTTACGCAATTTCATGCTGGGACAACCCATAATGTGATTCCAGAACAAGCGGAGATTGAAGGGACAGTGCGGAGTTTAAGACATGAGTTGCGAGAAGAAACAGAGAAAAGGATTGAACGGATTGTGAAGCATGTGACGGAATCTTACGGAGCGAAATATACATTTTCTTATGAATATGGATATCGACCAGTAGTAAATGATTATGAAGTTACAGAGATTATTGAGCAAACTGCATTACAGCTTTATGGAAGGGAACGAGTTACTCGTTTACAACCGACGATGGCTGGGGAAGATTTTTCAGCGTTTTTACAAAAGGCGCCAGGGACATTCTTTTTTATCGGTGCAGGAAATAAAGAGAAAGGAATTATATATCCTCACCATCATCCTCGTTTTACGATTGATGAAGATGCATTACCGATTGGAGTGGAAGTCTTTGTATCGTCTATTATGAATTTTATAAGTAAAGGAGAATGAGATGAAGAAAATACACGTATTAGCGCTTATTCCAGTTTTTTGTTTAGTTGTTGGACCTGTATTTGCTAATTCAGTTACTCCTTACGTATTAGGGATGCCATTTTTATTATTTTGGGTATTATTATCGGTGCTCATTACGTCTCTTTGTATGGGGCTTGTGTACGTATTTGATCCTGCTAATAAGGGGGATGTAAAATGATCGCCTTACTTATCATTATTTTATTTTTGTTTCTCGCACTATTTTTAGGAATTCGGGCACAACATGGAAAAGATATGAATTTAGAGCAATGGTCAGTTGGAGGAAGAGGCTTTGGCACTATTTTTGTTTTTCTTCTTATGGCAGGTGAAATTTATACGACGTTCACATTTTTAGGCGGAAGTGGATGGGCGTATAGTAAAGGAGCACCTACTTTCTATATTTTAGGTTATGGTGCACTAGCTTATATTTTATCTTACTTTTTATTGCCGCCAGTTTGGAAGTATGCGAAAGAGCATAATCTTGTCTCGCAGCCAGATTTTTTTGTGAAGAAATATAAGAGTCAGACGCTTGGCATTATCGTTTCTGTCATTGGGGTTATTTCAATTATCCCATACCTTGTTTTACAGTTAAAAGGATTAGGTATTATCGTTTCGGAAGCATCTTACGGCAGGGTATCACCAGTTATTGCAGTGTGGATTGGTGCGATTGTTATAACGATATATGTAATGGTTTCAGGCATACACGGCTCTGCTTGGACAGCCGCTTTGAAGGATATTATGATACTGTTTATCGTTATGTTTTTAGGTATATATTTACCATATCATTATTACGGAGGTTTTCAGCCGATGTTTGAAGCTGTAGAAGCAGCAAAACCAGGATTTCTATCTTTACCTGATGAAGGAATGAGCATTTCTTGGTTTGTTTCTACTATTGTATTAACAGCTCTCGGTTTCTATATGTGGCCCCATACATTCGCTTCTGCTTTCTCTGCAAAAAATGAAAAAGTATTTCGTAAAAATGCGGCAATTATGCCATTGTATTCTTTAGTTTTACTTTTCGTGTTCTTTGCAGGGTTTGCAGCTATACTGCAAGTTCCAGGGTTAAAGGGAGGGGATGTAGACCTTTCGTTATTCCGTCTCGCTCTTCAAACATTTGATCCATGGTTTATTGGTATTATTGGTAGTGCAGGAGTATTAACAGCATTAGTTCCGGGTTCCATGCTTGTTATGGCGGCATCTACTTTATTAGCAAAAAATATTTACCGAACAATGGTCCCATCTGCTTCAGATAGACAAGTTGCTAAAGCGGCAAAATTATTTGTTCCTGTAGTAACGCTTGTAGCTGTTTTGTTCACTTTTAAAGGTGGAGAAACGATAGGGGCTCTTCTTTTAATGGGATATAGTATAGTGACACAACTTTTCCCTGCGCTTGTATGTAGTTTGTTTCCACGTCAAGTTATTACGAAGCAAGGGGCAATTGCAGGAATGGGGATTGGATTGTTAGTGGTCGCATATATTACTTTATCTGGTTCAACTATAGCTACAATGTTTCCGGGTTTCCCTCAATATATAAAAGATTTAAATGTAGGTATAGTCGCATTGTTAATGAATATGATTGTGATGTTTATCGTTAGCGGGTTCACGAGAAATGTGTCTATAAAGACAGACAGTATAATAGTAGAAAAGTAATCCGTGTGCTAGAGCTATCTTTGAAAAGAGATAGCTCTTTTTTGTATATATTTTCTTCTATTAGCGGAATCTAACTAAAAACTTGTTGAAAAGGAAGTTAGGTGGGGGAATTGTTAGAGTTAAAAGGTAACTTATTTGAAGTTATGAAAGAAATTAGGGATGAATTAGGTTCGCCTAATGATTTAACAATTAGGGAAGTTGCCCTTGCGGGTAGTTTTACACGCTGTGCGGTTATTTTTTTATGTGGGTTAACAGATAAGGATAATGTTTATAAATATGTAGTTCGTACACTTCAATATGAAGAAGTACAAAAAGAAGAAGCTGTTGTTCAAACATTATTGGATCGTTTTATTTCTATTGCAGAAGTCGGTATGAAGACAACGTTTCCAGACATTATAAATGCAATTTTAGCAGGAGACACAGTTATATTAATTGATAATATTCAAACCGCTATTGTCATTAATAGCCGAGCATGGGAAAAAAGAAGTCTAGAATCTCCAGTAACAGAAGATTTAATACGTGGACCAAGAATTGGATTGAATGAAGATATTAACGTAAATAAGATGTTAATTCGCCGCAGCTTACGTGATCCGAAGTTACGGTTTCGATCCTATATTATGGGGAAGCGATCGCAAAAAGAAGTAACTTTAGTCTATATAGAGGATATTATTAACCCTTATATTGTAGACGAATTAGATCGACGGCTTCAATCAATAGTGGCAGACGTTATTCTTGAGACAGGAACGATTGAGCAATTAATTCAAGATAATAATTTATCACCATTCCCGCAATTTTTGAATACAGAAAGACCTGATAATATAGTGGCTGCGCTAGCGAAAGGAAAAGCGGCCATTTTAGTGGACGGATCACCATTTGCTCTTATCGCTCCACTAGTGTTTGTTGATATTTTTCAATCTGTAGAAGATCATTATGAGCGCTGGGTAATTGGTACGTTATTAAGAATTTTACGTATGGGATCAGGTATTGCTGCTGTTTTACTACCTGCCACGTACGTAGCGCTTGTTTCGTATCATCAAGGGCTTATTCCCTCTAAATTAGCTTATTCTATTGCGGGAGCGAGAGAAGGGGTACCATTTCCGGCATATATAGAAACGTTAATGATGGCATTAACGATGGAGTTAATACGAGAAGCGGGAATTAGGTTGCCAAAACCCATGGGGCAAACAATTGGGATTGTAGGTGGTCTTGTAATTGGAGAAGCTGCGGTGAACGCAGGGATTGTAAATCCGTTTTTAGTAATTATTATTGCAGTTACTGCAATTGCTACATTTTCACTGCCTGTATATAGCATTACGATTACGTTTCGGATTTTACTTTTTGTCTTTGTTTTAGCGGCGACTGCTTTTGGACTATATGGAATTATTTTAGCTCTTATTGCACTTGCGATTCATATTACGAATTTAAAGAGTGTTGGGGTGCCATATACAACGCCTATTGCTCCTGCATTTTATAAAGATTGGGAAGAAGAAATGATCCGCTTGCCAAAATCAATGTTGAAAGAAAGACCAGAGTACTTACAAACGAAAGATTCTACAATACGTCCAAAGGAGCGAGAGTAATTGAAACCATTTGAATATGGGGATGAAGAGATTGGATCTCGGGAACTTGGTTTTGCGGTATCGTCAACAATTATCGGTATAGGTGCATTATCTATGCCACGAGATATTGCTACGCAAACCTTATTTTCGGACGGTTGGATTATTTTGCTTTTGGGTGGATTAGTCTGTGCGGTTTTAGGGTGGTTTGTAACGAGGGTAGCTATTTTATTCCCAAAACAAAACTTTGTTCAATATACGAGTGCACATTTGACGAAGCCTGTTGCATACACAATTAGTAGCATTTTAGTATTAACGTTTGCTGCTTTGACAGCATATGAATCGCGAATGATTGCAATTATTTCACAAACGTATTTATTTAGTGATACACCAGTGCAACTATTGTCTTTCTTTTTCCTATTAGTTGTTATTTATGGAATAGCAGGATCGAGAGCGGCTTTATTAAGGCTAAACGTTTTGTTTTTACCTATAGTTTTAATTGCGATAGTGCTGCTTTCTTTATTGAATATAAATTTAATGGAAATAAATAATTTACTACCAGCTTTTCAAACGGACGTCAGTCAATATGCTGTAGGAGTTAAAAACTCTATTTTCACATTTATCGGATTTGAGGTAGCTCTGTTTTATGCTGTGATGTTGAACGATAAGTCAGTGAAAAAGGCACCGATGGCAGTTGCAAAAGCGGTGATGGTAAACGTGTTGTCATACATTTTAATTTATGTAACTTGTATTAGTGTTTTTACATATATGACAACACGTGGATTGACATATCCAACAATTGAACTAGGGAAAGAAATTGAAATTGGTGGGGGGTTTTTAGAAAGGTTTGATGCGATTTTTTTTACTACTTGGATTATTACTATTTATAACACTACAGCAATGTATTATGACGTCGCATCTTTATTGTTTTGTGCTATGTTTCCGAAAGTGAAGAAACATATTTTTATTTTCGTAAGTGCCCCGATTATTTTTATGGTGAATATGATACCTAGTAGTTTGAATGACTTGTCAAATTACGGAACTTATTTAGCTTGGATAGATATGGGCTTTGTTGTGTTAGCACCTTTGTTAGTTTTTATTGTATATAAAATAAAAAGAAGGAATGGTAGAAATGAAACACCTTCTTAAAATCATAATGCTTATAGTTTTAGTTGGATCTATAAGTGGGTGCTCTGAGTTAGAAGAAATAGAAGAAAGAGGATTTGTAGTAGGTGCAGCCTATGATATTGTGAAAAAAAAGAAAGCGAATCCAATTATGAAAGGGACGTATCAGATGGTACTCCCCAGTAAATTGTCGCAACAAGGTGGGCAAGGTGGTGGAGATAGCGAAAATTATATTAATGTGAGTGCGAAGGCAGATAGTGTCTTTGAGCAAATACGAATTATTGCCAAAAAAATTAGTCGCTCACTATTCTTTCCGCACATACAAGTGATAATTTTTTCTAAAGATTTATTATCGAATCCATATGTTTTACAAAATACGTTAGATGTATATATTCGTGATCATGAGATGAGAAGAAATATACGTTTGTTCGTTTCTAAGAAAAATGCAGAAGCTATTTTGAAGCAGAGCGCTAAGCCTGAAAATTTACCGGCGCAGTATATTGATATGTTAGCTGAACATCCTCCGAAAAATGCTCAAATGATTGAGGCTGCAAGAATTGGTGAAGTTCAGGAAAAGATGATTTCCAACCGAAGCTTCGTATTACCTATTCTTGAATTAACAAGGCAAGGGGTACAAATGAACGGGGCAGCGTTGTTTCGCGGGAAGGATAATAAGTGTGTAGGTAGTTTGAATGGAGAAGAAACATTTGGAATAAATTATATAATAGGTAAGAAAATTGGAGGATTCTTTACCATTCGTAAAAAAGACCAGCTTATTACATATGAAATTCATAAAATGCGTCGAAAGATTAAAGTATCTACAGAAAATGCTACAAAACCGAAGTTCGATATTCACTTATTTTTGGAAGGAACATTGGCTGAGTTGCATTTTAGTGATCATAAACAAATTATGAACGAAAAGCGATTAAAGAAAAACATCACGGAGGAAATGGAGAAGCGCATTCAAAAATCGATTAAGCTTGTTCAAAAAAAATATAAGGTAGATGTATTAGAGTTAGGGGACGTATATAAGCGGCATAATTATAAAGAATGGAAGAAGATAGATAAGAATTGGGATCAAGGTGAAAATTACTTTAGTAATGCTGAGATTACTGTTCATGTTCATCCGACAATTGAGCATTCAGGTTCAGCTTTACCAAAAAGAGTGAAATAAGGTGATGGAAGGTGTTTACTGGATTAGGAATTAGTTGCACAATATTAATGGCAATTCTTCCGGGGACCATATACTTTATTCATAAGAAACTCACAATGTATGGGGCACAGCCTTGGAATACTGATGCACAAAAAAAGAAACCTGAATGATTTCAGGTTTCTTTCGCACAAAGCATATGTGAAGGGGGATACCTTCTATGTATGCTTTGCTTTTATACAAGCCCTAACCAATGTACCAACTGTGTAGAGAGGAATGTCACAACAATGGCGATAACGGTAGGGATTGCAAACGATAAGAATGTCCATTTTGCACTTTTTGTTTCTTTATATATGTTAACCAGTGTTGTTCCACATGGGAAATGAAGAAGTGAGAACAACATTGTGTTTAACGCTGTTAACCAAGTCCAACCATTTTCTAAGAATAGATTTTTAATTTGATTAAAATCGTCTATTTCAGTTAAAGCTCCAGTTGATAAATAAGACATTAATAAAATAGGGATAACAATTTCATTCGCTGGTAGTCCAAGAATGAATGCAGCTAAAATAAATCCATCAAGTCCTAACATTTTAGCGAACGGATCTAGGAAGTTTACAAAATACATAAGTAAGCTTGTGTCACCGATGAAAATATTAGCTAGTAACCAAGTTAATGCAGCAGCAGGGGCAGCTACAACAACAGCTCGTTTTAAAACATAGACTGATTTGTCGAGTGTCGCACGCACAATTGTATTCCAAACCTTTGGCTTACGGTACGGCGGTAACTCAAGTGTGTAGTGAGTTGGCACACCTTTTAAAGCTGTTTTTGATAGTACCCAAGAAACAGTTAATGTCATAATAACACCAATTACAACCATCCCAACTACAACGCCAGCAGTAACTAATGTTTGCATACTACCTGTATAACCAGCAGCCATAAATAATGAAGACATTAAAATTAACATAGGCCAGCGACCGTTACAAGGAACGAAGTTGTTTGTTAAGATTGCAAGCATACGTTCACGTGGTGATTCAATAATACGTGTTGACATAATAGCGGCTGCGTTACAACCAAAGCCCATTGCCATTGTTAAAGATTGTTTACCATGTGCACCGGAGCGTTTGAATAAGCGATCCATATTAAAAGCGACACGTGGTAAATATCCGTAGTTTTCTAATAGTGCGAACATAGGGAAAAAGATTGCCATAGGTGGTAACATAACGCTAATAACAGCACCGATACCACGGAATAAACCAAGTATTAAAATGCCATGTAGCCATTCGGGTGCATGTGCTGCCTGAAACCAAGATGTTAAATATCCTTCGGCCCATCCGAAACACTCAGCAATCATATCAGATGGTACGTTAGCACCTGCAATTGTAAGATAAAAAATAATAGATAAAATACCGAGCATAATTGGAAATCCCCAGATTGGAGATGTGAAAATTTTATCTAGTTTTTCAGAACGATACAATTTATCAGTATTTGTATATTGAACAGACTCTTTACATATGCTTGCAGATGTTCGATAAATATCTCCGACAATATCATCTCGTATATCTTCTTTTGAGAGTGTTTGTGCATGTTGAATAATATAGTCTAATGGAAGAGCTTTACTGGCTGAGTGAGATTCCATTCATTACGACCTCCCTTACAAGCGGTTCATTATGGTGTTTTTGAAGTGTAGTTAAGAAATTTTTATCTCCATCTAATATACGTAACGCAATCCAACGTGCTGGATACGTATCACCGAACACTTTATAAATTTGTGGTTCTAATTCCTGAATCATATTTTCGATTTTTTCACTGTAAGAAATTTTAATTGGTGTTGGAATTAATTTTTTATTTGCTACTTTAGCGATAACACTTAGCAAATGCCCAATACCTACTCGGTTACGAGCAGAAATCTTAACTACAGGTACACCGAGCGATTTTGCTAATTTCTTTTCATCAATAACGATGCCTTTTTTCTCCGCTTCATCAATTAAATTAATACAAATGACTACATTGCTTGTCATTTCCATCACTTGGAGGGCTAAATTTAAATTTCTTTCCATTGCAGTTGCATCTATAACAACTACAGTTACTTCTGGTTTTTCAAATATAATATAATCTCTTGCTACTTCTTCATCCGTAGAATTTGAATATAGTGAGTAAGTTCCAGGTAAATCTATTAATGTATATTTACTTCCGTTATGTTCATATTCTCCTTCAGCTTTTAAAACAGTTTTTCCCGTCCAGTTTCCAGTGTGTTGTTTTAAGCCTGTTAAAGTATTAAATAATGTACTTTTCCCGGTGTTCGGGTTGCCAGCTAAAGCAATACGATGTTTGCTCATCTGAAATCATCTCCTATTAATACCCCGAAAATAAGGGAACTTTCTTCCTTACGTAGTGCGATAGTTGTATTGCTTACTTGATAAGCGACCGGATCTCCAAGTGGACTGCGCTGTAATACTTTAATTGTTGCCCCAGGGATAAATCCTAAGTCTAATAAACGTCGTTTCATAGTTCCTTCTAATTGTATCTTCTCAATTTGTACAAACTCTCCTGTCTTAAATTCGGAAAGTGGTTTTGTATTAGCCGATACCATAAAAGTTACCTCATCTCTATATTGTTTGTTTAAGTTTAAAAAGTTTCCTTAGGTAAACTTTTTGCTAATAATATAGTAGACTACATTGGATGATGCTGTCAATTGGTACTTTAAAAATATTCATTTATTTTTAGAATTGTTCCAATTTATTTAGTTGTACTAAAAAATATTACTGGAATTTTGTTTAATGTAAATAAAGTAAGAGTGTAAAAATTAAAAAATACAATGGATTTGTAAATGTATTTTTAATTAAAAGGGGAAAAGAGTGAAAAACATTTACATTGAATTTACATTGTTAAGAATAAATTTACATTACAGCTTAATTCGTGTGGATTTTGTTGGGTTCTTTAACTATAAATGTTGGGATTCCTAGCTTTTAAGGGTTATTATCGTCATTTACTTAAAATTAAAAATTGCTTAACACTCACATAATATTGTTGTCCTACAATGAATTTGTGTTCGAAAGAAAATGAATTCGAAAAGTGATAATCCAAATGGGGGTACAAGACATGGTTATGAAAAAAGGTATTAAATTTTCTTTAGCGGCTTTAGTGGTGGCAGGAGCGTTAGTTGGATGTGGGAAAGCAGATGATACAGCTAGTAAAGAAACTGCTAAAGGAAGCGATAATACAAAACAAGAATTATCAGGTACGATTGCAGCAGCTGGTTCTACAGCTCTTCTACCTCTTGCGGAGGAAGCTGGAAAGAAATTCATGGAGAAAAATTCAAAAGTTTCTATTCAAGTGCAAGGTGGCGGTAGTGGAACTGGGATTAACCAAGTAGCATCGGGTGCAGTACAAATTGGTAATTCAGATGTTCCATCAGGGGATAAAATAAAAGATGATGAAAAAGCGAAAGAATTAGTAGATAACAAGGTTGCGGGTATTGCATTCGCGCTTGTCGTAAATAAAGATGTAAAAGTTGATAACTTAACAGTGCAACAAGTACAAGATATCTTCACTGGGAAAGTAACAAACTGGAAAGAGGTAGGCGGGAAAGATGAAAAAATCAACGTAATTAACCGTCCAGCTTCATCTGGTACACGTGCTACATTTGAAAAGACAGTTATGAAAGAAGCGAAAATTAATGATGGAACTGGTACAACACAAGATTCTAACGGTGCAGTAGAGCAAGCAATCAATTCTACTCCAGGTTCAGTAAGTTATTTAGCAATGTCTTACATGGTTGGCGATAAAAAAGGTGCGCTACAAACAGTGAAAATTGATGGTTCTGAACCAAAAGTTGAAAACATTTCGTCTGGTAAATATCCATTCTGGTCTTACGAGTACATGGTAACAAAAGGTGAAGCGAAAGAAGCAACGAAAGCTTACATTGATTATGTAAAAGGCAAAGACTTTGAAAAGCAAGTAGAAGATATGGGTTACATCCCAATGTCTAAATTAAATAAGTAATAAATTTTTATGGGGCTGGCTGCAAGGCCAGTCCTGTTCATTTCAATCTATGAAGTGGGGTCTGACCTGTGATGAAGGGGAAAAAACAAATTAATTACGTAAAAAGTGAATATATAGGAAGATCGCTTGTTACGTTTTGTGGTATTTTTATTGTTTTAATTACATTAGCTATTATTGCGTTTATTTGCGGTAAAGGTATTCAATCTTTTACACAAAGCGGTATCTCATTTACTGAGATGTTAACATCGACAAAATGGAATCCAAATGCTGACGAAGGAACCTTCGGGGCTTTGATTTTTATTGTAGGTTCAACGGTGGTTTCGTTAGGTGCGGTTATTATTAGTGCGCCAATTGCTATAGCTCTTGCTATATTCATGAATTTAATTTCGCCGAAGTTTGGAAATAAAGTATTGAAGCCCGTTTTAGAATTATTAGTTGGTATTCCTTCGGTTGTATACGGATTATTAGGGGTTACGATTTTAGTGCCGCTATTACGTGATTCGTTCGGGGGAGTGGGCTTTAGTCTAATTGCGGGTATTGTTGTATTAAGTATTATGATTTTACCTACTATTGCTAGTATCGCTTCTGATGCAATACGCTCCGTTCCATTTGATTATTTAGAAGCTTCTTATGGTCTAGGATCAACGAAATGGCAAGCGGTTAGCCGAGTGATTGTTCCTGCTGCGAAAAAAGGGATTTTAACAGGTGTTGTTTTAGGTTTAGCGCGTGCTTTTGGTGAAGCATTAGCAGTTCAAATGGTAATCGGGAACACAATTAAATTACCAGAAGGAATATATAGTCCGACAGCGACGTTAACTGGTATTTTGACAATGGACATGACAAATACATTAAACGGAACTGCTTGGAACAATGCGCTATGGACTTTAGCGATGATTTTACTTGTTATTTCATTCCTGTTTATTTTAGTAATTCGAGCGATTGGGCAAAGAGGTGAGCGATAATAATGAATGCAAGAACGGTAAATAAAGTTTGGACAGGTATCTTTTATGCAGTTGCAGCTTTAGTTGTAGCTCTGCTAGTATTCTTAGTGTTTGAAATTCTGCAAAAGGGATGGGGATTTTGGGATCCTAATTTCTTGTTTGGAGAACCAAGTAATACAAGAGCTGGTGGTGGGATTGGTCCACAGTTATTCAATTCCTTCTACATGCTTGTTATAACGCTTGTTATATCTATTCCTCTTGGGTTAGGTGCTGGAATATATTTAGCAGAGTACGCAAAACAAGGGCGCTTTTTAAATTTTGTTCGTTTATGTATTGAGACAATGGCGTCTTTACCTTCGATTGTTGTTGGTTTATTCGGTTTGTTAGTGTTCGTTACCATGACAGGTTGGGGATACACAGTAATGGGCGGTGCTCTTGCTTTAACAATTTTAAACTTACCAGGTTTAACACGTGTTTGTGAAAATGCGATTTCAGAAGTGCCTCATAATGTAAAAGAGGCGAGTCTTGGATTAGGTGCAACGAAATGGCAAACAATTGCTCGTATTATTATTCCATCGTCATTACCGCAAATTATTACAGGTATTATTTTAGCGGCGGGTCGTATATTTGGTGAAGCGGCAGCGTTAATTTACACAGCGGGTTTAACATCCCCGATTTTAAATTCAGCAGCAGACTTCTCAAGTCCTGCGCATCCTTTAAATCCATTTAGACCAGCTGAAACGTTAGCGGTTCACATTTGGAAGTTAAATTCTGAAGGAGTTATTCCGGATGCGAAGTTGATCGCGACAAAATCTGCAGCTGTATTAATTATTATGGTGTTACTATTCAACGTTATTTCACGCTTGGTAGCATCTATATTGCACAAACGTTTTACAGGGACGAAAAGAAAAAGTAAAACGACGAAAAAAGTAAAAGCGGCATAAATTATAAAGAGGAACTCTCTATTTATAAGTAGGGAGTTCTTTTTGTATTTTAATATAGAAGGAATGGATGTAATGATTGTTGAATTTGTAATTGATTATATAGATGAATAGGTACAGATGAGAGGAGAAGTTAATTTGTTTTTTCTACAAATGTCAGGTTTTCCTGGATCGGGAAAATCGACAGTTTCTAAGTATATAGCGAAGTTAACAGGTGCTGTAATTATAAATCATGACGTTTTGAAATCGGCATTGTTACAATCATTAGAAATGAAAGGGGTTGAATCGACAATTGTTGGAGGAGTATCATACGATGTTGAATGGGCATTGATTGATTCTTATTTAGAACAAGGGCATAGTGTTATATTGGATAGTCCATGTTTATATGAAGGGATGGTTGAAAAAGGAATGAAACTGTCTAATAAACATGGTGTGAAATATAAATATATTGAATGCTATCTTAATGATATGGAGGAGATTAATAATAGGTTACAAACACGTAAACGTATGGTTAGTCAGATTGGAAAAGTGGATTCGGAAGTAGCTTTTAAAAAATGGTTAGATGGTAGTAAAAGACCTTTAAATAGTGAATGTCTTATTGTAGATTCTGGTAAACCTCTAGAGCGATATGCTCAAAAAATGATGGATTATATCAGTAAGTAGAGAAAAAGGCGTTATCTTCGTTCTTGAAGATAACGCCTTTTTCTTTAAATATCAGGTGTTTCTGTAGAAGTGCTTATTTTTCTACGAGAGCGTCTTTTTCTCCCGATTTTATCTAATAGTTCATACATAACTGGAACGACTACTAATGTAAGAACGGTTGAGACTGCTAAACCACCGATGACAACGACGGCAAGACTTTTTGATACCATGCTTCCTGCTTGCGATTGACCAAATAGGAGAGGAAGCATAGCGACGATTGTCGTTATAGCTGTCATAATAATTGGACGTAATCTAGTGGAACCCGCTTCTAGTAAGGCTTCTCTTGTTTCCATGCCGTGTTCCCGATTTTGTTGCACTCTTTCTATTAATACAATAGCGTTTGTAACGACAATCCCGATTAACATTAATGCGCCGATTAAGGAATTTACATCAACAGGTGTTCCTGAAATGATTAACCCTAAAATACCGCCAACAGCAGCTAATGGCAAGGAGAACAAAATTGCAAAAGGAGCGCGCGCCTGTCCGAAGGTGATAACCATAATTAAATATACAATCCCGATTGCAATCCCCATAATTTTGAATAAATCTGTGAAGTTCTCTTGCATAGATTCAGTTGCACCTGCAATAGTTACTTTTGCGCCGCTAGGTAAATCTAAGTTAGCTATCGTTTCATTTACTTCTGCACTTACTTTACTTAAATCTTCATTTGAGGCCTCGGCAGTAATTTGAATCGTTTCTTTTCCGTCTTTATGGAAGACTTCTCTTTGAAGTTGCTTTTCTGAAATAGTTGCAATGTCTTTTAAAGGAATTGGTCCATTGATAGGTGATAGTATGCTTGTGTTTAAAATGTCTTCTTGTTTAGTAATGTTTTCTTTTTTGTGTTCTATTATAATAGTTGTTTTTTCATTATTGATTGAAACTTCACCAATAGGTGATTTCTTCATAAGGAGTGCTACTTGTTGTGCTGCTAATTCTGGTGTTAAGCCTAGTTGTTCGGCCTTTGTTTGATCAACATGGATTTGCCATTCTTTCTTAGAGTCTTCTAAATTTGTTTTTACTTTAGAGAGAGCAGTCATATCTTTTAGTTTTGTTTCGACGATAGTAGCAGCCTCTTTTAAATTCGTTTCATTAGTAGCTGTTACGTTGAATTGCAAATTGTTGCCACCACCAGAGCTTGAATAACTCGTTTTTATATAATCTAGTTCAGCAGGCTCAAAAGCTTTATGTTCTTTCTTTAACTCTTTAATATATTGATCAATATCAGAGCCTTTCTTGAAGACTACAAATATACTGGCAAGATTATTTTTTGTCGTTTGCCCCCATTGTGCATCTTCTGCGCTAGATCCCATTCGTAAAATAACATCCGTTACATCCGAATTAGAAAGTAATTTCTTTTCGAAATCGAAGGCTTTTTGTTTTTGCGTTTCAGGAGCGTAATCAGCTGGGAAAGTCATATTAATAGATAACATTGTGTCGTCTTCAGATTTTATGTTCGCTTTCGGTAGTAATACATAGGCTGCAATCGATCCTGCGAATAATAAAAAAGCAGTAAGTAGAATAATGAATTTATGCGAAAGAGCCCACTTTAATGTAGCGACATATCGTGGTGAAGAACTTGGCTTTTTGTGCTTTGTTTTTTTGAGTAGTAAAAAAGCCATAAGTGGAACAACTGTTAGTGCAACGATTAAGGATGATAGTATAGAATATACAACTGCTAATACCATAGGTAACATTAATTTTCCGATTACTCCTGATACGAGGCCAATAGGTAAGAAAACAGCGACTGTTGTTAAAGTAGAAGAAGTAATTGCGACGGCGACCTCTTTCGTTGCATCAAGAATAATATCTTTAGAGAAAGATTCTTTTTGTAAACGACGGAAAATATTCTCGATGACAACGATACTATCATCAACGAGACGTCCAACTGCAACTGCTAAACCACCAAGCGTTAAGGTGTTAAGTGTGATGTTAGATTGGTGTAGTAAAAAGAGTGTTAATAAAATAGATAATGGAATACTGACAACGGCGATGAGTGTCGTTCGGAAGTTACGCAAAAAGATTAAGATAATTAGAGTTGCAGCAATTGCTCCAAGAATTACTTCTTTGCCCATGCTAGTAACAGCATTTTCAACTTGCTCATGAGTTGAGGCTAAAAGTTTAATAGAAAACTGATCTTTATATTGTTTACTTATATCTTTGATTTTCTTATCGATTTCCTTTCCGATTGTAACTGCATTTTTACTTGGCTCTTTCATGATGATCAATCCGGTTCCTTCTTCTCCGTTTATATGCGAGATTGTATCGTAGTGTTGTTTAAGTTCGATTTGAGCCACATCTTGCAATTTTACTTGAGGTGCAACGGTTATGTTTTTAATATCATCTACATTTTTTATATCCCCAATGACACGAAGGTTATATTCTTCTTTATTAACGGTAATTGCTCCAGCTGGAGTGGAAGTTTCTTTTCCTTGTAAAACTTTTAATATTTGTTCTGTTGTTACGTTTTTATCTTTTAATTGGTTTGGGTCTAGTATGATAGATAATTCAGAGGCTGATTTTCCGAAAAACATAACGTTGGCAACACCATCAATGTTTTCGAGTTGTGGTACGATTTCTTTTTCGATTTGTTTTTCATCTGCTTTTGAAAATCCATTTTGCTTCTGGATAGCAATTTGAGCGAGTGGAATCATAGAAGTATTTAATTGGCTAACTATGGGTTTCGTTGCATCTTTAGGTAATTTAATTGTGTTAATGGCCTTTTCAACCTCGCGTGCCGCGTCTTTCATGTTTGCTTTGGATGTATACGCGATATCGATACGTGATAATCCCTCGTGCGTAGAAGAGGTGATGCTGTCGATGTGTTCTAAATTGCGAAATTGTTTTTCGAGGGGATCAGTTACTTCTTTTGTCATCGCTTCAGCATCGAGTCCTTGAGATAAGGTTGTGACAGTGACTGCTGGATTATCGATGCTTGGTAAAAATTCCATAGGTAATTTAGATCCGGAATAAACGCCAAGTACGGAAATGAGAAAAACCATGATGATAACAGCGGCGCGGTTTTTTAATGAAAACTTTGTTAACCTATCCATAAAGTAATTCCTCCATTGGTTTATTTATAGTTGAGTACGTCCTTTCTTACTATATAACAAAAAATGGATATCTTTCATTAATTAAATGTAAAAAAATTCTAACAATAATCTTAAGTTAATGTTTTTGTTGGAATTTCGTTATTTATTCCGCTATTCGCCGAGCGATAAGATTATTACCTAATCGAGCTGTCTGTAAACAACCGATTCGTTCAATTAATAGTTTGTGTGGAGGAACAAAACTAAAAATCGGCATGTTTGCTTTATGTAGGAAGTGGTGAATCTATTTTTTAAAAGGTTGGATTGATTTGTTTTGTATATTGTTAGTCTATAGAGAAGTAAATGATCAAGGCTTTAATATAGAAGAGAATGAAAAGCTAGGAAGGGGTTATGAAATACAGTTTGGTTAACTAGAGTGTATTGGTATGCAATTTAAATAGCTGTTTTCCATAGATGGGATGAGGTGTCTCTATATAGAAGAAAGTAGGATGGATATTTTTTTGTTTTTTTTTTTTTTTTAAAACACTTGTTATTTAAAAATCATGATGGTATATTAATAAACGTCGCTGATGCGGAAACGCAGAAAACGACAAAAAAGAAATTTTAAAACTTAGTTGACATCAAAAAACGAAGATGTTAATATGATGAAGTCGCTTCTGGAGCGGCAGACAA